>JAFYYM010000049.1 GCA_017557535.1 Bacteroidales bacterium | reverse complement strand
ATGAGAAGGCCGTTTCATTCCCCTCGCGGCACGAAAATGAGATTTGCCGACGCAAAGCAAGGTCCCGGAGCGCAGCGACCAGGGGAGCTTGAGGGGTACGCCCCTCAATGAATGGTCCGCCCGGAGCGCAGCGACCGGAGGGGTTTGGGGAGTCCTCTCCCCAATGAATCGGACTGCGCCCGGCAGCGGCGCTGCCGGGCATCACCGCCAAAAGGGGGCAGCGCCAAATCTGGTGCTGCCCCCTTTTGGTGGAGATAGTCGGATTCGAACCGGCGACCCCATGCTTGCAAATAATAGGTCATTTGGTTATTTATCTTTGATTTCTCATTGATAATCACTAAATTTACGACCGTATAGTGCATATTTTGTTTATAGCGCCTTATATAGAGTTTAATCAGAAAACTGCGACTAAACTGCGACTGATATGACAAAGATACGTACAATTCTGAAAAGCAGCAAGAGGGCTGATGGTAAGCAGGACGTCCTATTGATCCTCTCCGACAGGGGAAAGCGCGAGTATTTTTCTACAGGGTTTGCAGCAACGCCAAAGGAGTTTGATGCCGATAAGAGTGTTGGTCGATTTCATCAAGGAAAGGGTATTCCAACATTCTATGTCGACAGGAAAGAGGAGGATGGAAGTTCAAAGGCCTACTCCAATAAGGAAGCCAACGACAAGCTCGCTGCGTTGGAGGAAAGGGCGCATAGCATCATCCGGAAGTATAACGAAAACCACGTTAGCTGGGGTTTTGACCAATTCCGATCTGACTTTGTAAATGCGCCGAAAAGGAATCTCTTCTACGATTATGCGAAAAGCGTCATTGAGAAAGAATATCGTTCACGAGGACAGTTTGGCAAAGCAAGGATTACCGAAAGTGCTCTTAAGTCACTGCTGGACTATGACCCCCAACTGGAGCGAAAAAGTTTCCAGGACATCTCAGTTTCCTATCTCAACGATTACATTGCAAACTGCCGGAAGAACAATCAGGCAGACGGGACTATAAGTATCCGGCTGAGAGAGTTCCGGCGTATCTTCAACATTGCCATTCGCGACAAGGTCATAGAAGCAAACCTGTATCCGTTCAGCAGCGGGAAGGAAGACGGAAGGGTAAAGGTTCCGCGGACCGAACTGAACAAGACCGATCAGTATTTGCCGATCGAGAGTATGAAGAAAATTGCTCAGGCATCATTTGAGGACCCCGTCATGGATAGGGTGAGGCATCTCTTTCTGTTTTCGTATTACTGCCGGGGGATCAATTGGCGAGATATGGCTTTGCTAAAAAAGGACAATCTGTACCAAGTCACCGTTACAGATGCCACGACGAAAAAGACTGAACAGGTGACCATGATGCAGTATAGACGCGCGAAGACCAAGGGAGAATTCGACATTCAGGTAACGCCCAATATCCAACGTGAACTGGATTGGTTCCGGGAGAACACGACCTTGTTCGAGGACTATCTGCTGCCCATCATCAGCGTCGACAAAAGCCCCGAGAAAAGGGACCCGTACATCCACCAAATCCGGAAGAGATTCAATCGCACACTAAAAGAAATCGCAAAAGCAGTCGGCCTGCCTGAGAGCCAGCAAGACATCTCCATCTACACCGCCCGCCACAGTTTCGCGATGGCCCTGCAAGACAAGGGGAAATCCGTCGAAATCATCAGCCAGGCCCTAGGTCACCAGTCCGTCGAGACCACCAAGCATTACTTGGCCAAGTTCAGCACGACCCGGATGGCCGAAGAGACCGATATCAACCTGCTCGATGACTAACCGACGCCTCCAGATACAAAAAAATCCCGCATACCGCTATGGTATACGGGATTCTTTTTTCTGCGTCCACGGTCTATCTGAACGCCTGATCCATCATCTCTATCAACTCATCCTCGAGAAGCCTACTGGGAATGGAACGGTGCGTTGACCTGATCTCCAACGTGACCTGAACGTCGCCCCTGCTGGCCACGAGGACACCGCCTTGAAGGAAATCTGTCGCCGCGCCCCATCTCGAGGCTTCGCGGTAGAATGTGAGAACTACATCCGGCAATTCGCCGGGGGAAACAAGGCCACGAACCTCGCGTGAGCCCACCTTAAGGACATACAGCCTGTTCATGCGGCACGTCCTCCATTATCAACCCATTTTCGCAGGGTGGCTGTGTCGAAAAGCAGTTTACTGCCGACCTTAACGACACCAGGGATGGTTCCCTTCGATTTCATCTGGTACAGGCTATTGACGCTGTAGCCAGTTATTTCAGCCGCCTGCTTGATTCCCACCTTCTCGGGATAGCTCGGAAGCTCCTGGGACTTTTGATCCCGGAGAGCTTCCGCTACCGCATCCTTCACTATCGGAGAAAGGACTGCTGCCAGAGCATCGAGAAGTGAGGGGGTGCTACTCATTAGCAGCACCCTCCTCTTTCTTACCATTGACAGGAGTATCAAAGCGATACTCCTCCGGCACCAGGCGATCCCGGTACATCTTAATATTGCCGGTGAACGGCGCAAGGCCGTTCAGGCGAATGTTGTTACACACCGCCTTTCCATCGATAATAAGGTGCTCAGCAACGGCCTGCTGCTCCTCTTCGGAGGTGAGGCCCTTCTGCTCACACACAGATTTGAAATCAAATGTCCGCTTCACCAGGGAGGCCTGGTAAAGGATCCAGCCGTAATAACGGGCTGCATCACCACACTTCTCCTTGTGGCTCGCCAGCACGGCGTTGATGCAGGAGCGCTTGGTCTCGCAGGTCTGCATGTCTGAGGGAAGATTCTTGAACTTCCGCAGCACCATCGTGTTGATGGCCTGCATAGGATCAATCTTCCGCCGGCGGATAGAAGTTTTCACCTCCGCGCTCGCGGTCTGGGTGGAGGCGCCATTTTCGCTGTTGGCGTTTGCAGCGGTCTGATTGACCTGGGTGCCCATCTGGGCGGTGGCATTATTCTCTGCCATAGTATAATAGCCGGTTGTGTATATCCAGCCGGGAAGGGTTACATTGTGAGAGGGAGGTGGCGCCTCTCAAAACTAACCCGCCATGCCCTTGGCGCTTGGTCCGTCAGGTGGACCGACCCGAGCTATTGACGGCTGCTCGTCGCCGTGGTTCTACATCCGGTTGCCCGGGGTAAACTGGTATAACGTAGGAGCGTTTCTTCTGGTGCTCCTGACCTCTATGTCAAAGAACGGTCTTTTACCCTGGACCAAGGGGGTCTTGCTGGGGCGATCGGCAACTCGACCCGAGTTCAACACAAGCAGGTCCTTGCCGTGACCTGAGGCTAGAAGCGGAGTTGCGCTGCTAACCGTTTGCTCGTGAGGGGAGCCAGTCCGACCAGGTGCGATGGTCACGCGTTCGAAATAATGTCACCGGAGAAGACGATCAAAACTTGACGCAGCAGTGCTGCTCATGGCAAGCGCCGTAAGTTTATCGATGTAACCCGTCTTCCCGGGGATCCCGGACAATTCGGAGAAAATCCGAACGAAATGGGATCAAGAAATCATTATGTCCTTAAAGGACGTCGCAAAAATACAACGGCTGTTTTGTTGCCACAAATTTTCTCTCAGCTTTTTTTCCCTCGCCCCAAGCCAATCTCTGGCGTAAATGATCCTTTCCCTCGTCCCAAGCACTTTTATTAATTTTCATAAAATATTTTTTGTTTTTCAAAAATTTTTACTATCTTTGTATTTGGAATCTGGAGGAATAAATTCCTTTTTGTTTCAAATCATTTTTCATAGTTCAACCCCTCCAGATTCCCCTCTTTGGAGGGCAGATTGAAGATTCAGCTTTTTTAGAAGAACCCGGTTTCCATAACTTACTACCATAGGGTGGGGTCAATTGCTCCACCCCATTTTTGGTTGACTTGTATATGGAATTATAGTATGATATTTTTTCTTCTAAAAAAGAAATATAGATTTCTTTAATAAACTAATAATAAGTAAGTTATGGTAGACATTATCAGACAAGCCCCATCGTGGGCGACCTATCTCTCCGACAGGGACGAGAACAAAAACCCCTGAATGACGGAGATTCCAACTGGCTACGTGTTCAACAAGGGCATCACTGGCTGTGGTGCAACAACACTGGCCATCAAACAACCAGGTAACACCATCCTCGCAATGCCGTATCGGGGATTGGTCGAGAACAAGGCGGCAAGTAACAAAGAGCTCCTGGGAATCCATGGTGAGATGGAACGGGAGTCCGAAATCATCAGGTACATCCAGACACATGACCAGTTGAAGATCGCGACAACCTATGATTCGTTGCCGGTCGTATGCGACACCCTCATAGCACAGGGGCTGGATCCTTACAAGGATTGTTTCCTCTTCGTGGACGAGTGGCATACACTGCTGAACTCATACAAGTATCGTTATAAGGCCGTTCGCGCAGTTCTTGACAGAGCGCCACGGTTCGACAGGAAAACGTTCGTTTCCGCGACACCACTACCCCGGGAATACTGACTGACCGAGTTGGCAGATATGCCGGAATACAGGTTGGAGTGGCCCAACGCCACCAAAGTCAACGTCATCTCGCAGCAGGTGGACGATCCCTCGAAAACGATGGCCCGCCTATGCAAGTCCAGGGCATCTAAAGGAGGTGACGATCACTACCACATATTTATCAATAGCGTGGAGGGAATCTCCAGAATCATACGATTAGCTGGACTCACCCCTGATCAAGTCCGAATCGTCTGTTCGCAGAGCAAGGATTCCAAAGAGAAGAACCAGGAAAAGCTTGGTGAGTTCCAAATCCAAACGACCCTGGATCCTGTCAAGACGTTCAACTTCTATACGTCGACTTGCTTTGAAGGTCAGGACATATTTGACAAGGTTGGAAGGACATTCATCGTCAGCGACAGATATCTGGATCATACGAAGATTGACATCATGACGACGTTGGCTCAGGTTTGCGGAAGGCTCAGGGATTCTGAATTCAAAAATGAGATCTACCAGTACTACGCCACTTCTCCTTATAAGGAGGTCTCTTTAGAAGAGTTCAAAGCCGCTACAGAAAGCCAGTTCAACGAAGCGAAAGTATTTGCAGCTGCTATGGACAATGCCGCCAAAGGAACCCTTCGTGACAAGTTGATCGAGAATTTCGTCAACAAGTACATATTCCTGGCAGAACAGAACGGAAAGATTGTCGCCGACCGAAACCTTGTAAACAAAGAGATGATGAACTACGGTATCGTGAACGGACAGTACGCTTCACAGTTCAACATGAACGCTTCACTCTCGCAAGCTGGATTCCAAGTAAACACTAATAACCATACACATTTAGAAGATGTCGAGTTGGAAACTATAACGTCCATCGAGAAATCATCATTTAAAGACATCTTCGAAGAGTATGCCGCCATAAGGTCTTGCAAGAGTATGTACAACATGGGAATCTTTCGAGCATCCAGAATTGAGATCGAGAAACCGCTGGTAAAAGAAGCCTTCGAGATCCTGGGGGCTGATCGAGTCCGTGAGATGAAGTACCATCAGTCCAACATCAAAAAGGAGATCATCAAACGGAAACACGAAACCGCTGATACCAAGATCTTTCTCTTATTAGATGGCCAACTTCCGAAACAGGTTGCAATTCCAAAATCGGAAATCAAAGAGAAATTGGCTACCATATACAAGGAACTCGGCCTTAAGCAAACCGCCAAGGCAACAGATCTGGAACGCTGATACAACATCAAGAATACGACGAAGAGGATGAATGACGGGAGCACTCAATCCTGCTTCTGCATCATCTCCTCGAAGTTCAAGGTTGCTTCTTCTTAAGGATTTCCAGCATTTCAGCCGGAGTGACGACAATTGGCGTTTTCGGAAAGTGCTTCGTGTTACCGGTCACCAAATAGGAGCCCTCCTTCGAAAGTGCAACCTCATAAAAGACAATATCCTTCGGGTCAGGAAACACTTCATCAGACATTGTCCGGTCGAGAGAGATGCCGGTTTCTAGGACCATTGCCAATACGGCGTCAACCAATTCGTCCGGGAAATGGAACTTGGGTCTGGACAGAACAACCCGGTACTCGTCGATAATCTCTGCATTGAAGAGTGGAATGATCTCCCCGTCAGCAATCTTGTTCCGGATGATCACCGTCGACGAATCCGGATGGGCAGAGAACAATGCCGAGACAAGTACATTCGTGTCTATAACTGCATACACCATTACCGTCCCTCCCGAGCCAATCTGATCTCCTCGTTAATCTCCTCCAGGCTCATATCGGCAAGGCCGTTCTCGGCGGCAATCCGTCTCATCTCATCAAAAGCGGCTTTCCCTTTGTTAATCGTTTCCTCCTTCGCAGGGGCTTCGATGACAAAGGGGATACGGCGGTTTCTGACCACCGTACGCGCAAAGATGTTGACTGCGGTATTCGTACTCATACCAAATTCATCACAAAGCGCATCAAACTGCACCTTGAGATCCTTATCCATACGGATGGTCATCGCTGTCTGTGCCATAATCGGGTTTTTTTTCTGCAAATATAAGAAATTCTTAATATTTGCTATCATTATGACATCCTTTGGGCGTCAAAATATTCCGAAAAACCTGTTTCTGGATAAACAAATCAGATTGGAAAGCAAAGTTCAAGGTCGAAATAATGCCTGAAAAGCATGTTTCAAGGTTCTGAAATAACCCAGAGAGCATGTTCCCTGTCAATTAAATGACCTGTTTACATGCTCTCGCGGTACTATTTCAACTCGTTTACATGCCCGCAGCGTAAAAAATTACCTCGTAAACAGTGTTACGAGGTAATTATTGGTCGTCGTATGTGTGTGTCGAAGACAAATCTGCCTTTGATTCCTGCCTGGCAGCGTGGTTGATAAACCGCCGAATTCTTCTCATCCGGGAACTCTTCTCATAGGCATCTCCGAATCGGTTCCTGTCATCCGTGATATGGATCTTATCCAGCGACTGCTTCTTCAAGCCCCTGGCACGCGTCCCTCCCGGATGTCTGGAAGCCTCGGCTTTAGCTGCTCTGATACCCAGATCCTTCAGCAGTCTCTTGAATTCGTATTTCGAATGATAGGTCTTGCCCACGGACGAATTAAAGGCTAAATGATATTTAGCACATTAAGCACCCCAAACACAGCAATTGCGCACCCCACAGCCATAAAAACGGAATAAACTATCCTAGCGATTTTCAGATCCGTCGTTCTTGTAAGCCAATTCACGAAATCATGTGAATGCTCAAACTTTGATCTTGCTTCAAGAAAAGACTGCGGGAGGAGCGTCTCGCCTTTCCAGTATTCGTGTAATGGATACGCGTGTGGATTTGACATGCCAAGGATATCCTCGAGTTTTGCTTCCTGCACGATGGCTTCTGACTGACGGAGATAATCTGAACGGAAATGCTTTAAAGCAGCCAGTGCAATAAAGAACACCACGATTCCTGCAAGGATAAGGATACAGCCAAGGATTACTGAGTCGAGTGCACCATAAGTGGTAGCTACAAGCGTCACTATTCCACCTAGCACCGCAACCAACAAGGTGATGTAAATATTCATTGTGGAGCGGATTGTAGTCCTGAGATTCTGCTCCTCCGTGATTTGTGTTTTTAATAGCTCAAGGATCTCGGAGGTCCCCATATAATGAAGAGAGTTCTTATTTTCCATATTCTTTTACTCTTTATGTGGCATCACTGCAAGGTGACAGTGCTTGAATTATAAGTCTTCACCGTGAGGTCGATTGTGAAGGTTGTCATAATAGAGTCCAATCTGATACCGGCCATAGTTCTCATGAATCATAAACCAGACCTCTCCATCGGCAAGCGATCTCATTCCATCCAAGAAGGCAGCCAGGAACTTGAATGCCTTTTCGGGATCTGGGTCAGCATTTTCCTCCTGCCCCACTCCCATTTTCTGCATCTCTGTCATCATCTCAGTTTGCAGGGCTTCCTTTTGGTCCTCTGGGGTATCCATTAACTTTTCTGAATACTCTTTGAGCTTTGCCAGTTGTTCCTCGGTGAAATAATCTGAAAACAGATCCATAACCTCATTCATGAACGCAATGGAATCTCGATCTGGATCGAAGTAACAAAAGACGGCTTGATACCTCTTGTTTTTGACGGTTATCTCGTATGAGATATCATCATCCTCCGGAATCCTTTTATTCATTACAAGGTCCAGATACTTGACGTTATCATTGAACTGGCTCAGCAGGCGGTTGTATTCCGTCCGGATGCCATTCTCATTTGTGTAAGGGAATGAGACATACACTCGGTCAACCAAGTTATGGTTCGAGTGAAGATAGACGTCAACATCATGCCCATTGAATTGGCCTTCATAGCATTCTTTTACCGGGTTATATTCAAAGCCCTTGTTTCTCAACTTATACGCGAACTGAGCTTCTGGCCCATCAATGGGAATACCCAAGAATTTTAACGCGCCATTGTTTATTGAGGAAGAGGCCGTCCCCGAGTCAACTCGGAAAACATATCTGATGGTTCCCTCTTGCATAGCAGGGGCATCCATCTTCTGCTTAAAGCGCGTGCCCATGGCAGCATCGCGTGTGGCATCCCAGAGAGCCTTGTCTGTGATGGTCGTTCCATCCGCGCCGGCCTGCGCCTTGACGACCTTGCCATAGTTGTCCACCCAAATCGTGACAACCACAGTGCCGCTCTC
Organism: Bacteroidales bacterium; assembly: GCA_017557535.1. GTDB lineage: Bacteria > Bacteroidota > Bacteroidia > Bacteroidales > UBA932 > Cryptobacteroides. The sequence goes on along the minus strand of JAFYYM010000049.1, from coordinate 16,773 downwards.
TTGTACGTTATAGCCGGGCCGAGGAAGTGAGCCTTCCGTTCCACGGCCTTCCAAAGAAGCGTTTGCAGAAACTCTCGGAGTCGTATTGGCATACCACTGTGCAGACGCAACAATGGATGAGGCAGCTAAGATGAGTGTTAAGAAAAGCCTTCTCATAGTAAAACTATTGGTAGTAACAAAGATACCTTTCTCCAGAGATTAATCCAAATGGATAACAAAAACGCCAACCGAGGTATAGGCTACAATCTGATTTCGATGAAAGGAAAAGGAGGGACTATTACCCTCCTTCATCCAAACCAGCACCATCATTTTTAGGCTTGTGCCACCAACAGAGAGGCTTCCCTTCAAGGAACCTTTTACACAAGTTAGCCAGGTCAAACATTATGACTACTCCTAAGGCAACTGCCCAATGACTGCATACGACTGATACAAAAACGGTGGCAGCCGTCACCACCGGGAGAGCTATCTCAAGCCCTTTTTTAAATGAGTCTTTCATTATTCTTTATGGCCCTCTAATATGGGCTCTACTGATAATATAGGGCCTATTACGAAATAGTCAAGTTAATTGTGTGGCCCTCTGTAAAAAATTGATCTCAACATGGCATCATTCGATACAAGCGTTCCGGCCTCCAAGGGAAAAACATCTCCTTAACCCTAATATATGTCACGCACACGCAAAATCAATCAGATTTAGCCCCCTCCCCATAAGCGTTTTGGGGAAATTCTTTTAGATGGACCGACTTAACCGGGGTAGGGTCGTCCAAAACAAATTTAAAAACATATGCATATGACTACTATTCAATTAATTCTGCTGCTATGTATCCTGGTCGCAACTGTCGGGCTGGTGATATACTTTGAGACAGCAAACAAAAACGACAGCACCGTCGAGGAGATACCCTTGACGGAAGAGAACATCATCAGATCCCTGGACCGCATTGGAGCCAGAGAAATCAAACCTGACGGTGATGGCATCATGTTCCAATATCAGAACTATGGCTACTGACTCTATTACAAGGAAAGGCCGTTGATATCCGTTTCGCAAGTGATGAAACTAAGCGACGATACCAATATGCGAGTAATCAGACAACTGGCTACAAACGCAAGTAAAGAAGCTCTGGGATGGAGGCTTGATATGCAAGAGCACAATCTAGCTGCCACTTCCGGCTGTTTCGGGCTATCCTGTAACGACCTGGAGAAGTTCCTGCCGCATCTGATCTACAACGACTACAACATCCTGGCTCATATACTCCGGGAATACGAATTAAGACAAAAAACATCAAACTAACGAGCAAAGTATCTGCTCCTGCTTTGCCACCATATACAGTTCCGTACAGTGAAGCCGTTCTCACAGCGAGGGCGGCTTTTGCTGTATATGTCCAACCCTAAATCCAACTCTACATGCAAGAAACCAGTGTTTTTGCAACGCTCAATGCAATCAACTGCAACGAGCACACGGAGAAGAAAGGCAACCTGACCTATCTCTCCTGGGCCTGGGCGTGGCAGATAGTCAAATCGCACTATCCTGACGCGTCCTACACCATCTACGAAAGTCCCGACGGCTGGAACTATTTCACCGACGGGAGAACATGCTGGGTAAAGACCGGCGTCACCATCCAGGGACTCGAGCACATCGAGTATCTGCCCGTTATGGACCAACGCAACCAGTCCATCCCTCTTGACACCGTCCGGAGTACCGATGTCAACAAGGCTATCCAACGCTCTCTCACGAAAGCCTGTGCCAGACACGGTCTTGGACTCTACATCTATGCCGGCGAAGACCTTCCAGGGTCTGAAGAACCCCGGCAGCGTAACCAAAGCTCCCAGCACAAAGGGGCTGGAGCAGATCCTATTATCAACAATAAACCATCATGGAAGCATTATCAATTCTCAGGACGAATGTACCCGTGTTCGTCCCGCAGCCAGAGTTCTTCTCGACTGCAAACCAACTACCATTCATCGAGGCCAACACCAAGGAGGTTGAAATGGCCCATCTGACCGATGACTGCATCATCCCTGTCTTCTCCAAGGACAATGAGGTCACCATCTCCCACCAGAGCTTCATCGAAACCGTCTTTGAGGCTGCTTACAAGGCGTTCCCCCAGGAGCAGATCAGCGAACCATCCATCCGTGTATCGCACGTGGTGAAAGGCCGCATCCCTGAAGCCATCCACAAGCCGGTCTCTCAACTTCTGGAGTCTGACAAGACCATCTACTACGAGCGCATGATGTTCTGCCTCGAAGTTCCCACGATCCATCAGGATATTGCCGGGAACAGACTCAATCTCACCATCGGAGGTGTTCGTGCCTACAACGAGCAGAACCTCTATTCCAGGAAGTCACCTGAGAAGTTCCGAATCTTCATCGGCTTCAAGAACATGGTGTGCTGCAACCTCTGTGTCTCCACGGATGGCTACAAGTCCACGCTCAAGGTGATGGACACCAACGCACTCTTCACGGCTGCGCAGGACCTGTTCCTCAGCTACGACATGGCAGCGCATCTGCGTCTGATGTCCGCGTTCCAGTCGGTTGGAATGACAGAGAGCCAATTCGCTCAGTTCCTTGGCAAGTGCAGGCTGTATCAGTTCCTGCCTCTTGCGGAAAGGAAGCGTCTCCCTGAACTGCTGATGACCGATACGCAGATAGGACTCGTCGCAAGGTCCTACTTCGAGGATCCGGATTTCGGGATGAACGGTGGCGACACGCTCTCGATGTGGAAGGTGTACAACCTGCTAACAGGTGCCAACAAGTCCAGCTACATCGACAACTTCCTCGATCGTGCGGAGAATGCCAGCCTGCTGACGACTGGACTCTGCAAGGCGCTCTGTGGTGATCAGGAATACTCCTGGTTCATCAGATAACCGACCCTCCTAAGAAGAGAAACACGCTCTCTCATCCTGGCGGGTCGAGGGAGCGTGTCTCGTTTTTCAGCAACTCTAACGACAAAGTTATGCAATTTCTACAAGACCAACAATATCTCTCCGGGCTAAATGAGCAACAGAGGGATGCGGTTCTCTGTCCAGCTGATATCCTGTTCGTCTCTGCTGGGCCGGGAACTGGAAAAACCCATCTTCTGACCAGCAAATTGGTCAACTACATCGTCACCTCGGACTCTCTTCAGAAGATCGTTGCCCTTTCCTACACGAATACGGCTGCATGTCAGATCGGGGAACGCTTCGAGAAGAAAGCCATCCAACTTGGACTCTGCGACGACTACTCCTTCTATAACGGAACCATCCACTCTTTCTGCTTCAAGATGATGAAGTCCTTTGGCGACACGTTCGACTACACCATCCTGGACGACGAGGAGCTGACTGAACTGGCATCTGACATCATCGCACAGACACCGCAGGAACTCAAGCAGTCCACGGTGATGAAGTGCCTGCGAAGCGATCCCAAAGAAGCCAACTCTCCTCTTTACAAGGCCGTTGCGCAGGTAAAAGAGCAATTGAAGGTCATCTCCATCCAGGATATCCTGTCGATGTTTCTCCAGATGCTGGAGTCCAATCCGGAATTCCAGGACTGGCTGCGTGACCAGGTGACCGTGATGGCTGTGGACGAAGCGCAGGATCTGACCGAGCTCAATTACATGATTCTCGACCGTATGCTGGAGGTGATCCCCGGCTTGAAGGTGTTCCTCGTTGGAGATCCACGACAGAACATCTTCGAGTTCAATGGAGGGTCGTACAAGAACCTCGATGACTTCCTGACAAGGCATCCGAACCATGAGCTGAAGACGCTGACCATCACCTATAGATGCGGACAGCCCATTTCGGACTTCGTGAACACATTCCATTTCGATGACTGTGTGAATTACATGCTGCAACCGGTGAGTTCTGCAGGTAAGATTGCCGTCCTGGAATCCAGCACAGAGCCAGAAGAGGCAGAGCGTGTCATGAGCGGTGTTCTCAGTTCAGGGAACATCAACTCCTGTGCGGTACTGTCAAACAACCTGCGCTATCTGGACCCTTTCATCAAGCTGCTTCGCCATGAGGAGATCCCTTATAAGGTGTTTGGCGGTCAGAGGGTGCTCAAGCGTCATATCCGGTTCCTGAACCACATCCTTCGCATCATCGACAGTGACAACGCTTACAGCATCCGGAAGATCTCCCAGTATGCCGGTATCGATATCGTGCGTGATGGACGGAAGAAGAAATCGGCGTTCTACGAATCGGACCTTGGGCAACTGATCCTGTCCATCCGTGAAGAATCATCCTTCTCCCGAATCGCCCGCCGTGTAATCGATGAAATCATGTCTGGTCCTGAAGATGATGCTGAGATCACTGCTGACTATAATGCCTTCCTGGATATGGCTTCTCAGTTCGGGACCACATCTGATTACCTGGCTGCATTTGCTACCGACAGGGAAAGATTCACACCGTTCTATCTGGCTGATATTGCAGAATGCCAGGTACCTACCGATGAAGGATTCCTGACGATCTCGACCATACACTCTGCAAAGGGCCTGGAATGGGACAACGTGTTCATCATGGGTCTCTGTGAAGGCAACTTTCCCAATCCGTACTTCTGTCAGAACCTTACACCGTTCGAGCAGCGGGAGTTCTTCAACAACGAATGGAAGAAAATGTACGTTGCTGCTACCAGGGCACGGAGAAACCTCTTCCTGTCCTTCTCATCGTCCATAAAGCGCAAAGGATACACCTTCCACAAGGCACCTTCGCGATTCCTCCAGGCAGCGACGTAACCTCCGAAGTCAAGGTACTAGACTACCCTCATTATCAGGATCCTCCTCACTCCACCGTGTCTGGGGAGGATCTTTTCATCGAAACAACCCTCTAATCCAAAAAACTATCATGCAAGAACTTGCTCCCATCACCACTGCGGCATGTGCAGCAACCATGCTCCACGACCGCATGAACAACCTGGACCATGAAGAAGTCTGGGTGATCTACCTTACCTCCAGGGTAACGCCACTCGGTACGGAAATGCTCTCCAAAGGGACTCTTACCGAAACCACTATCGATTGCAGAACGGTCATCCGTCAGGTATTGCTCAAGAATGCCGCTGCGATCATCCTGCTTCACAATCATCCATCTGGAGATCCTACTCCAAGTGCATCGGATATCCGTTTTACGGACAGATTAAGGAAAGCCTGTTCGTTAATGGACATCAAGCTCCTGGATCATATCATCACATCGGAGGACGCCTTCTACAGCTTCGCCGAAGAAACAACCACCAAATACTAACATCATGGAACAGTTAAACAAAGTCGAGCTTTGCGGAATCGTTGGAACAGCCCGCACTCACACCGTCGGCGACACTCTCGTCGCAAGATTCTCCCTGGCAACCAACTTCGCCAGCATGGATGCACAGGGATTCCCCATCATCGAAACGACCTGGCACAGCGTCACTGCTTGGGAAGGAGAAAGATGCCGAAACCTTTCCTCCATCACCAAAGGAAGTCACGTCTTCGTCCAGGGAAGGCTCAGATGCCAGAGATACATCGGTACTGATGGCTTCGAGCGTTCGTGCTTCGAAGTCGTTGCCCAGGAAGTCAAGCTGCTGGATGATTGAATTGATAAGGAGAGCTCAGTGATGGGCTCTCCTTATTTTACTTGTCGCTTACGGGACGGATAGATAAACCTGAATTACGGCTACCACTATAGCTGCAATACACGCCGCCCGAATTGAAACTCATATAATAAACAAGAGTTGGGGAGTTTGTGTCAAGCGATGAAGACCAGTAGTAGCCAATGCCATTTTCATCGGTTGCTAAGTCTTTCCGACGACCCGCTGCCGGAATAAAAATCGACTTGTCAGTGTATCCCTCCTTTTTACTGGTAAAACGGCGCCCTTTTACACCATTTTCATTAGTCCAGACAATTGTACAATTATCTAACAACTCTTTCATCTCCTTTTGTGTGGGAATTCGCCAGCCATCGCCCCACGTCACATTAGCAATGTCATCCTCAAGGTCAAGAGTAGAGTTATTATCAACAATGCCGATTGAACTATCGGTATTGTATTTAGTAAGTTTGGTTGAACTACCATTACACCATTTGTAGGTTTCCCAACTATAGTCCTCTTTCGGCATTATCTCTCCCCAAGCGATGTAGTCACCAAACTCCTCCGGGTTAACTGCGCCAAGGTTACATGTCGCCCATTTGACTGAGAGGCCAAGATCTACGGATTCATGGTCAGGTTTTTCTGGTTCCCCAACCTCCATTTTAACACAACGAACAGGTCTTGCGTCGGCTTTATAGGCATTATAGGTTTTGATCGAAGTACTTCCGAGGGAAAAGTCCATATAGTACGCCATCCCATCTGAAGAGGAGGTCGCTGACCACATCAATCCATTATAACCTGCATAGTTCAATATACCGGATTCTCTCATTAAAAAACCGGCTGCCGGATAAGTGGCATATAGGCCAGATTGAAGAATATAAACGTGCATTGTCATGGTCGACTGATCCAGTGAAGATGTGTATCCGGCAGTTTCCCAGATGCCTTTACTGCCGCCGTCGGGCACGCGGTATCCAACAGGACAGGGATCTTGAACTGACTTCTCGGTGTCTTTAGTCGTCCATCGATTTCCACCAGCCCCAAAATACCAATCATGATTGGAATTGTTTTGGGTGATAAAAGTCATAGGATGAGCAACTGTATATGATTCTGTCCCATATTCATCAGATGATGCGACAGGGTTTGGCCAGGTGACGGAAGAGGAAGCTTTCTCTTGATTGCTGCTAGAAGAATACAGTGCTCTTGCGGCGCCGAGGAAAGGATCCTTCCGTCCCCATTGATAGAGCAGGCCCAGACAGCCGACATCTCCAGGCTTAACCGAAAGACTTCCCAGATTCCGGTCCATCATCGTCCCTGCGTCGTTCTTGTACACTTGGTCAGTTTCTTCTGGATCATATCCATTGCAAAGCCAGATATGCCAACTCCAAAGGATAACGCCGTCGGAATCCTTAACTGCAATGACGGCATTCCCATCTTTCATCTCCTTAGGAGTCTCAAAAATAACATTGCCATTCGAGAAAGAGACGGCTTGGATTAGCGCACCGGGGTCAGGCGTTTCTGACGTCCCGAAACTTTCCCAAAGCACCTGAGCGGAATTCGGGACTCCGACGCTTTCCTGGGTTCCGCCTTTTACATCTGCGCGGAAAGAATACTTACCGGGCTCTGGAACAATGTAACAATTGGCCGTTCCTTTTGCACTAAGGTTGATGATGGTCTCTTCCTGAGTTGCTATTCCTTTTACGCCGCGCACCATGAGTCCGTCGTGACGGTGATTGGAGCCAACGCTCCCATCTTGCATACGATATGCATAGAGTCCTCCGCTGCAATCCGCAGTCCACAAGAAAACGGAGGTTTTCCAAGTTAAGCCAGACTCATCATATTGACCGCTCACAGGGATGAAGATATCGTTCCCATTCGGTCCCGTCACACGATATCCAGACATTCCATTGTTCGTCGTCCTGGTCCAAGTGCAATTCTGGATCAATTCGGTCATTTCAGCCGATGTCGGCATTCGCCACTCTTCGCCCATAAGGACAGTAGCGACATCATCTTCCGGATCCAGCCGGGTTTTTTCATCGATGGCTCCGTAATATGAGCTCGTACAATACTTTGTAATCGAAGAAGAGGACCCATTACACCATTTATAATTATCCCAGTTGTAGTGATCTTTCTCTTCTATCTCGCCCCAAGCATATCGGCCACCCGACTCCCATGCTTCTTTCGCGCCAACATTGCAGGAAGCCCATTTAACGGACAAGCCAAGATCAACTGCTTCAGGAACGGGTTCGGGATTTCCCTCCGTCCTCGGGCCATTGACTGCCCTGATGGTTCTTCCAAGATAGCGCCAATCATCACCTGGCACACCGGATGACGTTAAGGAAGAAGAAGAATTAAAGTCTTTAGCAATCCCTCGCTGATCGGAGGTGTTACACAAATCAGAGCTCCAATAACTACCCCAACTCTCAGCATAACCAACGCTATTTCCGGCCAAGGGCATAAAAATAGAATTACCATTGGGACCTGTGATGAGGTATCCAATATGGCCATTGCGTGTAACATTCTCCCAAGAACATAGGGTGATTAACTCCACAAACTCTTCGTAACAAGGCATCCTCCATTCTCCTCCGAATTCTGAGGTCGCCACATCATCTTCAGGATCAAGAGTTGTCTTATTATCTACAATGCCATAGTTGCTCCGCGTATTATACTTTGTCAAAGCACTGGAACTTCCGGCACACCATTTATATGTTGCCCAGGAATACTCTTCCTTGGGTTCTGTTTCTCCCCAAGCATAAAGACTTCCATACTCCTCTGGTTTTGTGGCACCAATATTAAATGATGCCCATTTAACAGACAATCCAAGGTCAACTGCTTCAGGAACTGTTTCAGGAGCAGCGGTCGGAACGACCTGTAATGCAGCACTTTTCTTCAGAACGCTTCGCTTAATTTCAAGCGAACCGCTGGTCACCTTTTCAAATACACCATTCCTATCATCCGTTACCGTCAAGGTAAAACCATTTTGGAAAACAGTAGGAGGTATGACAAACCAGAATGTTGTTGCTGTCTCTGCGGATGTGCCGAGGGTAACCGGAGTTGCACAGGTCAGTGTTAGTACCTTCGTGGCTTCAGTGGAGTCAAATTGAAGGGTTGGAGTTGCATTGGTTTGAGCAACTACGGTCGCTTTACCAGCCAGGGGTTCGTTGTTGTTTCCTTTTAATGTGATTGAAGAAACGGAAACATTGTCGCCATAAAGCTTGATGGCAAAGTAACCGCAAAGGTTTTTGAACATCAGTTCATCCCCTTGCGTAACGGCAACCATCGTGTTGGCACCTAATCCAAAGGAGTTTTCACGATAAAACTGTTCCGCAGGGAGATATACAGTGATCTCACCATCATTGGAGATCTTGGTGTTCTCGTTGTAGGGATAGACGGAATACACATAGTCCAACGGGTTGCTCGTCACGAAATCATCGTTGGGGACGACCTTGAACGCACCAGAATTATCTCCATCCTGGCCATCAAAGCGATATTGCCGGTTAAATGTGCTCTTATTGAAAATGCTAACTCTATCATCGGCATTCCATAGGACACGGAGCTGGCTATCGGCAAAAACCCTTGTAACAGGATCGCCGGGCTCTTCTATCGAAGCATAGAACACTGGATCATCTGTGATGGTCTGGATGACTTCATGCTGATCCTTGACGCAGGATACAGCCAATGCTGCCAAAAGGCAGAAAAGGAAGAATCTGTTCTTCATTGTTGTATGTTTTTACTTATTAATCACCCCAATCGTACTCATCGTCATCTTCCCCGATTGTCTCGGTGTTGCTTTTGGCGAGAGTATCCTCGATTTGCAGATAAAAGACATCCATGACAGGAGACTCATAAATCCTATCCTGCGCGGATTCCAATAGATTGTTCAGATTCATCTGATGACTTGTTTGCCTACCGCTCCAGGTAAGCTGCAACACAAAAAGAAAGTGTGGAGCAATTTGCTTATCTGGGAGAAGCTCTGGACAGCCTAAACGCAAATAAACATACACTCCACACCGAGTATGGAAATGCCCAGAAGGGCAAATCGCCATACAAGGTGATGAAGGGTCTGCTTATCCCTGCGTTTTAGAAATTTCCCAGATTCCTATCCAAGGATGAAACAATACACTTTCATCAAATATGTCTGCCAAAGGCCGAGACCCTTGACAGACACAAAGATAAAAAATGATTAAGAGAAATGAAATATTGGAATTAAGCCCGGTGATAATGAGAGACTTTTCCTATATTTGTATGTATCTCAAATAATTAACGATGAAAGACAAAGCGACCAAACTCATTGAGTACATCCAGCCTGATGCGGAGGAGATCCGTTTCGCCCCGGAAGGCATGTTGTGTGAAAGTACCCTTCCCGGCGGGAATGAGGGTATCGGTTTTGAGAATTGGAATTAACGGATGGAGGACGGAATCATGAAGAAGAGTTTATTCCTTGGGCTGATCGGCGCATCGGTCCTTTTCGTTTCCTGCGTGCATGATATTCAGGAGGTGGTGCCGATGATCCGCGGCGGCCTGACCCTGACGGCCGTCACCGAGCAGCCGGCGGCCACCCGCACGGCCGTGGAGTCCGGCACCCAGGTCTGGTGGGAGCCGGGGGACTCGATCAAGGTCTTCTGCGGATCGCAGGCGGCATGCTTTGTCTCGGACCTGAGCGAGAGGGTCGCGCAGGCCGATTTCGTCTTGGCGCAGAAGGGATTCACCATTGGTGAGACGGATTCGCTCTGGGCACTTTACCCTTATGCGGAAGAAGCGGTCTTCGACGGGCAGGCGGTCACGACGACCTTGCCTTCCACGCAGGTCGCCCGGGCCGGATCTTTCGGGAAGAACATGAACCTTTCCCTCGCCCGCACCACCGGCCGAACGCTTCAGTTCTACAATGTAGGCGGCGGAATACGCTTCACCGTGACGGAAGAGGGGATCAAAAAGGTGATCTTCGAGGGTCTGGGAGGAGAGAGTATCTCCGGAAAGGTCAAGATCGGCTTTGACGAGAGTGGAATCCCTGTGGTTCAGGAGGTTGTCGGCGGCAGCCAGTTTATCACTCTCCTTCCTCCGGAGGGAGAGGACGCTTTCCAGAAAGATACTTGGTACTATCTTGTCGCCATTCCGGGAGCATTAGAGAAGGGTTATAAGTTGAGGTTCTATAAGGATACAGACTATGCCAGGAAGGTGTCAGAGAAGGTTGCTCAGATCAAGCGAAGCATCTACGGGTCTTTGGATAAGGCCGATGAAAGGATTGAATATGCCCCCAAGACGACACATTTTCCAGAGACGAAGGAGGACTGGGAAGAATCAATAACACTTACAGAGGACATTACAGAAGCCATTGCCCAGATCAAGAAAACAAGTCATCCTGGAAATACTTCTGAACTCTTGAATGAAATCTCCAAACTTGATGGTGTATTATCTGTTAGCCTTAGCGAATCGGAGGATGTAGCCTATATCCAGCAAATGGATAGTTCTTATTTGAATTTCTTTCTAACACCGGAAGAGAGTTCAAATGTTCTTTTATCTCCAGATGAAAGCTCCGCTCTTTCAACAGTTATTACTTCAGTACAAACAAGGAAACAGAAAAGCATTTTGGAGCCATCATCTAAAAAAGCGATCTTGTTAGCGCCTTTTCAGTCTGCAAAAACCCGAGCAATCACTGTCCAAATAGGTTTATTGGAGGACTTGCTTGCATGTGCCGATTTTTCATTGAATCCTGTCGTGAATAATAAGGCAGATATGTCTCAATTTGAGCTAAAGAATCTATGCCAATATGATTTGGTTCTAATTAGGTCTCACGGTGTATCAAATGCTAAAACAAACAAAGGCGATATCACTACAGCGATCTCTTCAGGTCAACCAGTTGATCATATCTTTGTGTCTTCTGTTTCGGACTACATAAAGAATAGAGTCTTCGGCGACATGGGACGGTGTATAGTAACAACTTCCGATGATATTGTTGGGCCGAATTACTGCTTAACTGTTCCTTGGTTAGAAAAGCAGAAAGAAGAGTCTGCATCCAGGTTCCCGGGTTCTATTATATATGCCGGAGCATGTCAGAGTTTTATGGATGATGATTTGAAACAATGCTTCTTTGACTTAGAAGCATATGCTTATGGTGGGTTCACGGAATCCGTTGCAGGTGGCGTTGCTGATACGGGCATGTATCGAATTATGAACTTAATGACTCAAGGAACTGGCTTTAAGTATGCATCCTCGTATTTCAATTCCAATGATGTAGAAGGCGATCTTATTCGGAATTATCTGATTAGTACGAATAACGGGATTGATGATCCTTCATATTCTCATAAATTGTACAATCATGAAACTAATCCTAAAATAGATGTTAGTGATTATTATCTATTAGACTCAACACCCGGCAATCTTCATTTTGAGACTAGTGGCACAAGTATGATTTTTTCGTGGACTGTTGCTCGCCCTCAATCATATACAGGTCAAAGTAGTTTCTGGGATCCAGAGAATGCTTACACACCGATACTTGAACTACCATGTTTCTATGATATCTATCTCGATAAACAATTCGTGAAGACTGTTGAGAATGAGTGTCAATGTATCCTTCCGTACGTTTCCCCTGGTCCCCACAAATGGTACATTGTCTCAAGAATCATGAATGGAGATGGGCTTTGTGCTTCTTTCCAAAGTAGCGAAAAAGATTTCACTGTGCCCGAAGGTATACGTGTCGAGAGCATCTCCCTTGATAAAACTGAATTGGAATTAGCCATCGGCTGTACTGCGACTCTAACTGCGACCGTCTTGCCGGAGAACGCATCCAACAAGAACGTTTCTTGGTCCAGCGACAATGAGTCGGTTGCGACAGTCTCATCAAACGGCGAGGTAAAGGGCATCGCAAAGGGGAATGCCATCATCACCGTCAAGACAGAGGATGGGGATAAGACGGCAACCTGCATTGTTACAGTTAAAGAGGACGCACCTTATTCGTGCTCTGTCCCTGAAATCATTGATCTTGGACTTCCTTCGGGACTAAAATGGGCTTCGTTCAATCTGGGGGCGTCGAAGCCGGAAGAGTATGGGGATTACTTTGCGTGGGGTGAGACAGAACCTTATTACAAAAGTTTAGACCCGCTGACCTGGAAACCGGGGAAGGAAGCCGGATATGATTGGTCGTCCTATAAATGGCGCGATGGGTCTACTATAACAAAGTATCGTAATGGAAGCTCTTCCACCGGAGTAAGTGAGACGTTGGATTTAGAAGACGATGCTGCCCACGTAGCTTTCGGAGGGAATTGGCGAATGCCGACAGTTGAGGAGGAGCAAGAGTTAGTGAATCAATGTACTTGGGAATGGATTTCGATGAATGGCGTTGAAGGTCTTAAAGCCACGGGCCCCAATGGAAGCAGCATTTTCCTTCCTGCTTCCGGTTGCATAAAAAAGCTGGAGTTTGAAGAAGCGGGTACCTGGGGCTCTTGTTGGTCATCATCAATCGGTCGTTACAATATTTATGGCAAGAGTCTAAGCATCAGATCGACTAGAGCGGGTTGTTATGATAATGATCGCTGTCTTGGTCTTTCCATCCGTCCCGTTTATAGCGCAAATTCGAGTTCACCGGGCGGCGATATCGAAGGGACCGAAAGGGAACCGTGGAACTAAAAGAGAGGAGGACAGAAGATGAAAACGAAATGGATGATCATTCCGCTTATGGTTCTCGTTCTGGGCTGCGTCCGGGAGGTTGAGAAGAATGATGCTTTTTACGTGGAAGGCGAGTTCACGCTCTATGCCTCTTCCGGCGAGCAAGAGACAAGGACGGTAATACAGGAAGACGGGCGTGTATTCTGGAGCCCGGAAGATTGCATCAATGTTTACTACGGGGATAAGTCCGGGAAGTTTACGTCGACCAATACGGAACCTGCCGCTTCCGCGGAATTCAGGGGCACGCTTGGGTCGTTTACCTTGGATGGGGAGACGGAATTCGTGGCGGCCTATCCTTATTCCGACGAGAACGCCATCTCCGGCACGACGCTCACCATGACCTTGCCCGCAGAGCAGACGGCCGTCGAAGGTACTTTCGCCGATGACCTATTCATCAGTGTCGCCAAATCCAAGGACTACAAGCTCCATTTCTACAATGTTTGCGGCGGTGTCCAGTTCTCCCTGGCGCGAAGCGACATCAAGAAAGTCGTTTTCCGAGGGAACAACGGTGAATCCCTGGCTGGCCGCCTTACAGTGGAGTTCGCTTCCGATGGAAAGCCTCAAGTCAGTGGAATTGATGACGGAAGCACTTCTGTCACCCTGGTCGCTCCGGATGGTGGCACTTTCAAGGAAAGTTCTTTTTACTATATTGTGCTTGTCCCTCAGGTGCTTCGAGAGGGGTATACGATGGAGCTTTATTCGGACGTTCTTGTGGGAACCATCAAGTCTGATTCTTCCGTGACCGTCCGGCGCTCCGCCTGGGGTGTGCTGAAGAATCTCGTGCCGGATACGCCCTCGGTCTTGGACGGTGCGATTGTCCTGGAGCGGAAGTATATGGTTTATTCAACTCCCGACTACAGTAGCAGTAGTTTTTACACCAGTACTCGCTTCTGTTCTCCGTCGCTTTCATTGTGCTTTGATAACGGTCAGAGAGTAGTTGTCGGTTATTATGATACCAACTATTGGATTTCCTATTCTACGGAGCGACATGGTGTGATCATTACGTGCGGCGTTTATGTCGATCAGACTCGCAATGAGGAGTGGTATGTGCAACCCAGAGTGTCCGGCGAATGGGTGCAGGAGAAAGTGATCGTTAACCCTGGAGGAAAGGTTCAGTACTATTCCAATGGTGAGTTTTTAGGAGAGCATGAATTCTCGGCATCTATCCTTGAAGGGGCGTCCAGTCTCTATGTGGCAATGAGTCCTTATGGCTGGTGGTATACGCATTACCATTTCATGGACGACTTCAAACTGACAACGCCCTATCAGACCATAGCGGATGATTTCAACAATGGCGCTCTGGATTTGACTATCTGGGAAGAGCCTGTCAACCCCGATGGCGTTTTTGTTGAGGATGGGGTAGTCAAGACCATTCAAAAGAGGACGGATCAAGACTTCGGCCTCAATAGTAAATCCATTTCCCTGGGCCGCTTCGTTCCTGTGGAGAGCGTGTCCTTGGACAAGACAAGTCTGGATATATCTGTCGGAGGTGAGGCCACCCTTAATGCGACAGTTTTGCCTGAGAATGCAACGAATAAAACAGTATCCTGGTCCAGCAGCAACGAATCCGTCGCGACGGTATCCCCTTCCGGTGTCGTCACGGGAGTTTCTCTCGGTTCTGCCATCATAACAGTTATGACGGCTGATGGTGGAAAGAGTTCGACTTGCAACGTGACCGTGACGGATACTTCTCCGAATACCATTGCTACTCCGGAAGCTATCGACCTCGGTCTGCCTTCGGGACTAAAATGGGCTTCGTTCAATCTGGGGGCGTCAAAGCCGGAGGAGTACGGGGATTACTATGCCTGGGGTGAGACAGAACCTTATTATAGTAGCCAGGACCCGTTGACGTGGAAGGAAGGGAAGGAAGCCGGGTATTCTTGGGCGTCCTATCGGTGGTGCATGGGTGCATACAATACGCTGACCAAATACTGCAGCAAGTCAGAATATGGTTACAATGGTTTCACTGATAACAAGACCGTTCTTGACTTGGAGGACGATGCAGCTTATGTAAACCTAGGCGGGTCCTGGCGTATGCCTACGGACGCGGAGTGGACGGAGTTAAGGGAGAATTGCCCCTGGACCTGGACCACTCAGAATGGCGTTAGGGGAAGACTGGTTACAGGCTCCAACGGTAACAGTATCTTCCTTCCCGCCGCTGGCTACTGGAGCGACGCCTACCTCTACAATGTGGGTTCCCGCGGCGATTATTGGTCTTCTTCCCTCAATTCGGACAGCCCGAACTACGCTTGGTACGTGGGCTTCAAATCCGGCAGTGTCTACAGGGACTACTACACCCGTTGCAACGGGTTCTCGGTCCGTCCTGTTTGCGATTAATAGATTATAGGAGAGCCCCAATGGAGCTCTCCTTCTTCTTTAGATCTTGTCGATAAACAACGTGTAGAGAGGATATCTGCAGTATCCGGATACTGCGATAACTCCCATTGGCAATCCGAGACGGTGCTGCTCAATCCCCTTGCCGATACCAGGATAGTTGTTCTCATCCAGGAATGCCATGTCGTCGGATTGCATCGGATGATTGAGGTTCACTGTCACGACAGCATAGTCCTCACCATCCAGTGTCTTTAGGATCAAAGCCAGGGAGCCATTGTTCTGGTACTCGGCTTTCTCAAGGGTGACCTTTACCCCTCGAAAGACATACGTTTTCATGGCGTAAGCATCCGATAAACTGCATATTGTAGCGGGGAGTAATCCTCGCTACTTTTGCAAAAAACGTTACTATGCTTACTAGAGAACAGATCCTGGAGATTGACACCTACTGTGCGGAGCATCAAGTTAGCCAGCAACGCTATCTGGACGAACACGATATCCCACGTCATCAATACTATGTTTGGAAACGGAAATATCGTCAGGAGGACGAGCGATCCACTGAGTCCGGTACATTTGTTCAAATACGTCCAGGTGGTGAGTTCGTATCTCCCATGATGCCACCGGCAAAGACTTCCGGAAAAGCCAAACCAAAAACGGGTACCGTAGACAAAACAGAGAGCTTTTTGACAGTTGAGATCCGCACTGCTGCCGGCACAATGATGCGCATTCAGGGCAGCATGACTGCCGCACATCTGCATGAGATAATAACTGCCGGATAATGTTCTACCTGGATGGGACATACCGATACCGGCATATAAAAGCAGATTTGTACGGACTATTGAAGAGTTGAAGCGATCTCGAGGAGTCCTTTGAATGCAGTTAAATAAGGGTTATAAAGGGCTGATTTCACAACTTTTTCACAACCTTGAGAATAAGAAAAAGCACCTACGATGCCGTAAGTGCTTGATTTCCAGCGGTGGAGATAGTCGGATTCGAACCGGCGACCCCATGCTTGCAAAGCATGTGCTCTACCAGCTGAGCTATACCCCCGATACACAGAAAAAGCCGGGCTGGTGTCCGGCTTCCAGTAGGGACTGGCAGAGTTGAACTGCCGACCTCCACATTATCAGTGTGGCGCTCTAACCAACTGAGCTAAGCCCCTGTATCAATAATGAAAGATAAGTACCGGGTCCCGAAAGACCCGCCTGTACCCCGACCGACAGCGTCCGCGTCAAGGACCAGCTCCAAAAAGGAGGTGTT
>JAFYYM010000048.1 GCA_017557535.1 Bacteroidales bacterium | reverse complement strand
CCGGAAGTAAGCCTGGAGTCACTCTGTCGGCTGTTTGGCTATACCAGACAAGCTTACTGGAAGTCCAGGACGTCTTCGGTCGTCGATGCTATGGACGATACGGCGCTGCTGCATGAGGTGCGGGAGATCAGGCGGGAACTTCCCCGCCTTGGCGTCCGGAAGTTGCAGGTCATGCTTTATCAGCGCGGCCACGACGTGGGGCGCGACAGGTTGTTCGGCCTGCTCAGGGAGGCCGGCATGCTGGTCAGCAGGAAGCGTTTCCGGGCAAGGACGACCGACTCCCGTCACTGGATGCGGAAATGGGACAACCTGATCCGCGACCTCGTTCCCGTATGCATGAACCAGGTCTGGGTGAGCGACATCACGTACGTGGAGATCAAGGCCGTCAACCGGAGTTACTGGATGTACCTTTCCTTGATCACAGACGCCTACACGCACGAGATCGTAGGGCACGCCCTCCACGACACGCTGGACACGGCGGGGCCTCTCCGCGCCTTGCAGATGGCCGTTGGGAAGTTCCCCGCAGGGACGCTGTCGGGGCTTGTCCATCACTCGGACCGCGGCGCCCAGTACTGTTCAAAAGAGTACGTGTCGGAACTGCAGAGGAACGGCATCCTGATCAGCATGACGGAGAACGGCGATCCTTACGAAAACGCCATCGCAGAGCGGACTAACGGCATCTTGAAGACGGAATGGCTCTACCATGAAGTCCTCCGCGGGCCCGCTTACGCGCAAAGGCGCATCGATGAGATCATCTACAACTACAACCACCTCAGGCCTCATATGAGTATTGGAAACCTGACCCCCGAGGAGGCCAGGTCCATGAAGGGAGAGGCGTCGAAACTGTGGAAGAACTACTTTGCCTTGAAGCATGAAGCGGCCAAAGCAGCGCTTGTTTGCCAATGATTATTGACTATATTTGCACAACACCGGTAAACCTATATCAGGACGTTCAAGTCCTAACTCATTAACTCATAAATCCGGTAAACCTATTTCAGGACAAGACACTTTTCCTTATCATAACCCAGTGCCGGATTCCCCTATTGTTAAACCAGGACAAGGCGGAAGCCGATGTAGTCGTTACGGTAGTCAGGAGAGTGTCCGAAGCGGAAATCCACGCGGCAGTAGTGTTCTTCATCGGTCCAACCACCGCCACGAATAACACGGTGCAAGCCCCCTAAAACATATGCGTCTTCACACCATTCCTCTACATTTCCACTCATGTCGTATAACTCCAATTCATTCGGCTTCCTGGTCATGACATCATGAGTCCCATAATCCGGATGATTAGGCCTCGATATAAATGAGCCACAGAAGCGTGCATTCTTTTCGTACCATGCATATTGCTCCAGTTCGCCCTCAGCATCACATCCGCTATAGGCATACCCCTGGCTCTTGTTTCCTCCCTTAGCTGCAAATTCCCATTCGGACTCTCTTGGAAGGCGGAACTGCATACCGGCCAATTCCATATACAATCTCTTGTTCAGTGCTTGTATAAACCCCTGACAATCGTTCCAACTTACTGATTCCACAGGACGGTTTGGACCATGAAAGAAGGACGGATTAGCCCCCATCGTCGCTTTCCACAATGCTTGAGTCACCTGCGTCTCTCCAATGTAGAAGGTCCCTGACGGGCCTCCTTCAACCATGACCATTTTGAACGGAACATTGCCCACGGTGAACAACCGATACCTGGCCCGAATTACCTCTTCTTGTTTATTCTCCTCTTTCTTCTTTTTATTCTCCACATTCTTTCGTTCACTAACCCTCGACTCGCGTAGTTCCTTAAGCTTTTTCTGAAGTTTTAGTAACTTAGTTTCACATTCATCCCAATCCACCTGGGCCAGTTTCAGTTCCTGTTCTTTTTGAAGCACAACCTTCTTGCGCTCCGTCCGCTGAACCTCCAGAGCAGCTATTTCGGTTTCAATCTTATCTATCTGTTCCTGCCGTTTCTTCTCTTCTTCCTGCTTCCTGCGCTGCCGTTCAAGTTCCTCTTCACGGAGCTTTTCATCGGCAATTATCTTTGCTTCGTCGGCCTTATCCTTTTCCAGATAGATACTGATCGAATGGATGAGCTTGCTGATTCCCTGCTGCGGATTCTCATAATAGTCGATGCGGTCCAAATCGACAATCCGCATCATGACGGCGTCATCAAATGGCGAGTCATCAAGCAGCACGGGAATGACGTGCTTTTTATACATCAGGGCACATGCAATCTCTTTCCTTGTCCATTCCGACTGATTGGCAGATACAGAAGAAATAAAGACAAAGACTCTGCACGCCTTGATATGCTTGAGTATTTTGGCCGCAAAATCCTCCCCCGGAACGATACCTTTCTCGTCCATCCAGAACGTAATCCCTGCCCCGGTAAGACTCTCCT
>JAFYYM010000047.1 GCA_017557535.1 Bacteroidales bacterium | reverse complement strand
GCACCCCCTCCGATCTCGTCGCCGAAGACCTCCGCCGCGCCATCTCTTCTCTCAATCAGATCCTCGGTACTGACCTCATTGATCCCGAATCGGTTCTGCAGAATATATTCTCGAAGCATTGCATCGGGAAATAGACCGCCCGTAGAAAGGCGTATACATCCAGTAGCAAAAATCATAAACCGCTGATAATCAACGATTAACCACAATTTCGGTTGTTGGTTAATTTTGGTTACAGGCGGTTAATTTGACCGTTTTTCTACCACATTTCTACCACGCGTGGTAGAAACTTTTTACCTTTGACGCCAAAGTTTGTAATTTTACATTTTTTTACATATCTTTACAAACGTTACACCATAAAACGCCATTTTTGGCTTTTTGGAGGTTTTTTGAAAAACATTGCATTTGGTTTGTAAAAAGTATGAACAAGGCCATCAGAATCTGCAAATACTGTGGAAAGACTTTCACACCCGAGCATGGACGTCAGATTTTCTGTTGCGAGGCGTGCAGAATCAACCATAAGAATCAGGAGAAACGTCTTCGGAATGCCGCGAAGAAGAACGTCCTCTCGACTCTTGATACGAGAGCTGCGTTGGCCGGAAAGGAGTATCTCTCAATTACCGAAGCCGCGGCCTTTCTTGGTATAACCAGGCCGACTGTATACGCGCGTATTAAAGAAGGTGAACTCGTCCCCGTCCGTTTTGGCACCAGGACCCTGCGCATTCCGATGGATCAGCTCGTAGCCAATACCGAGAGGCTGCCGCAACCGTCCAAAGGAGATTTCTCCATTGTGATTTCAAAGGACGAAGCATTGCAACGTTATGAGATTTCCGATACCTGGCTGTATAAGAAGGTCAGAGCCGAGGGTATCCGACCGAGGATCGTCAAAGGAAAGGCTTTTTTCCCGAAGAAGGATCTGGACAGGCTTTTCCCTCCCAAGCTGGTCTATAATGCGGAAGACTGGTACAATGCGGATGAATTGATGGAGAGTGAGGGTCTCACGCGCAAGTACATTACGACCATTGTCAGGACGAAGGGTATCCCCCATTGCCGGAAAGGGAAAGTCCTGCTTGTCTCGAGAAAGGAATGGGATCGGGCGCGTCTGTTCCGAGGCGACATCGAGAAGTACTACCTCACGTGCGACCAGGCGAAGAAACGCTACCACCTGGCGAACAAGACATTCTATGACAAGATTAAAGAGGCGGGTGTAACCGGAATCCGGCAAGGAAACTCCGTCTACTTCAAAATAAGCGACCTCGATCCCCTGTTCAAGGACAAGACCCCCAAGATACCGTCTCATATTCGTAGGGATTATATCCGTCGGAATGATGCCATTGCGCACTATCACGTTGGTACCAAGCGTTTTACGGAGGAAACCGAAGCGGCAGGTGTGACCAGGATAAGGACTGAGGGTAACTTCGTCTGGTATAAGAAGTCCGAACTCGATGAACTATTCAAACTATAACCAATCATCATGAAAGCCACCAAAGTTTTTCTTCGCCAACGCAAGTTGAACAGCGGGAAGATAACCCTCTATCTGGATTACTACCCGCCGCTGAGGGATCCTGTGACGCAGGAGCACGTCTTTCGTGACTACCTGGGCATCTATCTCGTCGACAACCCCAAGTTCGCTATCGAGAAAGAGGCCAACAAGGAGAAGCTCAGACAGGCCAACGCCATTCGCTCGGAACGGGAGCTCGCCATTATCCGGGGCCAGTTCGATTTCCTGGACAAGCACAAGCAGAAGATGGATTTCCTCGCCTACTTCCGCAAGAAGCTGGAATCCAAGGACCAGAAGTGGATCCGGGTGTATGACCATTTCAAGAACTACTGTCATGGGAAATGCCTCATGTCGGACATTACGGTCCCCTTCTGCGAAGGCTTCCGTGAATACCTGCTGAAGGCGAAGCACCTCAAGAACGAGTCCATGGACCTGTCCCAGAACTCCGCTGCCGGGTACTGGTCGACCTTCCGGGGATGCCTGAAGATCGCCTACCATGAGAAGATGCTCAAGGAGAACGTCAATGATTTCCTGGAGCCCATCTCCGGAGTCAGCAGACGCAGGGAGTACCTCACCCTGGAGGAAGTCCGCCAGCTTGCAAACACCCCGTGCGACGTCCCGGACCTCAAGAACGCTTCCTTGTTCAGCTGCCTTACCGGTCTGCGTATCAGCGACATACTTGCTCTTGATTGGAGTAATATTGTAAAAGCCCAGGATGGCGGCTGGTGTATTCGGATCCGGACGGAGAAAACCGACACGGAAGCCACCCTTCCCCTTACCGACGAGGCGTACAGGCTCTGTGGCAAACGTTCCACCGGTCTTGTCTTCAAGAATCTCAAGCGCTACAATACCCATGCTCCCCTCAAGGAGTGGGTTGAAGCGGCCGGGATAACCAAGCACATCACCTTCCACTGTTTCCGTCACACGTTCGCCACGCTGCAGGTGAACGGGGGTACTGACATCTACACCGTCTCCCATCTGCTCACCCATGCGAACGTGGGAACCACCCAGATCTACGCAGACATCGTCGACAAGAGCATGCGCGACGCCGTCGAGCGGATCAAGATCAAGGACGAGGCCGGTCCGAAAGGCAAGAAGAAAAAGAAGGAGGAGGCCAAGGACGAATAAAACCATATTGATATGAGGATCCGTAACTTCTACAAATCGAGATCTGATCTCGATAAAATGCAAGGAGTTAGAAAATTCCTTGTACCGATTGTAACCAGGTTCTATGACGGGGAGGTTGAGGGAGCTCAGAAGATAAAGGAAACGTCCCTGCCGATACTGACACTGTTCAACTGTATGGAAACGGTCCTGGCCGGGTTGAACGAGAAAGAATACCCCGAACTCCTTGTCGGTGAGATGTGGGACAGCCTGAGGCTGAAGAATCAGAAACCGGCAGCAGAGAATCGTTTTATCAAGTTCTTTGATTTCAACTACTACGAATACCGGGTCAACCGCTGGTATGAGGCGACGGTAATCTTTGGCGCAGTCTATTATGTGATGGCTTTCGAGCATCCGGATCTGAGATGCTGCCTCAGCGCCATTAAGAACAAGGCCGTCTACAACCCGGAAGCAATCCCCTATTTCAACATCTTCGAGAAGGAACTGGCCAGGCGCGACAAGGCGGTTCAGGATGATCCGGATGACTACGACCCCCGGCAGGACGTCATCCTGGAGCTCAAGATGCGGACCGAGCGGGCTATGAACGACTTCTCCAACCAAAAGCCGCCGGAGGGCTATGTGAGCATCGATGCTATCCTGTATGCGACTGAGAACTATTTCTCCAGGGACGCCGAGCCCGTACTGAATACACTGGAATACGTTGTCTCCCAGACGAACGGGTCGGATCTCGACAGGATCAGGTCCAAGAGAAATGCCCTGATGCGGTCCAACGCCGCCCGCGGCGGCAAGACGCCGGACAAGGAGTCAGGGATGACCACCAGCCAGCAGGTCATCTTCTTCTATTACCTCTTTGATTCCCTGGGCCTGAACTTCGGGAACTCGGACAAGGCGGCCTGGATACGCCTGCTCCGTAACGTCACGGGCAGGAATCCCGACAACATCAAGCAGCGCCTGAACTTCCGGTTCGACGAGGATCAGACGCAGAAAGACCTCCGTTTTGTCGCCGGCTGCCTCAAGGAATTGTTCCCGTCCATTTCGTCCAAGATCGAGCGGGACAGCAGAATCCAGTAACAAACGGCAATAAGGGGAAGCCTTGGCGTTCCCCCAAACCTACCCCGGCCCCGCAAAGGGCCGGTATTTTTGTGCCGTGGTTCACGACGAGCCACGGTTTCTTTCTTGCGGCCGCATCCAGGAACCTTGTATTCACTTCAAATCGTAAAGAGCTATGTCAAAAATGACTGATGTGCCAACAAGGGAAGAACGGGTCACGTTCGACCATCTCCCGAGGATACTGTCCTCGCTCCAGAAGGACGTGAGTGAACTCAAGAACTTCATCGTCCACAACCAGGAACCGGATGAACCCAGCGAATGGCTGGATGTCAAGGGGCTTGCAGCCTACCATCCCGACCATCCGTCCGTCAGGACCGTCTATGACTGGATACACTACAAACGGGTTCCCTATCATAAGGACGGCAAACGCGTCCGATTCAAACGCACCGAGATAGATAAGTGGCTATTAGGTGGTTATCATAGGACAGATGATGAATTGCTTGAAGATACCGTCGATATTCTCAACGCCAAGCGATGTGGCCAGGTTTAATGAAGGAGCGATATGGAAATACGAGTTACCCCCGAGAACTTCCATCTGATCTGGAAGTCGATAATCATCAGGACATCAGATGTCTTCTCCACCCCGCCTGTGGTGATCAATGTCGACAAGTCGGTCATCAGCACCCTGGGCAATTTCAGCGCGTCCACCGGCAAGGGCAAGTCGAAGAAGACCTTCAACGTCTGCGCCATCGTCGCCGCTGCCCTGACCAATGGAACGGTACTGAACTACAGGGCGAGTTTCCCTGAGGGAAAAAGGAAGGTCCTCTATTTCGACACGGAACAGAGCGCCTATCACTGCCAGAAGGTCCTGCAGCGGATCAACAGGCTATGCGGCCTCCCGGAGACTGAGGACAATGACCAGATCGAGTTCGTCATGCTTCGCGAGTACAGTCCGCTTGACCGGAAGACGATCATTGAGATGGCTTTGTCTGAAAGGCCCGATCTCGGGCTGGTCGTCATCGATGGACTGAGGGATCTTCTCTTTGATATCAATTCTTCAACTGAGGCTGCGGAAGTAATTGGTTTACTGATGAGATGGAGCAGCCAATTCAACGTCCATATTCATACCGTCCTTCATCTGAACAAGGGGGATGACAACGTCCGGGGACATATCGGAACGGAGCTCAACCACAAGGCCGAAACTATCCTCCAGATAACGAAAAGCGTTGCCGACGGGAATATCAGCGAGGTCCATGCTTCGCTTGTGCGTGACCGGGATTTCAAGCCCTTCGCCTTCCATATCAATGAAGATGGTCTTCCCGTACTGGCAAAGAACTATAGTTTCAACCGAAGCGCACAGATAATCTCATTCGATTATGAGTTAATGTCAGAGGATCTGCACCGAGCCGCCCTTGACAAGGCTTTCGAAGGTATCGAGAGGACGGGATATCAGGATCTCCTGGAACGGCTTTCTGCAGGCTATTCCAGCATAGGTTTCACCCGTTCCAGGGCCATCATCACCAGGCTGAAGAAGTTTCTTGTGAAGTATGGTATGATCAAGCAGGAAGACAGGAAGTATGTGTACAACAGAGATTTTCACTATGTCCCTCTCAATATCGACCAAACCAGTATAGAATAGTCGGGTGCCCATTAGGCGTTATCCCACTATACCGGTCGTTCCCGTTGGCACTTTTGTGGCCTATGGATGTCCAACAGTGGTGTAAACGCCTACTTTAATTCACACTTCATAAAGACTTATAATACAATGACAATAGAAGAACTGAAGATGATTCCAATCAAGGATATCCTTTCGCATATGGGCATAGAACCCGTAATGTCAAGAGGCGGCGGTGAACAGCTGATGTACAACTCCCCTCTCCGTCCGGACAGGAACGCCTCCTTCTCGGTCAACACCCGGAAGAACATCTGGATGGATTTCGGTACGAATCGGGGAGGCACCGTCATCGACCTTGTCGTTGCCCTTAAGGGCGACTGTACGTTCAGTGAGGCCGTATCCTGGCTGGAGGAGCAGGTAGGCGGTCTGGACATAGGGACTTTCGAAGGCGGCATCGGCCGGCACCTGGAGAATCAAGCCTCGAAGCAGCCGGACAAGACGTTCTTGAACAACGTGCGGGTGGAAGAGCTGACCAATCCCTCCCTCCTGAGGTACCTGGAATCCCGGGGTATTCCTGCCGATATCGGTCAGCGGTATTGCAAGGAGGCCCATTATACTGTCCGTGACCGGGAGTACTTCTCGATTGCCTTCATGAATATCCTGGGCGGGATGGAACTCAGGAGCAAGTACTTCAAGGGATGTCATGGCGTGAAGGCCGTGAGTATCGACCGGGTGGTCAAGTCGCAGAGGACTCCCACCTGCTGCGTCTTCGAGGGATTCATGGATTTCCTCTCATACAGGGTGCTCGAGGAAAGCGGTGACTGTGAGCTGGTTCCCCGCCGGCCTTGCGACTGCATCATCCTGAATTCGACGAGCATCACCCTGAAGGCTATCCCTTTCATCGATGTCTACCGCTGCGCGTACATTTTCCTCGATAATGACCATGCCGGAAGTAAGTCCACAGCAGCTCTTGAGCGAAATTTTGCTGGTAGGGTCCATGATATGTCGAATAAGTTCATGCCCTTCAACGACCTGAACGACTACCTTATGCAAAGCGGTTCCTGGTAAGGGCCCTCCTTGGCACTTTCTGAAATCCTCGTCCTTCGCCGGGACGGGGATTTTTTGTGCCCGCCCGGGAATCCGAGTATACGCTACGAGTATCATCTCGCCTTTTCTTCCCTCTTTTCCGGCCAAATCCGGCCTCGGCGGTCCGCTCCGGTTCCTCTTCTTTCTTCCCTTTTCTAATTTGACCCTCGGGGAGGCGCCCCGGGAGGCCCTCCGTTGGCACTTTCCGCGAAAATGCCCTCCCCCGGACGGATATGAAAAGAACTAAAACGGGACCCGAACAATGAGAGCTTTCTGGATCTTCGCCGTCGCCCTTACGGTGGCGTACATTATCTACTACTGTGTCATCATCGCCAAGGACCTGGCCAAGCCCAGGGAGCAGGTCTCTTCGGACGAGGAGACCTTCGACGTGATGGATGCCTCGCCGGAACCTAGCAAGGTCGTCGCCATGACGGACAGGGGCTTCCAGGTCCAGGACGGCTCCGGCAACGTGAAGGAGCAGGAGATCAGCAGCATCCCCGCTCCCCTGCCGCCGGTGGTGGAAGACGAGGACCCGGGCCCGACGATGGGCGCAGACGGCGCTCCGGTCACCGCGGCCGGAAGGAAGGTCGCAGAGGCCCAGGACGTGATGGTTCCCCTCGACCCGAAGGCCATGCACGAGGAGTCCCAGAATGACCTGAAGGCCATGATGATCGGCGATATCCCGTCGGTCAACCTCGAGAAGAAGGTCACGCCTCCGGAGAAGTCCTCCGGGGACGCAAACGCGAAGAAGGAACAGGATCATGACGGAGGTCAGCGGATATAGGGGGCGTCTCGCTCCCCTGCTCCTGTCCGTGCTGGGGCTTCTGGTCGCGCAGGTTGCGTCGGCCAAGTCCGGCGGCGTGGACTACTCCTGGGGCGCGGGGGCGCTGGCCAAGGCCCACGATTATACCGTCACGATGATGCTGTACGTGCTGTACGTCTGCTACGCAGTCGGCAGCATCATGGCCATCATCTCGGCCCTGCTGATCTACTTCAAGATGCAGTACCACGAAGGCGAGGTCATGAAGAACATCATGACGCTGCTCAGTGCCATCCTTTTCATCATCGGCGCGTCGATCGTCTTCCCGGCCTTCTTCGGCTACAGGATATAGGAAAGAAAACAACCGCTTGGAATCAGGATGACAGGTGCACATGTCGGGACGGATGCCGGGCGATGAAGGAGCTCCCCAGCGGAGCGATAACACGAAGTCAAACAAGAAAAACAAACCAACCCATGCGAAAGATTATCAACAGCGTGAAGAAGTTCCTCGCCTCCCCGAAGACGAAGGCTGTCGCCCTGATGCTCCTCGTAGGCGGGACGGCGGCGTTCGCGCAGTCCACGGCCGGTGACTACACCGCCGGCACGAACGCGCTCACCACCGGCGCCGAGGAGATCGCGAAGTACGTCCCGATCGTCGTCAAGCTCTGCTACGCCATCGCCGGCGTCGTGGCCATCGTGGG
>JAFYYM010000046.1 GCA_017557535.1 Bacteroidales bacterium | reverse complement strand
CCTCCCGCACCTCCGTGCTGGGCTGGTAGGGACGCCTCAGTGGTGGCCTGGCTCTCCGGCCCGCCCCGTCATCCTGGCTCCAATCGGGAATCTCTTCCGACGCATCCCGTGCATCGCAGGTGCACGGGATGCTGTTTTTTTGGAAAGTACGGCTTGAGGTCCATTTACTGGGACGATAGCCACGATTTACCATTGTTTTCTTTGCTTGAGGTCCAGTGATAGGGACGATGGCCACGAAAGAGTCCGTTTTTCTTGAAAATAAAAGAAGAAATGCTTTGCGGATTCTTGTCGAAAAGCTACATTTGCGATGGATGCTGCCTGCATCCATATGTTCATCTAAATGTGTGTGTGATATGAGTGTCTTGGATCAATGTATGAGCATCATCGATTTGACTTCACTGGACTGGTCTGACACGGAGCGTTACGCCCTGGTCGGTCATTCGTTTAGGGTGATGGCGAAAGCCAAGAATTACGATGAGGTGGTGGTGGGGATGATGCATGCGCTTTATGCGGCATCAGGTTACACAAGGAGTCTCTATGACTGTGATGTGGAGGGGGACCCTGAATGGAAAACAGCGTTGGACTTGTTCGTCCAGCCCTTGCAGATGAAACGGTTCCGGTCGCAAGACAATATCCCTGACGAATACCTGCTGAGCCTGAACAGGCCTCGGAACCAAACCGAGGAAGAGTGCCAGCTCTGGATGCTCGGGCAGACGGTCTGGTCGGATCCTTATGCGGATTTTATCAGGAGATTGGGCCGAAACAGGATTGCTAGGAATGTGATGGTCCACAAGTTGGAGGACATGCTGGACGTCCTGAAGAATCCCGGGAAATACGAGTCCGAATCGGGCTGCCAGTATTATCTCCTCCCGTGGAAGACACACCGGGTCGTGGACGTACGCATGGGAGACAGTCTCATTTTCCATGCGAGAATCCCTTCCACTGATGATGCACTCCTGCTTAGGAATCCGACGGACGAAGAACGGGAAAACTTGATCGAGAAGTATGATCGTGCGCTCTTTAAGCTGGAAATGACAGAAGATGAATTCCCGGTTCTTGATACTTATTCCAAGAGGGCACATCTGGAAAACGAAGCGCGGTTTCACCACTGGTTCTTGTCATGGATGGACACCGACAGAAGCTTGAGCGGAGATTGTAAGAAAGAGGGGGGGGACGATGAAAACGACCAGGATTTGCCTTTCTAAGGATTATTGGCTGGTCACTACGGAGCACTTGAAAGAGGGACTCTGGTTCAGAGACGAAGAGGATTACAAGGTGGGGATGAATTATGTTGCCGTATTGTCCTTCATCTTGGGAATGACCGTCCTGTCTTTCAGTTTGATGTCCAACCATGTGCACTTTGTCCTGTACTGCAGCGAGGCGGAGGCGCGAGCATTCATCGATGCGTTCAAAAAGAATTGTTCCAGATTCTTGTCCAAGAAATATAGAGTCAGGGAAATGCTCCGGCGGAATAAGGTGGATATTCAACGGGTAAGACCGGACGACGAATCGTTTCATTGGGCGGTCGCGTATGTGGAGATGAATCCGGTGGCGGCCAATATCTGTCTGCATCCAACCGCCTATCGGTGGGGAACGGGCAACACTTTCTTCCGGTCCGCTCCACCAAAGGCTATAAGACTTGGAACATTGTCTGTCAATGCGGCCCGGAGACTGCTCCACAGCAAGCATATCCTGCCCGCTGACTGGCTGGTGGGGGAGGATGGGTACATCCTTCCTGAGTCTTATGTACCGGTCCATCTGGTGGAGTCCCTCTTCTGGACGCCGAAACGGATGAACTTCTTTTTGCAGAACTCGTCCAAAGCAAAGCGTCGCAGGGAGTTCCAAGGCGATTTGCCATCCTTCCGGGACCAGGTACTCTACGCGGCTATTCCGGACCTCTGTCAATCTCTGTTTGGAAAGATCAGCGTCATGAGTCTGGATGAAGGGCAGCGGCAGGAGTTGGTTCGCCAGCTGCGTCGCCGTTTCAGCTCCGACATTCACCAAATTGTCCGGGTTACCTCCTTCTCCATGGATGAAGTTTCCCGATTCTTGGATGCACCCTGATGGTCGGGTGCGGCTTGAGGTCCATCTGTTGGGACAATGGGCATAATTTGCCAGTGTCCTCGTGGCTTGAGGTCCATGAAATGGGACGATAGCCACGGTAATTGGGCGAAAAGAGTAGGAATCTACGAATCCGCCCGGCGCTTGGGCGTCGGGCGGTACGATAGCAAAAGATACAGGACGTCGTTACACCAGGCCCTGGTCGACCATGGCGTTGGCGACTTTGATGAAGCCGGCGATGTTGGCGCCCTTGACGTAGTTCACATAGCCGTCTTCGCCGGTGCCGTACTTGAGGCAGGCGGCGTGGATATCGGACATGATGCGGCGGAGGGAGGCGTCCACTTCTTCCGCCGTCCATTTCTGGCGGATGGAGTTCTGCGTCAT
>JAFYYM010000045.1 GCA_017557535.1 Bacteroidales bacterium | reverse complement strand
TCTCCAGTTGCCGTCGGAGTCCTTTCCACGGAAGAATCCTGTCGAAGTATCCAGGATATTCCTGTAGCTGAGTGCCCTGGTGTCATATTCAGCGGCTATATCAGCGTGACCGAGCGACTCCGCCATACGGGCTATGCACCAATCGTCGTAGGCGTATTCAAGGGTCATCGAGACGGACTGGGGGGTGAGGTCGCAGGGGATGTAGCCGTAGTGGTTGTACCAGTCCGTGGCGGGGTAGGAGTTCGAGGTAGCGATCATGGCATTAAGCATCCTCTCCCCGTCATAGCCGGCCTGACCGGCTATCCCCCGGAGCCAGGCGTCAGCGATCACCGAGACCGCATGGTAGCCTATCATGCAGTCCACCTCGTCTCCCCAAAGCGGCCAGAGTGGCAGTTGCCCGTTCAAGTCGTACATGTCCAGCATGCTGAACACCATACCATTCACAAGGTCAGGCTCCAGCAGAGTCATCAGAGGGTTCCAACTGCGGAAGGTGTCCCAGAGGGACAGAGGGAAATAGAAGCCCTCTCCCGCAGGGGCGGTCTTGACTTCCCCGAAATGGTTCTTGTAACGGCCGTCGAGGTCTGCCATCTGGTTAGGAACGACAAAGTTGTGGTAAAGTGCTGTGTAGAAAACCTCACGGCGTTCCTTGGTTCCTCCTTCCACGGCGATTCTGCCCAGACTGGAGTTCCATGCCGCTTCAGAGGCTCGTAAAGCGCCATCGAAATCGGTTTCCGGAATCTCCGCAAGACGGTTATTCTCAGCGCCTTCCGCATCAACGGAGGAAAGGCCGACACTGATGGTGACCTGCTTCGTGTCTTCAGGGAAAGTAAGAAGATAACTGTCATGACCATCCGAGACGCAGTCCGAGAATGGAACGGAAAAAAGGGCGGAGAAATACACCCAGCGGTCCGGAGCCCATCCTTTCACGTGGCGGCCTCCCACTATCCGGTTGTCCGAAACTTTCCGGAAGAATATGCTGTCTGGCCTTGTATTCCCGACATTGTGCCTCATGTCCACCAGAATACTCCTCTTACCTTTTCCAGAGAAAGTATAGCGATGACAACCGGTGTGCGACAAAGCTGTCATCTCGGCTACGATGCCGAGTGAAGGGAACTTGACACGGTAATACCCCGCGTGCGCCTGCTCGTCCTTATGGGAGAAAGGAAGCGGCTGGACCGCGAAACCATCCTCATCCTGAGGCACTTCCCCGATAACCGGTACAAAGAGGAAATCTCCGAGATCCCCCTGGCCGGTACCGCTCAGATGGGTATGGGAGAAGCCAAGGATGAGGCTGTCTTTGTCATGATAGCCGGCCACTCCTCCATCCACTGTGTCCGGCCCCAGCTGCACCAAGCCGAACGGGGCGCTGGCAGCGGGACTGGTGTGCCCGTCCAGAGCCGTCCCGATGAAAGGGTTGACCTCCATTACGGGTTCTTTGTCATGGAAGCATGAAAAGGCGGCAAAAACCGCGATCGCAAGGGCGAGAAAACTCTTGGATTTATACATATCCAAATTTACAGAATTAATTCCTGTATTCAAACCCTTGGTTCTTAAATAAAAACACAGGGACGGGCCAAACGGTCCGTCCCTGCTTTTATTCAGGTCCTTCGGTCGCTGAAGCTACCTCAGGATGACTGTCGGATCATCACTGGGCCTGGTAGCAGCCTACGTTGATCTTACCGGCAGTGTAACGGGGCTTGCCATCAAGATCGGTATTGTAGTTTCCAAGAATGTCACTGACCTTGGAACTTGCCTCTCCGGTGGTCAAAGCAGGACCGGCCGGATGGAAGTCGCCACCGTCATAATTGACGAAAACAGTCTTGAAGTCATCGTTTTGAACGAAGGTACAGGCTTCCTGGGCCTTATTCTGGGCGGCACCGTTACCGGCACGGCCGATGAAGTTGCTGGCCGAAGCGCCGCAGATGACGTTGCTTTGGAAGACCCAGTTAGGATCGTCACCGCCCATGACATTCATATCACACTGCTGAACCTGCTGCTCAAGAATATACTCGGGCTTGATCGGCATGTCATAACGGTCGGGATGCTCGTCAGGTTTGTCGGCCACACCGGGCAGGAAGTACCAGTTACCGGCGACCAGATTGTTCACGAACTCGATGTGGGTACCACCGTTACGGAACATGATGCAGCTCCAAGGGGACGAAGTCGCGGAACTACCGTCACGCCAGTTCACATTGTCCACGAAGGTGCAGTTGGCCACATAAGCCTGGACACCGGCCTGGCCATGGATGGCGGCGGTGTAACCATACTGGGCGATGGAGGCGTTGCCCCTGAAGAGAGTGTTGACAACAGTAACCTTGGTACCGGAACCAGAGACACTCACACCGCCGGCATGGGCATCAGCCTTGTTCCAGGCGATGATGCTGTTGGCGAGAACGAGCTCGTCGCCAGGAGCCTCCGTAGCCATGATACCGCCACCCTTGTCAGAGTTGGAGCAATTATGGACATAGCAATACTCTACAGTCAGTTTACCGTTGAAAACTATACCGGAGCCAAGACCGTTACGGACCTCAAAACCATTGAGGCAGGCATTCTTGGCACCAGGACGGTTTCCGTCAGCGGTGATACCGGAGATAACGCAACGCTTCTTACCGCCTCCGTCAATGACGGTACGGTTATTCAGATCCTGCTTATCGAAAGTGGAATTCCATCCACCGGAGACTTTCACATTGTCGCGGAGGAAGATAGGACCATCATAAACCTGGCCTCCCTCAACACGAAGCTCGGCGAATTCCTGGGCGGAATTGATAGCGGCCTGAAGGTCTTCTCCGGCACGTACGGGAACGGGCTTCGAAATTCCGAAAACGCTTGAATAGATCTTGTCGCCCTCAGTGGAAACGATATAGGACCAGAAATAGTAGTTCGCTTCAGGATCGACACCAGTCAAGCTGACAGTCTTGTCATCCAAGGAGAATTTGCCCTGAGGGTAATCCTTGTTGGCGGACATATCCTGGCTGGATCCGAAGATATAACCCCATGACTCATAATCGTCAGGATTACCTGTGGATACCGAGACCTTCATGTCCGCGGTCTGGGCGTCACCGTCTTTATTAACCATGGTGGAAGCGACCTTTCCGTCCAGGCCGTGGGCCCTTTGGTTGACAATCGCCTTATCTTTGGTTCCGGAGATGGTGAACTCGGCGCGGCGGATCAAACCGGTGGTATTACGCCTCACGGTGAAGCTACCGCCACCGTTTGAGATGATCCAGTCGTAGTTATCATCAGGGGTCACATTGCCGGAGATTCCATTGATCGTGAATGTCGAAGGCAGGTAGTCGACGATAACCCTGTAAGGATTCTGGTAGAACACTTCTCCTTTCTCCTCACAACCGGCGAGAAGAAGAAGGGCGGCTCCCATAATCACGTAAAATATCTTTTTCATATTTTATATCTTTTTAAAGTCATCAAACTATCGCCAGGACGGAGGATTCTGGAGAGCTCCGTTCGCCTTGGTGATTTCGTCGGTAGGATAAGGGAAGGTGAGACACTGGTCTCTCCAAACCTTGACAGGGGACATGTAATCCTGATAAGGACCGATCACATAGTTGGATTCCGGATCCATACGGTCGTCGTAAATACGGACCCTCGGATGGGAGTTCAGCTCATTGATGGCAAGAGCCTTGATCTCAGAGGCACCAGAGACAGCCCACCTCTTGCAGTCGAAAGCATGGTCGGCGGCGAACTCGAAAGCGAGCTCGCAACGGCGCTCGTGATACAGGTCAGTCCAGGTAGCGGGACCGGCGAGAGGCTTCAGTTTCGAACGGACACGAACCTTGTTGATGTCAGTCGCGGCAGCGGCGGCATTGCCCAGGGCGAGGTTGGCCTCGGCGCGGAGCAGCAAGCAGTCAGCGAACCTGACGATATGCCACATGACCTTGGTGACAGGCCAGTTACCGTTGTCAAGAAGGGTGCCGGCGGCAATAGGATTGGCAGGAGCGAATGCCTGCATGTACTTGTTGCACTGGAAACCGGCCTCGATGTTCACGGGTGAGTAGAAACGCATGGTCTCACCGAAATACTGGAACTCATCGTTGTATTCCAGGATAGTGGTGGCCAAACGGACGTTCTTGGTGTCCTGATAGTCAGATTTACCGTCACCGTTGGTGTCGTCGTTATCCTTGGCCATCTCCTCGTAGAGGTCATAGGAAGGCTTGATCTGGCCCCAGCCATTGAACTTGCCCCAGCCCTTGTCCTCAAGCATAACACCAGGGAGCTCGACTCCACCGTTACCAGTGTAGTCAGCGCCACCTGATCCGGGGATACCCCAGCAGTACTCCTTATTGTAGAAGCCCTTGCTGTAATCCGGGGAGAAGAGGTCGGAATAGTTGTCCACAAGTCCGCGTCCGTAGGAGCTCTCCAAACGGTTGACGCACTCGATGACATTAGACCACTGAGAGCTGTCCCACATAGCCCAGTAAGCGTAAGCCTTCGCCATCAAAGCGGCGGCGGAAGCCTTGTGGGCGCGGCCGCGGTCAATAGCGCCGTATTCCTCCAGGCGAGGGAGAAGTTCCTCAGCCTTCTTGAGGTCAGAGACGATATAGGCGTAGTTGTCAGTCACAGAAGGAAGCTGCGGAGGAATGGTATAGTTGTAACCACCCTCAACATCCTCGTAAGCCACGAAGGGAACACCGAGTTCCTTTGTGCCGTAACGGTAGGCGGCGAGCAGATGGTACTGCGCGCGGAGGAAATAACCCTCGCCCAGAACTCTGGTCTCAACAGGGGTAAGTCCTTTGTCAGCCTGCTTGTTAAGGAGAGACATGATCACCCAGTTGGCCTTGGGGATACCGTAACGGTTATAAATCCTGTTCCATGAGTCAAGCAGAGGAGACTCATTGCCGTTGTAGGTGAGGGTGGCGAGATTATTGAAACCACGGGTCTTGCCCCATACCATATCATTGGCGCAACCCTGCTCCCAATAGATCTCACGGCTGAACATTCCGTCCCTCTCGAAGAGGCCGTAGTAGCAGTTCTCAATAGCGCCGTTGGCCTGATCGTCCGAAAGGAAGAAGTTGTCCTGTGCGGGAGCTCCCTGGGATGAATAACCCAAGAAATCGTCGCAAGAGGCAAGAGTCAAAGCGCAAAGAGCCGCAAAAGCTATATATATGTACTTTTTCATATGTGTTGTCCTCCTATTCATTAGTAGTTGAGTTTAACACCGAAGGCGAAAATCTTGTGGACCGGGTAGGTCAGGGTATCGTAGCCACCGACCTCAGGATCCATTCCGGAGTACTTGGTGAGAGTGAACATGTTCTCACCGGAGAAGTAGATGTTGCAGGAAGAGTTCCTCTCAGCGAAGTGAGGGATCTTGCGCATGGCCTTGGTAATGTCGTAGCCAATGGTCAAGTTCTTGAGCCTGAGGTAGCTACCATCCTCGAGATACCAACCGGAAGGTGTAGCGAGGTTCTGGTTGGGATCGTTCCTGGAGAGGAGAGGAATGGTGGAGTCACGGTTGGTCTCACTCCAAGCGTTGAGGATCTCCTTGGCGCGGCTGAAGTTACCCTCGACATCAGCGAGGATGAGCTGCTTGGCCATATAGGCGATCTTATTGCCGGCCACACCCTGGAGCATCACATCGACATTGAAGTTCTTCCAAGTGAAGCCTCCGGAAAGAGCGAAGGTGTGAGTAGGGGTAGGATTGCCGAGATAGACACGGTCGTCAGTGTTGATCTTTCCGTCACCATTGACATCGGTGAACTTGAGGTCTCCCGGACGGGCACCAGGCTGGATGAGTTTGCCATCCTTCTGATGATCCCAGATATCCTCAATGCTCTGGAATATACCCTCGTAAGGAATCATATAGAAAGAGTTGATAGGCTGGCCTACCTCGCTGCGGTAGATGGCTGTGGTCTCAAGACCGTAGCCGCCACCACCAACCCAAGGGGCGGAATTACCTTCTGAGTCGAACACACCGGTGTTGATGACACGGTTGCGGTTGTAAGCGATGTTACCTGTCACATAGTAGCTGAAGTCCTTGCCAACCTTGTCTCTCCAGGTAGCGACGAACTCGATACCACGGTTGTTGATCTCACCGAGGTTGATCTTCCTAGGGTTAATTCCCATGTAGGTCGGCCATTCCATGGTCTGGTCCTGGATAAGGTTGAAGGTCTTCTTATTGTAGAGGTCGAGGGACATCGACAGGCGATCCCTGAAGAGGTCGATATCGAGACCGAGGTCGGTCTGCTCCGAGGTCTCCCAGGTCAGCTCCTGGTTGAAAGCGGTTGTGAGGGACCAGGTGATACCTCTCATCTGGCCACCGAGCTCACGTCCAGCCATCCTGTTATCGGTGTTGTCTCCCATCTGGCTGAGGGTCGGGGACTTGTAGTTCCAACCGATGGAACCCAGGTTACCAACGCGGCCCCAGGAAGCACGAACCTTAACGAGGTTGATATTGTCACTCTTCGGGAAGAAAGGCTCGCTGGAGATTTTCCAAGCACCGGTCACGGCCGGGAAGTCGCCATAGTTGTGTCCAAGAGGCAGACGGCCGGCGTAATCACGACGCCAGGAGGCGGTGAAGAAATAACGGTCATCGAAGCTGTATGATCCACGGGCAACGAAAGCGATGTTGGCGTCAGGACCGCTGTAGTAGTCGGTAGGAATACCGTAGCTGCCTGCGAAAGCCATATACTGCATGGAAGGCGCCTCGATGTCGAAGGAAGATGCGCTTACTCCGAATCCACGGCCCCACTGCCTGTTAATGGTGACAGCGCCGAGAGCTCCGACAGTGTGCTTGCCGAAGGTGCGGTCGTAGGTGAGGGTGGCCTCGTTACGCCAAGAGTCGCTGCGGCTGGCGCTCTCACTCAAAGAGTTGGTGAGGCTGGGCTTACCGATCTCAGGACGCTTCGGAGTGAAGTTCTTGCTTATACCCTGACCCACGTTGTATGAGAACTGGTCGAGGAACTTGAGACCTTTGACGATGTTGGCGATCTCGATTCCGGTCGTGGACCAGAAGCTGATGCTGTGGCCATAGGAAGTGTCAGCGAGCAACAAACGCAGGGGGTTCACGGCGTCACCGTGAAGACCGGCGAAGTTGTTACCATACTTGGCGACATATTCGGGATCCTCGGTCGTGGTACCACCGAATGAACCGGCGTAAGGTCCCGCGGTGGCGTAAGCCTCAGCGGACGGCGGCATATAGAGAGCTGAGAGGATGGTTCCGGTGTGGCTGGAACCAGTGTCAGTACCGCGGCTCTTGCCGTCACCGAAGTGGATGTTCTCGGTGATCTTGAGCCACTTGTTCATCTGGTACTGGCCATTGTAACGGACACCCAAGCTACGGGAGTATGTTCCCACCAGAACTCCGGGGTTGTCGCTGAAGGTGAAGGTCAGACGGCTCTTAAGAGCGTCAGTACCATAGTTCAGAGTGGCGGTGTGACGCTGATAGAGCGCGTCACGGAAAATCTCGTCCATCCAGTCGGTGCGAGTGGTAGCGATCCAAGGGTTGATCTCAGGATTCTAACCTGTGTCA
Organism: Bacteroidales bacterium; assembly: GCA_017557535.1. Taxonomy (GTDB): domain Bacteria; phylum Bacteroidota; class Bacteroidia; order Bacteroidales; family UBA932; genus Cryptobacteroides. The sequence goes on along the minus strand of JAFYYM010000045.1, from coordinate 49,300 downwards.
AGGGTGATCCCAGCGTTTTTGGAGGAAATGGTCCTCATCTGGATCTCCTCCTCAGCGGTGAGGCACTCGGGAAGGTTGCTGGCGTGGCGGATACCGGTGACGAGGTCATACTCGACATGGATACCGTTGCCTGCCTTCTTGGTCGTGACGATGATAACACCGCCAGCTCCAGAGGAGGCTCCGTAGATAGCGGCGGAGGCAGCATCCTTAAGGACTACGATGCTCTCAATGTCATTCATGGAAGTGATAGGACCACCAGGGACACCATCAACAACCCAGAGAACACCATCACCATTACGGGAACCTTGTCCACGGATGAGGATGCCAGGGCCGCTGGTAGGCGAACCATTGGAATAGGAAACGACCACACCAGGGATCTGGCCCTGGAGCATACCGGTCGTCGAAGTGACAGGACGGCCAGCGAGCTTCTCGGGATTGGATACAATACCTACAGAAGCGGACAGGTCCTTCTTCTTGGTTTGGGCACCGTAACCGAGGGCGACAGCCTCCTGGAGCATCTCGACATCCTCAGAAAGGACGACGTCGATAACTGAACGGCCGTTGACGTTGACGTTCTGGGTCTGATAACCTAGACACGAAACCTCAAGAACAGCGTTCGAGGGAACTGTAATGGAATAGTTTCCATTCACATCCGTGACAGCGTTAGCTCCGCCGCTGAGCACAACCGCTCCCACAACCGGGCCGGTCGCATCCTTGACGGTTCCGCGTACTGTCACGTTCTGGGCGTAAACACCAAAACTTGCCGCTACACTGATAATCAGCATAGCAACCACGCAGAATAGCTTCTTGGAAAACATGTTTTGATAATTAATTGGTTTGGTAAAAATATAGTGTTCAATTAGTGTTCGTAAAAACCCACAATACCGCATAAGTAACAAGCAAAGTTATAAAAACGGTTTTCTTCAATCGCGTCAATTTGCGTATTACTTTTCCCAAAACGCGCAAAACTCCCCGGTTTTGTGACATTGGGTTACTTTAAATCAATACTCTTTAACGACTTGCAACAGGCGATCGGGATAGTTGGAGATGATGGCGTCGACTCCGGCTGCGATAAGACGTCTCATCTCATCAGGATCGTCCACCGTCCAGGTATTAACCTTCATACCTCTGGCATGAGCCTTCTCAACAAGGGCTTTATCAACATTCTCATGGGGGGCGCTAAGCCACTGTGGAGTGAAGTTCAGAAGAGCCATATACTGGTCGAAATCCGTCTCCCAGCCCTCCACAAGGAATGCGAGAGTGTGACCGGGATACTTCTCGTTAATATAATTCAGAGCCCTCTCATCAAAACACTGGATCATCAGGCGGTCACCGAGTCCCAGAGATTCCATCATCGCCATACAGAGGTCTGTGTATTCATGATACTCAGGCCAATCCACGCCTTCGACACCGCCATCGTAATCAGGATCACTCTTGATCTCAATGTCATAATGCATCGGATAGTGTCCATTCTCCTTTGTCCATGCCTCAACAGCTGAAATAACCTCTGAAGCGATGGGTTTACAGACTGGCATACAGTGCTTCTCGGGCCATCCTGGATTGTATTTGATTCCCACATCCCATTTTGCCACCTCGCTATAGGGCAAGTGATAAAGATACGTCTTAGGATCACCGCCCAAAACCGGCGTTCCGTCCGGACGGGTTGAGTAACGGGGATGGAAGTATTTATCATGGGAAAGGATGACCTTTTTGTCCTTAGTGACACAAAGGTCCATCTCAAGGGTGTTGACGCCCAACTTGACGGAGTTGAGCATCGCCGGGAGGGATTCCTCGGGATAAAGCCCCATTCCGCCCCTATGGGCCTCCACATCGACGATATACTTGGGAGCCTCAGCCACCGGTTCGACCTTCTTCACCTCGGGAGCCGCTCCATAATGAAGAATAGCCTTCACCGGATAGTGGTCGGAGACAAAAGGAGCGCCTGGATAAGCCTGACGGATAACCTCGAACTTATCGCATCCTTCGAAGCCTGAATAAAACACATAGTCAATAGGCTTGCCGCTCGTGATCTTGCCCCAGTCGTGCCAGGTGACCTCATTGTCAGTCTCCGGAGCTGTCTGGCGCGCGTCGGACATAAGGTTGCGGAGTTCGGTAAGGCAAGGATCCTCTGGAATGACATTCATGTCACCTGTGAGAATCATCGGATAGCCATCCGGATTCATAGCGCCTATACGGTCGACCAAAAGGAGCAGACCTTTACGTCTCGCTTCCCTACCGACATGGTCTAGATGGGTGTTCACGAAATAGAAAGAACGGTCGGCCGCTTTGTCATATAGCAAGGTCCAGGTGGCCGTGCGGCGGCATGCCGCATCCCACCCCAGGGATGGCTCAAAAGGTGTCTCTGAAAGCCAGTAGGTCCCCCACTCTCTCAACTCGATCCGATCCGTGTCATAGAACACAGACATATGCTCACCATCGTGGATACCATCCTCACGGCCAACTCCGACACATTTGTAGCCAGGGCATTTCTCCACAAAGTAATCTAATTGGAAATCAAGAGCTTCCTGGACTCCAAAAACAGCCGGCCTCTGATCCAAGATCATCGCGCAGGCGGCATCGCGGCGATTCTCCCATATATTGTCACCATCATCAGCAGTGCCGTAACGGACATTGAAGGACATGACAGGGAGTGTCTCGACGGACGCTTTATCATTCTTGCAGGAAAAAGTCAGAAGAGGCAGTAACGCCAGAAGGAGGATTCGTTTCATATTGATGGTTATTAGATTCTTAACTTCGTCCGGAATGACAAACTATAACTCTCCGCAGAGAAGGGCGGCGCCAAGAATTCCGGGATGATCCAGGTCGGTGGCGTAAAGATTGAGGTTCTCCACACTCTTAGGATAGGGGAACTCATTGATAATCCGCCACATAGGTTCGCTATATAAAGGGAAAGCCTTGGCGATGCTACCACCTAGGATGATTACGGAAGGATCATAGGCGAACATGATCATCTGGACCAGTTTGCCGATATGTCCACCGAATTCATCCATTATGGCCAAAGCCTCAGAATCCCCTCCCGCGGCCGCGATGGCGGCATCCTTTCCTGTGGTTCCTTTTCCCACGAAAAAACGGCTGCTGCAGTAATACTCATAATCCTTGTCAAGATAAGGTATGCTACCTATCTCCCCAGCCCCAGCATTGCGCCCGCGGTAAAGCCTCCCATCAACTACTAACGAACCGCCCACACCAGTACCAAGAGTGGCGCAGAAAGCCTCCTTGTGGGGGCCATCCTTGCCGAAACGAGTCACTCCGAGAGCGAAGCAATTACAGTCATTGTCTATAGCGACATTAACATGATACCTGTCTTCAAGGATCTCTTTCAAGTGTACCTCTTGCCAGGAAGGGATGCCAACCACATTGTAGACTATGCCCTCTTCGGTGTTGACAACTGAAGGGACCCCGATTCCTATCCCATCCACATCAGGGGTTATCAGGGTGTCAATTAAACGGAACAGCTGCTCCAAAACCACACGCTCACTGCCACTGGACAAAGTGGGCTCAGAGACAATCCTGCCTATGTTCCCATTGGGAAGGACGGTTGCCACACGCACATTGGTTCCGCCGAGATCAATAGCGATTCTCATAAAGTAAATTTACTAAAGTGTTACCTTGCCGCTTTTTTCAACATGGACGGTAGCGGTCTGTCCGTCTCCCCACGTCACGGTGAAATCAAAAGGAATATTTGTGGTTACTGTGATGACTGGTTTGTCAGAAGGGGTTTTACGGGAGGCTGTCTTGAGAGACACGACTCCCTCAGGGCCGAACGGGTACCTGTCGATGCCGTGAGCCTCGAGATTGTGGACATCCCACTCAACCTTGCCCTCGCTGAAGTCAGAACGGATGCCGAGTATATATTCGATGAAAACGGCGATCGGCGGAAGGCCTGTCCAACCGACAAAATCCTTGCGCGCCATAAAGCCGGGAGCGGTCTCCTCCGGCGAGTAATACTCCCAGAAAGTGCCGGTGTCCTGCCAGACTTTGAACACATTGTCGAAGTGGTTGCAGGCAATCTCCATAGCCTCCTTGCGATATCCTCTCTCCCAAAGACCACTGATTACCATATAGTTGGCTCCGGGCCAGATCCCACCCTGCCAGTAACGGCCCTTCGGGTTGTACTTCGGATGGTCGGCCGAGAGAGAAGGCACCCTGTGGACTCTTGAGAACTCTTTCTCATCCGACAGATGAGCCACAACGCGATCCAATTTATCCTTGTCCAGGACATCTGTCTTGAGAGCCCAGAAAGCGGAGATACCCTTTGTGGAGTTGCGACTTCCATCTCCATAGACATCGTACAGGAAACCTGTCTCCTCATCCCACATATTCTCGTTTATCCACTTCTTCAGGAACTTCATCTCATCCTCCATCTCCTCTATCTCCTGCCAGCGCTCGATGTAGAATCCGATCTGCATAAGGCAGTCGTTCACAAGATATTGCTGGAGGTTGGTGTCCAGCCACGTCATGTGGCCGTTGGAGAATATCTGGTTATATCCTTCCGGGACGCGGGGCATGTTGTCCATACCGGTACCCCAGCCGCTGGACCAGTAGGTTCCGTCCTTCCAAGTGCGGTTGAGCTTCCACCACTGGGCGTAAGCCACAAGGGCTGGGAACACCTTATGGAGCCTGTCGATATCCCCGAACTGCTTGTAATACAGCAATTCAGCCCACGGCAGAAGATCGGGGCCAGTGGAAGTGGGATCGTAGCGCTCGAAGCAGTCGGAGCCATCCGCGCGGATCTCCCGGCAGATGAAACCATCTTGGTGCTGCTTGGCGTAGAAATTATCCAGCGTCCTCTGGAATGGGAAGAAACGGTACCCGTAACGGGCGAACATCATCATGAAAGAATCATCCCACATGAATATATTCCCGTTGTAAGCGACATCAAGATACGGGGAGACGAAGCCTGAGCCCTCCTGAGGCTGTCGGATGTTGCCGACAGCGATCTTCCAGGCATGCCAGTACATCTCAATCTCCTTCTCATGGCCCTCCCATATAGGAGATGGAAGAATCTTCTGCGCCTCCTTGAAAGATTTGGGAGACTTTGTCTCCGGCTTCATCGTCCGGAAAGAGTTCTCCGAGACGAAGATATTCTTGACATAGGTGTTCTTGTACGGGAGGTCATACGGTCCGGACTTGAGGTCCTGGGCCGATATTCCAGCCGCGCAAAGCGCCATTAAGGCGGTTGTAATAAGGATTCGTCTCATTTCTTAACTATCCGTTTTATCGCTCGCGCGATGTCGTAATTCATATAAGTACCCTTGAATTCCTGTGATCCGGGCCCATAAGCGAACACCGGCAGAGCGAGCGGGGTGTGGTCGTCTGAATTGTATATGGCCAGCACGTGACCGGTGGCAAGATCCCCATCAAGAATGGTAAGCCCTCCGGTCTCGTGGTCCGCAGTCACCACAACAAGTGTCTCACCGTTGCTATCAGCGAACTTAAGTGCCTCTGCCACAGCCAAATCGAAGCTCAGAGTCTCAATAATCGAGGCGGGCAGGCAGTCTGAATGCCCAGCATAGTCGATCTTAGCGCCCTCCACCATCAGGAAGAATCCTTTCTTTGAGGATTTCTGGAGCTTGGCTATGGACTCCTTGGTTATGTCAGCGAGGAAACTCAGAGTCTCCTGACGAGCATAGGCCCCCATCCTCCGGTCAGCGCAAATCACTCTGCCAGGAATGGAACTGATGCTCAAAGCGTCGTGTGTGTAGTTGAATCCATTAGCCTTGATCGCATTCATAAGGTCGAAACCTTCCTCACGGGGATCCTCGAAATAGTCGGTCCCGCTTCCGGCAAGAAGGTCAAGGGTCTTGTTTGTGGCCAAGTACCTAGTAACCTTGTCAATACTGTCGCGTTCAGCGGTGTGGGCATAGAAAACACTGGGAGTGGCGTCAGCGAGGTCGCCCAATGTGACAACTCCGACAGCCCTACCTTGGGCGTGGAAATAGTCGCTCAAAGAAGGATACTCCACCGATCCGTCCTCATTGGAGGCGATATGTCTGGTCCAGGATATCTCACCCGTCGCCAAAGCACTGCCACCAGAAGCGGAATCCCCTATAAAATCGTCATTGGGATTGTAGAACTGAAGACCCATGTTCTTCATTCTCAACATTGAAAGGTCCCGGCCGTTAGCATAAGCCCCGGACAGTATCTGATTCAATCCCATACCGTCTCCGATAAGGAATATGACATTCTTCACTTTCTTGGTGGAACCGTCGTTCCTGTAAGTGGGAGTATAGACGTCAATTCCCTTGTCGAGCATCATCTTCTCATTCTGGAAGCCCTGGAAATCACGGGTCGCCTTGTCCAGCTTCTTTGTCCCGGTGACACCAGACTTGACGGTATGGCGTCCCATCCTGAAGTTCTTGTTGGTCCAGTCATCAAAGAAAAGAGCGCACTTGGCGGGATGGTCCGTATTGAATATATCCACCCCAAGCCTGTGGAAGGTGAAGTAAGCGGTGGTCCCTTCTGGCGCATCCCAGAAGCGTATAGGTTTCCCTATAGCATGTACAGCTTCTATGGCGGCCGTAACGGCCTCCATTTCAGACTCAATCATCCTGCCCTTACCGTTCCATTTCCTCGCGAAACGACGGAAGTCGGTGCTGATCATCGCGATTCGCTTTAACTGATCAGGGGTATAATCGAGCTTCCCGTCCGTGAAGTCCCCGTCATACCAAAGCCAGGATGGCCATTTATCATAATCCGCCGGGGCGGGATACCCACCGGTGATGACTATCCTGACGCCTTTCTCGCCAGCGAACACATCCGGAAACTCTTCAGCGAGAGCCACGACTCCGGGAAGGGCATCAGAGCTCTTGAGATCGACAACCAGCTGAAGGAGGTCATCGCTTCCTTTCCACATTCGGCCGCCATTTTCACGGAACTTCTTGACTATCGGCTCAATGTACATGGTTCTCAGGCTACGGTCAGCCTTCACATCCTCCCGGTTGTGAGCCACGAGAATCTCCCCGTCCTGAAGGAACACATCGGCCTCAATCGAAGTACAATGTTGTGAATACGCCTCCCAGAAAGGAGCTATACGATCGTAGTCATTGTGGGAGTGATAAGCGATTGGACGCTGAGCCTGAAGAGTCAGGCATAGCACCGCCGCGGCGAAGATTATCAGTGTTTTACGCATATCGTTGTTTATATTGTCATTCTACTTATGCCAAACTGAACCATTCGGTATCCTCTCAAACTTCTCTTCCCCTTTAGACTTCCAAGCCCAGAAAAGGCTCTGACCCTCGTAATCCTCCAGATAGGAAAGGCGGAAAGGATGAGGTCCTTTCATCAAAGGAATACGCCCGGTGGCGGTGAAAGCCGCATGTGAACCATCGTTGTCCACCACAATCTTTCCGTCAATCTCTAAAAGGGCGCCATCATCACTACGGAGAGCGAAGTCCCAAATGCCATCCTCGGAGATATCCAGATACCCAGTGAACACATATCCGAAATGATCCTCGTCCGGAGCATCCTTAATCGAGGGAGATTCCATCACCCCTGAGGAAACAGGGCGGCTCGCCCTGACATCAGCGGTACGGGAGAACAGGCCTGTATGGTAGGTGTATTCACATCCCGGCTTTAATCCAGACACCTTCGCCGCAGGTAAGAAAACAGCGGGAACAGCATGTATCCTCATCTGTTCGCTAGGAGCCAGCCCATCCTTAAACGCCCTGGCGGTGATAACCATATCACTATCGATTGTGAATGGTTTCTCGAAAAGAGCGGCACTCTCGTCCGGATCGCTGCCATCAAGGGTGTACCTGATTGTGGCTCCTTCAGTCCTGCTCCGCAGCATAACCTCAAAGTCTCCTTCGTAATATACCGGATCTCCAGTCACATAAGGCATGGAGACCTGATCACCTGCTGTCAAGGAATAAGGAGCCTGGAGATCATCCCGGTCTGTAAGCGGATTCTTTGACAACTTGAAAGCCAACTCGCCTCCATCACGCAGTCTATCGAAAGTAATAAACTGAGCATCAATAGGTTCCCCGTTAAAGGTGACTGATTTGATGTATGGATATTCCGGATGATCGGCAGTGATGACAAGATCCTCCTCACCGAACAAGGAGATGACCGCCCTATTGAAAAGAGGAGCCGAGAATACATATTCACCAGTTCCGGGACAAACAGGATATATTCCGAGAGCCGAGAGGACATACCAGGCCGACATCTGGCCGCAGTCCTCATTACCGCTGATGCCCTCAGGGGTGGGAGAATACATTTCTTTAAGTAACTGACGTACAAGCTTTTGAGACTTGCACGGCTGACCCAGGAAATTGTATAGATATGCCATATTGTGGCTGGGCTCGTTGCCGTGGGCATACTGCCCGACAAGACCTGTCATATCACCGATATCAGTCCCGGGATCCCTCTCATCATATGTGAACAAGGAATCCAGAGCGGCAACCATGGCGTCCTTGCCCCCCATAAGGGCTGTCAATCCATTGAAGTCGTGCGGGACGAAGAACCGGTATTGCCAAGGGATCCCCTCGGTGTAGTCCCTGGAGCTGCCAATCGGATTGAACCTTGGCATCCAGTTGCCCTCAGAATCCCTTCCACGCATAAAACCGGTGGAGGCATCAAACAGGGCGGTGTAGCGTCTCGCCCTGGAATAATACTCATTGGCTATATCTTCAAGACCCAATTCCTCAGCCATCCGGTAGATGCACCAATCATCGTAGGCGAACTCCAGAGTCTTGGAAACCGACTCTGCCTGAATGTTGGCGGGAACATACCCATAAGCGTTGTATGACTCAGAGCTCGCATCCGTGTTGGAGGCTGTGAACATGGCCTTGAAAGGCTCCTCACAATCGAAAGAGTGGAGATTGAGCCAAGCGTCCGCCATCATCGAGACGGCGTGATAGCCTATCATGCACTCGGTGTCAGAGCTGGTCAAAGGCCACATGGGAAGTCGCCCGCCCTTTTCTGCCATGTCCATGAGGCTGAACACCATGTCATTGACAAGAGGCACATTGATAAACGTCATCAACGGATTCCAGCTCCTGAAAGTATCCCATAAGGACAGTGTGGAATAGAACGCCCCTTCCTCCGGCACAGTGGCGATCTCCTGACGGAAATCCCTGTAGCGACCATCCACGTCATCACATCGGTTAGGAACTATCATGGTGTGGTAAAGAGCCGAGTAGAAATTGGTCCTGTCCTCCTTGCTACCACCCTCAACCTTTATAGCCCCAAGAGCCTCAGCCCAGGTATCGGAAGCCTCCGAGAGTATGGTGTCGAAATCTTTATCACCAACTTCAGTGGCGAGATTTCGGGCAGCGCCGTCAGTATCAACTTGTGAAAGCCCCACAGAGACAGTCATTTCCGTCGTCGCCTCAGGGAAGGTAAGAAGTATCCTGTCACCTTCAAGCTTTTCCGCCGAAGAGAACGGGACCGAGAAAACGGCATTGAAATAAACCTGCCTGTCAGGAGCCCAACCGCTGACATGGCGACCTCCTTTGACAACAGAATCGCCCTCCACATCCATGAATATCCGGTCAGGATGGGTTTCACCAATGTTATAGGCGGCGTCAATCAAGACATGGCGCTCGCCTTCTCCCTTAAATGTATAACGATGAACTCCGGCCCTGGTTGTCGCCGTCAACTCGACAGTAAGGCCAGCTTTAGGGAAAGCCACCTTATAGTATCCAGGACAGGCCTTCTCGTCGTCATGAGAGAATGGAAGGCTTATGGGAATATCCTTCCCAATGAAAGGAAGAAAAAGAAAATCACCGAGATCAGCGCAACCGGTGCCGCTGATATGAGTGTGCGAGAAGCCAAGGATGGAAGCATCGCTGTAGTGGTAGCCAGAACATCCATCCCAGGTCGTGTTCCTGGTGTCGGGACTCAATTGGACCATCCCGAAAGGGGTTGTGGCACCGGGATATGTATGACCATGAAAACCGGTCCCGACAAAGGGATCCGCATACGAGACAAGGTTTGTCTCAGAAGTTCCAGAACATGCCGTGAAAGCGACAGATAAAACAAGGAACAGGGCTGATCGGAAAATTGGTCTCAAAACTTTAGCATTATATGGTATTTAGCAAAGATAGCTAAAGGAGAGACAAATATTGGAACAAACGCGCCTTCCTACACCCCAAATCACGCAAGACTAATGCTTCTTCTTCAAGGCGGCAGCATCCTGCCTGGCCTTTTTCTTCTCATAACGAGCCTTATAGCGTTCAAAGAACTTCTGTTCCCTGGCATCAGACTTCGCTTTAGCCTTCAACATTTTCTTCAGTTTGAGTCGTTGACTTTCAGCTTTCTTCTCCGCTTTCCTGGCGGCCTTCTCAGCATCTTTCGCGTCAAGAGCGGCCCACTTTGCCTCTTTCTTGGCTGCCCTGGCTTGGCGCAAACTGTCTTGAGAGGCTCTCTTCGCGTCTCTTTGAGCCTTCTTCAAAGCCCTCTCAGCATCCAGGTCCGCTGTCAATGCCCGTCTTAGCGAATCCATCTTCGCTGTCTTCAACGAATCAGCCACAAACTTCTCCCTCGCCAACAACTTTGCCGCAGCCAGGGAATCGGACACCGCCGCCAGCGAATCGGATACCGCGGCTCCCAACGAATCAAGCGCCTCGGTGGGTTTATTGGATTGGATAGACTCCTTCGGTGTGGTAGGCTCTCCAGTAACCTCCACAGGCTTCTTCCCAGACACTTTCGCCTGTCCTTCAACCTTCTCCTCTTTTACCTCCTGAGCTTCTTGGGCATCTTGAGCTTCTTGTGCAGCCTTAGCCTCCTGAGCGTTCTGAGCCGCCAAGGCCTCTTCGGCTTTCCTCAACTCTTCCGCAGCCTTACGCTCCGCCTCTCTGGCCCTCTTGAGGGAATCAGCGCTGGCGAGCATCTTGTTTATATTAGCTATATGACCCGGGAAATAAATCTCAGTTTGAGCGAACTTAGCATGCGGAACACTCTCATAACGAGCTCTTTCCGTCTTTCGAGGCGTATATGCGACGATATCCTCAGGACCTTTCGGGCGCTTTTCCGGCTGCCACTCGAACCCTTTAAGTATACGCTCATCTTTCTTGAGCTGAACGGCAGGATATGCGTCACTCTTAACCTGCTCATAATAGACCAGGTCATTGATGTTCCCTTTAATGAAAGCTGCCGAGAGCATCTTCGCCTCGAATTTGTTCACTGTCGCGAAGGCTCCTTTCTCCTCAAGGAAGAAAAGACCGGATGCCCCTCCCATGGAATCAAAACGCCTCAAAGTGCCTGTCGAGTCGAAGTACGCCATCATCTCCGTGCCTCTGATCTGGTCGAAGCAAAGGGAGTCTTCCTGAACCACGATGAAGGCATTGGACATGAGGCTGGCCTTGTCAAGAGCCCTGTTCTTCAAGACCACGGTAATGCTGTCCGCGGAATACTGACGGCGAATCTCATTCCACACAACCGGGGAACGATACAGCCTCACCAGAGAGTCAAGGTCATTGTATTCAAGCGAGTCGCAAACCACCTGCATGTCTTTGCGGAACACCTTGACGTTTCGCAACGCATAGAGGAAACCGATTTTGGTGGAGTCCGAGAGCTCCGAGTCCAATGAATCGACCTGGACAGGAGGAGCCGACAAGTCGGAGACTCGCCATAAAGGCTCAGAATACGGGCCTCCCTTCGGCCGGCTGCCCTTGAAATTAGGATCCTCTTCCTCCCTCTTCCTTTTCGCCTCTTCAGCCGCGGAAACAGCAGCCTCATAAGCCTTGCGCCTGTATTCAGAGACAGGGTCAACAGCAAGCTCCTCCATGCGTTTCCGGGACTTGGCCACCTCATTCTCAGACACCTCGTTCCGGGGAACAGCCCAATACAAAAGCTCGTCCCCTCGGACATACACAGTGTCTTTAGTGCCATTCTGCTCGAAAACAGCGATCACAGAGGGATCCCTGAGCATCCTTATCCGCTCGAGGGAATCAACGTATTGCATGTAACCCGCCACAGCCGTGACATTTCTGGTCGTATCTAGAAGCTCCACGTTGCCGAACATCTCGGCATTATTGAAAGCCCTCTCGTAAACCAGAGTATCGGACCAAGCCTCCTGGTTCAAAGTCAGGAGATGGACATTCTTCGTGAAAGTGAACACTTCCGCGGCCCGGTTGTAAGAGCCCGCATTGGCGGAGAGCATATTATCTCCCCTCCAAGCATGCGTGCCTGTACCGAATACCGCGACAGAGGTCTCAGTGTTGAAGTCAAGGTCATCTGTCTTGACGAACACGGAGTCGGTATACATGTTTACATCGCGGTAAAAACGGAAAGTTTTTGTCTTGGCGTCATATCTTCCAACATCACTCTCGATGATCTGGCCATCCTTATCCCGGAAAGACCCTCCGTTACGAAAAATGGCGACACTATCGGCCGTGTCATAGTCCAAGTTCCTCGTCCTTAGCGTGTTCCTATCTTTATCCTGAAGCTGGACCAGGCTGCCTCTGAACTCGGCGAGACTGCTGCCGATATAATAATCCAGATTGTCACTAGTGAGAACAGTCCGGTTCTGGATGATCCTCACGTGGCCGATAGCCTTGATGACATTGGCGTCGACATCCCACAAGGCGGTGTCGCAAATCAATTTTGTGGCGTTATGCTCGAAACGGGCGTTCCCGAGAGCCTTCCTGAAACTATGGCCGCCCACCTCCTCCAGTTGAAGCTTGTCACACCCGAGAAGGCGTACAAGACTGTCTTTCCGCTCAGAAAACTGGGCTTGAGCTACCAGCGGGAGCAGAATAAAAAGGATGGAATATGCGAGGCGGCGAACAGACATCACACTTACTCACTGAACTTAGAAGTCCAGATGGAACGGTGGAACTCGCAGTCTTTGAACATTGGATCAATGACTATCCTGGTGTCTTTTATCTTCTTCTCCAGGAACTCGTCCAAAGCCGCCTGCTGCTTCTCTCTCTTGACCTCCTCCTGTAGCTGCGAGAAATCAGACTCGAAAGACGCCGTGTGAGCGGGGAGAATCTTATCAACACGGATAATCTTGTAGTTGGTCTTACCGACCACGAAATCCTTGACCTGGTCCGGTCGTCCATCATTGTCAGTGGACTGGACCGGCTCAGAGATCTCACCTTCCTTCAAGTCCTTAATGGCTTTATAATCTTCCGGCTTGAGCTGGTCGATCTCAAAATAGGCGGAGCCGGTGTTGGGATCTGACATCTGCCCACCGTTAGTCCTGGTGGGAGCATCCTGCGAATAAAAGCTGGCAGCCATCTGGAACGTGACAGCCCCGTTGAGAATCTCCGTTCTCAAGCTGTCCAAAGTCTTGAAAGCCTTCTCCTTGTCAGCAGATGTATACTGAGGCTTCATCAAGATATGGCGGCAATTGAACATATCACCGTTTTTCTCAAGGACCTCAATGATGTGGAATCCGTCAGGAGTCTCGACTATCTGGGAGATAACACCTGGCTTCAAGGCCATCGCCGCATCAGAAAAAACAGGCCAATAAATTGATTTGGAGGCCATTCCGAGCTCTCCACCCCTACGGGCGCTACCCGGATCCTCAGAATACATTCTGGCGAGGGTGGAGAACTTCTCACCGTTGATGATTCTCTCCCGCAACTCCAGAAGCTTCTCACGCACAGCCAGATTGGCGGCATCACGGTCCGGATAGAGACAAATCTGGCTGAGCTGATATTTTATCGGGACTATGGGAAGGTTCTTGGTATCGACCGTATCCAAGTATTCCTTAACATCGTAGGGAGTCATATCAGGTACGGTCTTCATGATCTCCATCTGCTCCTGCTGTGTGAGGCTCAGATCCTCATACTGCTTGCGCCAGTCCTGACGTATGCGGTACAGCGGCTTTCCGAAATATTCCTCAAGTTGCTCCTGGCCACCCATATAAGTGAGGAGCTGATCCACTCTCTGTGACAACATGCCATCGACATTGTCCTGATTGACAGAAAGGGAGTCGACCCTGGCCTGCATCAGCAGGAGTTTGGACTCGAGCATAGTCTCAAGGACCTCACAACGGACATTCCTGTCCGACATCAGACCTTGCGCCCTCCTCTCCTTCACGGAACCTTCAATGTCCGAGATAAGAATCAACTCATTGCCGACTACCGCGACCGATTTATCTATGTATTTATACTTCTGCGCGAAGCCTGCCGAGCATGTGGCGAGGACCGCCAATAAAGTGACTATTGATTTCTTTATCATTTCGTAGAGTAGATTTCAAATTTCTCCTTGGCCTTGGCGTCTTCTATCAAGTCTTGTTCCAAAGTCGTCAGCAGCTTGTGCTTTCTCCCGCTTATGATTATATCCTTGATTCTTTCCTCACAATATTCCTCGGGAGGCACATCACCGGCTTTCACCATGTCAGCGATGAAAGCCACGAGAAGGAACCCGTCACCGTCCTTGATCTCAATGAACTTGCCATTCTTTTTCGACAGCATCTCCACGTAATCCACACCGAAATCCCCCGCCAAAGTGGCGGCGTCAATCCACGTGTCCGAGCAATCGACATAACGCTGGGCGGAGTTGAAAGCCAGACTGTCCGCTGCGATCACGTCCTCAACCTTGTCCGAGGACATCAGTTTCTTGATCTTTTGCAAGTTAGGGGAATCCTCGGAGATCTTCATGAACCTGGCCTTGATGATAGGTCTCTCCAGTTTGAAATTATCCTTATGGGCCTCGTAATATTCATTAACTTCCTTTGACGAGACAGTCGTGTCAAGCCTCTCGGAAATGAACCTCTGCTCGAAACGATACCTAAGGAGGGACTGCCTATAGTCCTCAAGCTCTTTTGACACATCTTTCTCCTCCTTGCTGAGCTTTTGCTCGGCGATGTCCTGGAAGGCCTTGCCGGTAGCCCAGGAGTTGATGTAAAGATTAGCCAGGCCGGCGCTGTCCTCAGGGCTGATCCCATTGGGGATGACTTTCTCCAACTCGGAGAGGTACAATTTATGCTCCCCCAACTTAGCGACCACCTCCCCGTCGTGAATGAACGACTGGAAGGCCTTGCAGGAAGGCAAAAGCGCCAATAAAGCGATTATAGCAAATGCCGGGAATCTCCGGGACATGTCAGTTCTGTTATCTGGAATAATTAGGAGCCTCTTTGGTGATGGTCACGTCATGGGGATGACTCTCAAGGAAGCCAGCGTTGGTGATGCGGACAAACTTCGCGCTACGGAGCTGCTCGATATTGTGAGCTCCACAATATCCCATACCGGCCCTTAGGCCTCCGACGAGCTGGTAGACAACCTCGGAAACCGTGCCCTTGTAAGGCACCTGCGCTACGATTCCTTCCGGAACAAGTTTCTTGATGTCGGCCTCCATATCCTGGAAATACCTGTCCTTCGAACCCTGCTCCATAGCCTCCAGGGAACCCATGCCCCTGTAAGACTTGAAACGGCGGCCGTTCATGATGATGGTCTCACCTGGAGACTCCTCGGTACCGGCCAGCAGTGATCCGGCCATGATGGTGCCGGCGCCGGCGGCTAGAGCCTTGACTATATCTCCAGAATACCTGATTCCTCCGTCAGCGATCACAGGGATGCCCGTGCCCTTAAGAGCCTCGCAAGCCTCCATCACAGCGGTGAGCTGAGGCACGCCGATACCGGCGATAATCCTTGTGGTACAGATCGATCCGGGACCGATTCCGACCTTTACGGCTTTCACTCCCGCATCTGCCAAAGCCTTCGCACCCTCCGCGGTAGCGACGTTGCCAGCCACGATCTGTGCCTCCGGGAAGGCGTCGCATGCCCTCTTGACCATCTGGATAACCCCTTCGGAATGACCGTGGGCGGTGTCAAGCACGACAGCGTCAGCACCGGCATCGAGAAGAAGTCCTATCCTCTCCACCGTGTCTGACTTGATTCCTGCGGCGGCAGCCACCATCAGACGACCCTTGTTGTCCTTGGAAGCGATAGGGTTGTCCTTGATCTTCATGAGATCCTTGTAAGTGATAAGTCCCACGAGTTTGCCGTCGTTATCCACGACAGGAAGTTTCTCCACCTTGCTTCTCTGAAGAATCTTGGTGGCATCGGCGAGGTTGATGCCCTTGGGAGCGGTCACTATGTTCTCGCTGGTCATCACCTGGTTTATAGGCTGGGCCATATCCTCCTGGAACCTCAAATCCCTGTTGGTCACTATTCCGATGAGGTAGCCGTTGCCGTCCACAACTGGAATACCACCGATATGATGCTTGCTCATCATGGCGAGAGCCTCTCCGACGGTAGCCTCCGGACGGATGGTGACAGGATCATAGATCATCCCGTTCTCTGCCCTCTTGACATGGCGAACCTGCTCGCACTGACGCTCGATGGACATATTCTTGTGGATAACTCCTATACCTCCGGCTCTTGCCATGGCTATAGCGAGAGCGGACTCGGTGACTGTGTCCATCGCGGCTGACACGATCGGGGTGTGAAGCCTTATGTCCGTAGTGAAGTTTGACGTCACATCGACGTCACGGGGTAGTACATCGGAGTGAGCCGGAACCAGCAACACGTCATCGAAGGTGAGGCCTTCGGAAATCTCTCTGTTTACGAACTTCGCCATTGTGATGAGTTTAATTAGGCAAAGTTACGAATTATTCCCAAAAGTTCAAAAATGGCTAATCGACAACAAACAGCCTGAAAACGTATTCTCCTCCAACCGTGTATAAGATATTGCCGTTCTTATAGACATGAGACTTGCCTATTCCGCTGCTTCCAGCCGCGAAATACAGATCACCATCCTTGGAGAACAACGGTTTGGAGCGCGCCATCAACCCATCCGTGGAAGACACTTTGTAAAGAATCTTATCATTTTTATAGACCACGACATCCTTCTGGGTGCGCAAGGTGGTCACCACATAAAGATCCTTATCGTGGAAAGAAAGGAAATGATCCTGGTTCCCGTCCCTGTCGGCATCAATGGAGCGGACGTATTCGCCATTCTTGTAGAGATTCAAGCAGCCATCAGCCTTCGTCAGCGCCCAGACATTCCCTTCTCCGTCAAAAGCCAAATCGGTGGATATCTCCTCAGATCCGCCGTGATACATTGTTTTCTCAGTGATCTCAAATCCTTTGGAAATGGTCCACAGCCTTCCTACCCTTTTCCCAAAAGCGTCAAAGCTGTAACCTGCCACATAGGCTGTACCGTCCGCAGCGACCACCATGGCCTCGTTCCTGTAACCGTTAGCGGTCGAGAGCATTTCCTCGAATAAAGGATTGCCGTTTTCCGCATCATATATCTTGATCATGTAATTATCGAAATAGTACAACCTTCCGGCGACCATGCCCATGAAATCTCCACTTTTATAGAAGTTTTTCAGAAACTGGGTCCCGTTCTTATAAATGCCACCATAGACATAACACTCATAAAAGTCGGTACCATCGTAATAAATATCGTTCAGCTCCGGCCTACTGCCAACGAAATCATCTCCGTTAAGGAAAACCCCTGCGTGAGTCCTGATATACACCTGGACTCCCTCCTGCTGGGAGACTGTAACCTTACAAGTGGCGGTGAAGCCTCCTTCCTCGCTCGTGGCGGTGATATCCGCCTCTCCGTTCCATACAGCCGTCACTATCCCGGCATCGTCAACCGTGGCGACAGCCGGATCGGAAGACTTCCACGTGACCTTCTTGTTTGCCGCATAATCCGGATTGTAAACCACCTGGAACTGCTTGGCCTCTCCCTTTATCATGGTCAGGCTGGTATAAGGGAAAGAGATTCCCTTAAGGGTAGGATCGGGAGTGACCGTAACCTCGCAGAAAGCCTGTTTAGTCTTATCTGCCTGACTCTCGACAAAGACCTTGGCGGTACCAGGTTTCACTGCCGTTATAAGGCCATCATTGTCAACAGTGACGACGTTGGTGTTGTCCGAGGCCCACTGTACTGTCTTATCACCAAAAGCCTCTGGAGTGAATATCACCTCAAGTTGCTTGGTTCCACCCTCCACAATCTCGAGCGTTGCCGGATTCACGGACAAGCCCTCAAGGGCGACAGACTTTACTGTAACCTTGCAGGTGGCGGTCTTCCCGCCGTCCGAGGTCGTCACGGTGATAGTGGCCTCACCCGCTTTCACGGCCGTGACTTTTCCGTCAGACACGTTGGCGACATTATGGTCGCTGGTGCTCCAGGTGACAACCTGATTTGTGGCGTCCGCCGGAGTGATAGTCGCCTTAAGTGTCTCCTCGGCGCCCTCCGCAAGTTCCAGAGTGGTCTTGTCGAGCGATATCGCTGTGACAGAAACTGTCTTGGAAGCAACTGAGACAGAACAGGTCGCGGTCTTGGAACCATCATTGGTTGTGACAGTTATCGTCGCGGATCCGGCTTTCACGGCGGTTACCTTACCTGAATTATCCACCGTGGCGACTCCGGTGTCTGAGGACTTCCAACTGACGGCCTTGTTTGTGGCATTATCAGGGGCCACAGTGGCGGTCAGGGTCTCTGACCCGCCCTCGGTGAGGCTGAGAGTTGTTTTATTGATTGAGACTCCGGAGACACCCACCGTCGCCGGGACAGGATCCTCATGTCCGCAAGAGAACAATGTAAGGGAAACAAGCACGGCGACTAAAGCCGCTGAGAATAATTCAAATAGTCTTTTCATAACAATACGGATCAGTACTTGACAAAGATAAGAAAAACTATTAATTATCAGTAGGATAATTATAAAATCTTCCTTGCCAGGTTTCTTTCTCTTCAAGTCGTTTATCCAGGAGCCGCAGGATGCCGTCGTTGCGGATAAGGCCCCATGGTGTCTCCTTGACAAATCTCGGAGGCACTTCCCCCGCCACTCTCTCGATACATAGGTCCGGGCGGAGGCGTTCAAGGATATCCACCACCAGGTCAAGATATTCATCGAGACTGAGCCTGAGGAATTCGCCGGGGTTCTTGTCATATTCCTTCTCCATCCTGGTGCCTTTGACTATCTGGAGCTGGTGGAACTTCACTGAAGTGAGTGGCAGTGACGAGATCACAGAGCATTGGTCCAGAAGCATTTCCCTACTTTCTCCCGGAAGTCCCAGAATGAAGTGCGCCCCTACGTCAATCCCTCTTTCCGCCGTCATCTCAACCGCTTTTCTCGCCGTCTCGAAATCATGCCCCCGGTTTATTCTCAAGAGTGTCTTGTCATAGCACGACTCTATTCCGTATTCCACGACAATCACTTTCTCCCGGGCGAGCGATGCGAGATAATCGAGTTTCTCTTCATCGACACAGTCCGGGCGGGTGCCTATCACCAAACCAACCACCGAAGGATGGGACAGGGCTTCCCCATATAGTTCCCTAAGCTTGTCAAGGGAAGCGTAAGTATTTGAGTATGACTGGAAATAGGCGATATAATGATTGACCTTGGGATATCTGCGTTGATGGAATTCGATTCCCTCGTCAATCTGCTGGTGAAGAGATTTACCAGGTATACTGTAGCCAGGATGGAAGGCCGCATTGTCGCAATAAGAGCAGCCGCCATATCCCACGGTACCATCCCTGTTGGGACATGTGAAACCGGCGTCAATCACCAGTTTCTGCAGACGCTCACCATAAAGGCGGCGATAGCGTCCAGATGCCGTGTTGTATCTTTTGCCTTCAGGAAAACAAAGCATCTCGATATCCTCCTTCCATGCCATAAAGTTACATTAAAAATCGTTATATTCGCCTTTTGAGGCATTACATCGAATATGAAAAGCATTTTATCAACCATTATCCCTTTATTTGTCATCTGCTTGTCAACCTCGGTTCTCGCACAAGAGGAAAGATCGACTCATCTGAGATTCGGTGACAAAGAGATGGAAGCCAAGGCTCCACGGAGAGCCGTCGTGGACCTGTCAGCGAATTTCATGAGAGAGGCTCCCGAATATGAGGCCGAGCTAGGTGACCAGGCCCTGATGGGCACTGTTGTCGAGGTTCTGGAAGAGAAAGACGGCTGGGCCAGGATCAAGTCCCCTGAGCCTTACACGGCCTGGGTTGACATCCGGGGGCTTGTCATGATGAATGATAGGGAAATAGCTGATTATCTGGAGGCTCCCAAATACATATGTACCGCATTCAAGTCATATGTCTATGAAGAGCCGTCAATCAAATCCGGGATAGTGTCTGAGTTTATTCTCGGGGATTTGGTCCGCATCATGTACAAGACCATCACTCACACCAAAGGCAGCCTCAAAGGATACGAGGAGGGACAGGTGGTCCTGAAGAAAAAGTTTGTCGGAGTCGTGCTACCTTCCGGAAAGACAGGTTATGTCCCCGCCTCTGATGTGGCGGTGTTTTATAAGTGGGCCAAAGGCAAGTATGAGGGCCTGAACAAGGAAGATGCATTGAGAAGGAGCCTGGTCGAGACCACAAGGGGGTTTATCGGCGTCCCCTACATGTGGGGAGGCACTTCCATAAAGAACGTTGACTGCAGCGGACTCGCGAGGAGCGTGTTCCTGGCAAACGGGATTCTTCTCCCGCGCAACGCTTCCCAGCAGGGAAGGATCGGGGAGAACCTGCCTCTGTTCAGCGCTGACGGTGAGGTGATATGGACCGGGCTCCATCCCGGCGACCTCGTCTTTTGGGGACGAGAGGCGGCAAATGGGGTTCCCGCCAAGGCCACCCATGTGGGAATTTACATCGGTGACGGGCGGTTCATCCACTCATCGTTGGTCGTGAGAGTCAGTTCCCTTGACCCTTCAGCACCGGACTATTACGACAGGAAACCGTTGTGTGCCAGAAGAGTAGTGGGACAGGTTGACGTAGCGGGCTCCGGTGTGATCTCTATTTTCAGCAGCCAGGATTATTTCCCGAGATAACCGGCTCTGACGGTTTGGTTATTCGGCCGATTTTCGTATTTTTGTGAAGTACCCATTCAACTTGGTTCATTATGAGAAAGCTATTTAGGACATCTATCACGGCGATAGTCACCGTCGCTCTTTCCATGACATTCTTCTCTTGCGGGCCGGAAGAGCCCGACAACAATGGCGGTGGTGGAAATGGAGGAAACGGAGGTGGAGGATCCAGCACCGTATCTGTGACAGGCGTGACAATCAGCAAAACATCTCTCAGCCTCGTCGAAGGTGGATCCGAGACCTTGACGGCCACCGTCACCCCGGATAATGCCACAAACAAGGCCGTCAGCTGGAAGTCTTCCGACGCGACGATAGCAACGGTGGACAATTCTGGTAAGGTGACTGCTGTCAAAGCAGGTTCAGCCACGATAACTGTCACAACCACCGATGGTTCCAAGACATCCACATGCACTGTCACTGTCACCGCTAAGACAGTGACGGTATCAGGTGTAGCCCTAGATCATGACAAACTGGAGTTAACCACGGGTGAGACCGAACAATTGAAAGCCACAGTCAGCCCGGACAACGCGTCGGATAAATCTGTCGAATGGACCAGTTCTGACGCCAAGGTCGCCACTGTCGACGCCACCGGGAAAGTGACAGCCGTCCAAGCTGGTACCACCACGATAACCGTCAAAACAAAGGACGGAGGGAAAACAGCCACTTGTTCTGTAACAGTAACACCTATAGCTGTTGAGAGCGTGACTGTCGAACCAGCCGCGATCGAGATAAAAGAAGGTGCGACCACTCAGCTCAAAGCCACAGTCAGCCCGGCTGACGCCGACCAAAGTGTGGAGTGGGCATCTCAAAATGGACAGATAGCTACCGTTGACGGGAATGGTCTTGTCACGGCTGTAAAAGTCGGAAAGACCGTGATTGCTGTCAGGTCCAAGTCCTTCCCGGACAAGCAAGGTCTCTGCGAGGTGACCGTCACCCCGGATGACGCCCTGAAGGGCATCTCGTTCGACGTTAAGGAGATTCAGATCCAAGCGGGCGAGACGAGGACATTGATTGTGACTTACAATCCCGAATATGCCGCCGACAAAAATGTGACTTGGAAATCATCCGACAATTCAATAGCCACTGTCGCCAACGGGAAAGTCGTGGGAGTCAAGGAAGGAATCGCCACAATCACAGCGACTTCCGAGGAAGGAGGGTTCACGGCGGAGTGCAAGGTGACAGTGACCAAGACCTCTGGTCCCATCGTGTACACTCTTGAGAGCGGAGGCGTCCTCAAAGTCAACGGTGTCCCCGACCCGATGGACGGAGCATACAATGTGGGGAACAGTGTCAAGTATATTCGAACCACTGCTATAGACACCGACGGGAAGCATCTTTACTCCTTTGAGCATTATTATACCTCTGATGGCGAAGAGGCGTGGTTCTGCAAGGACAGGAAGCCTATGTTCGAGGTCACATCACAGGTAAAATCATACGTATTCTACGGTTTCTCGGCAAGAAACGGGATCTATGCGCTAGTGCTGTTAAAAGACTTCGACCCAAGCGATTTGTTAGTGATAAAGTATAAGGAAGGCGACAAATATGTCGACTCTTTCTCTCTGAAAGGGACCGCAAAGGAATTCTTCTACCCTTACCTCGCGGTGGCTCCGAGTGGAGACCTTCACGTCACCTCCAATTTTATTGATTCTTTCAACCATTCGTATCTTGGATGGTTCAATATCTCAACGGCAGGAACCTTGAAGTCCACTTTCTTAAATGAGAATAATTCCGGTTACGTGGATGTCACCCAATCGGGAGATGTGTATATTTTCACTTGCGATGAGGGAAGTGACGGAACGTACGGGCGCCTCTACAAGAACGGAAAACTGGACAAGACCATCGACAAGGTGGCTTTCAACTACTACCAGTCGATAAGGTGCGTAGGGAATGATGTCTACACTCTGACAAACGACTTCCCGAAAAAGCAAATCCGCATCCATAAGAACGGTGTTTTATTCAAGAGTTTCAATGTGGACAAGGATGTCATCTTCGGGGACGATCCTTTCTGGGTGACAAGCAAAGGAGATGTCTATGTGAGTGTTACTGGCCATTCGGAGTGGTCAGACAACAGACTCTATAAGAATGAGAATATCCTTTACACCTCCAATAAGGAATTCATAGACGTCTGCGTGATCGAAAGCCAATAAGATTGTCAATTATCAGCAGCCAGCAAGGTTATGATCCGGTCTATGATCGGATCTATCTTGCTTATTGATGTCGTGAAGTTATTGGCCATTATCGAGAAAACGATGGCGTCTGACTTGGAGCCCTCGGAGGGCTCGATGTAACCACTGAAGCATCGGACACCTCCCATCGATCCGCTCTTTAGATGGACCCTTGATTTGATGGCCTCCGGCTCGCCCTTCAGACGGGATTCGTAATGGCGCCCACCAGGTTGTCCTAGAGTCTCGATAAAATCCTCGAACACAGGACTGTCCATCATGACGGAAAGGAACTTCACGAAATACTCCGGAGAAATGTAAGATATTCTGGACAAGCCGCTTCCATCGTCAATCCTGATGCCGTCAGGAGCGGCGCCAATACTTCTCAGCACATCACTGAGGGCTGAGGCGCAAGAGTCGGCAGAGGCGGAATGATGAAGCCTGCGCCCGAGTATCCGATACAGAGTCTCAGCATAAAAGTTATCACTCTTCAGCAAGGTCTCCCTGACGATTTTCTTCAAGGACGGGGAATACGACATGCCGATCATCTTGAGATCGTCAACCTTGGCGGCGAAAGGTCCAGGATCGAGGGAAGACAAGTTTCCCCTGATACGTCCCATGCGGACATCCGCTACTCCACCAACGACCTCAACTCCTTTGGAGCGAAGATATTCCGCGAAGAAATGAGCGCAGGTATACGCCCCGAATTTGTTTGAGAACTCTTCTGTCTTCGCATTACGGTCTATCGCGAAAGTGCCCCTCACCTCAGCGTAAGGGGCGAACTCGGAGGTGAACATATATAGCTGATCGCCCGTGCCGGCCTTGCCGGTCTTGCAATAGAATTGATATTTCATCCAAGGAAGCGAGGGAAAAGACACGACGACCGGGACAGCCGAGCCGACAGCGGGTCCCGGAGTGACTTTCATATCAATCGCATTCTCATAGAAGCAAAGGCCGTCACCTCCTGTGCCATAAGCGGTTCCGATGTCCTGGAACTGCCAGGAGTCCCTCTCGATGGGACCGTCGAAATAACGCCCATCCCCTATTACCCTGCCATTTATCTTCTTAATACCTGCCTTGTCAAGGAATCCTTTCCACTGGGCGAATAGAACATCGCGTCGCAACGCTATCGAGTCTTTCGAGGCGATAGTTGGATCCCCGCCGCCAACTATGTAAAGATCCCCATCCAAGGTCCCGTCCTTAATTTCACCAATATAGCCAAGCCTGGTCGTGAACTTGAAGTCAGGCCCTAGCTTATGCATCGCGGCTCCTGTTGTGATAAGCTTCATCGTCGAAGCGGGAACCTGACGTTGGCCAGGATTCCAGGATGCTATCGTTCGCCCGCCCTCGGTCACGGCGAACACTCCGAAAGTGGAGCCTCGCAAAATGTTGTTCGCAGCGACAGTCTCGATGTATTTCTGGGCTTTGCTTTTCTCTGGACTAGTCTTGGCGGCGGGCGACTGCGCGTCAACCCGGATTAGGGAGAGGGCCGTAAGGGAAACGGCGAAGAATAATTTCAGGTTTCTCATATTCACAAATTTAGCAAAAAACACTAACTTTGAACTCGACTAATAATCATCGAATATGAAAAATCGTGTTCTCGTATCTGGTGGAGCCGGATTCATCGGCAGCCACGTAACTGTGGAACTAATTGAGGCAGGGTATGATGTGATTGTGGCGGACAATATGTCCAACTGTGACATGACCTGCTTCGAGGGGGTGAAGAAGATAACAGGAAGGGATGATATTCCTTTCTTCAAGATTGACTTCACTGATCCCGTGGCCACTGAACTGCTGTTCACCACTAATGAGATTGACGCGGTGATTCATTTCGCAGCCTTTAAGGCCGTGGGAGAATCAGTCGACGAGCCTCTCAAATATTACAAGAACAACCTGAGTTCGTTCATGAACGTGATTGAAAGCGCTAAAGCTCACGGTTGCGCGAATATCCTTTTCTCCTCATCGGCGACAGTCTACGGTGAACCGGAGAAACTGCCCGTGACGGAGGAGACCCCCAGACAGCCTGCCACATCACCCTACGGCAACACAAAAACAATGTGTGAAGATATCCTCAGGGACTGCGTCAAGGCTTATCCCGAGATTAAGGGAATAGCCCTGAGGTACTTCAACCCGATCGGAGCCCATCCTTCCGCTCTGATTGGTGAGCTTCCCAGAGGTATCCCTAACAATCTGGTTCCTTTCATCACCCAAACCGCCATCGGCAAACGGGAGTGCCTGTCTGTGTTCGGGGACGACTACCCTACCCCTGACGGAACTTGCTTGAGGGATTTCATCGACGTGGTCGATCTCGCGAAGGCTCACGTTTTCGCCGTCCGCAGGATGATGGAAGGGCAGATGAAAAAAGACTATGAGATCTACAACATAGGTACCGGCACTCCCCTCTCGGTAATGGAACTGATAAAGGGATTCGAGAAAGCTAACAACCTTAAACTCAATTACAAGATAGCCCCGAGAAGAATCGGGGACATCTCCGCTTTATGGGCTGATCCGACTCTCGCGAACAAAGAGTTGGGTTGGAAAGCCGAGCGGCGGACCGAGGATACCCTCGCCGCCGCCTGGGCCTGGGAAAAGCATATCGCCGGGAAATAGGCTACAACCAGCCTTTCTTCAAAAGCACCTCAGCGATCTGGACGGCGTTGGTGGCGGCACCCTTGCGGATGTTGTCACTGACGCACCAGAAATTGAGGCCAAACTTCACGGAAGGATCCCTGCGAAGACGTCCCACGAACACATCATCCTTGCCGAGCGAGTACAACGGCATCGGGTAGATGAACTCGGAGGGATTGTCCTGAACCGTTACGCCTTCGGTCTTTGACCATATGTCCCAGACATCTTCCAAGGTGAAATCTTTCTCAAACTCAAGATTGATGGACTCGGAATGGCCTCCCTGCACAGGGACTCTGGCGGTGGTCGGGCTGACGCCTATCGAATAGTCGGCCAAAATCTTGTGTGTCTCGTTGACCATCTTCATCTCTTCCTTGGTGTAGCCGTTCTCAAGGAAATCATCAATATGGGGGATGACATTCTGGTCAATAGGATAGTGGTAGAAGGCGGGATACTCTCCCCATTTGCCCCCGTTCCTCTCCGTCATCATCTGGTTTATAGCGGGAGTCCCGGAGCCGGTGACACTCTGATAGGTGGAGACAACAATCCTCTTGATCACATACTTCTTATGGAGGGGAGCCAACGGAAGGAGCATCTGGATGGTGGAACAATTGGGGTTGGCGATGATATAATCATCCTCCGTCAGGACATCGGCGTTAATCTCCGGAACCACCAGTTTCTTGGTAGGATCCATTCTCCAGCAAGAGGAATTGTCCACCACACGGCATCCGACTTCAGCGAACTTAGGCGCCCACTCTTTGGAGATATCAGCTCCCGCTGAGAACAGGGCAAGGTCGGGTTTCATGGCGACGGCGATCTCTGCCGTTACGACAGGATACTCCTTGCCCTTGAAACCAATAATCTTCCCGGCAGACCTTCCTGAGGCGACGGGAATGAATTCATCGACAGGGAAATTCCTCTCTTCGAGGACTTCGACCATCCTGGTTCCGACCAGTCCGGTCACACCTACAACGGCAACTTTCATATTCTTGTTCGTTTTATAAAAAAGGGAGGACATACAGCCCTCCCGAAGATAATTCTATCTAAGACGAGAGCTTATTACTCGGCACCGGATTTCTTAACCACGTCGCTGAGTTTAGCGTAAAGCTCGTCAGTTTTCTCGAGGAGTTCCTTGCGGAGTGAAGCGAAATACTCACCCTTCTTGCCCTCTCCCTTCATGTTAACTTTGTCCTTAAGGTCATTGTAGAGATTGATAGCGTCGTCGAGAAGAGCGCCGAGAGCCTCGTCGTCAGCCTTTGTGTTGACAGAGCTGAAAAGCGAGCAATCGTCGATGAAAGCCCCGATCACATACTCAATGTCCTTCTTAATGTCACGAAGATTCATAACTATCTGTTTTAATTCTGGACAAAGATAGCAATATTTTTCAGATTCTATCCTTGTTTCTTATAAGTCAGGGCCGCGATGAGTCCGAATACGGCGGCAAATGCGGCCAAAGCCAGATAGTCCACCCCCAATTCCGCTACGCTGGCGCCTTTCAGGTAGACAGCGCGCATGATCTCGACGAAATAGCGTGGCGGGAATACTACCGTAATCCCCCTCGCCCACTGCGGCATGGAACCGAGAGGAGTGAGCAGGCCGCTCATCAGCATGAAGATCATCACGAAGAAGAACAGCACGAATATGCTCTGCTGCATTGTGTCGGAACCGTTGGCGATGATGATAGCGAAACCGGACATGGCGAAAGCGAAGAGTATGGCCGCCAGATAGATGGCAAGAATACTGCCTTCCGGCCATAGTCCGTAGACAAAACCCGCCGTAAGGATTCCCTCGGTCAGTACCACTATTCCGATGAGCCAGTAGGGAATCAGTTTCCCGAGGGTAAACTCAAACTTGGAAACAGGCGTCACGTTAATCTGCTCGATCGTGCCCTTTTCCTTCTCCAGGACCACGTTCAGCGCCGGGATGAAACAACAGACCATCAGTACGAGGATTATCATGAACGCCGGAATCATATAGAAGCGGTAGTCCAGCGTCTCGTTATAGTAATAGCGGACACTCACCGGATCCGGACTGACCGACCGTCCACTCTCCCCCGCAATCTCCGAAAGCGCCGAGACTATGGTCATGATCACGTACTGCGACCCAAGTCCGCTCTTTGTGGCATTTACTGCATTTGCATCCACTTTGACCTTTGGAGTGTCGCCCGAGAACATCCCGCGTTCGAATCCCTCCGGAAGAGATACGATGATATCGGCCCTTCCTTCTTCAAGAAGGCGCCAGGCGGCGTTGTAATCCGGCGTCACCATCTTCACCTTGAAATAGGGAGAAGCATCCAGATGGGACACCAAACGGGACGAGACCTCCGAATGGTCGGAATCCACCAGGGCGATATTCACCCCTTTCACGTCCATGTTGGCTATCAAGGGGACGATAAGCATGACCACGATTGGGAAAACGAACACCAGACGCGGCAGGAACTTGTTCCTTCGGAACTGAGTGAACTCCTTTCGGAGCAGATACTTAAGACATCCCATACTCTACTCCAATCTGTCGTTGAACTTCTTAGTGGCAGCAGCCAGCAGCAGCAGCGTCTCGCCCAGCAGGATGCCGAACTCAAGCAGGACACCCCGGAAGGCGACTCCCTGGATCATAAGTTTCCTCATCGCGTCGATGTACCAGCGCGCAGGAACGACGTAGGAAATCCAGCGAAGAGCCCACGGCATGTTGTAAGTCGGGAACAGCAGGCCGGAAAAGAAGATGACCGGCATGATCATCACCATGGCGCTGATGAGCAGGGCTACTATCTGGCTGCCCGCTATGTTGGACACCAGCAATCCCAAAGCAAGGGCCAGAAGCAGATACAACACAGAGAAGCCCACAATACTCCAAACTCCTCCCGACAACGGCACGTCCAGCACATAGCGGGCAAGAAGGAGTATAGTCACCAGGTTCAGACTGCTAAGCAGCAGATAAGGCAGCATTTTGGATATGATGATATAGACAGGCTTCACCGGACTTACAAGCAACACTTCCATCGTACCGGTCTCCTTTTCCTTGACGATGCTGATGGAGGTCATCATGGCACATATCAGAAGGAAAATCATGCCCATTATGCCGGGAACGAAATTATAGGAACTACGCAGCTGTGGATTGTAAACCTGATTCACCTCAAACAGGGATTGACGCGACGTTTCGCCCGACAGAACGCTTTGCAAGTAGGCCTGAGCAGTCCGAGCCGTATTGACGTCAGCACCGTCGACCAGGATCTGGAATAATCCGGAATTGGTGTAGTCATCGTCAAAGACCACGACTGCCGAAGCTTTCCCCGTCCGGAGTGTCCTGTCTATTTCAGCCCGGTCGATATAACCCGTACACTTGAACAACGGGCTGAAAGAAAGCCTATCCACACTTTCCCTCACGGCGTCGGAACGTACGGGAGCGCATACCGCTACGGAAATGTTGTTCACGTCGGTACTGACCGTGAAGCCGAACAGGAGGATCAGCACAACCGGAATCACCAGCACGACCAGCAAGGTGCGGGGATCACGGAGAATATGCAGCATCTCCTTCCTGACAAATGCCGACAACCTTACCTGCATAACTTTACGAATACTTCGTTCATCGATGCCGCCCCATACGCTCGTTTCAAGGCCTCGGGGCTGTCCAGCGCCTTGATTCGGCCGTCCACCATGATGGAAACCCGGTCGCAGTATTCGGCCTCGTCCATGTAGTGTGTGGTCACGAACATGGTAGTCCCCGCCGAAGACGCCTCCCGGATCATCATCCAGAACTGCCGGCGTGTAATCGGATCCACTCCGCCGGTGGGCTCGTCCAGGAAGACTATCTCGGGATCGTGCATCGTGGCAACGAGGAATGCAAGTTTCTGCTTCCAGCCCAGCGGTAGCGAACCGACAATGTCGTCCCTGTGACCGGAGAACCGGACCCTTTCCAAAAGTTCCGCGGAGCGCCGCTTGATCCTGGAATCGTCCATCCCGTATATACCACCGAACAGTTGCATGTTCTCAAATACAGTCAGATCTTCGTATAGGGAGAAACGCTGGCTCATATAACCGATGCGACGCTTGATCCGCTCGCCTTCCGTCATCACGTCGAAACCGGCCACCCGGCCGCTTCCCTCCGAGGGATAACTCAGGCCGCAGAGCATACGCATCGCCGTGGTCTTCCCCGCCCCGTTAGCCCCCAGAAAGCCGAAGATTTCCCCTTTATCCACGGAAAAGGAGATGGCATCGACCGCCGCAAAGGAGCCGAACCTTTTGGTAAGATTATGTACCTCAATGACTTTGTCCATGATGCTGCATAAGGTCTATAAAGTAGTCTTCCAGGTGGTCGGGGGGAGGACAAATCTGCAATATTTCTCCTTCGTTGATCAGGGCGATCCTGCCGCATCTGGCAGCTTCGTCCATATAGGGCGTACTCACGAGCATGGAAATACCGCCTTCCGCCAGCCTGGCGAGCATTTCCCAGAATTCGACGCACGACACGGCATCCACTCCGGTGGTGGGCTCGTCCAGGAACAGCACGTCAGGTTTGTGGATGAGGGCGCAGCACAGTGCAAGTTTCTGCTTCATCCCGCCGGACAGTTTCCCGGCGCGCCGTTTCCTGAAAGGTTCGATCTGACGGTAAATCGGTGCCACAAGGTCATAGTTCTCTTCCAGCGTCACTCCGAAGAGGTTTGCGAAGAAATTGATGTTTTCTTCAACGCTGAGGTCGGGATACAGAGAGAACCTCCCCGGCATGTAACCTACCCGGGAACGGAGGGTACGGTAATCCTTGACGATATCCAGTCCGTCCACGGAAGCACCGCCGCCGTCCGGCAGGATCAGTGTCGTGAGGATACGGAAAAGACTGGTCTTGCCGGCTCCGTCCGGGCCGATAAGTCCGAATATTTCTCCTCTGTCCACGTCAAAACCGACCCCTTTCAGGGCTTGTACGCTTCCGTAGGATTTGGTCAGCTGATATGCCTCGATCGCTTTCATCAAAGCTCCACCTCTCCGTACAGGCCTATCTTAAGTTTACCGTCGTTCTTCACGGCTATCTTTGCCGCATATACCAAGTTGGCCCGGGAACTTTTGGTCTGGATGTTCTTGGGAGTGAACTCGCTGTCGTCGGAGATCCAAGTGACGGTACCTTCGTAAGGATAGCGCTCGTCACCCCCGAAATCAGCCCATACCTTCACCTTCTGCCCGAGGGAGAGAAGGGGAAGCTGGACGGAAGAAAAGTAAGCCCTGAGATACATGTGATCAGTATCGCCGATTTTGACCAGCGGCTTGCCTGCCGCAGCGAATTCTCCCGCCCGCGCATATTGAGCGAGAACCGTACCGCCGACAGGAGCGGTGACGCGACATTTGCCGATATTCCAGTCGATCTGGTCCATTTGAGTGGTAATCACCGCTGCGTTGCCGTCTATCGAGGCGCTGCTCTTTCCGAGCGAGGAAAGGGAAGCATCGTACTGGCTCTGCAGGACGGCAAGGCCGGACTCGGCATCTTCCAACTGCTTGCGCGGTACGGCATTGTCAGCGACAAGGGCACGCAAGCGGGTGATTTCGGTGTTCTGCTTCGCGATCTGCTCTTTAATTGCAGACAATTGCCTGGCTTTGTCCGGTTTGCCCGCCAACAAAGCTTTCTGCTGCTGGACAAGGGTATTGCGCTGCAGTAAAAGGGCTGTCGAGTCTATCCTGCAGATTACATCTCCGGCCAGGAGATTTTCCCCTTCCGCGGCATCAAAAGAAAGAATCTTTCCGCTTGTCTCGGCTGAAACGGTCACGGTGACGGCCTCGAACGTACCGGTTGCATCGAAGGCAGTCTTGCCGGAACAGGCTGCGAGGATGGATATACTGATGGTTAACAGAAATGCTTGTTTCATTGTCTATTGATTAAGGATATGCTTTAGTTGATACTGTGCCTTAAGGAGTTCTATCTCGTGGATGCAGCGGGAGGAACGGGCCGTGAATTCTTCCGTTATACGCTGCAGGAGTGCCGCTGTGTCGATGATGCCGTGGTCCAGCTGTGTCTCGGCCGCCTTTCGGATGCCGGAACGGAGCTCCACGATCCGGTCATCCTGTGAAAGGGCCTCCTGCATGCGGGATATCTCGCTGTTTTGCCTGGTTGTCTGGAGAGAGTTGTTGAAATTGAATACATCCTTCTGAAGTGCCAGTGAACTTTTAGCCGTCTCCAACCTGCGAAGGTCCTCTTTCCTTGTGAACAAGGCGCTTACGTTCCATTGCATACGTACGCCCAGATATGCGTTCCATGTCCAGGCCCTACTGGTCATCGCCCGGAACATGTCAAGGCCGGGATTTCCGTAATAACCCTGTGCAAAGAAACTCACCTTCGGCTTAATGCCGCTGGATATAAGCCCCTCCTGGGCATCCAATCTTGCGATTTGAGCATCAATGAGGGAAAGCTCCGGCCGGGAAGGATAATCCTTGGCCACGAGTACACGCTCCGGTTTCACCAGGTTTCTTCCTTCCAAAGGTTCTCCTATAAAGGTTTCCAGCATTGTGGTGAAGGCGGCACGGGAAGATTCGTTCTGCGAGATCTGTTGCTCCAGGGACAGTTGCTCCACACGGACCAGGTCAAGGTCGGACTGAAGTGCCACCCCGCCGCGCACAAGGGACTCCAATTTGCCGGCATTTGCCTCCAGGAGGCTGGCCCTTGAACGTGCCATACTCAAGTTTTCGTCCAGAAGAAGGATGCTGAAGAATATCTCGCTGATACGCTCTTCGATACCGTAGAGGCTCACATTGCTGGACAACCGCTGCTCGGCTGCCTCAGCATGGGCAAGTTTCTTGTTTGCCCGTGAAAGGCCACCGTCGTAAATGGTCTGGTTTACATCCAGGGCAATCTTGTATTGGTCCTGCGGAATTCCTTGAAGGTCCATGCCCTGCAACGTCATCATGTTTCGAAGTTGCTCGGGGAAGGTGGCTGCGGCAGACTGCCAGGAGGCCTGCCCGCTCAAGGAAACCTGAGGGATCCAGCCTCGGGATGCATTGCCAAGGTTGAAGGCTTCCGTCTGAGCGATAAGGTCATACCGGGCCACTTCAGGATAGTGTTTGCGAGCCAAATCCTGGCATCGGTCCAATGTCAGTTGTGCGCTGGCGGCAAGGGGCAGCGTGACAACTATCAAAAGCAATAAGAAACGTTTCATGGCTTGAGTCGCGATAGGATTATTATAACATTCTCCTGTTTGACTCGCTCCAGGAGGGCTTTACTGTCTGAAATCCCCAAGGCGGGAGCGGCGATGGGAAGGATCATGAAAGGGAATACGTTTTGTGAAATTATATCCAGAAACAGCATCACCGGATCGACGGACCTTACCTCACCCTTGTCCGCCAATGCATTGATCTCGGACTGTATCCTCATGAACAAGGGAGCGACGTTCCCACGGAGCTTGTCCTCAATCCCAAGATCCCTTTTCCCTATCTCCCGGGCGATGAACAGCGGAATCCGTGGATTGGCTGCCAGGAAATCGAAATGTGCGGAAATACCTTCTTCGATGCGTTGCAGGAACGGCTTCTCCGGATTAATGAAGGCTGTGACGACCGAATGCACCAACGCGTCAACCTTTTCCTCCAGGATTCTGTGGAATAGCTGCTCTTTGGTCCTGAAATAATAATGAAGCATTGCATGCGTCACTCCTGCACGCTCCGCTATGGAAATTGTGCGGGCACCATCGTAGCCCTGCTCCAGGAATTCGGCCTCAGCGGCCTCCAGGATACGGTTTTCAGTATTCTTTTTCTCTGAATCTCCCATAGATAACAATTTTGTCTAACATGTTTGTTAATGCAAAGGTATTACTTTTTTTCGAACTTGCAAATTTTATAGTACTATTATTGGAGAACCGGAATGACTGAATTCCACGCTAAAAAGCAACGCATATCGTAAATGATTTCCGCCCCAACGACAAGGGAGTAACGCTAAAAATCATTAACTTTGTTTTGTAGTAAACGATGTAGTTATGTCTGATTTGGAGAGGATACAGTTGTTCGAGAACAAGAAGGTCCGGACAGCGTGGGACGAAGAGAAGCAGGAATGGTTCTTCTCCATCGTGGATGTGTGTGGTGTATTAACAGAGCAGCCAGACTATGACGGTGCCAGAAAATACTGAAAAGTATTAAAAGGCAGACTGATTGCCGAAGGTTTTGAGTTGGTATCAAATTGTTACCAACTGCACATGAAATCCCCTAAAGACGGAAAGAATTATAAAACCGACGTGGGCGATCTGGCTTGGATATTACGTGTAATACAGTCTATTCCGTCCAAGAAAGCAGAGCCCTTTAAACAGTGGCTGGCTCAAGTGGCTTCAGAGCGGGTAAACCAGATGATCGACCCAGAGCGCAGCATAGACCAGGCTGTGGCAGACTATCGCCGTTTAGGGTATTCAGAGGCGTGGATTACCCGTAGAATCAAGACCATCGAAATCCGCAAAGGACTTACGGATGAATGGAAACGTGGCGGAGTAACCAAAGAAGTGGACTTTGTTTTCCTGACAGACCTGATGTCCAAGACGTGGAGTGGCCTAACAACTCGCGAGTACAAGAAGTACAAAGGTCTCACAAAGGAAAACCTTCGCAACAACATGACCATCATGGAATTACTGCTGAATGCCCTTGCCGAAGAAACCGCAACCGAAATAAGCAAACAGCGCAATCCGGAAGGTTTGTCGGAGAATGCCAGCGTTGCAAAAGAAGGAGCGGAAGTCGCAAAAGCGACCCGCAAAGAGGTTGAAAAAACGTCTCGGCCATAGCGTGGTTTCACCAGAGAAAGCGATAGACTATATCAAATCACCAGAGGAAATCCCATTTCCTGAAGAGCAGAAAGGAGAAGATCAATAAACGAAGAAAAGGTCGCATCGCCGCGGCCTTTTCCAATATTGTGAGACTCAAAAGATTATAATTCTTTATGACCTTTCTTAATGTCTCTAAGATTCATATCGTTCTGTTATAATTTGCAACAAATATAGCGTTTTTTCACGAAAAACCATCATCATTGGTTCATCTGACGACAGGTCTGTTCCTACGAAAGATTCATTTTGCTGTTGGCTGAACAGTAAAGGTGTAAGAACCTTTCAGAGAAGCCTTGCTTTCACGCAAAGTGACACGATAAATCTTGTCTCCCCAGACTCGTAACAAGGGCGGGTCATCCTGGACAATAGTCTCGATGATCGGTTCCAGTTTCTTTCCATCGTAATTGAGTGTCAGAGTCTCTCCCTGCACAGTGATGGTGACCTTGCCCGGAGTAGAGATATCAACATCTCCCCAGGTAAGCCAATGGAAGTCAGCCGGTTTTTTTGATTCCGAAAGCGAATAACTGTCCTTGATGGCAACCTTCCCGTTCTTCAATGAGACCTTCCTGAGCATGCTTTTGACGCATGCCTCTGAAGGATATGTCCCCGCGAAATCCACGGAGAAAGTCATGGTCTTCGGATCAAATTCAGCTTGCTTGCTTTCAAACTGGCGGCCTTCTTTCTCGGGAATACCATTGAGCATCGGAATGTTATGGTAGTTTGCCTGCATTGTCCATATCTCGTAACGCTGGGAACTGAAAGTCTTCGTGATATAAGTTCCAACTCCAGCGTCGATTAGGAACGGGATGGCTTTATAGTAGAGAGAAACGGTGCCTATGTCATTGTGGTTGTGGCTCTGGGCGTTGTGACCGCCTTTTGAAGCCACGAAGAATCCGTCCTGCTCCCTCATGTAACATATCTGGGTCTCAGGATACCAGGTATAGGGCTCCATTATAAGTTCTGGCGTCTCTTTCTTAAGATCCTCCTTGATTAAAATGGAATAGAACATACGTATAATGTAACGCTCCCTATCTGGCGAAAGCGGTTTTCCATCCAGAACATATGCGGCATAACGCTTCATAAGCTGACTATCAACGCCTTTCCCATAGTTGTAGATTACAAGCGGAGCTCCTCCCCCGCGGGCGCCGGCATCGGAAAAATTGACCACCCAGCCGTTTCCGATCACCGAGCTGGATATATATTCCCCCATCCTCTTGATCATCGGGTCGTCCAATGCATTGACTTTGTTCCCTGTGATCCAGCTGAGAAACAATAGATACTCGAAGTTCTTCGCTGGACCTTGGTACCAGTAACTGGGTCCTTCATCACAGCAGCCGTCTCCCTCAATGTTGTTGAGATACTTGTCGACTGACTCCATGGTCATGTAGGCGGCTTTCGCGAAGCGATTAATGTCTTTCTCCAGGAGAGCGAAAACTTCCAGGCAGTTGACACTGCACCAGGGTGTCCAGTTGTTGAGGTGGTCTTTCTCAGGATCGAAGTTGTCTCCTTTCCATCCGAAATGAGTCTCGGTCAGGTAAGGGGTCATTATACGCTTGTCAAGTTCCTCATAAAGGCGACGGCTGATCTCCGGCTCGATCTTGTCGAACTCCTCGTGGAAGAAGTAGTAGACCCATGCCATGATGGAACCGATATCCCCACATACGAGGTCGATGGCATTATCATAAGACTGGGGAAAATAATGTCTGCTTTTCTGAAGATTCAGATGATGAGAGAGGACCCAGGTTGTCGTCTCACACATGGCGAAAACGCCATTCATCAGTTGGTCGATGTAACGGCCATTTCCGCTTGCCAGTTCAGCGAAAAACAGATCCACTATCTTGATCGCATTGGAATTGATGTTGCGACCCGCATCGCCTTGTGAACCTCCGCGGTCATGCGTGAGATAATCGGTCGCAGTGACCACCTTCCACTCGTAATCCAAGGCATCCTCGCCGCGAGCGATGAATTCATCCTTCCAGTCGCCCAATACTCTATCCCATCCGGAACGGTCGGCGTAAGCCGGGAAAGGTACCCACTTCTGGTCTGGAATGAGAATGGTTCTCAATGCCGCCTCATCCGCTCGGTTTCGGAGGATGTCACGATCCACATATGCTGACATATATCCTGTGGCCAAGATGCACATAGCCAGCACTGAGAGTAGTATCCGTTTCATGTTAGAGTAGTTTTCCCAAAGATAACCAATACATCAAAAAAAATGAAAACGGGAACGCGTCATCAATCTCCTTAGATGAGCACGTTCCCGTTTATCGGAATAATCTATTGATCGGAGCGAATCTGATTATAAAGTCATCACCATCTCCTCCAACGATTTTCTAACAGCGTGCAGTTCTGTGGGTTTACCTTCATCGGGATTCGGATAACCTATGGCGAGAAGGCCATAAATGCCGTGTTCACGCATCTCCGGGAAGACCTCACGAATCTTGGTGGGATTGAAATCCCATATCCACATATTCGCCAGACCCATATCCGTGGCTGTAAGCATAAGGTGCGTGAGAACAATGGCGGCATCGGTCTTAGCCGCATTCACGCCGTCACTCTCGCGGACCCATGCCTCATCGTTCCGGCATCCGACAACACGGACGACAGGCGCACCGTAGCAAGGATGCAATGATCTCATACGAGCTAAAGCCTCTTCGCTCTTGACGACCCAGATCCTGGTCGGCTGGAGGTTCTTTGCCGAGGGAGCCAAACGTCCGGCCTCAAGAATCATATTCAACTTGGAATCTGAGACGGGATAACTATCAAAAGAGTGACACGAATAGCGACTCTCAAGTATGCGCATGAACGCATCCGAACCATACTTGTACTTAGTGATCTTCTGGTCGATGTCTGAAAAGGCGGCACGGTTCAAAATCTTGCCGGTATCGCTAAAACGGCTGAAAAAACTCTTCTTCATCTTCAGATTCTATTGATTAAACCCCCATTATAGCCTTTACAAGGAAATACACCAGAGGTACAGTGATCACGAACACTCCGATTATATCGAGAATCACACCTGCCTTAATCATCTTAGTGATAGGAATGTAACCGGAAGAGTATGTGATGGCGTTAGGAGGAGTCGAAACAGGAAGCATGAACGCGAGCGATGTGCAGAGAGCCATAACGACGCAGACCGGAACAGGGCTGAAGCCCAATGACACGGCCGTCGCGATAGCGATCGGGCCCATAAGGTTCGCGACAGCGGTATTGGACGTGAGCTCAGAAAGGAACAGTGCTGTGACAGCGAACAACGTGAGGAAGAGATATTCAGAAGGATGACCTCCCAATGCGCTGGTCAATGACTCACCAATCCACTTTGAAAGCCCGGTTGAGAAAACCATTCCTCCAATCGCAAGACCACCACCGAAGAGCAACAGCGTACCCCAGTCGATACCGGCGAGTCCATCTTTCCACTTCAATGTCATCTCGCCCTTCTTGATATCTGTCGGCATAAGGAACAGGAGCAAACCACCTACCATGGCGGCGATCGCTTCAGGGAAATGCTTGTTGTAGGTTTTTAATATTTCGCCATCAACAGCTCCGGGAGCGATGCTTTGGATAGCATTTAGTATGCCGGGGAGAACCCAAAGGACAACAGCCACGATGAAAGCGATCAGGGTGTTCTTCTGCGCGCGGGTCCATTTACCCAAACTGTTCCTGTGCTCCTGGATAAACTCCTGAGCACCGTCAATATGCTTCACGTCAGCAGGGAACATCTTCCAAAGCACAAAGTAAGTGACGATGAAATAGAGCACCATAGCGATGAAGCCCCAGACCATCCAGTTGAAGAATGTGATCTGAGGAGCCTCCGGCGCAAGCTCCCTGATGAAACCTATCATGATGATGTTCGGAGGAGTGCCGATAGGTGTGAGCACACCACCGATAGAGCAAGCATATGCTGTCATCAGCATCAAGCCTGTGGCATATTTATAACTTCTAAGGTCAATCTCTTTGCCATTGGCAGCCATCATCTCACGGATAGCCTCCAGCAGGCCGAGGGCGATGGGGAACATCATGGCGGCGGTAGCGGTGTTGCTAATCCATCCGGAACAAAGCATACACGCGAGACCTATGGCCAGGAATATCCTACGGGGTGAGTCACCCACCCATTTCATGGACATGATACCATAGGCGATACGTTTATCAAGTCCGTTGACCATCATACCTTTAGCGATGAGGAAACCTCCCATGAACAGGAAAATCATCGGATTCGCGAAGGCTTTGAAAGCATCTGTCGCCGATACTACACCGAAAATGACGCATAGTGTAGGACCTAAAACAGAGGTGACAGGAATGGGTACGGGCTCGCATATCCACCAGAAGGCCACGAATGTCACGATGGCCAATAGTTTGTGGGCTTCAGGACTAAGTCCGGCAATAGGTAGCAAATAAACCAAAATGGCGCAGATAGGTCCTGCAATCGCACCAACGATGTGTCTTTTGCGATCAAAAGAAGACTCTTGTTGTACCTCTTCAGGTTTCATAAATACTTAAATTTGTTTTGTATAAAAAATAAGTGGTATTCTTTATGATTTTAGTGTCTCAAAGGTAATGAAATAGAACCGAGCCGCCAAATATTTTTATCTAAATCAATTATCGTATCGTCGTTAACGGCCACTAACCCACAAGGAATCAGCCCGGTCGGTGTAAATGATGCCGTCCAAGTGGTCAACCTCGTGCTGGAATATCACCGCGGTGTAGCCATCCACGGTTTCACGGACTGTATTCAATGTGACAGGATCGGTGTAAGAGATGATTATGTTAGCGAACCTCGGAACACTGCCGGCCCATCCGGGAATCGAGAGGCAACCTTCACGACCTGGTAATCTCTCTCCCCAGAGGGAGTCAAGGCGAACGTTCGGATAAACCCCGAAAGGCTCTCCCGGCTTGTCGAAACGCTGGACACAGACAATCCTGCGATTCAGGCCGACTTGGGGTGCGGCGATTCCGACTCCATCCTGAGAGGGGTCCTGGACCGTGTAAAGCATCTTCGCCGCGAGCGCCTTGAATGCCTCAGAGCGCAAATCCTTATCCGTAAAGTCAATAGATAATGCCCTCAACAATAGGGAGTCTTCCCTGTCATAGATTGTCAGCACACGCATCAGCGAATCAGAGCCAGAGATGAGAGCCTTTTCTTCCGGAGTCAGTCCCAACTTTCCCGACCGGACTCCACACGCTGTGAGAGCCAGTGCCGCTACGAATACATAAAAAAAACTTCTCATACTGATTATTACTGATTTCCAGCCTGAAAGAGCTTTCTGACAAGAGCAGGGACATCTGCCACCTTGACAACCTCAATTCCCTTGGTTTTGCCTTCCAGGGATGTGAAAGACGAGATGAATATCCGCTTGAAACCCAACCTGGCCGCCTCCGCGACACGCCTGTCAGCCTGTGCCACCGGACGGATCTCACCACTGAGGCCAATCTCCCCCGCGAAACAATTATCCGGCGGAATCGGGAGATCGAAATTGGATGAGAGAACGGCGCACACCACTGCCATATCGCAAGCGGGATCATTTATCCTTAAGCCTCCAGCCATATTGAGGAAAACGTCTTTCTGAGCGAGTTTGAAGCCTGCCCTGCGTTCAAGAACAGCCAGGAGCATATTCAAACGCCTGGTGTCGAACCCGGTCGCGGAACGCTGGGCCGTACCATAGACAGCGGAGCTTACAAGGGCTTGAACCTCAAACAGAAATGGTCTAGCCCCATCCATCATGACTGCTATCGCAGCACCGCTAAGGCCTTCCTCATGCATCGGGACAAGCAGTTCTGAGGGGTTGGCAACCTGGCGGAGACCCGTTCCGGTCATCTCGAATACAGCCAGCTCTGATGTGGAGCCGAAACGGTTCTTGATACTGCGGAGAATCCTGTATGCCCCCCTGTTGTCTCCCTCGAACTGAAGCACAACGTCCACAATATGCTCAAGAATCTTCGGACCCGCTATCGAGCCCTCCTTGGTGATATGACCAATCAGAATCACCGGTATCCCGGACTCTTTGGCGAAACGCAGCAAAACAGCCGCCACCTCCTTGATCTGGGAGACGGAACCCGGAGTGGAATCAACTGATTCAGTGTACATTGTCTGAACCGAATCCACGATCATCAGGTCGGGATCCATCTCTTTGGCTTGCTCGATTATGTTCTCAATCAGGGTCTCGCTGTAGATGACGCAGTTGGATGCGTCGCCTCCGAGACGGTCAGCCCTCATCTTGACTTGCCTCTCACTCTCCTCTCCAGTGACATATAGAGTCTTCATCGATGGGCATCCGAGAGGGATCTGGAGCGAGAGCGTTGACTTGCCGATCCCCGGCTCACCACCGATCAACACCAATGACCCTTCAACAATCCCTCCGCCAAGAATACGGTCAACCTCCTCATTATTCAGGGACATCCTCGCCTCGGAGGACGAGTCGATGTCAGACAGCTTGCGCGGAGCCCTTCCGGCTCCTGGGACGGAAGATAATCCGGAGCTTTTCTTCCCAGCTCCAGGTGAAGGGGTTATCTTCTGTTCCGTCAATGTGTTCCACTCCCCGCAAGCCGGACAGCGCCCCATCCATTTCGGATACTCATTCCCACAATTGGTGCAGAACCAGACCGTTTTCTCTTTCATATAATTCACTAATTGTTATCCCATGGTAACTCGCATTTCTCGAGGTTAGAGATTTTCCCGCCGGCGATATCGAATCGCAGAGCCATCCTGGGAACATCCCTTGAACCCTGATAGCCACATGCACCCGGATTCATGAAAAGGAAGTCCTGCCTGCTGTCTCTATAGACCTGGGGAATATGAGTATGGCCGCACACGAATATATCCGGATGGAACATGTCTATCAACTCCTTGGCGAACTCGTCGTAAAGCGGTCGTTTGGTGTCAAAAGCCCAGTAGCTTCCCCTTCGGAGCCCTATGTGGGTCATAATGATCCTCAACCCCTCACACTCAAACCTCTGATAACGGGGATATATCTGCCTCACATCCAAGCCATCGCAATTGCCATAGACTCCGACGAGCGGCTTGAAAGCCTCTATGACAGAGGCGCAGGAGAGTGTCCCGAAGTCTCCGGCGTGCCAAATCTGGTCCACAGGTTCCAGGAAAGCCTTGACATCCGGGGCGAAAA
Source organism: Bacteroidales bacterium (assembly GCA_017557535.1). Lineage (GTDB taxonomy): Bacteria > Bacteroidota > Bacteroidia > Bacteroidales > UBA932 > Cryptobacteroides. The sequence goes on along the minus strand of JAFYYM010000045.1, from coordinate 7,881 downwards.
CTCCATGAGTATCCGATATAAGCCCTATTTTCATACCTTACAAAGATAGTCTTTTTGAGGCAAATTGGTATCTTCGCGTTATGGAGATATTCTACGCCAAAGAGTGTTACGGGAAAACAGTATCCCTAGACCCGGAAGAGAGCGCCCACTGCGTCAAGGTATTGAGGCACAGGACCGGGGATGAGATCACTGTCGTCGACGGTCTTGGGACGATGATGCGGTGCAGATTGACCGATGACTCTCCCAAGGGAGCTTCAGCCGAGATCCTAGAGAAGACCGCCGGCTGGGGTGGCCATCCTTATTCTTTGACTATGGCGGTATGCCCCACCAAAAACAATGACCGGTACGAATGGTTTGTAGAGAAAGCCACAGAAGTGGGGGTGGACAGAATCGCCCCGATAATCGGGGAAAGGTCAGAAAGAAGGGTATTCAAGACTGAGCGGTCTCGCAAAATCGCTCTCTCGGCCATGAAGCAGAGCCTTAAGGCCCAGTTGCCGATAATCGATGAGCCCACCTCCGTCAAGTCATTCATCACTTCAGCAGGGCCGCGGACAATAAAGATGATATGCTACTGCTTCGAGGGTGAAAACGAGAGGCGTTCAATAGAGGACGTGCTTACGGAAGTAGCTGAGGGCGCGGATATTACAATTATGATTGGGCCAGAGGGAGACTTTACTCCGGAAGAGGCGGGGTTAGCTTTGGAAAACGGCTTCATCCCCGTACATCTAGGTCCTTCAAGGCTCCGCACCGAGACTGCCGCGGTAGTTGCGTCAACAGCTGTATATCTCCACTATTTGAAATAATCACGGATATGCGAAAGAATGAGATTGAGAAAGTTCTGGAAGAAGCCCTAGAGACATTGAGGAAAGGTGGAGTGATTCTCTACCCGACAGACACGGTTTGGGGCCTGGGATGCGACTCCACCAACCCCGAGGCGGTCGCGAGGATATATTCAATCAAACGGAGGGGCGACAGCAAATCGATGGTTTTACTGGCCAGCGACCTTGACCAAGTGGCGAGATACGTGAAGAAAATCCCACCTATGGCGATAGATCTGGTCGAGGTAAATGACAAACCGATGACTATCATTTATCCTGGAGCCATCGCCTATCCGTTCCCGGAAGAAGGAGAAGCCCCTAAGGCCGACAAATACCACCTCGCCTGTAATGTGGTAGCCTCGGACGGTACAGTGGGTATACGCATCCCGATGATGGATTTCTGCCTTAAGCTGGTGGAGAAATTCGGAAGACCTATCGTCTCAACCTCCGCCAACATCTCCGGCAAACCCGCCCCGAGGAAATTCAAGGATATTCCCGAGGAGATCACCAGCGCCGTGGATTACATCGCCGACGCCAGACTGGAGGCCGGTGCCACCGGCGAGGCCTCCCAGATCATCAAGATCGGCCTAGACGGAGAGGTAGAGATAATCCGTTCTTAGGGATTCATCCAATATCCACCTAGAATTGTATTTCCGCCACCACAGGGTAGTGGTCGGAATACTTTAGTTTGGGAATACGGTTGGATACGGCCTTGAAGTGGCTGGGGTACAGGATGTAATCAATGCGGATGAAAGGCCAAAGGGTCGAGTAAGTCGCTCCGAATCCTCTACCGACTTCCACGAAGGTGTCTTTGCGCCCTTTCTTCAGCCGATGGTAAGTGTACGACATGGGGTTATCATTGAAATCCCCGACCACAAAAGACTCCAAGGGGCAATTCTCGATGTCCGCCATCACTCGCTCAACTTGCTCGGGACGCCTGGCTATCGATTGTTTCAACTTCTCCTCAGTGTTCCTTACCAAGGTGCTGTCTTTTCCCCCCGATTTGACCAGATCCTTTATCGAGATGTTATAACTCTGGAAGTGACAATTGTAAACCCTTATCTTAGAGCCTTCATTAACCTTCAGGTCCGTGTATATTGCTTGGTTCGAGCTTTTCTCGAACTGGAAATGGCCCTTCCCTTCAATTGGGAAGCGGCTCAATGTCACGTTCCCGTAGGCGCCTTCCTTGTTGATATGCATGAAATAGGCCGTCTCATAATCGGGGAAATGCTCCCGAATGAAACCCGCCACATCATATTCCCCGGAAAGATCGACCTCCTGGAGACAGATGATGTCCGCATCAGTGGCCTTGATGAACCTCACGACAGAATCCATGCAGGCGACAGGGCCTCCCGTGGTTTTGAACTCAGGCTTTCTTCCCATGATGAAGCGGCCGACATTGTAAGAGACCATTTTGACGGGCTTGTCGCCCTCGTCCGCACCAGATGAGAATTGGACATATCTGCCGATCAGGATGAAGGAAGGAAGCAAGGCCAAAAGAGGAATGAAGATGGCTCCTGACTTGCGTTTGGCCGCCCATATCAGCAAGAACAGGTTTAGTACGGCTATCGGGATGAAAAGAAGCCCTAAGGCGTTCATATACCAAGCCTTGGCAGGATTGACGATAGTGGAGGCATAGGACATCAGCAGCAAGCCGGCGGCGAGAAGCATCAATATCCTCGCCACTATCCCAGTAAGCCCCAAACCTTTATTTCTCATCTTTGCCAAAGCGTACCTTTCTTTTTCCACCAAAGAATAAGCAGAAAACCAAACAAAGCGCCTCCTAGATGAGCGAAATGGGCTATTCCATCCATAGTCCCAGTGATGCCGGTGAACAATTCTATCGCCATGAAGATCAGAACGAACCACTTGGCCTTAAGGGTGATAGGAGGGAACACAAGGGTCCAGAGGGCGTTGGGATAAAGCATGGCGTAGCCGATCTGGATTCCGAATATGGCTCCCGAAGCTCCCAGCGTCGGGGTTCCGAGAAGGGCGTAATATTTTTGCATATCGGAACCGTCGGCAAGCCATACCTGAGCCTGAATATCCTGGACCAGGAAGTGTATTAGCAACGCACCGAGTCCTGTCACAAAATAGAATATCAGGTACTTCCTGGATCCGATAGCTCTCTCAAGAACAGATCCGAACATGAGGAGGCACCACATATTCACGAAAATATGCCAGAAATTGCCGTGCATGAAGAGATATGTCACAGGCTGCCAGAGGCGGAAATATGGCGACTTGGGGTAAAAAACGGAGAAGGTCTCAATCATGAAACCTTGATTGATGAGAGTCGCTATGAACATCAACACATTGATCATGAAGATATTCCTTGTCACTACAGGAATATTGCCCATGATCCTTGACAGGATGCCGCCTTCTTGGTTGTTGTCGTAGCCGTAGTATTGTGCCATATTATAATATTCAGAAAAGTTTGTCTATCTGGGCAGCCGTCATCACAGACATCGTCTTTTTCCCCGAGATAGTCAGCTCGGGGTTAGCGCTTGACAAAAGGGCGTCCAACAAAGCTCTCGCCTCCATGGGAGAAGTGAGTTGGTCACGAGTCGAAGCACCTAAAAGCGCTATTTTCTCCGCCATCGATGACTCCATGACACCCGGCAGGGAAACACTGTCGTCAGAGAGAATCAGCAACAGGTCCTGGATCATCGTCTCAACCTTGCCGGGCTCACCGGAGAACCCTTCCGGCACGCCGTTCACCACGATTGTGTCTGTACCAAAAGGTGAGATATCAAAACCGAGCGATGTGAGCAAGGATGCCTTAGAATCAAGAAGGAGCCTGCCCGGCGCTCCAACCTCCACTTTCACGGGAAACATGTTGGTCTGGGTGACATGACCTTGCTTTGTCAAAGCAGCTATCGCCCTGTCGTAAAGGACCCTTTCCCAAGCCCTGCGGATGTTCACCACCATCATTCCGTCCTTTGCCGGGGCGATAATATACCGTCCTCCCAAAATCAGGGTCTGGGTGATTGGTAACGACTTATCCTCGAACAACTTCCCATAGTCCTCCCTCCTGTCGACCAACCCTCCTGGCTGGTAACCGGGATTTTTGGCGGAAGACGGCTGGAATTCATGGTCGCGAAACATCGGCTCGAATGGATCGTAACCTGGATCCACCTGGACCCTAGGAGCGACATCCGGTTTATACTCCGAGAAATGCTTCCCGAGAACAGGCATATCGTTTACCTCCGGGTTGGAGAAGTCGATATCTCCAGCGAAAGAATTCTTGCCGAGAGTCTCTTTCACAGCCGCATAAACCACCTGGAACACCAGGGAGTCATCCTCGAATTTGACTTCTGACTTCGTAGGACTTATATTCACATCGACCGAGCTCGGATTCGTCTCCAGATAAATGAAATATGAGGGGGTGACTCCCTCCGGGATAAGACCCTCATACGCCCTCATCACAGCCTTGTGAAGATAAGGGCTTCGGAAATAGCGCCCGTTAACGAAGAAGAACTGGTTGCCGAGAGTCTTCCGGGCCGTGTCCGGCCTGCCGGCGAAACCTCGAAGGCTCACCATGGAAGTGTCAGCGGCAAGATCCACCAAATCGCCGGCGACAGAGGTGCCCAGCAAGTCCATAATTCTGTATTTCAGGGACTTGGCCGGTCTGAGAACAAAAATATCCCTTCCGTTATGGGACAGCGAGAATCCTGTGTCGGGGCGTGTGAGAGCGACTTTAGTGAACTCCTCAGTGATATGTTTGAGTTCCACATTGTCCGACTTGAGGAATTTCCTTCTCGCTGGAATATTGTAGAACAGGTTCCTGACGGAGATGTTGGTTCCCACCGGCGTGGATACCTCAGAAGTGGAGACGTGCGTCGATCCTGCCATCTCGACCTGGCAGCCGGTCTCGTTTTGGGCCGTCCTTGTCTTCAATGTGACTTCAGCCACTGCGGCTATGGATGCCAGAGCCTCCCCGCGGAAACCATAGGTCATGATTTCCTGAAGGTCCTCAGCTGTGGCTATCTTAGAGGTGGCGTGGCGCTCGAAACACAAGACAGCATCGTCCGGAGTCATGCCGGAGCCATCATCTATAACTTGGATCAAAGTCCGCCCAGAGTCTCCGATAACCACGTTCACCTGACGAGCGCCCGCATCGATGGAATTCTCCATCAATTCCTTGACCACGGAGGCCGGTCTCTGGACGACCTCCCCCGCTGCGATCATATTAGCTATATTCCCAGGAAGAATCCTCAGTTCCATCCTACAGCAGTAGATAGAATTTGCAAAGATATATCAAGACAACGGCGAGAAGGATCAACCCCACAATGCCAATGATTTTCTGGGCAGCTGTGGCGGTGTCATCCCTCTTGGCGTAGTTGCCATCCCGGAAGGCCCCTCGGATGTAGGAACCGGCCTTATATTCGCCGTTCTCCTTCTCCTTGGCTTTCTCGGCGTCAAGCCTGCCGTCGACCTTGCCGAACACCTGGCGGCGCTCCTCTTCGTCCTTGTCGTAGTATATCGGCCTGTAGTTGAACTTCCTATGCTCTTGCTGGCCGGGGAATGTGAAAAAGCCCATGGCGAATGATTGTTTCGTGAAAAACAAATATAATTATTTTTCTTAAATTAGCGATTCACAATTATACAGACTTATATGAATCTTAAAGGAATCCCTGTCGCCGCGGCATTAGTCGCCATCGCGTCTTTGGCTTGCGCATGCACCACATCCAATGCGTCAGAAGATGATCTCACGCAATATGTCAATGTCAAGATAGGTTCAGGAGGTCACGGACATGTGTTCGTCGGAGCGAGCGTCCCCTTCGGGGCGGTCCAACTTGGCCCCACCAGCATTCCCCAGAGTTGGGATTGGTGCTCAGGCTACCACGACAGCGACCAAACAGTCATAGGCTTCTCCCACACGCATTTGAGCGGGACCGGAATAGGTGACCTGTTCGACGTGACATTGATGCCGGTGATAGGAGATGTCAATTATTCCAGAGGCGTTGAAGACGACCCGTCTTCAGGTCTTTGGTCATACGCTGACAGGTCAAAGGAAATCGCCCGGCCGGGATACTATAGCGTACCCCTGACCCGTTATGGAATCACCGCGGAGATGACATCGACTTGCAGGGTAGGGTTGAGCCGTTACACTTTCCCGGCTTCTGACGAAGCGGCGGTCGTTATCGACCTCCAGAATGGAGGCTGCTGGGACTCAGCCTACGACACAGGAATTGAGATTATTGACAACAATACTGTCTCGGGCTACCGATTCTCCCACGGCTGGGCCAAAAACCAGAAGATTTTCTTCTACGCCGTCTTCGACAAGCCTTTCGAGTCGCTCGAGGTCATCTCAGTGAAAGAAGGCGAATCCGGCTCAGTCAAATTCGGCAGGGCGTGTTTCAAGACAGCGGCCGGCGACCAGGTGATGGTCAAAGTCGCGATTTCAGCTGTCAGCGAGGAGAACGCCAAGATGAATATGGAAGCCGAGCTCCCCGGATGGGACTTCGAGGCTACTGAGAAGGCTGCTGTCGCGGCTTGGAACAAAGAACTATCGAAGGCGAAGGTCAGCGGCTGCGATGACGACACTAAGACCGTGTTCTACTCAGCCTTGTTCCACACCATGATTGTGCCCTCCGTTTTCAGCGATGTCAACGGGGAATACCGTGGAGCTGACGGTTTGGTCCATCCGTCCGTCACACACAGCACCTATACCACATTCTCGCTCTGGGACACCTACAGGGCCCAGATGCCACTGATGACAATCCTTCATCCGGACAGGGAAGCCGACATGGTGAACACCATGATCAGTATCAACGAGGAGCAAGGGAGGCTTCCTGTCTGGCACCTGATGGCCAATGAGACCGACTGCATGGTCGGCAACCCCGGGATCATCGCCGTGGCTGACGCCGTCGTCAAGGATGTCCCCGGGGTCAATAAGGAAGAAGCCTGGAAGGCGTTGAAAAACACCGCGATGGGCGATGACAGAGGCCAGGATCTAAGGAAGAGGTATGGCTTCATCCCGTCCGACCTTTTCAACCAATCTGTCGCCTATGACATGGAATACGCCATCGCTGATGGAGCTATGGCCTCCGCGGCGGAGCATCTTGGGAAGAGTGAGGATGCCGCTTATTTCCGCGAGAGAAGCCACTCCTACAGGAATTATATGGACAAAAATACGCTTCAGGCCCGCGGCAGGTTGTCAGACGGTAGTTGGAGGACACCATTCAGCCCCTATCATTCCGCCCATGAGGTCACAGATTACTGCGAGGGCACCGCTTGGCAATATACGTGGCTTGTCCCCCAGGACTATGACGGTTTGATAGAGTTTTATGGTTCCAAGGACCTATTCATAGAGAGACTGGACTCCCTCTTCCTTGCCGATTCCCATCTTGAAGGTGACAATGTCTCCAGTGACATCACCGGTTTGATCGGCCAATATGTCCACGGCAATGAGCCGAGTCACCACATTTTATATTTCTACTCGATGGCCGGACAGCCTTGGAAGACCGCCGATCTTGTCCGCAGGGTATATGCCGAGTTTTACCAGAACAATACCGAGGGTCTAGCAGGCAATGAGGACGCCGGGCAAATGTCCGCATGGTATGTTCTCTCATCACTGGGATTCTATGAGATGGAGCCTGCGTCAACCCGATTCTGGTTCGGCGCCCCGGCATTCGAGAAAGCGGAAGTGACTGTTCCGGGTGGTGTATTGAGAATCAAGGCTAAAGGACTTGACGCATCCAACAAGTATATTCAGGAGGTCACCTTGAACGGGAAAAAGCTTGATAGAGGATATGTGGAGTATTCAGAAATAATGGCGGGAGGAGACCTTGTCTTCAAGATGGGAGAAAGTCCCGCCGTATGGTACTAGATTCTTTTTCAAAAAAATCCACAAAAAATTTGTGGAGAAAGAAAAAGTTGTTACCTTTGCAGCCCGCTTCTGAATGAAGCATCATGATCTTTGAAAATACTGAAAGATTAGTACAAGCAAGTACCGAGAATAAATTGAATCGAGAGCGTTGATTTCTTTAGAGAAGCTGTCGGGGTCGGACTAAGATTTATAGTGTATATACAAAGAAGAGTTTGATCCTGGCTCAGGATG
>JAFYYM010000044.1 GCA_017557535.1 Bacteroidales bacterium | reverse complement strand
GGGCGGCGTCGGGCGGGCTGCGCCGGCCTCCGGCGGGCGCTGCGGCCGCGGCGCCATCTGCCGGAGCCGGTACTTCAGCCCGATGACCGCCACCCCGCGCTCGTTCAGCCACGTCGCCATCTTCTCGACGTCATTGCCCCACGAATGGAACATCAACGCGCCTCCGGAGCAAATGATGACCGCCGCGCCCGTATTCTTCTCCGGAGCGGGCAGGAACACCTTGATGGCCGCCTCATTGGTCCCGGAGATGCCCTGGATCCCTCCGGCATCGTCGTACGTAACTTTGTCCGCCTCATTCAGCAGCGGGGCGGCCTTCCCGTCCAAATCCATCGTGAACACACGAGCGGTCTGTCCCAGGGCCGTAATCGACACGACCAAAGACAGGATAAGAGTGAAAACAGGTCTGAGCATAGGCTTCGGTTTTTTACAAAAATAACGATTTTTCGGTTTTCCGGCAAAGGACCGTGTTTGACGGACTCTCTGTGGTCGGTAGCATTTCAGGCTTTTTTCACTATCTTTGAAATCGACAAGTAAACGCTGAACCTATGACTCGAATGCTTCGTTCCTTCTCCCTGGCCATTGCGGTGGCTGTGCTGGCCGCTTGCGGCACGCGGGAGCAGGCCGTGCAGGACCTGCCGGTCCGGAAGGCCTGCACGCTGGAAAGACTCTACCAGGACATGCCGCAGGATATCCGGCAGGATACGCCCGACATCGCCTTTGTCAATGCGCTCGCCGCGGGAAAGGCGGACGAGGTCGTCGGCCTTTTCCGGGAAAAGAAGCTTTTCTGGGACGAGGCGCCGGCGGTGGACACCCCCTATGACCGGTTCGAGGGGCTGGACGGCATCCGCGCGTTCGCGGAGGGCTTCCTGGCGAAGTTCCACGCCCAGGGCGCGACCTTCACGCCGGTCTTCCAGACCATCGGCGGCGGTCGCATCGCCCTGGAGGGCGTCTTCAAGTTCGTCGTGGACGGCGCCATCGAGGAGGTCCCCTTCTTCGTGATTACGGACCTGCGCACCCCGAAACTGCTGGAAGAGGTCCGGATGTACACGCATTATTCCTTCGTCCCCGACCTCACGCCCTACCGCAAGCCCATCTTCAAGCCCGCCCACTACGAAATGGGCGACCCGGGCCTCCTGACCGGCGCGATGCGCGCCTACTACGAGGCCCTGCACCACGCCCCCTACTGCAACCCCGACAAGATCCACGCGGCCTTTGCCGATGACTGCATCATCGGCGGTTACGAGCCCTGGGGCGCGACGATTCCCCCGAAGGAGGAAATGGCCAGGAACGCCCACCGCTTCGGCTACGGCCTCGCCACCTACATCCCCGCCTGCGTGGGTATGCGTTACGAAACCATCATCGACGATGGCAAGACCTGCGTCATCGAATGGTGCCACATCGTCTCCAAGCAGGGCCAGCAGGAGCGCAACCGCATCGCTATGTCCGGCTGCAGCGCCTATATGCGCAACGACGAAGGCTATCTCTGCTCCGTCCGCATCTCCGACTACGCCGGCCACGAAGGGGAAATTGACTGGACCAAAACGAAAGTATCCAAAGAAGAAGCCTACTCCATCAACCTTGTGGATGAATTCCACGGAGGCTGCGGGATGAAGGAACAGGAGGAATATTGATGAAAAAGACAATCATTTATCTTCTCGCAGCGCTGCTGGCTTTCGGAGCCGCATCCTGTGATAACCAGAGCACGCCGGCGGGCTATGTCCGCCATTGCGTCAAGCTCCTGGACCGCGACGGCTTGTATGCCGATTCCCCAGAATGGAAGGCCAAGAAGAATGAGGTGCTGGCATCGGCAAAGACCATTTCCACACTGGAAGAGGCCCATGCCCTTGTGCAAGAGGCCGGATATGTGGCCGGTGGGAAGCATACTTTCCTGCAGGCGCCCGTCAAAGATACGACGACCTATCCGGAGGTGGCACCTGAGGTGATAATGCTTGAGGATGGTATTCTCTATGTCTTGATTCCGGCGCACTCCGGCGTGAAGGTCAGCGATTCGCTCTATGTCCATACGGTCTTCGATTTCCTGCAGGAGCATCTGGATGCCAAGGGCGTCATCATCGACCTTCGGAACAATACCGGCGGCAATATGTACCCGATGATCACCGCCGTATCCCCCCTGCTGCCCGACGGCATCATTCTCAGATTCAAAAGCCGCGACAAGGTGTCTCCCATCACTTTGGACTATGTGGTCCGATCCTGTCAATTAGCGCCCGACAGCATCGGCAAGATTCCGTCATCGACCCCGATCGCCATCTTGACCAACGCGATGACCGGCAGCTCCGGGGAGGCCACCCTCATCTGCTTCCGCGGCCTGGACAACGCCAAGACCTTCGGCGCCCCCACAGCGGGCTACGCCAGCGGCAATGTGACCCATCTTCTTGCCGATGGTTACCTGCTTGCCATCACCCGCTCCTGCGACGTCGCCCGCACCGACGAAATCTTCTGCAACGACCCCATCGACCCGGACGTCGAGACGGAAGAGCCGCTGGAAGAGGCGGTAAAGTGGATTTCCGGGGGTAGTGGCCGATACACTGATTAGGACGCTACCGGGTTTTCAGGAACGAGTTGATTCTGGTATGGAAGACCGTTCGGTATTCAGACAGTTCAATGTTTTTTACCATAACAATGATAATCTTTGCAAAGATAAGGAAATCAATCACTTGCAAGGATTTCATCCTACTAAATGTCCATTAACCCCAATAACTACACCGATAGTCATCGTAAAACGTTCGTCCTCAAAAAAGGGCCAAAATGAGGACGAAGCCGGTGAAATGGACGTTTCATCCTCAAAAACGGGGATATTTGAGGACGGGACTGTCCAAATTGGGTCGATTCCGTCGGGATTTGGCCCTGCGGGCCACTTCCCGTCCCCTGCGGGGGGCTAATTCACGGGGAATAGACGGAATACGGTGTGAAGGAGGAATTGAGCAAGGCATTTATTCAGAACATTTTGTATCTTTGCGAGCAAAGACTACCGGCCCTATGGGAGAAAAGCATATCATAGAATACAAGCGACAGTGGGACGATGAATGGCTGAAATGGCTATGCGGCTTTGCCAATGCCGATGGCGGCACACTCTATATCGGCATCTCCGATAAACAGCATATCATCGGTGTGGATAATTCCAAGAAACTGATGGAAGACATTCCCAACAAGATTGTCTCCAAGTTGGGCATTTATCCGGATGTTCGCCTGCTTGAGGAGGATGGTAAAGAAATCATTGAGATAGAAGTCGCTCCCAGCCAGGAATCCGTTTTGCTCGACGGGGTTCTGTACAAGCGTGTCGGAGCCACCAATCAGATTGTCAAGGGACAGGCTCTCAAAGACTTCTATGCCCGCAAGTTGAACGCGACCTGGGATTCCAGAGTCATCCGGGGTGCGACGCTCGATGACATCGACCCGGAAGCCATCAAGTACTTCCTCCGCAAAGGTATAGATAAAGGTCGCCTGCCAAAGGAAAGCGTTGACGATTCCGTCGAGAAAGTCCTCAAGAACCTGGAAGTCATGACGGACGATGACGATCTTACCCTCGCCGCCCTGCTTCTTTTCGGGAAGAATCCTCAGCACTATTGCCTGAATGCACGGATCAAGATCGGCCGATTCGGTCACTCGCAAGCTGCTCTGATGAACCAGGACCTCATCGACGGAGACCTCATTCGGATGGCCGACCGCGTGATGGAGGCTCTTGATGCCAAGTATCTTATTCGCCCTATCCACTATGAGGGGATGCAGCGCAGAGAACCCATGGAGTTGCCGGAAGAAGGCCTTAGGGAAATACTGTATAACCTTGAAATCCATAAAGATTATAACGGTCCGGACAGCCTGATCCGCGTTTTTGATGATCGTATCACGTTCTGGAACCAAGGCTCACTTCCGGCAGGCATAACTCCGGAATCCATCTTCCGACCCCACGATTCCCAGCCTCGGAATCGTCTTATTGCCAACGCCTTCTACATGGCCGGTTTTGTCGAAGCATGGGGCCGTGGCTATGAACTTATCACGGAAGCGTTTACCAAAGAGGGGCTCGAAGTTCCTACGATTGAAGAAGAATTCGGCGGCGTGCGTGTCATCGTCAAGCGTGAAATCTTCTACGGCATCCAGCATGGCGGACGGGTTGACCCTAAGACCGGCAGGCTGATCAAGGCTGGTGACACCAAGGATGTCATAGATTATGACACCAAAAAGTTAACTGAAAGACAGAGACTTATCTATGAATTGCTGCCTTTTGGTATCACGAAGGATGACACCAAAAATGAACCTATTACTACAGCAAGGTTGGCAAGGCAATTCGGGAAGTCTTCCAGCACCATCAAGCGCGACATGAAGGCACTTCAGGATCTGGGCTTGGTTACGCACATTGGCCCCTCCAACGGCGGTTACTGGAAGCGGCTCAAGTGATTAGTCTCTGTCAACAATAGGACGGCTGTGCTCCCATGAGATTGAACATACTAGCATCTCTCATCCTATTCTTGTCAACGATACCTGCTTCTTATGCAGGAGACGGTGACAGAATGGCCCTTTCCCTTTCTCCTTATCTGAGAGGGGGAATGATGGGAATAAAGGACACTTCTTACTCGCCGTTGGCTTACAATGGTCCGCACGGCAGAATCGGCTTCAGCATTTTGGCGCAAGGTGCAAAGGCCGACCTGTTTGTCGATGCTTCCGGCTCTTTCGGCTGGCTGGGTAACAGGTACCACAGAGATGCGTCATCGATGCACGATAGACAGATGGAAATGTCTGTCGGCGGCTTGGTCGGCATATTCGGTAACAGTATCGTTTCGGTGAACGCCGGAGGAGCAGTCGGATTCATGAGAAACGATCAGTTTATCTGGTTGCCCAACACGCTGTATGACCGTTTTCATTACACCTTCGCATTTGATGCCAAAACGTGCGTCTCCGTAGCATGGAAACTGTCACAGAAATGGTCTCTCCGTTTGGAAGACCGGCTTCCCGTCGCAGCATTTATATCGCCTTCCAACAGATTCTCTGACAGCCGGCCGGATTCCCCTCTTGATTATACGTTCAAAGCACTCCCCGGAAATGACCTGAAGCTCGGAATCTGCCGGACCTTATCTGGAGGAAAAGGTCTGATGCTGTCCATACGGCATTTCTGCTATTCTTCCGGTCAAGCCCTTCCTCATCGTTTTCAACTGCAGTTCCTTGAACTTGACATCGCCTTCCGTTTCGGTCTCACCAAACATCCGTCTTATGAGTTGTAAGAGAATCGCTGGGACGGTGGCTGTCGTTCATTTGTTACTGGTCTCGTGTGACACACTAATCCCGGATAGAACTGCTCCGACATCAGTGGAGGTCTTTGACGAGTTTTGGAACGCCGTGGACGAAAAATATGCCTGCTTTTCCAACAGAGACGTAGACTGGGATGCCGTCTTTACGAAGTATCGGGACAGAATCAGTGATGAAACAAGTGAAAATGAGCTGTTTACGATATTATCCGGAATGCTCGGAGAGTTGAATGACGGACATGTCGGCTTATCGACAGAAACCCAAAGTTGGGGTGGAGATTACCTGGAAGATATATCCGACAATCATTTATACAGGCTTATATCCCGATACCTGGGAAAAGACAAAAAAGAATCAGGTGGTCTGCAGTACAGTACTCTATATGATGGGAGAGTAGGGTTTATCGTGTGCGAGAGTTTTGAGGATAGTATTTCCGACAAGCAAATCGAGGAGGTTCTGGATTATTGCAAGGATTGCCAAGGTCTGATTCTGGACTTGAGGAAGAACCGGGGCGGGGAAAGCAAGAATGTGATGACGCTGCTGAAATACCTGTCAGTTGAAAAAGAACTGTATAAAACACGTGTCAGGCATAACCGTGTCCGGGATGATTTAATGGAAGAAGGAGTCATGCTGAAGCCTGGTATCCTGGACGAGAGCAGAATCTGGCGAAAACCGCTCGTCGTACTGGTTGACAATAAATCATATAGCGCGGCATCGATTTTTGCCATGTGTGTGAAAGGATGTGAGAATGCGCGTGTGGTCGGTGTCAAAACGGCGGGAGGAACCAGTTTCCCCGACTGGTTCGAGTTGTCGAATGGGTGGTATTTCAGGATTCCGACGGTCAAAATTATTTCAAGATCCGGGGCTGATTATGAAAAAGGTGTCGTCCCCGATGTCGAGATTCATTTGGATCCCGATCTTGCTTCTAAGAAAAGCATGGACAGTATCATTGAAACTGCCTGTGAAATGATTGTTTCATGGTGAATAATTCGTGATTTAGGGTGTGTCGGGATTTGGCCCTGCGGGCCACTTCCCGCCCCTGCGGGGGCCCATTCACGAGCATAGAACGGACGCCGGCGGGGGTGGATTTCCGGCACCGACAACGAATCGGAGCACTTCGGAGCGAAGCGACGCAGGAGGTTTGGGGGGTTAGCCCCCCAATGCATGAAATGCCAGAATCGCAAAACGGCAGCCGCAGCTGCCGTTTTGTGATTCCGTCGGAATTATGAATCATACTGTTAATCAGATGCTTAATCGGAATAGTCTTCTGATTAGTCTTCTAACTATATGCTTATCGTGCATCATCGATGAAAACGAGTTCGAATTCCAACTGGGCTCCGTAGAACTCGGTGTGTCATGGTCTCTTGAGCCTTCGGCTCATCTCCTTCCTTCGGATGTCGTTCAGGACCATTGGGTATCCTTTACCCTTCTCCTTCAACCCGTGTCCCTTGGATACTTGGTGTGTATTCAGGGGGTTAACTACAACCCTAGTCAGAGCCCTTGGCGTGTAGAATCCCCTAGAGCGGTTTTACCCGCCCTAGGTTCTTACCACCAGTACTAGTCTCTCGCCCCAGTAACAGTGACCATCCACTTACCAAGTTGGATGATGTCGGCATTCCGTACCTTGGTGTACGCTCTGCGGAGTTTGCCGAACACCTCTTTCGAGGAGAACCCCTGCTCCTGACCTTTGCAGTTCCGTCTAGGTCGTTTTGATTTACGTGGTGCCCGCTCGACGCTTCATTTTGGGTAGCGACGGACCACACACTCAAGTTTTCGGAACGGTGCGGCAGCGGAGCCGTAACCCTCGGCTTGCCGTTCCTATCATAAATATATGATGGGGACCAAGAAAGTCAAGGAGAAATCGGCACCGACACGAAAAAAACGCAAATTACCGAGGCTGACATGCAATTTGCGTACGGTACGACCAGCGGCCTGCCCCCACCAATCACGAATCCCACGAGAATCGCATATTTGTGTGCAGTCCGTACCGACACCACGGTGCCGACTAGAACGGGATTCTCGGGACCTCAACATCGAAGACGGCGACGACCTCCGCACCTCCTAATCCATCTCGGCTTCTTCAGAGTGCTTTCGACCTCGGTTACCTTTCTTCGTGACCAGAACACCTTGCCTTATAATGACTCGAGTCTTATCGTTCTGGAACGGCTTGTCTGGGGATAGACCGTAGTTTCGAAGGGAGCCATACGAAATCCCAATCTGGTCCTTCGAAAACTGGTCGTATATCGCCGACATTGAACCATAATAATAATGTCTGTCTTCAATCTGAAGGTGAATAACCTGCCTTTCTTGTGCCATAGTCTGTTTCGTTTACGGCAAAGGTACAACTATTTCCGAAATATCACATACAGGTATTAAAAAAATGTCATATTTCTTGCATATATTAAATAAATGCAGTACCTTTGTAGTAGAAATTTGGACAATGATGATGACTTCGAACAAATACCACGTCTGCCTCGCTCCAAGCGGTTGGGCTGTGTACGAGAAAGCCACTGGCACCAAGGTCAAAGGGTTCTCTGGTCGCCCCTGCGGTCGCTACGACGCTCTGACCTTTATGTACCTGTTGAACGGTTGGAGGCTTCCAAAAGGCGGATTCCGTTAATTGAATGTTTAACCCCTAACACCCAACGCATATGACTTCTATCATCCCTATGAACGGGCTTGATGCTCACAGAGCCCTCGTCATCCTCAACCGCACGCAGAACGCCTTCGTCGCGGGAATGCTCACCTCGTCCATCCGCACCCTCAAGGCGGAGATGGAGAAGCGAATCGTCAAGGTAACCTTCTTGAAGAAGGACGGCACCATCACGACCCGCTTCGCGACCACACTCCCGTCTATGACGCGGAGCCACATCAATGGTCGCGGACTCTCCGCCGATGCCCGCAACGTCATCGTATTCTGGGATTGCGAAGCGGTCGGTGAGAACAAGTGGCGTTCGTGCCGATATGAGAAACTCATTTCGTGGGAGTAATGGTTGAGGTCGGCAACACCATCGTGGTAAAGCACGACAACGGAACACTGGGCTTCTTCTGGCTCTGCACCTCTGTCTTCAACGACTATGTGTTTTTCTCTTGGTTCGGCAACCCTCTCCGCCCCACCGCCAACGACTACTGGCGAGTCAGTCAAAGTTGGTTCAACGACCGACTGTCGAACGGTACCATCGAGGTCTACCCCAACCTTCCACTTGACCAGTACGGCGACGAGTTCGAGAAACAGGCGACGGAGCGGACCGACTAATCCTCACGGCTCGTTTGTGGTGTCAGCCCTGTCGTGCTTGCAAAATAAATTCAGTAGTCATTGAAAACAAAACCCGCTAATGCTATCCGACTAACCTTTGATTAATATGAAGAAGTCAGTTATCTACGCAAGAGTCAGTTCGGTCACTGATAGGCAGAGTACCGAGCGACAAATCATAAGTCTCGGCGACTATGCCAGAAGCAACGACTACGAGGTCGTCAAGGTGTTTTCCGAACATATTAGCGGAGCAACGAAGAACGCGGAGCGTCAAGCGTTAAACCAGTGCATTGATTACGCCGTCGCGAACAAGACAGATATCCTCATTTCGGAATTGTCCCGAATGGGACGTGCGATATGGGAGGTCTTGGAATCGGTCAAGCGGTGCGTGGACCACAAGGTCAATGTGGTTTTCCAGAAGGAGGGATTGCAATTGTTTGACGCGGACGGCCAGGTCAACAGCATTATGGCAGTTTATGTGTCCTGTTTGGCCCTCTGTGCCGAGAAAGAGCGAGAAGCCATTCGTTTCCGTCTTCACCAAGGAAGGGAACTGGCGAAGCAAAAAGGTGTTCGGATGGGACGTCCTTCGGGGAGCATCAAGTCGAGGGAACAGAAGGAGCAGGAGTACGGCAAGGTCATCCGATTGCTTCGTAAGGGCGAATCACTGCGGAACACCGCCAAATTGTGCGATGTCTCGCTTTCGACGGTCATCAGAGTCAAAAAAGAATTCTCCTTATAGGGAGACCAATAGCCACCTTTGGTTTGCATGATCCCGACTGCCACGTTACACGGGCAATCGGGACCATGCAATTCTATGGGAGCCTAATTTCCACCTATGAGTAGGCCTCAACCTTCCAGAACTTGTTAATGTTGATATCCAATTTAAGGGTTTATTTTGTATCTTTGTCTGGTATGAAAGGTAATGGAAAACAGGGGTTCACCTGCGTTGAGATTTGTGCGGGTGCAGGCGGACAAGCATTGGGCTTGGAACAAGCGGGGTTCAAACACCTCGCACTAGTGGAAATTGAGTGGCAATACTGCGACACCCTGTTAGCCAACCGCCCAGACTGGAACGTGGTCACGTGTGACGTGAAGGAGTTCAGCGGGGAGAACTACAAGGGTGTGGACCTGTTCGCCGGTGGCGTTCCCTGCCCTCCCTTCTCAAAAGGCGGAAAGCAACTGGGGAAGGAGGATGAACGCGACCTATTCCCAGACGCGTTACGGCTCATTGATATCATCCGTCCGAAAGCAGTCCTACTTGAAAACGTGCGTGGCATCTTCGATGATGTATTCTCGGAGTATCGAGCATACATCCGCTCGACCATAGAATCCTACGGCTACAATGTTTATTGGGAACTACTGAACTCCTCCGATTTCGGCGTCCCTCAGCTGCGGCCGCGTGCAGTTCTCGTCGGAATCCGAAAGGATTTGGATACTGGCTTCACGTTCCCGAAGCCCACGGGCAAGGAAACCACCGTCGGCGACGCATTATATGACTTGATGAAGGAAAATGGATGGGAGAAGGCAGACGAGTGGCGTCAAGGGGCACAAGCCATAGCACCGACCATCGTTGGCGGGTCCAAGAAGCACGGTGGTGCCGACCTCGGTCCTACACGGGCGAGAAGGGCTTGGGCTGGTCTTGGGGTAGACGGACTCGGCATAGCGGATTCGGCTCCAGAAAAGGGTTTTGAAGGTATGCCACGGCTCACGACCAAGATGGTGGCGAGAATTCAGGGATTCCCCTCGACATGGCTTTTCGCAGGCAAGAAAACCGCCGTCTACAGGCAGATTGGAAACGCCTTCCCTCCGCCCGTTGCCGAAGCCGTAGGACGGCAGATAATCGCGTGTCTGAACAAGAACAACGACTGATATGGAACAAAACTCCCTCATCTACGAAGCACGGAAACGATACCACGAAAGGCTGGTATCACAGGGCATCCTCACATTTGACGATGGCGGAGTCGCCAGCAATGCGGACAGGAGTAGTGCCCCTTCTCGCAGAATAGCCAAGAACCTCGCAGAACTCCTCGGTGCGGGCATCTTGGACAAGAAGCAGGGGCAGACTCTCGGAACGGAGTTTGAACGCGTCACAGCCGAGTTCGTAGCAGAATCCTTCTCGTTGCTCGAGCATATACGCCCAGGAACGTGGCACGTCCTCAGAGAGTCCGAAAAGGGATTCTATCTGGGACTCTCAAGT
The DNA here is from genome assembly GCA_017557535.1 of Bacteroidales bacterium. Classification (GTDB taxonomy): domain Bacteria; phylum Bacteroidota; class Bacteroidia; order Bacteroidales; family UBA932; genus Cryptobacteroides. The sequence continues at coordinate 3,826 of JAFYYM010000044.1, read as the reverse complement.
TTTGAGCAGTATGCACACCTCGAGGAACTGGAGAAGCAGATTGCTGAAACACCGAAACTCGCCACCATCATCGGAAACGATTATTTCGTCAAACCCGACATCGTGGTTTACAGGGATACTTTGGAGGATGACGTCATCAATTCGGTGGGGAATATTGTGGACGACGGCTCCGCTTTGCTCACTGTTCTGCGTTCCAGAAATGGCGGAAGGTACATCCTTCACGCCGACATTTCAGCGAAATGGACTATGCGGTCCGACCGTGCCCAGAACACTCGTACGGAAGCACTCAACCTCATCCGTAACCGAAAGGGTCACCTTCCTCACATTGTGTGCGTGACCGCCGAACCGCTTCCGGGAAGACTGGCTTCACTTGCCCTCGGTACAGGGGACATTGACTGTGTCTACCACGCGTTCCTGTATGAGTTGCGGGAGGCGATTGCAATGAATGTTCGCAACGAGGAAAAGGACGAAGACGCACTTGAAATGCTGGATATGATGATTGAGGGGAAGCGGATTAAGGACATCAGCGACCTCCCTCTTGACCTTGCCATTTAACGCGACACATATATGAAGAATGAGCACTTTGGTTGATGAAACCGAGGTGCTCATTCTGCTTCTGTATTTCACGACATCATCGAATCATCCTCGCCTATGGGTGGCATTCCCAAAATCAGCCCGAGTTCGACATCGTTGTAAGCATACGCCCATCTAAAACCGCCTGCCGTACGTCTAATCCCACGGCACGCCGCACGGATATCCTCTTCTCGTACCCCTGTTTGCCGACTGGCTTCCGCGATGCTCTCGAACGTCTGTCCAGAAACCCCACCGTCTGGCATTGGTCTCAGGATGCACACGGGCACTTTTCTCCCCATCTTCGACCTTCTTGCACACTCCCTTTTGTCTGCGAGGGTTCGGACCTGTTTCGATATATGGGTTCCGTAGAGGTTGTTCTGGAGGGAGTCCACCCAGCACAGGTTAGAGGCGTTGTTGTGCGTTTTCACCTCATCCAAATGAGACACTTGGTTGAATCGTTTCGGGTCCGAATTCGAACAGTATGTAAAGGCGACGATTCGATGGACGTATACTGTTTCGGTATGACCACTTATCGAGAGGGTCGTACACAGATACCCGCTTTTATGAAGAAATGCTCGCTTGAGCGTCTTTGAGTCTCGGCGTCGGATACTACCGCTCTGCGATACCTCGTACACTGTCCCGAATTCCTTGTAGTTGACGGGCCGCCAGATGTCTTGTCCTTCTTGTTCCATCCCTACATCTCGTCCTCTTTGTCCGCATCAGCGGGGAAATTGCGGTCGTCCGACCAATAACTCAACATCGATGCTCGCGTACGTTCCTTTTGCTCATCACTCTTACTCCGACCCTTGAGGGCATTGGAGATTTTCTGTCGGGTCACAGGCGACAGATGCCTGGTCTTTCTTTTGAATTCCTTATTCATTTTCCCTTGTTTTCCAATAAATACCAGTTAGGTTGGAAAAGTAAGGGAAATACGTATGGTTTTTTTCGTCGGTATAGTAGACTCCCATTCAAAATGCCAGTTTCTGGGACCAGAATTCTCACGCGAGACCGTACGGGGGGCATTTCAAGCCCACCCCACAGGTAGATTTAGTTCGCTACTAACAGAGCCGACACCACCGACGGGGAGGGAGGAAGGGAGGAAGGAAAGGTGGCCGCGTCCAAACGAATCTGCATCCGTCTTCCGTTGTTGACGGCTTCCTTCTTGAGAACGTAGATTTAGGGGAGGTAAAGCGAAAACGCCTAAATGCTCATTGTTTGTACCCCTCGAAGGCTTTGTCCAAAGACTTGTCAAGGAGGGTGGCGTACCTCAAACTCTGGTCCATTTTAGCGTGACCGAGAACGCGTTTTAGGGCATCGATGCTAACTGGGGGACCGAAACTACCCGAGAGTAGTGCGGTGGCGTACGAGTGACGAGCCGTCAAGGTAGTCACTTTCTTGGGCACCCCTGCCAGTTCCACCACCCGCTTGATGTACTTGTTCTCCTTCTGGTTGCTGATGAGCGGTAGAACACCCCGATACTTGTCCCAGATTGCGGGGGCGTCCCCTATTAGATATGCACGGTACGGCTCCCCTGTTTTTACCCTCCGCTTCTGGATAAACCTCAAGCCGTCCTGCTCTTGAACATCCTCGGGGCACAACCCTTCAAGGTCGGACCATTCTATTCCCGTCCCACACAGGAACAGGAATAACTCACGGACACGGGCAAGGTATGGAGGCACATCGACCTTCTTCATCGCATCCAACTCCTCCTTTGTGAGATAGACGGGGTCAGGGTCCTTAAATGTCATCTTCAATCCCGAAAACGGGTGAATCGTTACCGCCCGCTTTTCAAAACCGTAATTGAAAAGAGACTTCAACCGCTTATAGTAGTTCCGACGCGTACCCTCCGCGAGTCCAGACCTCCTCAACTCATCGAGGAAAAAAAACACATCTCCGCTTGAAACATCACTCGCATAATTGTGCCCGAACCACTCGCAGAAACGGTCGAATGTCACACGGTACTTATCGTAACTTGGGCTATGCTTCTTGACGTTCTCCAAATAGGAATGGCACAATATTGAGACGGTAGGTCCATGCCCAATCGAAGATGGAGGACCAGAAAGATAGTACTGCTTCAAAGTCTTCGCTGGAGCATTTGGATACTTCTCATGAAGGCTCGCCATCTTGGATGTCACTTCGGAGCAAAGTCGCCTCACATCATTCTGGCGTCCCGAACCACGCATCTTAGCGAACTCCGACGGCACCCACGCCTCTGTCAGTTGGAACATCGCTTTCTCACCGTTCACGGACACGGTCACCTCAACGGGGGCACGTCCATCTCGTCGTATTTTCTGCTGTCTGCAGTATACGGTAACACCGAAACTTTTCCGCGTAGGTTTCTGCGTAGTCTTCTGCATAGTCTTCTCTTTAGTCCGTGGTTTCGGGCAAAGATAACAACATAACATTGAATATACAACAATAGGAGCCACATTCCTGTGACTCCTATTACCTCCTCGTGATTCCGTCGGGATTCGAACCCGAGACCCACAGCTTAGAAGGCTGTTGCTCTATCCAGCTGAGCTACGGAACCGTGGGGGGGGAGAGTCCTTCGTCGGCCAGAGGCCTCCTCGGAATGACCTGGTTCCCCCAAAGGGAGTGCAAAGGTAAGCAATTTTTCCGAAAAACCTACTGGACGAAGCTGGCAAAGTAGCCGGGGAAGAAGACGTTGGTGATCAGGTAGCCTACGATGGTGGAGACGATCACGCTGATCAGGCCCGGCATCATGAAGCTGTGGTTCAGGAGGTATTTGCCGATCACCGTCGTTCCGGAGCGGTCGAAGTTCACGGTGGCGATGTCGGAAGGATAGTTCGGGATGAAGAAGTAGCCGTACACGCTCGGGAGGACGCCCAGGAGGACGGGGCCGGCGATGCCCAGCTGATAGGCCAGCGGGAGGAAGGCGACGACCACGGCGCCCTGGCTGTTGATGAGCACGGAAACCAGGAAGAACACGAAGGCGATGGCCCAGGGATAGGAGGTGACGAGGCCGGTGAGCATGGCCTTCATCTCGTCCATATAGTTGCCGAAGTAGGTGTCGGCCATCCAGGCGATGCCGTAGATGGCGACCACCGCGACCATGCCGGACTGCCACACGGCGCCGCCGACGGCCTTTTTCGGGGAGGCCTTGCAGAACATGATGTTGCAGGCGGCGGCCACCAGCATGATGATCTGGATGCAGATGTTCATCTTCGGGATGGCGAGGTATTCGGCAAGCGTGCTGCCGTCGGAGACGTGGATCATCTGGCAGAACGCGAAG
>JAFYYM010000043.1 GCA_017557535.1 Bacteroidales bacterium | reverse complement strand
TTGGTTTGACCCTTCTTCCCGGCAGCACCCTTGCCATCAAGGAAAAGAACCGCCTTACTATGTCTAAGGCGCAGGCCATCCGGCTTGAAAAGGAGAAGCTACTGCTTCACGGGAACCGTGACCGTACTAATCAGGGCAGCAAGACCCTGTTCCTACCCTATTACAGGCTCCTTCTAGAGGACCGTAAGGCCAGTGTGGGCAATTGGGGCAACTGGCGAAGCTGTCTTAAGTATCTGGAGATCTACTGCAAGGAGTCCACCACCTTCGGCGACATCACTCCCCGATGGGTGCAAGGATTCAAAAGCTACCTGGACACTGTGGAGAAGGATACGTTCAAAGTCTCCAACACTCCTAGGAACGGGGAGTTCAACGGCCTGTCCCAGAATTCCAAGGTATCATACTTCAACAAGCTGAAGGCTTGCTTGAACCAGGCCTTCAAGGACGGGATCATCAATTCCAACCCTGCAGATGCAGTACAGGGATTCAAGGCATCGGAGGCGGAGCGCCAGTATCTCACCATGGAGGAGGTGAAGAGGCTTGCCGAAACTGACTGTCGTGATCCTTTCCTGAAACGCGCCTTCATGTTCGCCTGTTTTACGGGACTGAGGAAGAGCGACATCCAGAAACTGACCTGGAGCGAGGTCCGCAAATTCGACAAGTACACCCGGTTGGTCTTCAAGCAGAAGAAGACCGGTGGTCAGGAATATCTTGACATTCCCAAGGCGGCCGAGAGGTATCTGGGCGTCCAGGGCGACGCCGCGCAGACCGATAAGGTCTTTCCGCATTTCAAGTATGACGCGTACACCTCCGTCGAATTGCGCCGCTGGGCCATCTCTGCGGGCATCACAAAGGACTTCACCTTCCACTGCAACCGGCATACGTTCGCCGTCATCCTTCTCAGTTCCGGGACCGACATCTACACAGTCTCGAAGCTTCTGGGGCACCGCGAGATTTCCACGACCCAGATTTATGCCCACTTGATCGATTCCCGCAAACAGGAGGCTGTTAACAAGATTTCCACTATCTTTGACTCCATGTAGGAGATAATTGAAAAGGAAAGGAGGTCCCATGGAGATTACAAGACAGAAAACGGTCCTCAATACCGCCTTGCTGCGGAAGCACTCTTGGAATGTCTGCCATGCCATCATGGTCGGCAGCAGCGACCTTCTTGACCTGGCCGTTGCGGACAGCCTCGACTATGACCTGCTAGCGGCTGAAATCATGTCCTATGTCGATACTGACAAGGACCGTCTCCTTTTTGAACCGCTCATGCAGCTCACGGATTCGAAAACAATTAGGGAGTACCTGGACTCCGACCATGAACACCGGTTTCATGACGGCGCACTTATGAGTCTCGCCGAGACGCTGGACAAGCTGAGGGAATATGGGAACAACCTGTACAGGGGTTTAAGTGGTCAGCTCACGCCGTTCTTCTGCAACGAAAAGGCAGAAGCTCTGCTGCAGCGTGCGGTTGATGCCGGACTCCTGACGGAAGACTTCATGCCAGCCAAGGGTACGGAACGCTTCCAGCTTAAGTTGATCGCAACCGCCTTCAACGCGATCATGGGATACGGGGTGCGCGACAAATGGTGCCACTTCCAAGAACTGTGGCGGTCTGATTTCCACCGATGCATCATCCCGTTGACCAAAGGGAAGGCAATCTATGAAATCGCCCTGCTATATCCTGAGGCGAACCTGTGGACCCTTATCATGCCGAAGACCAGGCAGTCAAAGTTGAAGACCGACCTGTCTGAGAAACAGGCGACGAAGCTTTTCTTGCAGCTTCGCCGACTGGGGTTCATTGAGAAACACACAAGGGTCGAGAATTTCCTCTCCATCCTTGACTTGTCGGACTACCCCTATTCCCCCATCAACTGGACCTCGGACGGGAAGAACTCCCTCGTCTATCTGGTTATGACGCTTTTCCGTCCACTGAATCCGAACATCCACAAGAAGGTCTGCGACTGCTTTACCTACAACGGACATCCTCTGAACTATGGCACTCTCAAGGCCCAGGGCAGTTATGTGATGAGGCACAAGGAGAAGTTCGACTTTGTCGTCGTTCTCGACGAAATCATAGCACTTGCAAAGAATGAACAGTAATATATCGTACTATGGTGTTGCTTCAAGTTAATCACAATCACCATGTTGAATATAAAACATAAGACAGAAATGGAAAACCAATCATTTTTCATCTCTCTTTTTATGCGGTAAACAATCTCATTCTAAAAGAGGTGCCTATGCAGGCGACGAAGGGCTTTACTGTCTTTGGCAGGAAGCCCTTTCCATGTTCAAGAAGGCCGTTCTGGAAAACGGCGTGTCCTATGACCGTTTCCGGGACGACTTCATCAATTCCCACACTTTCCACACCGTCAAGAATCCCGCCATCAGAAACGACCATCAGGTCAATCTCGGGAGGATTGCGGCTCTTCTGATGTCCCGTGAGGATCTTGTCCGGAAGTACTACTCTGGTGAATCCGATCGGGAGACTTTCCTTTCCTGTATGCGTGAACTTATGCTAGATGGCGGCGGCCGGGTCAAGGCGAAGTCACTCAATTTTGAGTGCTTCTTCAGTGACAAGGTGCTTGTCCTCCTGGCCCAAGCGGCCAATGACATCCCCCTTTTCCGACGGCCCGTGACGTCACAGGATATGGGGCGGCTCTTCAACGAGTGTTCGGCCAACGATGATGATCCTCTCATCGCCAACAAGAATACCGTCCTGGCGTATTTCTTCTCCCAAATGAACAGCTACGGCTTGATCACGGCCAACTACCAGCTTGTGATTGCGACCAACCGGCTGATCATGGGGTCAAGGGGGCGCGAATTCTTGAATCAGCACGACCTGTCAGTCGCCCTCGTCCGGTACGGAATGAAGGATCGTCCGGCCAAGATGCGGATTGACAGATGGGTCGATCTCATCAGAACTGCAAGAAATACTATAAAAAAGTAGTATTTGAGTAACAGTACGTTTGATACTACTATTTAAAGCGACACTTTAACATAGTGCGATATACCTTTGCCCTCCGTAAGCCCTACGCCTGCGGAGGGCAATTTCGTAACAACTAAATGTATCGCGTATGGAATTCAGTTCAAATGAGATTTTAAAACTGATCGAGAGGGCCAGCGGAATCCCGGACTTCCTCAGCAAGAAAACGGACATCGAACTCCTCCTTGGTAAGTTCCAGTCCGTCGAGGAATACCTCGACAGGTTCGGCTCACTGGATGAGCTCGTCACCTTCTTCAAGCGTTTCGAGGAGAAGATGTTCATGTTGAAGACCTTCCTCACTACTGAGGAGGCAAGCAAATTCGTTGGGGTGAGCATATTCTCCCTGAGGGAAGCCGTCAAGCGGATGGAACTCCCGGTCTATACTCCTCCAGGGAAAGGCTACCTGTTCTTCAGGGAGGATCTGGAGGCATGGTTAAGACGCTTCAGAAATCCTGCCCGCGAGGAGCTTGAAGGCGATTCCGAGCTTCTCCTCCCTCCCGCTAACGTTCCTGTTACAATGCATGACAGCCTTTCCCAGAAGCGGATCTGAGTTCAACGAATAAAGCACATCATATCATGGAATCAAGAGTCACCACCGAGAATTTCCACGAGCTCTGGCAATCAATCCTCATACACGCCGGCGACAAATTCGCCACTCCCCCCGTTGTCATCAAGATCAACGGTTCGGTCATCAGCACGTTGGGCAACTTCAGTGCCTCGACCGGGAAAGGAAAGTCGAAGAAGACCTTCAATGTCTGCGCTATCGTCGCCGCTGCCTTGACGAATATGAAAATCTTAAATTATGAACCCTCTTTTCCTGAAGGGAAGAGAAAGGTCCTGTATTTCGACACTGAGCAGAGCGCCTATCATTGTCACAAGGTCCTGAAGAGGATCAATGAGCTGTCAGGGTTCCCTCCGGACGAGGAGAACGAACGCCTGGAGTTCGTGATGCTGCGAGAGTACTCTCCTCTCGACCGACGGCAGATCATCGAGCTTGCCTTGTCTGAGCGACCCGATGTCGGCCTTGTCATCATTGACGGACTAAGGGATCTCCTCTTTGATATCAATTCATCAACTGAGTCTGCGGAAGTGATCGGTTTGCTGATGAAATGGACCAGTCAATACAATCTCCATATTCATACGGTTCTGCATTTGAACAAGGGCGATGACAACGTCCGCGGCCATATCGGGACCGAGCTAAACCACAAGGCCGAGACCATCCTCCAGATATGCAGGAACGAGAATGACGACAGGATCAGCGAGGTACATGCGGCTCTCATCCGCGACAAGGAGTTTACGCCCTTCGCTTTCATGATCAACAATAAGGGCTTGCCAGAGAAGGTCGAAGGGTTGGATCTCAGGCACAGGCCAAAAAAGGGATTCAATTATAGGACACTGTCCGAGGAAAAGCACCGGGAAGCACTGGACATTGTATTCGGAATCACAGAAAAGAACAAGACTCCGATACCGATAATAAAAGCCACCGAATTGATAGAACGGCTTATGAAGGCCTATAAGACAGTTGGCTACGATAGGAAAAAGAACTGTCATTATAACCTCCGGCAGTTCCTTCTTAACAGAAAGGTCATTGAACAAACCGAACTGGGATTCGTGTACAATCGGAATTTTCACCTTGACGAACCAGATGAGAAGTAAGGATGTTTGTTTGGTTTGGTGGGCATATAGGAATCAAACAACCAAACATGTGGGAAACGTTGGCACCTTTGGGCTTCATTGATGTCCAATCCAAGCCTGTTTCTCAAACGCAAAACAGCATATAAAACCAGCCAGTTATGAGTTTCTATGAATTGAAGGAGATTCCGATTACGGACCTCCTCACCCACCTGGGGCACCGGCCGGTCTCTAGGGCGAAAGGCGGAAGGCAATGGTTCTATCACTCCCCTCTCCGGGAGGACAACAACGCTTCCTTCTGTGTGTCCTCGGACAAGAATCTATGGTATGACTTCGGCACGTCGAGAGGCGGGAACGTCATCGACCTCGCCAGGGCGCTGAACGGCGACTGTTCGTTCAAAGTCGCGGCGTCTTGGCTGGAGGAGCAACGTCGGGGGTTCAAGCAAGGCCCTCCCCTTGCGGCATCCTTGGTCAGCAACGGTCCTTTGCGTCCGGACACGGAGATGGAGAATATCCAGGTCCTTCCCTTGACTAACAAGGCCCTCATCGGCTATCTATGGTCCCGTGGCATACCTGCCGAGATTGGCAGGCGGTACTGCAAGGAGGTCCAGTACGACGTCCGCGACCGTCATTTCTTTGCCCTTTGCTTCATGAACATCCTCGGTGGGATGGAGATCCGGAATCCATTCTTCAAGGGCTCTTTCGGAGTCAATGCCCCCAGCGTCATCACGCTGAGCAAGTCGGAGCGTACGCCATCCTGCTGCGTCTTCGAGGGATTCATGGATTTCCTGTCCTACCAGACGCTTCTGGCCAGGTACAACGACCTTGTGATCAATCCGGTTCCCAGGGATTGCATCATCCTCAATTCGACCAGCATGGTCCAGAAGACCGTCCCCTTCATTCAAGTCTATGACGTTGCTTTCACTTATCTCGATAACGATGCTGCAGGGCAACAGGCTACGGATACGATTGAAGCTGCCATGCATGACAGGACGATCAGGATGTCTGGGCGGTTTCCGGATTTCAATGACTTGAATGATTACCTGATGAGCGGGTTGTTCAGAAGACCTTAGATTCTTCTGGTGTCTTGATGAGGAGAGTACTCCGCTTCGACCGGAATATGAAAATAACGAATAAATGAAAGATTCTTTTGAAATGTCACATAAATGTACTATTTTTGTGACTGAATTGAGACAAGATGAAAACTGCTAAATCCATATCTAGCCGCATCCGGTCATGGAAGAGAGGGAAAGTCTTTTTCCTCTCAGACTTCGCTGACCTTGACAATCAGACCGCCGTCCGGAAGCAGCTTTCCAGATTATGTACCGAAGGAGAGATTCTTCGGTATGGGCGCGGCATCTACTTCTATCCGGTCATAGACCGCAAATGGGGCCTCGGAGTCATCCCGGCCACAAATGATGCGATCGTCAACGCTTACTCGCAGAAAATGGGCATTGCCATATACCATTCCAAGGCCGCAGCCCAGAACCTTCTAGGGCTCTCGACTCAGAATCAGATGAACGCTGTCTACCTCACCGACGGGCGGGCAAGGTTCATCGACACCGGCATTGGGAACGGCATCACGCTTCTCCATACTGAAGACTCCCGCCTTTCTCTCTTCAAGGACGGGACGATGCGTCTCGTGGCCATCGCGCTTCACGGCGAGAAGATGGACCTTGTCGACCAGAATAGGCTGGATGTGCTCGCCGCTCGGCTTTCTTCCGTCCCAGAAGACCGCTTCGTCCATGACATCAGACTCATGTCCCAGAAAACCCGCTCAATCGTACAGTCATGCAGAAAGACCCTTTCTTGAACCTCGCTCCTGCGGTGCGGACATCATTCTTCGTCAAAGCGGCCGAGGGGACGACTCTCCCACCTCAGGCCATCGAGAAAGATTGGTGGGTGACCAAGGTACTCCAAGCCATCCGCTCGCTCGATTATCGTGATTCCGTCCAGTTCAAGGGCGGGACCAGCCTCAGCAAAGGTTGGGGCCTCATCAGTCGGTTTTCAGAGGACGTCGATCTTTCGATCGACAGGGTGTTTCTCGGGTTCCCGGGAGAATTGTCAAAGAGCCAGGTCAGTGACAAGCTCCGCAGAAGCGCTAAGGAATTCACCCTCGGGCAGTTCTATGATGAACTGCCATCAGCACTCGAGTCTATCGGTATTCCACGTGAGGCGTATCGCTTGTCAAACAACGATAACGGGATGTCTACGCAGGATCCGGTACAGATATACATTGATTACGATTCCGCGTTTCCCCCTGACGGATACATTCTGCCTCGGGTAATGCTGGAAGTGTCCGGCCGATCGTATGAGGAAGCCGTGTCGGAGACATCTGTCCGTTCACTTATGGACGACAGACTCCCTGGCAATGCCTTTTCCTCTTCCCCGTTCATAGTAGTCACTGTCGAGCCCGAAAGGACTTTTATTGAGAAAGTGTGTCTTCTGCACGAGGAGTTCAATAAATCGCACGGCGATATCCGGAGTTATCGTATGTCTCGGCACTTGTACGACCTTTATATGATGTGTAATAACGAGAAGCACATCAACGAAAAGGCTCTCGCCAACGAGGAGCTTTTCCGAGGAATCGTCATGCACCGTTTTATCTACAACCGGATTGACGGAGTTGACTACAACACGGAAACGCCTGGGCATTTCAACATTCTCCCTCCGGACAGTGTTGTAGAAGAATGGCGCAAAGATTACGATGAAATGATGCGCGGGATGATCTACAGCAAGGATAAACCGTCCTTTGACGAAATCCTTGCCCGTATCCGGCAGCTCAACACTGAGCTGAACGATATGAAATGGAAGATGGTTCCCGTGTTTTCACCCGGCGCCAAACCTTATCTGAAGGAAGAATAGTACTATAATTTCGGCGCGGTACAAACCGCACAAGAGTTAAAACGACTACCTGGTATCAAATCGAGAACAGTTTGGCGCTTGAGTCACTCAATCTCGGAGTGTGGCGGCCGATCCTTCCTGGGGATTTGCCGCCACTTTGTTTTCTTTGCCTGTCATTGTATCGGGACATCATTCATGTGGAACGAGCTTTAAACTCGGTTTTCTGGAGAATAATTCTATTAATTATCAGTAAGTTAAAGACAAACAGAGGGCTCTGATTCCGTTCAAAACAGGCTTAACGGTACAAGTGAGAAAGAGCCTTTTTCAACCACGAAAACTGGGGGAGGAAAGAGTCGTTCGGGGGCCTCATAAAAAGCAAAAAAAGCGTATATTTGGTTTTATAAATCGAAATTTGTATGATTTGGTGGTTCATCTTTCTCGCAGTAATTCTGATTCTCGTTGGGATAGCATATCTTCGGGGCAAATGTGATGGGCTTATAGCCGGTTACAATACGTCTTCCCCGGAGAAGCAGAAAAAGTATGATATCAAACGCCTTCGGCTCATCGTGGCCTGTTTCCATTTTGCTTTGGCTGTCCTGTTCTTTCTCTATTTGATGAAGAACACTGATTTAGCCGCGACAATCCATCTATCCTGTGTGGCTATTCTTGCGGTCGCGGCAGTAGTTTTAGCCAATACTTGGGCAAAGAAAAAAAGTAACTAAATTCGGATTAATTGGCACAAACAAGCTCTGGCAGCATGGTATTTGTTGTCGGGGCTTTATTGGGAATTTATGGAGAATGCGTAACTTGCATTCGACAAATCGGACTTGATACATTTGGCAACAGTTTATTCATCGAATTATGAAAATAAAAAGCTTATTATTAACATGTTTGCCTTTATTAACAGTCGGTTGTTCTATAATTAACAATCATGGTTTAGTTGATAATAGTCAGATACTCACACCACAGGTACATTATTTTTCAGATGTTCCAAAAGATTTAGTGGACAATCTCGGGAAAATGGGAATGGATAATTCTAGCATTCTTAATGATCAGGAGGGACAGTATTTGAATTTCATTTTTAAGGCAGAGGCGCAAGGAATTAATCTGGCAGGGAAGAAGGTTGCGTTTTTAGGTAGTAAAGTTGATTATTTTGAAAGCACACGAAAGGACTCTCTTGTTGTTGGTGGAAGTAATTTATATCTTTTCAGCACAATGCAAAAAACGGAATCCGGTGGTTATGATGCAGCGGTCACGTATTGGAAAAAGTTTGTAATTCCTACACAAGAAATCGTTAGAACAATAAAGGACAATACCAAAGAGTAGCCCTTAAGAGCGGAAGACGGGGATTTGCTGTATGTCGTGACGGGATGGTGGTGGCGCAATCCCTGTCACAACCCTTTGTGATGGTCTTCTTTTATATATGGGTGGTGACAGAATAGAAAGTGTATTCAGCAAATTATCTTGAAAGAGGTCAGGGATACTTTTGAGAAGTCATGTTGAAAAAAGTCGTAACTTTGGCTGTTAGATAAATCGAGATTTGTATTATGAAACTCTCTACTGGACAGAAAAAG
>JAFYYM010000042.1 GCA_017557535.1 Bacteroidales bacterium | reverse complement strand
TCACCGCCCTTGTCAGGGGCGCCGGCGTCGAGGTCAAGGGCCGACTCCGCAACAACCGATACACCGACTCCAACGGTGTGGAAAGAAGCATCACTGAGATCCTCGCATCTCAGGTCAGCGTCATCGGCGGGACGCTTCAGTAACCGTCGGGGAGACGGGTTCTCCGCTCCTGCTTGCTTTTCTGCGCCGCCCCGGACAACCTCCGGGGCGGATCTTTATCGTTATTGGAGCATTATTCTTATCTTTGTAGAACTAGATCCCTCCATCAAAGACATCTATGACACGCAGAGAAAGCAGAGGCCTGGTGGTCCTGATCATAACTTTGGTCGCCTTAATCTCCGGCGGCATCATAGCTTATAAGAATCCGGATTCCTGGCATGGTCTAGCCCTACTTGCTATCGGCATGGTCGGGTGCTATCTCTGTTATAAGCGGTGGAAGATAGCCACCGAGGCGACGGAAGAGGAGAAGGAGGCCATCGAGCATCAGGATGAGCAGACACGCATCAACATAGCAATGTGGTTGATGGTGGCGTTTTGTATAGCGGCCTTTCTTGAAGTGGTGGCCGTCGGTGTCGGTCTTATCCTAAATGCCAGCATAGGGGGAGAACTGGGGCATACCATCATTCATTACGCCGTGATCATTGGCGGCATCTTTGCCGCAATCTGGCTGGGATTCATGCTGTTCTTTGCCTGATGGACCTCAATGATTTCATAACATTCAATCCTCTCACCGACAATGGGAGTATTCTTCCTAAAGCACCGGGCAATTACCTTGTGACCATACGTGACATCAAGGCATTGCCCACCCACGGATGCAGAATCGTCACGAAGCAATTCCGCGGGCAGGATCTCATCTACACCGGAATCACCAAAACAGATCTGTATCACCGAATCTGGAAGAGCCATATCGGCAGCCACGCCGGCCGATCAACTCTCCGGCTTACCCTTGGTTGCTTATTGGGATACAAGCAGATTCCGCGAGATAAGCACGATCCTGACAATGGAAAGGTCCGTTTCTGTGCTGATGATGAACGCGAGCTTCGCACTTGGATAAAGGAGAATCTGGTATTCCACTTTATGCCGAACGAAACGCCAAAGGAGTTGGAAACTGCGTTGATTGAGCAGTTCAATCCTCCTCTCAATCTCTCGGAAAACGAGAACCCTATCAACAAGGAATTCCGAACCTCATTGTCATATCTGCGGAGTCAAAAGCCTTGGCTTTCAGCCTCCTCTAATGGCGATTAACGTGTTTTATCATTTCTTTTTAATAAATTGATAGTCAATTATTTAATAACAATTAATAACTATTTATAAACCTTTAACACTTTTTAACAGAACTTTTTTGCCTTCCGGATTCCGACATCATACCTTTGCGGCAACAAACCCTAAAGCGTATGAACACAAAAGATTTAGACAGGATTCTTGAAAGGAACTCCCACCTGGTGGATCGAGAGTTTCCAATGGATGGTAGGACATGCCACATGATGAACGCCCCATCCCGCCCAGTCGGATATGAACCGAAGGACGAAGCCGGGATGATGTATGCTGATGGTATGGAATTCCTCGAGAGGGGAAATGTCCAGACCGGAAGATGGCTTCTTGAGGAAGCCTATAAAGCAGGTAACCTTGAGGCAGGTAACAGCCTGGCGCTGGGCCTTTCCTATGGATGGTTCGGCGAACGAGATGAAGAAGCGGCGACCAGACTGTTCAGAAAGCTCTCTCACAAGGGTGAACGAAACGCGATGAACAACTATGCCTTTGCCTACTTGCATGGACTAGGAGTGAAAAGGAGCCTCTATTGGGCAGAGTTCTGGTTTCAGAGGGCTATCGAGAAAGGAAACCTTTGCGCGGCAGCGACCTATGGGCAGCTTAACATCGAGAATGTGTTTCCGAAGAACAGCAAGAGTCTGGGCCTCTGGTTACTCTTCTGGGCGGCCGACAATGGTGTCGCGGGAGCCATGAACGACATCGGACTGTGTTATGAAGAGGGGCAGGGGATGCATGTCGATTACGATAAGGCATTTGAATGGTTCAAGAAATCGGTGGAATTCGGAGGAGGCGCTTGCGCCGAGTTCAACGTTTCACGATGTTTCCGGTATGGTCTCGGAGTGGAAGTGGATGAGGACAAAGCCGATGCCTGGCAGAACCTGGCCATAGAACATGGATTTGACATTGACTCATACAATAAAGCATTTTGTTTAGATTTGTACTCACAATACGAAGGATATGATTTCTGATAAGCAAACCAATCTGGTGTACTTGGCCGAGGGGCTTCAGCACTACATGCCGGCCTACATGAAGATACTCGATTCCGCTCTCAGTATGAGGGTCCATACAAGCACCCTTCCTCGTACCGGATCAAAGAAACACATCTGGGCCCGAGACTATATGCCGATCCAGTTGGAGAAGAACAAGTTCCTGCTTTATAGATATGCTCCGGACTATCTTCGGGGTGGATTCGAGGACTTCATTCCTGACTATCCTTCCATCTGCAAGGACCTCCAGCTGGAGTGCGTCACCACCGACATAATCATGGACGGTGGCAATGTTGTCAAGTGCGGTGATAAGGTCATCATGACCGATAAGATCATCAAAGAGAACCCCAACCGGTTTTATCGGGACATGCTACGCGAACTGGAGAACCACTTCCAGGCGCAGATAGTCTTGATCCCATGGGACCGCTACGAGAAATATGGCCATGCCGACGGCATGGTCCGCTGGATCGAAGGCAATCGTGTCCTGTTGAACAACTACGCCGATTTTGACCCGGACCTCAGGAAAGAGCTCAGGAAGGAGCTTTCCCGGCATTTCACCGTGGAAGAGCTGAAGTATGGCACCAACAAGCATGCGAAAGTGTCCTGGGCTTACATCAATTTCCTACAGACGGAGAATTGCATCTTCGTCCCCGGCCTTGGTATTGAAGAAGATGTGATGGCCCGTGAGCAGATCCAGAAGCTTTACCCCAATCACAAAGTAATCACCATCCCAGATTGCTTGGAGATCGTCCGAAACGGCGGCGCCTTGAACTGCATCAGCTGGAACATCCTCGCGGATGTCCCCGAGTGGCCTAAAGAAGAAGCATGAAACCATGGTGGACGAGAAGACAATAAAGACCCAGAGTCTCAGGCAATGCCTTACGGCATTCAAAGGAGCAGGAGACGGTTCAGAAACCGATAAAATTGCCCGGCTGGATCGGGAGTTCTTTCTGCTTGCCCAAAAAATGCTCTATGGCGGCTATCTGAAGGTTGGCGATGACTACGAGATCTACATCACGGATGTAGAGTTCTACTATCATGAAGAAACCCCTGGCCCAAATCAGGTCAAAGATCCCATAGTATACCATCGCAATGGTCGGTTCCCCGAACGGAAATTGCCCCCTTTCCCTTTAATGACCCTCCATTCTCACTGGTCCGGCTTTGACATTACATTCGAAGACCCAGATGGAAACTATCGAGCTTCCGCACTTATTCGTGAATACGCAGTGTATGACCTGAGCGGCAAAGACGGGGGAGGATTCGTGAAGTGGGACACTTCGAAGATTCATCCTAAAGCGGAAATCGATTCGGAAGGGAACCCCATAAAGGGGGTATATAGTTTGGAGAAGAGCACCGTCGTGGATAAGCGCTCTTCCTTCCTCCAGTATTACCTGAATGGTTTTTCTCTTGATGGATCGCCAAACCGAATAGAGTGGAAGGATTTCAAGAATCCATCTTTTGGACAGCCGATGGTCGACTATCGACAGAATGTCTTTTCCGACAAGAAAACCAAGACAAAAGACACTAAACAATGGGCATTCAGGAGAAAAGATAACCTGTCGAATCTAAGACAGAAGGATTAAATACAACGTGAACGGAGCCTCAATCGAGACTCCGTTTGCCGTTAGAATCCTTCCGGTCCGCCCATCTGATCAAGAAGGTCTTGGTAATCGCCATCTTGGATGGCGTCGAGCTGAGGATCCGCGTTTCCGCCCTTCTCTATGAATTCACGAGCTTTCTGGGCTATGTTGGGATCAGGTTTCCAGTCGCCTGGTCCATCGATGTGACCGCCGATACCCATTTTCTTCTGCTCCTCAGGAGTAAATATCTCTTCATAGGATCGAGGTAAGGCCTTGTTCGCCCCCGCCTTCTCGTCAGCGGCATTCTCGATGGCCACTATGATGATTGTCGCCAAGACGCATATGCCGACAACAATCCAAGCCCAGTTGTTGGAATTCTTATACCAAGGCTTTGCCTTGATCGGTTCTTTGGCTTTCTGCATATGCGATTGATGCTCTATTCATTGCAAATTTACTGAGAGTAGCCGATGATTCCAAGCATCGGTCAAAGTATCATATTCGCCGAATAGGCGCTTCTCTTCTTTTGACAGGAAGCGGTTACACCGTTCATGCGGCCCCGGGTATTGGCGTATATCCATTTCTGCAAACCTAAGTTCGCCCTCCGATGCGTCAAGCCAGACCTGCGGAGCAGGGGAAACGGACAATCTTCCTCCCTTACGGGAGCGTATTCTCTGTCTCCGGCTTGCCTTCATCTGACCGGGCTCACTTTCCCAAAGCAGAAAAAAATACGCATCCCCGGGGCCGGAAGGTCCGGAACAAAGGGAAAAGAAATGAGTTCGTGATTATGGAAGATGCATTGACCCTCGCCTTGGTCATCGTCCTCTGCGTGCTCCTGAAGCCGCTCATATCCGCCATCCTGCGCGGAATGGGAAGCTCGGAGCATCGTAGAGACCGATAAGGTACAGACGGTGCGATAGGACCGGCATATCATTGAATGGGTTGGCTACGGCATTCTGACGCGGCCGGCTTGATTGTTGCCCAAAAGTGAGAGAAGAAGCTGCTTTGATCTAAGCTTCAGTGCCCTTTAAGAATTGGATCTCCGCAGTATTTCTTCCGCGCACAGTCTTTACATTTGAATCCGGCCCAAACGGAATCGAATTGATTCATCGCCGCCTCTACTAGTACAGGATCATCTGTAAGGATTCCAGCCTCGAAGTTCCGAGTGCGGGTGCTTTTCATTCCAATGCCAGCACCGGTAAGATTGGCGGAGCCGATGTAGGCTGTATGCAGGTCGAATATGATGATCTTGAAATGGACACGGGGGCAGAGAGCACGCTCCAGTCCGGTAAAAAGCACAGGATAGTGGTCGAAGTCCTCCCGGAAGTTTGGGCCGGGCTCCTTGGCGTGAATCAGACGGACCTCTTTACCCTTCTTGATCAAGTCCGCTATGATTCCCAGGAACGGTCGTTCATCCACGTAGAGGTCCTTAATGTCAGCCGTTCCTATCCAAAGCGAACGTTTCACCTTGGGCACCCGGGCAATCACCTCCTTGAAGTGTGCTTCGTCTGCGATGTACTGTGTCATTGTGGTTTCTCTTGGTTCAAAATGCCGACAGCCTTCTCTACATCGTCGTCTGTCAGACCAATCTCGTCATTAACAAGCACAAGATGTAGCCGCTGGTCGCCCTGCATCTCATCACAGTCATCCAGAATAACATAGTTGTCACAGGGATGCGCTTTCAGGTAAGCAGAAATTTCCTCTCCTCGAGTCGCAGGACGGTCGATATCATCATCGAAAACGGTATACAGGATTGGAGTAACCCCTACAATCCTATCCGTGAATGGGAATGGATTGGAACCGACACGTGGATTATCATAGTCGGTCAGGAATTCAACCGTATCCGGGACATTCCCGCAGCGCCATGAGGAAGAGATGACAATCCACGCCCCAGTTCGTCCCAATATATTACCCAATCTGTCCAAGAGGACCGGATCAAGCATATAGTGCGACTTATAGGTATCCAAGACACCGTCTATATCAAGGAAAACCAGTTTGTTCAATGTGCTTTTTCTTTTGGACAAAATTACATCAAATCTGTCAGTATACCTAGCGCTAGCGCATCCTCGGCAGTCATGAACCAGTCTTTCTTCTTCTGGAGGACCTCGTTCAGCTGCTCTTCTGTCACCTTTGTCTTGGACTTGATGATGTCGAAGAGGATCTCATTGATACGGGAAGCTTCCGCCACAGTGTCCTCCATCTCCCGGAGTGTGCCGAAGGAGAGGCCTGAGACCTGGTGAATCATAAAGGTCGTATTCCGGTAGGCCTTGCGAACCCTTGCTCCCAGTGCGACGATAACACCCATCGACATTATCTTCCCGGTGCAGATGACCTCAACGGGAGTGTTTGACGATTCGAGGACATCGTGCAGCGCAAGACCATCATAGCAGGCACCGCCATAAGTAGAGAGGAAGAACTCTATCGGCGTAAGTTTGACCGGTAACGGATCTTGGTCATTATCTATGGCCCATTGCCGGCACTGTTTCAGGTATTCCTGGTCAGAGATATTGATCTTGACGATTTCCTTGATGGCGCTTTCCACGTTTGCGCTTTTGAATTCTCCGAAGAATGTGAGCACTTTATCCTTTGGCTCAAGCTGCTTTATTTCCATAATCTTGTCTTTTTTCGCAACAAAGGTAATGGGGGCTTCGGCAATATTCAGGCAAATGCACTTTTTCTTTGTTCTGCCATTTTTTTGCCGAAGATATTGCTACCTTTGTTGTCAGATATGGCAAAGAATTACTTCAAATCTTACATCTGGCTGCTGGAGACGCTCCAGAGCCGCGGACCACTTACGCTGGCCCAAATCAGGCAATTGTGGCGGCGGAGTTCAGTGAATGAACTTGG
>JAFYYM010000041.1 GCA_017557535.1 Bacteroidales bacterium | reverse complement strand
GGTCGCTTTGCAACTTGTTGATGTCATCATCGTAGTCCGTACAGGATACGGCTACCCCCGCGAGGCCCAAAACCAGGGCGCCCGCAAGGAACAGATTTTTGATTTTTTTGTTCATAGTACTAAAACAAAATTGAATAAAGAATGATTAACATAATCATTAAACAATGAACTCTTGCCATAGCAAAGCCGCTTACGGGCACGCATAAAGCGCCCACCCAAAAGCTGACTTTAATTCACAAAGATAATACGAATAATTAAAAATACAATATTTTACCAAAGTTTTTACCGTTTGCAGCCCTTCCAGAGCCGTTTTTACTCATAAACCTCACTAACCTAAATCCACTTTTTTGAAAATCTTGCATAAAAACCGGCGAAAAAAAGTGATTTTTTTCGCCGGTTCACCATATTTATTTATATATCAATAATTTCCTAGTATTATTGATTTAGAACATCGGCTGACTTGATATACTTGGCCAGATCCTCATCCGAGACATGGTAATTTACCATCTCCCCTGAGAAATACTGGTCGTAGGCGCTCATATCCACGAAGCCGTGGCCAGAGAGGTTAAACAAGATGGTCTTCGCCTCGCCTGTCTCCTTGCACTTGAGAGCCTCGTCGATAGTCGCCGCTATCGCATGGCAGGACTCAGGGGCAGGAATGATACCCTCGGTCTGAGCGAACAACACACCGGCTTTAAAGGAATCAAGCTGTTCAATGTCAACGGCTTCCATGAAACCATCCTTCATCAGCTGGCTCATGATGACGCCAGCTCCATGGTAACGAAGACCTCCGGCGTGGATCGTGGCAGGCTTGAAGGTGTGGCCAAGGGTGTACATAGGGAGCAAAGGAGTCAAGCCAGACTCGTCACCGAAATCATACTCGAACTTGCCTCTCGTCAGTTTAGGGCAAGAATAAGGCTCGGCGGCGATGAAACGGGTTTTCTTTCCGTCCTGGATGTTGTGACGCATGAATGGATAGGCGATACCGCTGAAGTTGGATCCGCCACCAAAGCAGGCGATAACGATGTCGGGATATTCCCCGGCGAGCTCCATTTGCTTCTCTGCCTCCAAACCGATGATACTCTGGTGCAGACAGACATGATTAAGCACCGACCCGAGAGTGTACTTGCAGTTGGGGGTGGTGACAGTAAGCTCTATTGCCTCAGAGATAGCACATCCGAGCGAGCCCTGATCGTTGGGGTTAATGGTCAGAAGGTCCTTTCCCGCCCTGGTTGACATTGAGGGTGATGGCGTGATCGCCGCCCCGAAAGTCTGCATGATGGAGCGACGGTAGGGCTTCTGGTTGTAGCTGACCTTTACCATATAGACCGCACAGTCGATACCGAATTTCTTAGCGGCATACGACAGGGCGCCTCCCCACTGCCCGGCACCGGTCTCAGTGGTGATATTGGTAATCCCCTGCTTCTTCGCATAATATGCCTGCGCGAGCGCCGAGTTCAGTTTGTGGCTGCCGGCCGGAGAGACACTCTCATTCTTGAAATAGATGTGAGCCGGAGTCCCGAGAGCCTCTTCAAGCTCATACGCCCTCACCAGAGGTGTGCAACGATAAGCGGCATACTGCTGCCTGACCTCCTCAGGGATAGGAATCCATTCGTCGGTCTGGTTGAGCTCCTGATTGGCGCACTCCTCGCAGAAGATGGGATAAAGATCCTCAGGCTTGAGAGGCTGCTTGGTCGCGGGATGAAGGAATGGCAGCGGCTTGTTGGGCATGATAGCCTGGATGTTGAAATAATGCGTGGGAATCTCCGATTCCGGAAGCAAGAACTTTTTCTGTCTCATTGCTGTTCGTTATTTAAAAGGTTTATAATCATTAATTGTTGTATTCAGGGCAAAAAGAAAGGTGGCCCGCTGTAAGTCAGCGCGCCACCTATATTTAACGAACCTGGTAACCACGACGGACGACTTACAGCTTTTAACTGCAAGAGCGCCACCAGAAGTTATTGTTCGTGTTCTTTCTCATACCGATAGCAAATATAGCTATTAAAAATTAAAATGCAACACTTACGCTATAAAATTCGCTTGGACGAAAGCGTTGATCGCCGTGGCCACGAATAAGCACATGATAAGGGTGGCGACAACGATGCCGATAACCTTAATACGCTTGAACCAGAGCTGGTTGTTCCAGCCTATGGTCTGGAACATGCTCCAGAAACCATGGCAGAGGTGAAGCCAGACCGAGGCGAACCAGATCAAGTAGATCACGAGCAACCACCATTTCCCGAAGGTGACCTCTAGAAGGAGGTATGGGTTGTTCTCGAAAGTACCGACTCCGAACATCTCCGGCAACTGCATCTTGGCCCAGAAGTGGGACAAGTGGAAGAACAACAAGCCGAGGATGACTATTCCCAGGACGAACATGTTCTTGGCTGACCATGAGTCAGCGGCGGCGACGCTCTTCTCCTCATAACGCTTCCAGCCACCGCGGGCCTTGATGTTCTTATAGGTGAGATAGCAGCCATAGAAAATGTGAATCACGAAGCCGAGCGCGAGGATCGGGACCATGATGTCGATAAACGGGGTAGACATGAAATCGCAGCCGAGTTTGAAAAGACCGTCTCCAGCGGAGAACAGTTTCTCATCCGCGGCGACAACTCCGAACTTTCCGGTGAAGGAATCAATCACCGAGAAAAAGTTAATTGTACCGTGAAGAAGCAAAAATAAAATCAGGAAGGCTCCGCTAACCGCTTGGATGAACTTCCTGCCGATCGAATAATGGAATGCGTTTGGCATTATGGTCAAATTTTGTGGTGGTAGCGGGGGTGGGGCATGATCCCACGACCTCCGGATTATGAATCCGACGCTCTAGCCAGCTGAGCTACCCCGCCGTGTGCCCATTGAGTTGAGATAGAAGGATTCGAACCCTCACTGACAGAGCCAGAATCTGTAGTGCTACCATTACACCATATCTCAATGGTTCCTCTCACCGCCCCAAGGGGCGTTTCGGGATTGCAAAAATAGGGATTAATATTGAATCCGCAAAAATTATTCGTCTTTTTTTCTCTTGATCAGCAGACACAGACCCAGTATGGTCAGAATGGCATTGATCAGAATGAGTTCATAGGAGAAAGTATAGCCGCCGAACCACCTCTTTGAGTTGGATTGTAGGATAAAGCATATCACCGGAGCCACCACAGCCACAAGCGGCACCCAACGGTCACGGACAGGCTTCTTGCAGAATATACCGAAAACGAACATTCCAAGGATTGGACCGTAGGTGTAGCTGGCCAGCTTATAAACGGCGTCGATGGCGGACTTGGTGTTAAGAAGATAGAACACAACTATCACGACGCCCATCAGCAGTGCCATTCCAAGGTGGACCTTTTTCCTTGTGGAGGTCAATCTCTTCTCGCTGTCCTTAGCGGCGCCAAGGATGTCCACCGTGAATGATGTTGTCAGAGCAGTAAGGGCGGATCCTCCGGCTGAATAAGCGCAGGAGACCAAGCCGATGACGAAAAGCACCCCGACCACGACGGGAAGGACTCCGCTGGTCGCGACAGCCGGGAACAGGGTGTCACCAACCTCTGTGATGCCTTTCTGAGCGGCAAATATATAAAGGAGAACTCCAAGGCAGAGGAACATGAAAATAACCGGAATCTGGAGTAACCCGCTGGTGATCAAGTTCTTCCGTGAGTCTTTCTGGTTTCTGCTGGCCAATGTCCTCTGCATCAGGTCCTGATCAAGGCCTGTCATGGCGACAACAGTGAATATTCCCGCCAGGAACTGTTTCCAGAAGTATTCCGGATGATTGAAGTCATCGAAGAAGAACATCTTGGAATAGGAACTCTCTTTGATTGTGGCCGCGACTCCTTTGAAATCCAATCCCATATCCTTAGCTATGAATATGATGGCGAGAACTATTGAAACCACCATGCACACCGTCTTCAATGTGTCGTTCCATATCACCGACTTGACCCCTCCCCTGAATGTGTACAGCAGGACTATGGCGATAGATACGGCCACATTCAGGATAAATGGCAGGCCGAGCGGTCCGAAAACCATCAACTGCAAGGTCACGCATACAAGATACAGCCTCACAGCCGCCCCAAGGACTTTGGAGATTAAGAAGAACCACGCTCCAGTCTTGTGGGAAGAGGCACCGAAACGGTCTTCAAGATACTGGTAGATCGAGACCAGATTCATCTTGAAAAAAACCGGGGTCAGGACGAAGGCGATAATAATGTAGCCAACGAAGAAACCCAGCACCATCTGCATATATCCCATCGCCGCCCCTGTGCCCACCATCCCGGGAACAGACACATAAGTCACCCCCGACATAGGGGCCCCGATCATGGCAATGGCGACAATCCACCATGGAGCCTTGCGGCCTCCATTGAAAAAACCTTGATTATCAGCGCCTTTTGATGAAATCCACCCTATGGCGAGCATAACCGCGAAATAGGCGGCCATGGTTATTATCACTGCTAGAGGACTCATGTCAGTATTTGTATTCGTTATCAGGAATAATCAATGCGGAGGCCCAGACCTCGCAGCCTTCTCCCCTTCCGACGAAACCTAATCTCTCGGTCGTGGTGGCCTTGACGCTGACTTGGTCAATGTCGATATTCATTATTCCAGCCAGAGTTTCCCGCATAGTGTCAATGAATGGCCGGAGCTTCGGTTCCTGAAGAGCGATGGTGATATCCACATTGACTATCTGATATCGCCGGGAACCTTCGGGATTCCCCTCTCTGGAAAGCATTGCTACGACTTCAGAAAGAAGCTTTGTGCTGTCAATGCCTTTATAGCGAGGATCGCTGTCCGGAAAATGCAGACCTATGTCACCCAAGGCGGCGGCGCCAAGAAGGGCGTCGCAAAGAGCATGAATAGCCACATCTCCGTCAGAATGGGCCACAAAGCCCTTGTCAGAAGGCACATCCACCCCACAAAGGCGCATCGGAAGGCCCTCTTTCAAGGCATGGACATCATATCCGTTGCCGATCCTCGGGCTACTTGTCAGAATCGAATCCATAATTAAAGATTGACTAGTGTTACAAAATTAAGAAAACAAATCGGTATATTTGTTTTCAAAAGAGATTAACGAGGTTATGAGAAACTATATCCAGACAGTATTGCTCCTGCTGGGTGTCTCAATCGGCGCCGCCTGTGGCGCCTTGGCAGGACCATCCGCATCATTTGTGAAGCCTGTAGGCGAAATATTCCTTAACCTCACCTTTGTCCTGGTGGTCCCGGTGGTGTTCTTCAGCGTGGCGAATTCCGTCAGGAAGCTGACCACCGAAAGAAAGTTGTGGAGAGTCTTGAGCAGGGCTGTCCTTGTGTTTCTGGCCGGATCGGTAGTGGCCGGATTCCTCACCTGGGTCATTTGCGGGTTCTGGAATCCTCTTGGCGGCTACGCTACCAGGATCCCTCCTGAGAGAATGGTGATAGATGGTGTGGCCATCGGAGGGAGAGATCTTCTCAGCACTATTGAGAACATGTTCACCGTGAGCGACTTCCACATGATTCTCAGCAAAGACAACTTGGTCCCATTGATTGTTTTCTCAGCGTTGTTCGGTGCGGCGACTTCCCTGAGCTCAACTAAGGGTGAGACTATGGGAAGGTTCCTGGAGAGCGGCATGGATGTCGTGATGGAATTCATGAGGATATTGATGTATGCGGCTCCCGTGTGCCTCGGCTGCTATTTCGCCGATCTTGTAGGCAGCCTTGGAGGACAGATCGTCAGTAGTTTTGTCAACAGCATGCTGCTGTACCTTGTTGTCACTTTAATCCTTTTCTTCGGAGTAAACTCGCTCTACGTGGCTCTTGCCGGTGGTAAGGGCAGGCTATTCTCATATTGGAGAAACATTACTGAACCTTCCCTTCTGGCTGTGGCGACTTGTTCCAGTGCCGCCACGATACCCGCCTCGATAAAATCCGCCAAGAGAATGGGTGTCGACGACTCTGTCGCCGAGTCTGTCATCCCATTGGGGATCAACCTGAATAAGGACGGATCTGTGGTTTCTTCCGTGCTGAAGACCATGTTTGTCGTGTCTTTTTACGGGCTGGGAGGGTACGGCTGCCTCTCAATCGTGGCGATAGGCATCCTGGCGAGCCTCGTGGTCGGTGCCATACCGGTCGGAGGCATGACAGCGGAGATATTGATCTGCTCCATACTTGGGGTAGATCCGGAGTTCGCCGCCACCCTGATCGTGATAAGCACACTCGTGGACATCCCGGCGACTCTCCTGAACACGGCCGATAATCTTGTCAGCGCCGTGTGGGTCGATAAACTTTACAAGAAATGATAAAGCGGATATACAGGCATAAGGGTCGATTCGAGTTTGAGATAGGTGGCGGCATAGATAATCTCGAGGTGGTCTACCACACCTCCCCTTGGGAATATGTTCCCGGGAAAAAAGTGATCTGGCTCTGCCATGCTCTCACCGCATCTTCTGATGCAGAAGGAGAGTGGTGGCCGGCCCTTGTAGGTCCCGGAAAGACCATTGACACAGAGAAATACTTCGTCATATGCGCCAACGTGCTCGGATCCGCCTGTGGCTCCTCCGGTCCCGCATCCACCAATCCGGCTACCGGGAAACCATATTATTTCGACTTCCCGAAAGTTACGGTCCACGACACGGTGGCGGCGTTTGATTTATTGAGGGAACATCTTGGCATTGAGAAGATTGACTATATCATCAGCACCTCGATGGGCGGGTTCATGACCTTCGACTGGCTGGCCTGGAAACCAGAGCTCTTCGACAAAGTGTTCTTCATAGCCACCGGAGCCAGAGTGACTCCGTGGCTGACCGGGTTCAACTCGGCAATGAAAATGGCACTCTACGCCGACCCGACTTTCAAGGAGAGACGGAGCCTGAAAGGCGGGATGGATGGATTGAAGGCGGCTAGGACAATCGCACTTCTGACTTATCGGTGCGAGGAGGGATTATTCAAGCAGGTGGAAGATTCGGATGACGTGATGTTCGCTGACAAGGCCGGATCATATTACCGCCACCAGAGCGCGAAATTCATAAAGGATTGGGACGCTTACTCGTATCTTTATGTTTGTGACGAGGTTGACAGCAATAATGTCGGCCGCGGTCGAGGTGGGGTTGAGAAAGTCCTGCGAGCGATCAAGGCTGACTGCACTTTCATTTGCATGTCCTCAGACGAGTTGTTCCCGCCAGAAGACATGAAGCCATGGGCTGAGATGATTCCTGGAGCGAGATACTTCCAGATCGAGACTCTCTACGGCCATGACGGTTTCCTTGTAGAGACCGAAGCCATCAGCCGCATCATCTCCCCTTCCCTTTAATGAGAGAGCCCCCCTCAGGATTTCACTCCTGAGGGGGGCTCCGAAAGACGGCGGCGACCTACTCTCCCAGCTGGTGGGCCAGTACCATCGGCGCGGATGAGCTTAACGGCTCTGTTCG
>JAFYYM010000040.1 GCA_017557535.1 Bacteroidales bacterium | reverse complement strand
CGTTGGCCATTATCCCCAGTCTTTGTCAGATATGCAAAGATGGGGAGATTATTGAACAATATGGCAGGAATCCAATCGGTTGGATTCTAGAAAAGCGACTTCCAGAAATGTGAATCGGAAAGCGGGATAGTCTTTCCTCCTTCCTTGATTTGGAACATGGAAAGACCGATTCCAACGCTGTAGGAGTTCGTTTCCTTGTCAAATGAGACATAAAACATTTCCTTGTCGGAAAGTTCCCGAATGGAGCCGAATCCCTTGTTGAGATAAGTCTTCAGGGAACTTCTATGAGCCAGGATGCTGGTGATGTAAGAAAGGAAGTTCGGGTTCTGTTCGTCCTTCGTGGAGATGCTCCTATAAATCTTTATGGTATCGGAGATGACTCTTCTCCAGTCCTCGTCGCCTGAACACAGCTCTTTCTCAAAGAGGCTCAAGTCGAACGAACCACTCTCGACGAAACGGTCGACAATGACTGATTCCAGAAAGCGGACAGCGGTGGTGAACCATTCCTGGGAGATTCCCTCGCGCCCGTATTTGAGCAATAGGAGATACAGGGTCCTTGCCTGGGGGGATGATTCGAACGGTATCCGTCTTCCATCGAGGCCGGGCAGGGTGAAATTGTACTCGCCGTCCAGACACACTTCGCTGTTGACCTTGGCCTCTGAGCTGAAATAGTCGAACAGAAGCTTGTAATAGCCGTCGTAGGGGAGGAGATAGGTATTGTCCCCGAAAAGCGACACGAAGGACAGGATCCGGTGCTTCACATCCGCAGAGATGTCCAGGCAGAAGAAGTCGACCGTGTTACGGATCTCGTTCTCGTCGTCCAGTACTACGCTTCCCCTGATCTTGACGAGGAGGAATGCCTCGAAGGGGAAGAAGTCGGGGGTTTGTCCAAGCCTGGAGCAGACGACCTTGAGAAATGACTTGGAATCGAACGCAGAGAGCGAGTCCTTGAGGCCCTCGACCTTGATCATGTCTCCAGCCGGCATCAGGTAACTCATGGACTTTTTCAGGAGACCGAACTTGTCAGCCGGTCCGTCACCTCCCAACCCAAGGTCATCAAGTACGTTGGGAAGATAGAAAAGGTTCAGACCGATGTCTCCGAAGGCCTTGGAAATAAGGAGATTGTCGTATTTGTCATCAAGAACCTGATGTGCATCTCGTGAAAGCCGCTTCTCCAGGAAAACGATTTGCTTGTCCGAAATGTCGAGATCCAGGTCGGGTATCGAGAGAACGGTTGCCCATTGGCGTGATTCAGGTGAGCAGGACATCGTAACTGCCGCGAATAAGAGGTTCTCTTCGAAATCGATGTCGCTGTCGATTCTCATGATGGAGTTGAACTCCTCCATGACAAACCCCACCTTCGGCGCATCCATGCTTCTGACGACGGACACGGCGTCCGAGAGGGGAGTGTAGTGGACAAGGTCAAGCTCCTCCTGGGTGAGTCCGAGGCTCTCCTGGAGCTTGTCTAGAACGGATATCTCCTTGCTGTGGATCCTGTTGTCCGCCTTCACCAGTTCGATGGCGACCTTGAGGATGGACCGCTTCTGGACCGGCGTACAGGATTTGAGACACGAGATGTCCATACTCATTATTCAGCGCTGGCTTTGTCGGTTTCCGATTCCTTTGCCTTCATCTTCTCCGCTTTCTTCTGGTCATCCTTGAGTTCTTGGACCATGACGGGGATGATGAAGATGCACAAAGCGGCAAGGAATGCTCCGACAATCGCGGGAATAGTGAAGAACTCGCTTACCGTAGTGAGAGCCAGAAGGATAATCTCCAGGGCGATGACAGCAAGGCTGCCGTAAATCATGTTCTTGTCGAAATCGATTTCTTTGTCGACATCTCCGAGTTTTGCATCGATCTTGTCAATCAAGAACCTTGAAGCTCTGTATCTGCCCATAGAATATATCAGTTATTATCGTTGTTTAAATACAAATATAGATAAAAATCATTGCTTGCTGACAAGTGAACGCGATGGATACCTTATAATTGAATGCGTGCATTAGCCAAATCGCACTCGTCTATAATCTCCTTGAAATAAAAGAGTGCATACTCGGTACCTTGTTTCCCTCCATTGAGGTATGACTTGCTTACGAGATTACGGACAGTATCCTTATCTGCAGCCGAGAAATTCCTGACATCTTCATAGACCGAGAATCTGGTTTTCTCGTTGTGGGGTATCTGGTTGAGGAATTCTTTAAAATCTTCAAATGTAATAGATAATTTG
>JAFYYM010000039.1 GCA_017557535.1 Bacteroidales bacterium | reverse complement strand
AGATAGTCAAAGGAGAAAGTCGTGTTGGTGTTCCCCTTGTCACCTCCGATTCGCTGGTTCCAACCCAGGGCAAGGTTGCCGTACCCGACCTGGATGCCGATTCCCTTGTCCAAGCCGCCCAGAAGCTTGGATGAGGCGAACGCATCCACCTCATCGAATCCGCCGCCTTCTTCTTCCGTGTACGTAAAGATACAATCGATGTCGTTTTCCTGGGTGATTCCCGCCTGGTGCAGTTCGCCCGACACAGCGATGCTCCAGCGCGGGGCCGGCTGATAGACGGCGGTCGGGTCCAGTTCCATGGACGGAGCGGAAATCGCGTCGACCATCTTCTTCCAGAAAGAATCCGACCGTTGGGAATATCCTGGAAGGCAGCAAACGGTTAATAGGACGAAAAGGGCGAGTGCTTTTCGAAAATAAAACATAGTTAGTATCGCTGTAACTGCAAAGATAATCATTTATTCCGGTTTAGTAGGCCTGACATTTTGTTATTAAGAGGAAGATAATTATCTTGGGACAGACAAATCGGACGAACGAACATGACACCGAGAGAATACTTGGAAATACTCCACGTCGCGGAGCGGCTGAAGGATACGACCCGGCATTGTACGACCAGCGGCCGGCGCGTGGAGAGCGTCGCCGAGCACAGTTGGCGCGTGGCCCTCATGGCGTTTTTGTTGAAAGACGAGTTCCCGGAGGCCGATATGGACAAAGTCGTGAAGATGTGCCTGATCCATGACTTGGGAGAATGCTTTACGGGCGACATCCCGACATTTGTCAAGTCGGAGAGGGACCGCGCCGTGGAGGATTCGCTGCTGGACCGATGGGTAGCGTCGCTGCCGCCGGAAGTATCGACGGAACTGGACGTCCTCTTCCGGGAGATGGGTGCCCAGGAGACGTTGGAAGCAAGGATTTACAAATCCCTGGACAAGCTTGAAGCCTTGATCCAGCACAACGAATCCCCGCTGGACACCTGGTCGGAAAACGAGTATGACCTGAACAAGGTCTATGCTTTCGACACGGTGGCCTTTTCCGCCTGGCTCACGGACCTGCGGAAAGAAATCCTGAAGGACACGCTGGAAAAGATTGGGGAATGAAAAAGGCAGATGACAAGTTCTGCGGAGCTGATGCGTGTTGGTCTTTTATCGTGGTTTAGAATTTCATTTTTACATACGGCCCTACCGTTGTACTGATTCTTTTCTGGTCTGAATGATCATATTGGAATCTGACAGGCTGGAGGTCCAGGGAGACGCCGAGGGAGAGTTTGCTGCCATGGTTGCCAATGCGGCGGGAGACACCCACGTCGATGGTTCCGAAGAAGCTGTTTCGTACGCCGAGCGGTTGTGTGGGGTACGTCAGGATATGCTTAAATCCCCGGGGGATACCTCCGTAATTCAAGCCATCGCCGGATATGACCCACCTCTCGAAATAGTGCGTATCGGGGAAGAAGGCATAGCCCAGTTTGGCGCCGATGAAAGGCGACCATTTCTTATCGGGAAGGAAATCATATCGGAAATACAGATAAGGGCGGAAGGCATGGTATTGTCCGGTTTGGAGATAGAGGTTCGGATCTCCGCTGGGCAGATCCACCCGGCCGAAATAGTTGATATAATTGACGCCGATACCGGCCGTAAAATGGGGGTTGAATTTATACCCCCCGAACAGATCGAATCCATAAGAGTTGGGCTGTCCCTTCTTGAGACTGAATCCAAACGACCCTCCGGCACCCAGTTCGAACTTCCGATCTTCCTGTGCATTTGCACCCTGCAACAAACTAAGTGTCGCTACACATACTAACAATAATCTCTTCATGTTTTTAAAAAATTTTAACAGCCCCGGAGAAAACAAGAAGCATGCCGCAACTAAAGACCTTTCAATAGGGTGGTCCAAAAGGGAAATCCAAAATAAAGAGATGATTGTCCCATACGAGAAAGAAAAACGCCAACTAGTTTCTAATCAACTAATTGGCGTTTTAACTAGTAGACCAAACACTCCGAATCTCGAACCTCTCGTTCATCGAAGGTCTGCTACAACTTCAATCGTTCACGAAAGACCTTGACTAATAATGAACGTACATCCTGGACAGGTACGATTCGCCGTCTCCCTGGGCCATACACAGGAACTCCCATCCATAGCGTTCATAGAAGCCGGTATGGTCGGTTAGAAGATAAACCGGAGAAATCCCTTTCGCCCGAAGATCTTCCACGGCTTGATTCAGTAAACGCCCTGCAATCCCTTGCCCGCGATAGGCTTCTTCCGTGTAAACGGCGCAGATGTTGGGCGTCAGATCCTTCCTGTCGTGGAAATCGTTTTCGATGACGCCCAATCCACCGATAATTCTGTCGTCATCCAGGCACAGATACCATCCAAGCTCAGTCTGATGGCTGAGATACTGGTCCATGCACTCCAGATAGGCTTCTTCCGGGGCGCTCCATTTGCTGTGAAACCAGGCGGAAGCCGTTTTTTTCAGTTCCGGTCTATCCCTTAATGTTATGAAAGAATATTCTCTTTTCCGTGTTCTGATGAGATGTCCTTCTTGGATGGCAGCGAAAGTGGCGACCACGGCCACGAATGCTATGGGAATGATGGACCAGAATGTCATCGGCACGGAAAGGAAGAGCAGCAGACCCGTCAGTCTGTTGGCCCCGGTGTGCGGGAAACAGAATCGTTTGCAGACAACCAGCGCCGATACTTGATTGACAAGTTTGATCAGGACAATCACCCCGGCCCAGATCCACAACCACGATGGAATCTGTAGAACGGGTATCAGTTTGATAGCGCAACACGCGACGAAGCAAATGTCGGCCACGCTGTCCAGGACAGCACCGGCCTTGCTCTCGGCGTGCAGCTTCCGCGCAAGGAAACCATCCAGCATATCGCTGATGCCGCATATTCCATAGATGACCCAGAACGCCACACCTGCCGGACTGCAGAACAGCAGACAGATGGCTCCGAGAAATCTGAGTGCAGACAGAATATTGGGAATGTATTTCACCTTGCCAAGGTGTCAAGCGTTTCCTTAAAAAAAAGAACCAATCTCTATCAGGTTGCCGTCCGGATCGGCAATGTAGCAGGTGCGCTGGCCCCAGGGTTCGGTGGTAGGCGGAAGCACCGATTGGGCGCCGTTGTCCAGCGCATTCCGGT
>JAFYYM010000006.1 GCA_017557535.1 Bacteroidales bacterium | reverse complement strand
CTTGATACCGAATCCATAACTGAGAGGGAGAACCGCATCCCTGCAGATGATGATTCTGGAAAAGACTATAATGAACTATATGCAGCGATCGATGGATTGACATCATCCGAGAAGGCAACGGTCCTTCTCTTCTACATCGAAGACTATTCCACGAAAGAGATCGCCGAGATACTTGGAATGGCGTCAGTGACCGTTCGTTCACATTTGCACAGAGCACGGAGACACCTGAAGAAAATACTTGAAAGAAATGGTGAAAGATAAAGACATAAAGCAGTTCATGCTGCGGCATCAGCCGGAGGTCAAGAATAGCGGACCCTTCCTGAAGGATATCGTCCGCCAGATCAACGCTATGCCCGTTCCGGCAGCCATGAACCCCGCAAGGCAGAAAGAGGATTGCATCCGCCTCGTTCTAGAAGTATCCCGCAGAGACATGCGTACTGTCCGCCTGGCAGTCAGTGTCATCGTGGTCGTCGTTATCCTTTCCGCCATCACGATATCCATGATCCCATCAGACATAATCCCTTCATTCCCGCCAGAATTATTCCGGTTCAAATAAGAGTTGTAATGAAGAACTAGAACTGCCGTCACCTCCTCAGAGACGACGGCAGTTTGCTATTAATAAGAACCTATCTTAATCCGCTTACCAGATAATCGTTCAGATCGTTGTGGGGGCTGAAGTACTTGGACATCTCAATGACCCCACCAGGCATGAGAAGGTCCAAGGTATCCTGAGCCTGCCTCCCTGCAAAGTCATTATCGAGATAACAGTAAGCGAGAGTATAGACTCCGATGAATGGGATAGCCCGCTGGATGATGCTCGTAGAGTTCATAATGATATAATCGCAAGGGACTTCCGGAATCAAATCCTTTGCTCCCCGTTCCTCCAGCACCTTGTACGACAGGAAATCCATGAATCCTTCGAAGACACAGCATGACTCCTGTCTCTCCGTCTTGTCCAAGCGGATGATAGTTGGGGCCTTGACACCATAGCAACCCTTGAAGGAACGGCTCCGGATCTCCATCCCACCGAGGATGTTCATGAACGCCACACCATAGTAGTCGCGGCCACGGACGACGTATTCGGCTTCCTTACAGTATCGCTGGCCTATCTCGCCCGGTATTCCACGGGATTCCAGATATTCCAAAAGGCGGGGACTCGTCAGCTCCTCGACACCGATATAGCTGATGCCCGGGTTGCCCGACAGTCTGGCCATGTGGCCGTCCCTATATCGACTGATGTCGTTATTGCGATAATCCTTATGGAAATGGCAGGCCTGCTCCTCCAGCCACGCCGCCGCTTCGCTGAACGTGCAGTAGCCTTTCAGAGCGATGGCGAGATCAATGACGTTCCCTCCCTGGGAGGTGCCGAAATCCAGCCAGAGGTTCTTGCGCGTAGACACCGAGAAGGATGCGTTTTTATCAGGACGGAGAGGAGAATGGTACATCAATTGAGACCCGCCGCACCTCTTCGAGACCGGCTCTATGCCCAGATGAGACAATAGTTCCCAAATCGGGATCCTTTTCAATTCTTCAATTTTCATTGTTTTTTAATGCTTTATGATTAAGTAATGAAAGCGGCACATTGGACATGACGTGGTCCAAAAAGTGCCAACGAAATGGACTTCTATGGTTCTATGGTTCCCCTATGCCCTCTGTAGATATTGTATAGCTTTCGTCAGGAGGCGGAGGGACATAGTGGAAATCTCGATTGTACACATACTTCTTCTCGGTTTTCAGGAGCATTCCATACTTTTCAAGGAAGACTTTAAGGTTGGCCATGGCTACATATCCGCGTCCGAATCCTAATGATGCATAGCCCACCCTCAGCTTATCAAGAAGCTCGCTATATCCGATTGGCATCATGACATCCTCGAAGGCCTTGTCAAGAGCTTTCCGATGTGATTCCTCAGACATGGATACATAATCAAAAGTCACTCTTGTGTTGGTCTCAAAAGAATAATCTTCCACCAGGACGGGCAGGGCTTCCTTGCTAACCAAAAAGGCAAATGGATCGAACTCCTTGTCGCGCGTATAGGAAGCATGAACCTCACTGATGTTCCCATCCTTCTTGCTCCTGACTATCTGGAGGATAGATTCAGCTTTGTGGTTGAGTTCGGTTCCGATATGTCCACGTACGTTGTCATCGCCTTTGTTTTGGTGAAGGACCGTATGGATATGAATTCGATACTGACTGGTCCATCTCATCAGTAAACCAATTACTTCCGCAGCCTCAGTTGAAGAATTGATATCAAAGAGAAGATCACGCAGTCCGTCAATAATGACAAGACCGACATCCTGATGTCTTGTTGCTAAAGCAAGTTCAATGAAAGTACGTCTATCCAGAGTTCTTAGCTCGCGAAGATGGGAGAAATCAATACAGTCGATGTCTTGTGTGTCCGGGAGTCCGCAGAGCCTGTTGATGCGCCAGATAATCTTCTGGCAATAGTCTTCACTCTGCTCCGTGTCAAAATAGAGAATTCTCCTTTTCCCCTCGGGGAAATGAGACTCATAGTTGAGAACCTTGCCGTTCATTACGGCCGAGGCGACGATGGCGCTCACGTTGAAGGTCTTCTTCGATTTGCTCTTCCCGGTGGAAGCACTGAAATTGCCCAGTGTACCGATAGTGCATTCACCGATCTTGATTACGTCAGGAGGTGTTTCATACTTGTCTGAAGCCCTGACGAGCAGGGACTGCCACAGTTCTTCGAAATTCTCAAGTGTGATTTCTGTTTCCATATCATACTTCCTTTAGCGGATACTGTGTGTGTTGACATATGCGATGGCATCATCAAGCAGTTCTTCATCTGTCCTATGATAACCCTTTACTAACCAGTCATCTATCTCGGAACGTTTGAAACGGATCTTCTTGCCGTCCTTGTGATACGGGATACGCCTGAGGTGTATCCAGTCATAGACCGTCCTAGCTGCCGGATGATCCGGATGGTAAGCACGGAGAGCCTTGACATCCATCCATTCGTCAGAATCTGACAGGACTTTGTCACCTCTCTTGATAAGGAAGTTCTTGAGTTCACTCACATCCTTCTGAAGTGAGGAGAGTATCGTGGGAAGATGCTCGAAGGAAACTTTCTCTTCCTCCGTTGACGCCCTTGAATTGTTGGGATTGTTCATGGCATTTAATCGATAATAGTGACTACAAGGTTCCTTTGATCGCGGCCGCAAAAAGAAACCGTGGCTCACATGAACCACGGCACAAAATTACCGGCCCTGTGCGGGCAGGGGTATGTTTAGGGGTACTCCAAAGGTTCCCCTTTTTGATGTTTATTACTGGATTCTGCTGTCCCGCTCAATTTTGGACGCAATGGAAGGGAACAGCTCCTTGAGACATTCGGCGACTATCCGGAGGTCCTTCTGTGTCTGCTCCTCATCGAACCTGAAGTTCAGGCGCTGCTTGATATTGTAGTAGTTCCTTCCCGTCACGCTTTGGAGGAGCCGGATCCATGCCGCCTTGTCGGAGTTTCCAAAGTTCAAGCCCAGGGAATCGAAGATGTAGTAGAAGAAGATCGCCTGCTGGCCTGTGGTCATCCCGGACTCTTTCTCAGGCGACTTGGCGCAACGGACCGCCAGCGCATTCCTCTTTGACCTGATCCGGTCGAGGTCCGATCCATTGGTCTGGGAGACAACGTACTCCAGGGTGTTCAGCACCGGCTCCGCATCCTTGCAGAAGTAGTTCTCGGTGGCATACAGGATGGCATCGATGCTCACATAGCCTGCCGGCGGTTTTGGATTGGAGAAGTCGTTCATAGCCCGTTCGGTCCGCATCTTGAGTTCCAGGATGACGTCCTGGCGGGGATCGTAGTCTTCCGGATCCTCCTGAACCGCCTTGTCCCTCCTGGCCAGTTCCTTCTCGAAGATGTTGAAATAGGGAATCGCTTCAGGGCTGTAGACGGCCTTGTTCTTGATGGCGCCGAGGCAGCATCGCAGATCAGGATGCTCGAAAGCCATGACGAAATAGACTGCGCCAAAGATTACCGTCGCCTCATACCAGCGGTTTACCCGAAACTCGTAGTAGTTGAAATCGAAGAAATGGACCAGACGATGCTCCGTTGTCGTTTTTGGGTTCTTCATTCTCAGGTCGTCCCAAATCTCCCCGACAAGGAGCTCGGGGTACTCCTTCTCGTTGAGCCTGGCCTGTATCGTCTCCATGCAGTTGAACAGAGTAGGCATCGGCAGGGAAGTGTCCTTCAACCTCTGGGCGCCTTCGACCTCACCATTATAGAACTTTGTCACAATCGGTACAAGGAATTTTCTAACTCCTTGCATTTTATCGAGATCTGATCTCGATTTGTAGAAGTTACGGATCCTCATATCAATATGGATTTATTTGTCCTTGGCCTCGTCTTTTTCCTTGTCTTTCGGTTTAGCCTTTCCCTTGATTCTGATACGCTCTACAGCGTCGCGTTTACTCTTATCGACGATATCGGCATAAATCTGGGTCGTGCCCACATTCGCGTGAGTGAGCAGGTGGGAAACTGTGTAGATATCCGTACCTTCGTTCACCTGCAGGGTGGCGAAGGTATGGCGGAAGCAGTGGAAAGTGATGTGCTTAGTGATGCCGGCCGCCTTGAGCCAGTCCTGAAGCGGAGTATGTGTATGGTAGCGCTTGAGGTTCTTGAACACGAGTCCGGTGGAACGTCTCCCGCAGAGCCTGTAAGCCTCATCGGTCAGCGGCAGGGTCGCCTCCGTATCCGTCTTCTCGGTCCGGATCCTGATGCACCAGCCTCCGTCCTGCGCTTTTTCAATGTTACTCCAATTGAGTGCCAGTATATCACTGATACGCAGGCCCGTAAGACAACTGAAAAGGGATGCCTTTTTTAGTTCTGGGATGTCGCAAGGCGTCT
>JAFYYM010000038.1 GCA_017557535.1 Bacteroidales bacterium | reverse complement strand
TGAGCCGAAGGCCTATTCCGGAATCATGTCATACGGCTCATTTTCCGGAGTAAGGAACTATTTCGTGATGGCCGGGAAGAAAGCCGATGACCTGGACGAGAAGATCGGCTACTACGGCGAGCAGCTTGTCCTGCTGGCACAAACCCTCGGACTGAATACCTGCTGGACGGGATTGTCATACAGCAAGGTCCCCGGAACCTATGAACTGGAGGACGGAGAGAAGATCGGCTGTTACATCGCACTCGGCTACGGACAGACCCAGGGATCCGGCCACAAAGTCAAGGATGTCCGGGATATCAGCAACGCCAGCGACCTGACCCCGAAGTGGTTCAGGAAGGGCGTAGATGCCGCCCTGCTCGCACCTACGGCAGTTAACCAGCAGAAGTTCTACCTTGAATATGTGGGATTCAAGGATTACAGCAAGCTGCCCAAGGTTGCAGCGAGACCTGTCTTCTCGATGATAGGATACAGCAAGATGGACCTGGGTATCGTCAAATACCACTTCGAGCTTGGCGCCGGAAAGGAGTCTTTCGAGTGGGTCTGATCGCCTTGGAGTAACAGTATTCTAGTCAATGTTCCAGTAGGCTTCCGGATCACCGTCGAACACATCGTCGATGTCCTGATCGCTCCAGCCTTCTACATCCTGGGCGTAAGAGCCATTGTAGCGCTCGTAGGTCTTCTCTTCCTCGTAATAATCATCCTCGTACATAGTCAGATGGATTAATGGTTCCGGGGTCATCCACAGGACCGCCCTGCTTTATTTCCCAAGAACAAAGGTAAACTGCTTGAGCGAACTGTATCTGCGCAAGGAAGAAACTGAAGCTAGTCCAGTTCGTCGTAGTTCTTGACTGCGTCAGCCAAATAACTGACCAGAGCGTAACGGACATTCGTAGGCTCAACTACCACGATCGAATCCCTGTATGAAGCGAACAGGGCATAGAGTTCCACGTTGGGGCGACAACTGATGAAGAAGAACTTGCAGTCCTTCAGGCTGGGATACTTGGCCTTGAACTCTTTCTCCGCCTCCGGGTTGACCTCATCCTGGGAAGGATGGATATACTTCGTGAGAACATAGTTCACCGACTGGGGTTTTACTGCGAAGTAGATGTCCTGGATCGGAATGTCCTCTCTGTATGTTACACCGATGATTTCGTCGAATCGTGCATCGATATCGACCGGGGTGTCGATAAATGGCAGGTCCTCCACATACTCCACCTTGCCGTCCATCCGGTCGAGGGCGTAGTTGTAAATCAGTTTCGGGTCAAAAGGGAACTCTTCGTTTCCGACAGGATTGCAGAGAAGGAACCAACGGTTGTTGTACTGCCTGAGCTGGTACGGGTAGACAGTCACACTGGTGTAAGGTTTACCTGTATCCTGGAATTTGCGGTACCCGAAGCGGATTACCTTCCTTCTGGAGATGGCCGAGTACAGATGTCCGAGAAGGTTTTCCGGAATCTGGAGAATATCGTTTTTCGCAAATGAGATGACAGGCCTATCCTTCTTCTCATGGGGCATGTCAAGCTTGCGCTTGAGGATCTCCAGCCACTTGAAGTTCTCCAGTCCCTCGAATTGCCCTAAGCTGCTGAGAGCCTCCTTCAGGATCTCTTCCTCGTCGGAGGTCAGTTCCTGATAGAAAAGGGGCGTTGCCTGATCTTCATATCGGACAGTCCCCCGCCCGCCTTTGTTGCGGACCATCGCTTTCCCAAATTCTTCTTCCAGAGCCTTAATGTCCTTCTGGATCATCCTAGTGGACACCTTGGGGCATTCACGGGAAACGGCCTTCTCAATCTCTTTGGTCGTATAGTCCTTGTGCGGATCGGCCAGCATCCGGTCGATGATGCGGTAGCGGGCCATTGCGTCTTTGTTTACAGGCATATCACTGAGGTTTGATAATGCAAAGGTACGGATTAAAAACGAAATCTATGTTCGCCAAAGAAGAGAGACGTGCTGAAAACTATATCATTGGTTTCCTGGCCGAGCCGATTTCGATGCCCAATGAGCAATCGGGGTCCAGGGGGCTTCCGCTTAATATATGTGCAACTTCCCTGCAACCACAATCGCACTTATCGGCACTTATGCAACCATTGCAGGCACTCGGCTTGCATTGGCCTCTTGAGAACAAGTTCCAATACACCACATCAGAAATCATAGGTTCTTCAAGGACATGACCTACCACACGAGGAGAATGGTTGCAGGTCCTGATCTTCCCTGCTGGATCTACCACGAAGAATCCCCGGGCAGCAGCACATTCGAACCCGACATGAAGGCGTTTATACCTCTCGGGACTCCTTATGGAACAAATAGCTACTTCTGTTCCCAGATTACCGTATCTATTTGCTTCGGTCAATACCTCTTCTGCGGTATCCATCATCCCATTAATCTGTTCGTTGGACAGAGTCAATTCTTTCATGTGAGATAACCCCCTACCTCCTGGAAGGAATCGGTTCAGCAGGATGGAAGTGGCACCATTAATCAGTCCCATAGAGAGTGTTTCGAACAATTCATGGTAGTTCATTCGCGTTACCGTCACGTTGAGTGTCGTGCTGAGGCCGATTTCTTTGGCCCTTGAAAACCATCGTAGGACCCCGTCTGCATTATCAACGCCAGTATGCTCCCTGAAGGTCTCGTATCCGGGAAGGCTCATGCTGAGATGGACGTCGTTTTCCTTGAAGAGGTGCAAGTACTCTTCTTTCATGGCCAGGCCGTTTGAAATAAGTACGATCGGATTGGCGCACCCCCTTCTTATCCCTTCGTCGTGAATATACTTCACAATGTCGGGCATGCAATCCTTAAGAGTCGCTTCCCCTCCAGATATAGAGAAAGACTGTACCCCTGAGTCGTATAACCGGTCAATGGCGGATATCCATTCCTTCAGCTCAAGCTCCCGGCCTTTCGGATAACGGGAATTGGGGGCTTCCCAGGGGCAAGAGCAGAAGACGCACCGGTGATTGCACCGGTACGTGAGTTCCAGAACGACTGATACTGGTATCCTCGGACTACTCATTGAAGTCGATACCCGTCATAAACTGCAGGACATCTCTTTCATCCGCGATATAATGATTCCGATCATAATTATCGAAATACATCGGGGCGTTCTGAAGCAGTGACAGCAGTGATGCGTAATAATCGTCATTGTTCGCTATGGCTCTGTGATACTCAACGTCGGGAGATGTTCTGAAGGAGAACAAGAAATTGATATCACGAACACTCACATGACACTTTTTCCCTTCTTTATAAGCGGTCCAGTAGTCTGGTTCATCCGGGTGCAGTTCCGCCATGAGGGCTCCCGCACAAGAGCGGCATACAGTTTCAACCTTGACGTCATAGCCAAGTTTCGCCATCTCTTTAACAAAGGCTTTAATCCTTTTGCCTTCATTCCAGCCCGTGTATGTGAATTCTTTTTTACACAGGTCACATGTTGCTTTCTTTGTGGGCGGAGCCATTTGACTGTAGCACATGGCACCAAAGTGCTCCTCGCGGGGTGTCTCGTCGGCTGCAATAGCACGAAGACGGACGACCAGTTCTTCTTTTGATAATGATTTCATATCGAGGGTGTTGTTCAATAACTATTTGCTTTTATCGAGGATATCACTCACGATATCCATCCATAGGTTGTAAAGGATGCTTTCAGGATGTTCCTTGAGACTGACGGAAGCGAGTTCCTGGAACTCCTGATAAATGCAATCTTTGACGAGGAGGTGGTTCCCCATCCCGAGATATTCGTGTTTGAATCCGCTGGGAGAAGTCACTCCTCGACCCATGAGTCCGCATTCAAACTCCTTCAATGGAGGGTAATACTCACAAAGGACATGTCTTGGTGTATGCTTTCTGTTACCTGAATAGTCACTTGGCTCCAGGAGACAAGTAAAGAATATTTCTCCGGATGAGGATACAAGAAATACCCCTCCGTGATACCCCATTGCCCCGCCTTCAGCTATCTGACAGGCAACTATGTC
Source organism: Bacteroidales bacterium (assembly GCA_017557535.1). Lineage (GTDB taxonomy): Bacteria > Bacteroidota > Bacteroidia > Bacteroidales > UBA932 > Cryptobacteroides. Next base: position 48,181 of record JAFYYM010000038.1, on the reverse strand, counting down.
CTTGCCGATTAGTCTCTCGGCCTCTTTTTCTCCGAATTCAATGATTTTGTGTCCCCAGGCAATCATGATACTAGCTTTTTTGATTATCTCATTGTTGTTGCGGCTTTCCGCTCAAATTCATAGGGTCCGTTACCATAACTCTCTACGTAATGGGTTCGCCTTTCTAGGTGGTAATCAACGAGTTTGTCGCATTCTCCTTTGACAATGACCGCAGATTTTGTCTCCGGATAGCATTCGGTCACAGTCTTCATGTTACCCAACTCATAGAGAATTGAAGCGGCGGTTTCCCTATCCGGGCAGTTGCGGATGGCCTGTTGGAAGAGCTTTTCAGATTTGGAGAATACTGCATCCTGCTTCCGTGAGAAATAGGTGGGGCCGAAATACTCTGTGTCAGTGTCGGCTACGGATTTCCGGTAGAAAGACATTCCCCAGCACATAGAGACTGAATTCCTCATTCCTGTGGCATACTGAACTGTCTTCCGGGCCCTCTCTGACGCGTTCTTCTCTTTCGTTATTGCAGATTCAAGATCCGCCATCTTCCGCGCGAAAGTTAGCTTATACTCGCTTTTGTCCTTCAGATTCTGCTTGGATTGAGCGAAGGGATCGAGGTCCATGTAACCGTGTTTGTAAGTGTTGAGCCTTGTCTGAAAACCCTTCGGGAGCATGGACAACCACTTGACGGCATCTTTGTACCGCATTTCCCGGATATGCTTAGTCCCTATAACCTCCTGGAAGAAAGCCTTGTCTGTATAACCACGCTCATCAAGGAAAGCGTCGGTCTTCGAGCCTGCTTTCCCTAATGAAGCCACATATCTTTCCAGGTGAATGACATCCAGTGTGTCGATCAATTCGAAAAGGGCATTGCTGTAGTCATGTTCGTTGAAGAGATTACCTGTGCGCAACTGTCCCAAGCTCAGATCTTCTTCCACCCATTCCCTGCTGTCTTTATCCTGATACCAGACCCTAGACTTGCCGACGAGATTGAGCAGCCTGTTGTCCGCCATGTTAGCGAATCGGATGGCGCTGGTTTCGCGATGGTTCTTCAACAGTTTCGGTACGATTGATGAGAGGACGATCTTTCTCATCATATCGTTCCAATAATAGTAACTCAGATTGATTCCCATCTTGTAGACGCCGCCTTCGATCGTTTCCCTCTTGGCTTCATCCAGATGATCTACAATCATTCCGTCGAGCCACTTTAGTCCTTCGACCATCTCGTTTTCGTAGCTCTGCGACCATGGCTTCAGTACGGAATCCAGGTAAAGCTTGAATACACGGATATTGTCCTTCATCTCCCTGGAGCCCTCGCTTCTCGAAGCCTTCGTCAACAAGGAAGAAGCTTCTGTCGGTCTCCCGGTCATCAGCATCAGATACGCCTGTGAATAGTACCAGAAATCCGGGTCCTTTACTTTCCCTTCACTCGCGACACGGGCACAGAAACGTGCGAGTTCCTTGCATTTGTCCGCATCTTCTCCGGGGACCGTTCCCTCCTTCCAGTAATCGTCATATGTGTCATAAAAGAGATGCTCTTCATATTTGATCCGGGATGACATCCACTCGCGCAGCTCCTTACAGTCTGGAGCATACTGATACAATACCTCCTCCCATGGAGTTTGCCCGTCACGGAAGCAGAAATACAGACCATCGATATCCTCCAATTTCAGGTAGTAATCCTTAGCCGTTTCAGTTTCGCCAATCCTGAAATAGGCACCGGCGACGTACCGCTCTGCCATTCTCTTGTTGACGTCATCGGCCATTGATGCTGACACCTCATTCCAGTAATTGAGGCATTCGTCATACTCTCTCAAGGAGAATAGAGCCCTTATCTTCTGGAGTGCATATCTGTTCAGGAAGCGCGTCCCCTTATAATCCCCGGCTTTGGCGGCAATCTGGTCGAGCCCGTATGGCCTTTCTTCCTTTGAAGCCGGATAATACCAGGGAGAGTTGAGATCTGATCGTACGATCTCGCATTCTTTCGCAAGGACCAGCAGTTCTGCCGCCTCCCTGTCATTCCACAATGTGCGTGCGAAAGCATTCGACCGGGAGAGCTTCCTTGCCTTGAACGAATGGTTGAGGAGTCCTTTCAAATCCTCCAGGGATGTTTTGTAGACGATCTGACAAATATCCTCGGTTGAGGCTGAGGTCTTGCACTGCTTCTGCCAAAGAAGACAATTCTCCTTCGCACCGGTATTATATTCCCATTCTTCAGAAGGATACGAATAGGGCCGATACATCAGATATGTCTGTGGATCATAATACCATGGCCCGCACGCAAAAACCTTCACCGACAAGGTGAGAAGGAGGATGCTAGTAGCTATAAATACCCTTGATTTCATCTTGGCTGTATTGTTTGAGGTTCTTGCTGTCGAGGTGATAGATGATATTGCTATGCTTTCCGGGGAATGCTGCGGTGACAAGAGAGGCTGTTTCCTTGATCGTGTTTGAATCAGATGTCTCCAAACGTATCATGTCACCCGGGATGAGGCGGTGTCCCTCCAGGATATGTTCTTTTTGGACGATGAAAGATGATCCGTTCTCCTCAGAGACCGTATAACGGCTGGCATCTAAATAATCATTCTGGTGGAGGATGCCCATGAATTCGTGGTCACGGTACCACAATCCCCAACTGTAAATAGGATAAGCAAAATCTAGCGGCAGCTCATACTTAACCGGAGTCCCCTTGAGATACACTTTCACGTCGTTGATGTCCAGAATGGAATTGTTCGTCGCGGGATTTCTCATCGCCCCGGTATTGTACAGCATGAGCACTCCCCTTTCAACCGGCGGGGCTGGAAGACGAAGCTGATGCAGTCTGATTGTTGAACTGATGATTATGTTATCATTTTTCAAGAGATCCTTGGTAGCGCGGCAAAGGGCAAAATACGTCTCCTGTGTGCTTTCCGTCCAGTCGCAGTCAAGCTGGACTTCCCGTATATTACCCATCTCATTGTAGGAACTCATGTTAAGTATCCGTTGAACAATTTTCCAGGCTGAATCTGTGACGAGTTTTTTATCCCGGATATATACCAGAGCCTTGATTGTGATAAAAACCGTCGGCACAATTTCTATGTCTTTCGGGCGGCCAGAGACGAAGGAGGTGGTACCGACCGGAACAACACCTTCCTCCTGTGTAACAGGATTACTCTCGTAATCGACGTCGAAATACTTGAGGTAAATCCGTTTGATACTGTGTTCTTTGAGAAAAGATGTTTCTGAGCCTCCCAATTCGAATCGCGTCTTCCAGAAATAGACGGCGTTCTCATGATCCCTCTGCTGGGAATCTATGACAGAATGGGTATTTTCGGAACATCCACAACCCAAAAGCAGCACTGATAGCAATGATATTAACCGCGATATACTCTTCATAAAACAAAGATAACGATAATAAACGAACTGAATATTCGTTAATAGCCCTATTGCCGATAAATGACATCTCTATGGCTGTTCTTATTGAAAGGAACTTCTAATATGGCAAATCTTCAATATCGGGGGGCTTCCTGAATATTTTCCAACAGACATCCATGTTCCTATATGTATAGGTTAGCTTTTTTGCTCGTCTTTCAAGCATCTGGTCATCTTCCTTTTCAGACCAGCTATTTGAACAGAATCCATGTCCCATATTATAGGCACAAAGGCCGATGCGAAATATAGATTTGAGCCGTTCTATCTCATCTATATTTCCTTTTCCGTTAGCTCCGCTCATCCGAGTCTTACAGTATCGGCTGGGATACACTGGCGTTTTGAATCCATTTTTCTCTATGTAAAAATGCTGATGGAAGTAGTGATTCTCGATGTCTGGTCCCTACGGACTCATAAAACTATACAAAGGTCCGTACCGTAAATGGAAACCACTCAGCTGTTCGAATCGCTTGATTGTCCAGCTGTGAAGAATACGTGTTGGATTACCTATAACTCCCCGGGATTCATATTGGGCTTTCAGTTTAAGGAACCTCTCATTGAGTCTCTTCCATACTGGATCATCTTCTCCTCGCACCATCCGGACATATGCGATTCGTCCTTGCATGGTCTCCAGCAAATGTGGATGGACATAGGTGCATAACTGACGATTATCTGCGGTTACTTCCAAATCTGTCTTGTACTTTAGGAATCTACCGTACGCCGCATCTACCCCATAACGCTCCCAGATATAGAGAAGGCTTCCGATACTCCGTATGTATTGCCGGGATACACTGATTTTCTTGTTTACAATGAGGCCGGTTACTTCTTGACGCTGCCCTTTATTCTGAAGACGTAGTTTATCTTCATTCAAAATGAACCCCTCACTTTTAATAATATTGCGAAACTCCTTCAAGAAGGAGTCCCCCTCCCGGAAAACGTTATGATTGCTGCTGAAAGTGATATCGTCAGCATAGCGAGTATAGGTTACCTTGTATCGCTTAGCCAGTCCATCGAGTCTCTTGTCTAGCGTAAGGCATACTGCATTCGAGAGCACAGGCGAAGACGGCGCGCCTTGAGGCAGAGTAGCTGGTACAGCCGGATGATAATTTGAGGCGTCCATCAGCTTTCCTCGTTTTCCCTCGCCACGAACCACCCAGTAGGTATCCTTTCCTTTCTGAGTAAGGTCAGCATGAGCACAGCATATACCGGAAAGAAGGAGAGCCGCCTCCTTTCCGAAACAGAAAGGGGGCTTCATTAAGGAAGATATAACTCTATCCCTCGTAATGGAAGGGAAAAAGTCTTTCAGGTCCGCATTGAACACGTAGTTTTTCCCGATATGTCTTGCTGCATTGTCTGCAACAGAGCGACCAGAAACAAATCCCATCACGTTATCCGGCGCAACATACTTGTCCTGCAGCAACCTTTTTGCAGAGGCTTGAAACATTTTCAACATCCAACTGGGCGAAGATATCTCCCTTACACCTCCTGATTTCTTAGGTATAAAGTGATGAAGATAATAGATATGATTCTTCTTGGGGTCCGAGAAGAAGAATAGCTGTTCCAATGTGAAAGGCCAAGCACGATAACCGAACTCTTGACGTTTGGCTTTGTTGAGCAGGCCTAATAGATGGAATACCGTTGAAGGGCCCGAGCGTGGCTTTGTATCTATATCTTCCATCACTTGTTATTCATAATACGCTCAAGACATACCGGGAATCTTTTCTAATAATAAAGTCGGCTAGCCGATCTATTGGGCTTCTAAACGGCAAAGAAGTTGCCGTTTAGAAGGGCTTAATTGCTGGGTAAACATTCCTGTTCGGTTTCCCGAACATCCGTCAACTATGACGGACAAAAGTCAAATGTAATCCCGGTATGTCAAAGAGCGCAACAATAATTATTCTGAATCAATTGGTTGGAGCATGAACTATTTCATCAGGAATGGATATCTATCTGTTCCCTTCAATGCCAGGCATGTTCCTCTTGCCACAGCCTTGAGTGGATCCTCGGCAACTCGGAACTGAATATTCACTTTGTCTGTGAAACGCTTAGCTATTCCTCTCAGCAGTGACCCTCCCCCGGCAAGCCAGATTCCATTGCGAACGATATTCGAGTATAGCTCTGGCGGTGTTCGCTGGAGGACCTTGATGATTTCACTCTCAATCTTCGTGATTGTCTTGTCGATGCAGGCGGAAATCTCGCTGTATGAAATGGAGGCAGTGGCCGGATGGGCTGTGACGATGTTCTTCCCTTCCACCACGAAAGGAGCCGGTTCTTCCTCCTGTGGTAGTTCTGGAAGGACCGAACCTACGGAGAACTTGATATGCTCCGCTGTGGTTCTCCCAATGCTGATGTTGTGCTGCTGGTTCATATAGTCAATAATATCGGTCGTGATCTCGTTCCCGGCGACATGAATACTTGAGGACTCGATTATACCACCCAGCGATATTACAGCTATTTCTGTAGTTCCTCCGCCAATATCAACAATCATGTTTCCATTTGGCTCCGTCACATCGATTCCGATTCCCATGGCGGATGCCATCGGCTCATATATCATGTACAGGTCATGAGCACCGGCATGTGACGATGAGTCCCTGATGGAGCGCATATCAACCGGTGTGCTTCCGCCAGGGATGCCAATCACTATTTTCAAAGCAGGCTTGAAGACACTCCGGGCTAGGCCGGTCTTCCTTCCTATGGCCTTGTTGATAAATCCTGTGAGCATCTTCTCCGCAGCGTCATAGTCGGCAATCACTCCATTCATCAAAGGGCGGATTGTGTACAGTCTCGGAGGCGTGAATTCCTCCATTAGTTGAGCCTCGTTACCGATGGCGACGAGCTTATCGGTCTTGGTTTCAAGTGCGATGATGCTGGGCTCATCGAGGATCACCTGATCATCCTTGAAGATAACGGTGTTGGCCGTGCCCAGGTCTATTGCCAACTCCTGTCTGAAAAAAGCCATATTTATCCCTCTGTTAAAACTGTTGATTTCCCTCGAACGTGTCAAATGGATTGTAGCCTCCTACGACTCCGGATACCACATCCCAGGCAGGTGCCTCTGAAGGCCCAGACATCTGTTTTTCGGCAATGGCGTCGGCATAGCTCTGAAGCGAAACGGCATTATCCGTGAACTTCACCTGGTCACCGCTGAAAGTCATCTTGATGATAGCGGTCTCGCCGGAACGGTTTTTCTCGATAATCAGTTCAGCCTGGTCTTCATTGCTCTCCGACAAGCCGAGGAGAGCAGGTCGATGAATGAAAAGAACCATGTCTGCATCCTGCTCGATCGATCCGGAGTCCTTGAGGTCACTCAGTCTCGGTCTCCCGTTGCTCGTGCCAATTCTGGTAGTGAGGTTTCGGTTCAGCTGGGCCAGTGCAATAATGGGTATCTTCAGTTCTTTGGCAGTCTCCTTCAATTGGCGCGATATCTCCCCTATCTCAAGCGCCCTGTATTGTGCAAATGCAGCAGAGACATGCATGAGCTGGAGATAGTCGACAAAAGCAATCTTGATATCCTTTTCTGCCTTCATCCGCTTGATCTTGGATGTGAATTCCGAAATAGTAAGTCCCGGAGTTTCATCTATATATAACGGCGCTTTTGCCGCCCTTGCAAGACCGCGTTCCAGCTGTTCCCACTCGTCATCCTTCATCTTCACCCTGCCTTTTCTTTTGTCAGAAGACAAACCGGTCTCTGTCCCGATGATGCGATCGGCAAGTTCCAGTGATGTCATCTCAAGCGTGAAGAAAGCCGTAGGAATACCGTGGTCAACCGCCGCGCACCTTGCCATGTTAAGCGCGATCGCCGTCTTTCCGTGACCGGGGCGTGCTCCAATGACAATAAGGTTTCCTTCCTGCCAGCCCATTGTGATCTTGTCCAGCGTAGGGAACCCGGATGGAATGCCTGTCAGTCCCGTAGACTGTTGGGAGCGCTGGATACGATCAAGCGCGAGGTTCAGGGCTACACTCAAGTCTGTATAAGCGCTACGCATATTCCCCTGAATCGCATTGTATACTTCTGTCTGGGATTCGTCCATTAACCTATCCACATCATAGGTCTCATCGAATGCTTTCTTCAGAATCCCGTACCCAGCAGCTATCAGGTCTCGTTGGATTGTCTTCTGCTGGAGTATCTTTATGTAGTATTCTATATTGGCGGCGGATCCAACATTTGTAGTCAGGCTTGCGAGTTTAGTCGGTCCTCCAACCTCATCGAGAACCCCATCTTCACGGAGCTGCTCGGAGACAGTCATTATATCAATTGCCGACCGTTTGTTGAACAAGGTCAGGATTGCCTTGAAGATGAGACGTATTTTAGGCGTATAGAAGCTTTTTTCAGTCAGTGCCTCTATCGCCGGATAAACACATTCGCTGTCGACCATCATGGCACCGACGACTGCTTCCTCAATCTCCGGCGCATGAGGCGGACGATTGCCCGTCTCATGCGCAGCGTCAGTAACATAATCAACCTCCTGTTTCCTCTTTCCTTTATAATCCTTTGCCATTTTTGTCTTGAGTTTTAATCTGTCTGTTCGTCATACCAGGGGATGGCCGTTCGCATGGCAAGCGTGATAGCTTCACCAACGAGTGCGACATTGGCAAGGAGGTAATGGCGGGAATCTTTTCCTGCAACCGTGAATCCTGCCCACTCCCCTGTCCGCAGGAAATGAGCCCTTGTCCTATCGTCTCCGAAAAAAGTTGCTCCGCCAATCCCGAAAGCCGTCCCACTGGGACTAAGGCCGAAGATGACAGGCCCCGAGTCGAACATATAGTATCTCCCCTTGGAACCCCTGGTCTTCTCCCGTAGACCGGTGAACAGGCCTTTCTTGTAAAATGACTTCTTCAGCAGTTCATACTGCTCTCCGGCAAACTCCTCATCGACGAATGTGAGGTAGTATACGCTAAGGGAGGTGTAAGACCCCATCAAGGCGCGTCCCTTTCCTTTGCGCTGGCTGTCGCTGAGGACTGATGCAATCAATCCTGTCTTTGGGTCCATATGGTTAGCTTTCATGTTTGCCAGCCAGCCATCCACTACATCCCTGTACTTGCCTCCGTTCAGCTTGGCGTAGTTTGAAAGGGCGACAATGGCGACGAGGACATCAGGAATAAATACAGTGGATCCCGGGAAAGTGGTAACATTGAAATTTTGGCTGCTCTTCAGTCTTCTCGCCATGGCCTCGCAAAGAGAGTCGAAAAGGCTGTCGTACCGTCCATCTCCTCCAATCGTTTTGTATCCGCTGATCATCCACGCAAGAAGACTGATGTAGGAGATGTGGCTGTTGTTCCCTTTGAGGGTTTCGAGCGGATCTTCTCCCCATGAGGATGCGTCATACCACCGCAGTTCAGGAGACATGGTTATCCGGATCAGGCTGTCTATAGCAGTGACAGCCTCTTCCCTGGTTTCCGGATAAATGATCGCGGTGTTCACCAATGCCGTGGACAGCATCGATGTCGAGTAGATTGCCCATTCTCCCTGATAGTGGGCGCCAATGGCGGACGGCATCTCATCAATCAGATTCTTAGGCGAGGTGATGACCTTTTCAATAAGATAGTTCCTTCTCTGGAGAATCTCTTTCTTCTCCGATTCGAACGAGCCCTGGTTTCTTGTCATGGTTACAACCCATATCGCCTTCGCGACGATAATGAGAAGCAGGATGGCCAGTATTGTGATAAGGATTTTCATGCGTTTCATATTGATAGGTTCAAAAACGGCTGGCCCGCCCTCTGCCTTTCACGCCTCACAGGAGGCGGGCCGTGGTTGCCGTTATGGTTTGGTTATGAGCTTATCTTCCCATGGAGCCAGATGCTGGCCGCGGAAGGGTCGGAAAGACCTTCCATCAATTCCGACATAGTATCCTTGTCATCATCCCTGACTGCGACCTCACAGGCCTGGCCGAAAGCATCGATGGCCTGTTCGATTCTGGTGAAACATGAGTCGAGTTCAGCGCGGAACTCTTCTATTGCTCCGGGCCTGATGCATATCCTGAACGTGACCGTGTCCAGGGCTTCCCCACGGAACACCACGACAGTTGTCCTGCGGAGGTTGACCCGGTCCATCGCGAAACACACGATCCAGTTCTCCCTCTTGTACTCGAACAGGTCAAGCGGAACTCTCTTTTCGATATAGACTTCCGGCAGTCTGTCGGTATAGACGATGAAGTTCTCCCCCATATGGACAATCTGGAACATGTCCGTGTCCAGCGAGAACGGAGACAGGCCGGCCTGCATGAGAGCGAAACCAATCTCCTTTGATGACTGAATCCCCATCATGACAAAGCCTTCTTGGAAGTGTTTTCGCCCATTGTAGGCTTGAAAGACTGGGCCGCCTCCAGCACTTTCTGTTTCTCCGTCTTCATCTTCTCATAGGTGTCGAAGAAGCGCCTCTGAGCCTCAATGACGATTTCCAAATAGCGTTTTAGGTTATCGCGCAGGTGGATGTAGTTGTCACAAATGAATTCCGCACAGAACACGACGCCCTGCCCTTCCCCATGGATGTTGACTTTGGCGATGAAGATGCCCCCTGTCACTTCCGCGGCTGCCCGCCGCAGGAGTTCGACATCTTCCTTTTCCGGATCCAGCCTGTACCCCAGTTCCAGGGTAAGGAAAGGAAGCCGGGATGTGTCGATCCGGAACAAGGTGTCTTCAATCTTGAAATTCACGATCTGCCAGTCATCCAGGTTCGTGCCGTTAATGTCCGGAGAATATCCGTTATACCGGAGGGCGATCCGGACAGACTCAATCGAGAGGTGCTTCTTTTCGGCTTCCTTGTCCGATTCTACCTTTTCGGCCTCATCCCGCTTGGCCATCTTCATGGATTCCTCCATACGCATGACCCGCACAAGGGCCCCGTCCATCGTCTTCTGGAGGGAATCGACTTTCCCCTCCAGAGTCTTGTTGGCCCTGTTGGCGCGTTCCCTTGTGCGGACGTCGAACCATTGGACCAGAAACAGTACGGCCATCAGGGCTACGCAGCATATGACAAAAGCGTTCATAGGGCTAGTGTTTGATGAGGAGTTTGTTGTTGATGTTGTCGATGGTGATCGTCCCGAAGCGTTCCATGGCGCTTTGGCCAAGGAGGAGCGGAGCCTTTTGGCTCTTCACGACGGAGGCGTCGACGTTCCTGAGGGAGGCGTCACCAATCTTCACTTCCCGGAGCGTGATGACCGTCCCTTCGCTGATCTGGCCGTTCGCCACCTGATAATACCGCTTCCCCTTGATGTCCTTCTCGGAGAGATAGCCGTTCTTCAGCATGAAGTTCGCCTCGACCGAGGAGATGGTGACGTCGGATGCCCCGGTATCGAAGATCATCTGGAGCGGGAGGCCGTTGATGTCGCAGGGGATCTCGAAGGTCCCGCCGGACTTCCTCTGGAAGGCAATCTCCGTGACTGACTCTCCCCTTTCGGGCTCCGATAACTCGAACTCCTTCAGGTATTCCTCATGACGGGATTCGTACTCCTCCATCAGGGCTTTGAATTCGGGGAGATCCCTGACCGAATCCATGTCATCGTCCTGGCGGATGTGCGCGAAGCTGCGGTAGCCCTTCTCGAAGGCAGTGCGAAGAGCCTTGACGGACTCTTCCGGGCGGCCCATCCTCGAGTACAGGCATGCCTGGTCGTAGTAGTTCCCCGCTTCATTCGGGTCATCGGCAATGATCCTGTCCATCCATTCCTCAGCCTCCTTGTCCTTGCCCAGGAAATGTAGGGCGTACATCCTGCAGCTGTTCACGTTTGCGACGGTATCCCGCCGGAGAACCTCACCGAAATCAGCCTCCGCGCCTTTCTTGTCGCCTTCCTGCAACTTAAGCTCGCCACGCATCAGGTAGAGGTAAGGGTAGTCTTCATCCATCTCCAGGCCGAGGTTGTAATCCTCCATGGCTTTCTTCGGGTCACCGGCCATCTCCTCGCACCATCCTCTTCTGTAATAAGGGAAGCTGAGGGTTGGATCCTCCTCGATCGCCGCCGTGAAATCCTCGATGGCCTTGTCAAGCTGGCCCGACAGCCGGTAATAGTCGCCCCGCATGCAGAGGTTGTAGATGTCAGCCTCCTTCTCCATCGCCTTCGAGATGTCGGCGATGGCCCGCTCATAGAGTCCCAGTTCCCGGTAGGCATCGCTGCGCCGGACGTTGATCTGGTCATAATGGCCGTAGGTCTCCTCCATCTCGTCATAGCTTTTCACGGCCTCCGCGTACTGGTGCGTATGGTCGTAGAAATCGCAGAGAAGCATCGTCCAGACGATCGGCTCGTCACTCTTCTTCCCTCTGTTCTTTATCGAGGCGACAGCGTAGTTCGGGCTCTTGGCCAGTACGACGAGGATTGTGTCCATATTGGCGTTCTCGGCCTTGTCGTACCAGTCCAGCCCGGCATCGACGGACTTGTTCCTTTCGCCGAGCCTGTTGTAGGCCGTCATGCGGAATCGGTATATCTCACTATAGTCCGAGTCGAGACGGGCAGCCTTGTCCAGCATCTCTATTGCTTCTTTGTACTGGCCGCGGTCTACCATGTTGCGTGACAGGCCGACCATCGCCCCGGTATCGGATTCGTCCTCGGCTATCATCTTGCGGTAGATGGCATCCGCTCCATCCCGGTCATCCAGATAATAGAGGGACTGCGCGTAATCGAACGCGATGCTCTGTAGATTCTCCTTGTTATCCTTCGCCGCCAGTTCATAGGCTTTCCTGAAGGACTCCGCCGCAAGATTCTTCTCCCGCATAGCCTGGTATACGTAACCCTTCCACCAGTGGACGGTAGACATGGCTATCTCGCTCTTTTTGGGCTTGTTCACCTTCATAGCGTGGTTGAGATCCTGGAGCGCGGCTCCGTACTCCCCCTTCCTGTGTTGCAGACGGACCCGGAGAAGGAGCGCCTGGACATTGTCCGGCGTGTCCTTCAGCTGTTGGTTCACCAGGTCGAAGGCCTTCGCCTCGTCGTTGTCCTCCCGGAGGGCTTCCCAGGCTCTCTGGAGGTTGTAGTCGTTCGCTGAGTCCTTCTTCTGGGCGAGGACATCGGTGCCCGTGAGCGTCAGCAGCAGGGCTGACAGGATGAGGAGCAGTCTTCTCATGTGCGTGAAAGTTTATATAGGGTTAATGTCAGTTTCGTTGAAAGGTAACCCGCCTACATCGGAAGATCCTGAATGCGGACGGAGGCGTCGACCACCTCGTAGATGAAGAGGTGGCGCTGCTGCTGCATGATGGACCAGATCTCCGGGCCGATCCCGTCGATGGCTTCCACCTTCCCGACGGCCTCGCGGAGCTGGCTGATGTCCTCAAGCAGCTTGGCCGTGAAGTTCTTCCTGTTAGTGTCCATGTCCATCTCGATCCGGAAGGACCATGAGGCGTCTGCCAGTTGCCGCATCTGCACGAGCGGCAAGTCCTTCCTTACCGAGTCGACGGCGGATGCGACCTCATCCTGCCTGAGTCCGGAGAAGAGACGTTTCATCTCGACAAAGAAGGAACAGCCGTCGAGGTGGCGGGTCCCCAGGAGCAGGACCTCGTTCTCGTGGACAAAGAGCATCGCGCCGGAAATATGGGCGTTCGTGTTGATCACTTCTACCTCGAATCCCTCGTCCTCCATGATGCGTTTTGCCTCGTAGAGCTCAATGTCTTCCGCGTCTTCCTCGTCCGGGTTCAGCTCCGCGTAGACGGGACTGGCCTCGTCTATGAAGGAGTAGTCCCCGTCGTCAATACAGGTGAGTATTTCGATGACATCGTCCGTGAGGTCGGACACCAGATTGTAATCCTCGTCGTCCGAATCCGTCGCATATTCGTATTCCAAGGCTATGGCACCCTTGTACCGGGCCGTCAGCTTTCCTATGGCAGAGTCACCTTCCATCTGGATGGCGACCAGGAAAGAGAAACCGTGAGGGGCACGAAAGTCCTCATAGCATCCGTCTCCCTGTTCCTCCAGAACGAGGATGACTGCCGGATCCTTCCGAAGACGATCGATCACACTGTGGCGGAGTGACTCCGGATCACCGGAAGCGCCAGAGAGGACAGGGGCTGTATTGATCGCCTCCCGGATGTATTCGTCACCTTTTTTACGGACGACTGTGACAGCGTCCTTATAGAATAAGTCCATATCAGTTGGTTTCTGGGTGTATGTTAGCAGTGGATTCGGGAGCATCTCCCGGTACAAATATAATCGCGGGCCGCGAACTGACGCTTCGCCCAAAAAATAGTTTGAAGATTCTTTCTCGGATAATATCCGAGAAGCCCTTCCCTGGTCGCTGGGAGGTGTTTTCGTGTCTTTCGTATATGTTCTGTCATCGGTTTGGGTCTTAGGGAGAAAGGTCTGCTCCCTGATTCCAACCACAAAGGAACCGCCTTCCGGCGAACTGTTTGTTCGCTACTGTCATAAGGCGAAAATTGTATTCGTATGCAGGCCTCTTGGCAGAGAGATGTAGTTAAGTAACGAGAATGAATAATCTAGCATTCTATTGTTCGCCACGAATATACATTTCGCATTTTGGTTGTACCTTTGTAAAAACTGGAAAACAAGAACTATTTCGAAAGATGGATAAGCAGTTATTCGTTGAGACTCTCTCGTCTACAAACAGGAAAGGTATTGAAAACGTTCTGGCCAAGCTGGAAGAGTTGGGCTTTTATGATGCTCCTGCTTCGTCGAAGTTTCACCTCTCTTGCAAGGGCGGTCTTCTTGAGCATTCAATGAATGTATACGAGGCAGCAACCTTGATTCGTGAGCAGGCTATTAAGGTGCATCCCGAATTAGAGGAGCAGCTACCTCTTGACAGCGTGGCCATCTGCACGCTCCTTCATGACACCTGCAAAACGGATATATATAAGGAAGGTATTCTCAGCAGAAAGAATGCGGACGGATACTGGGAGAAGTATGTCGGCTTCCAGGTTGACTACAACACGGGACTACCTTTGGGACACGGAGAGAAATCCGTCATCATGCTCCTTTCGTGGGGGCTTGAGCTCAAACCTGAAGAAATGCTCGCTATCCGCTGGCACATGACTGCTTGGGACTTGCCGATGCAGAGCCCGGAACATAAGGAGAGCCTGAACGCTGCCAAGGCGAAAACACCACTTGTGTCACTGGTTCAGTTAGCAGACGGTTTCGCGACAGGGCTTATTGAACGTTTATAATAGTAACACTTAAATTATTATGACAGAAAAGTTTGCAGCCATCCAGCGGATGAAAAACCTCATGAAGGAACACAACGTGAAGTATGTTTTTCTTAAGCAACCCATTTACACAACTCACCCGGGATATGACAAGCCCAATTCCGACAATCGCCCCTATACAATTAATGAAGTGTATTATGATGCTAAAGATGATAGTTTGCGGTTCTGGCAGTTCTGGAGTGATTACAATGTGGGTATGGATGCTCAGGGCTTTGAAGATCAAAAAGTCTTATTAGTCGAGAGCGCACTTAATGAAACTCTTGCCTCGCTAAAGAGATATGAGGTCAAAGTTACAGCGAGCGCATATATAATGGCTACCAGTCCAGCAAATGCTATTGCAACAGTTAAGCATCTGTCGAGTCCAGATATTAATGACGCCGTGTGTTGCATCATCCCAACAGGTGAGGTGAAAGAATAGTGAAAGTTGGCTATTAATCTCATCTACTGGGTTTTGAGCATATTGAGAGACTCCGCTTTTCGATTTGGCCCTCTCCTATTCTGTGCATTTAATCGATGAGACGGAGCTGTATAGAGCGGACTCTTTCAGAGGACGCTCAACTACTTTCTTATCCTGTTTCGAACAGACCACCACGTTTGAGGGGTTTAAGACCACGAACAGGCGATGTTGGGAAGCCGATAGCTGATAGAGGTCTTTTTCTGTCAGGTAATCATGCTTCTGTATCAGTTTGGTTATTCGAGATTTTATCGGACGTCTTGTTTCCGAGAAGCAGATGTCCGGGCAACCACTCTCATCACGAACACTTAAGTTCCGATAGATTTCTTCATACTGGCGCTGAGTTCTACACCCTTGTTCTAGTTCCCTATGAAGCAACACCCCACTTGGATTATCTGCTGTGGCGCAAAGGACTAGTATATAGAAAGCAGCATCTCTGTCTGGTACGATCAGCGGCCATTCTTCTTCTCCACGTCTAATAGTAACCGCCGCACGCTGTTCCTTGCCGTCACCATCGTGGAACTCCTTGCAGCCGCGAAGCCGGATTACGATATCCCACCGGTCTTCAGTTCCCAGGGAAATCATATCAAGTATAGATTTGATAAAGCCCCCGTACCGGAAATTGTTCGCGTCTTCCTCTACAGTCGACACGGCCACCATGTGCTCCGGTTGCATAAGAAGCAGTTCTGACATAAAGCTTTTCAACTGCCTCTTCATATGGTTCCAGTCAATAGTCAAAAGGAAGAAATTCGAGTATTCGACTCCGGCAACCTGGCTTCCGCCAAGTTTGATCAGCCAGCACGGTGAATCGGTCAGGTCCAGAGACATCTTCATCCTCCTTTCAAGAATATTTGTATAGAACTTGTACGGAGTCATCGCACGAAGTTGTCGGATAAGTTCATCTTCGCTGCGGTCAAGAGTCGGACGGACCAGAGTCAATACCTTTCTGAGAATCTCAGTATTATCGTAGGTGTTGAAATGTCGCGCTATTCTCGGCACGTAAACTAGCTCAAATCCAGCCAGGCGGGCGATATTGTTTATATCCTCGTACAGTTCCCCATCTGACAGTGGAGAATAGTCAACCCGATCCTCACGGCTCACATAGATCAGCTGATCCCGATGTAGGGGAATTCCCTTCGATTCAAAGGAGTATACTCTCCCCTTTCCTTTATCACTTATCCCGCAGGAGCAGGCAAATGACATAAGAAGCAGAGCCTCGGGGCGACTGCAAAGGCCGTCAGCCTTCGATCCTTCTTCCATCAAGTCGTAGAACTCCCGGCAGAATCTCTGTGACTGTCCAGACAAGATGTCTACAGCTTCTGACAAAGTCATATAGAATCCCATCTTCCTGTCTTGATCTGTAACACCATACTTCCTAAATACGTCATCGAGGAATTCAAGCTCAGAGGCCGTAATAAGGTCGTCCAGTTTCACCAAATCGGACATGATGCGACTTATCGCACTTTTGAGTTTTGTGTTTTCCATACTGAATTTCGTAACAAATGTAGGTATTTTTACATAAACTAACAACAATAAATGATCTATAGATTTATTATTTTACTGATTTATAGCGTATTATAAATATGTAACATTTCTCTTATACATTACTTTTTTAACACCCCCTATCATTTCATCATACCTTTGCTTCCAGAAAGACAAGCATAATGGAAAAGACATCGAACATAATCATCACTCTCTTCTCGGCCGATACCGTTCGGCTGGATGATGATTCCGTCGCCCGAGTTCTTGACGGAGACTACCCCATCAGAGTTAAGTCAAAGATTCTTGCAACTATCCGTGAGATCTGCTCCGGGAGCAACAAAGAAAACGTCGTTGGTTTCTATCCGGTATCGACGGAAGGAAGGGATTTGGTGAAGCATTTCCCTATCCCATATCCCGAGGATGTCACTCAGGATCACTACGGGGAGCTTGCGTTGTATCTTTCCCCAGAAGTCCCTTGCCGTATTGTGTCTGATCTTCTGAGCAGAGGGATGGATGGAAGTCTCAACTGCCGCGAAGATATCATCAGAGGCTGTTCGATCATTGTCATTAGTGACAGGTGCTTCGATTGGAGCGAGGTCGAAGCATGCATGGAAAAAGCAGGAGCCGCCTCCGTCAGGTTCATATCCATTGTCAATCAATAGTAACTAAAAACTAATAGCCATGATAACAGCAGTTTACAACAGACAGAACAACAATGTCGAGCGTGCCCTTCCGCTCTCTCCTATCGATGTTCGTATTGAAGGCGAATCAAATCCTGCGGATATCACAGCATTCCTCGTTTCGCTGGCAGAGTCCGTCAAGGTCGTGGAGACTGTACCCCAGATCGGTGTCCAGATTGTAGGTCGCGACATCCAAAACAATCCCTATTATCTTAACAAGTACGGGGACGATTACGCTTGTTGCGACGATTTAGGCTTCGAGAGAAGCTATATGGGTTCCCGCGCTGACCATAACCATATAATCTGACACCTGCTCTCCGGTAAGAAAAGACAAGACATCATCGTGGGTAAACTCAGGATATATGATCTTATACTCCCCATCCGGGGAGAAAGATATTACGGCAACCTCATATGGTCGATCGGCAGATGTGAGAGTTCCGGGACCACTGAGGACAGAAAGGCCGAGATTATTCTCGAACCTGACAATTGCCTGGGAAACATCACCTCGAGGAGTCGAGTCAATCCGACTAAATATTAGATCTTTATAAGTCATTGTCTGTTGAATTAACACTGCAAAGATATTAACGGAAAGCGAACCCGTTTTTCGCGACAAAAAGGAGGATATAACATGACACAGGAAAGGGTACATGAGTACTACGAAATGCTCAAATTCTACTATCTGAAACCGGATAGTGACTGGACGGACAAGGCAAAGTCCATCCGGACCGTAGCCCATGATTTTTACAATGAAATCACGAGGACATACGGGACTTTTGCGGAGGCGTTGAAAGAGTTCTACAAGTGGAACAAATACAATGATGTCTCCAAAGCTGCTTTTGCTTTGAAGGACCAGTTGAATGATGTCGTCCATCATAATCTCAAGGTTGACAAGTCTACCTACATTCTGTACTACAATATGCTTGTGAGGCTTATTTACCTCGCTACGGAAGTGCTCCCCGACCAGACCACGATAGAATTCATCGGGTACACTTCTTCCGATGAGCTTGCCGGTCTCAATGACGAGCAGAAGGATGCCGTCCTCTGTGATGCACAGATTATCTATGTCAGCGCTGGTCCTGGTACCGGCAAGACTCACCTGCTGATCAACAAACTCCTCCATTACATCAGTTCATCCTCAAAACAGGAGAAGATAGTTGCCCTTTCCTACACCAATACCGCCGCCTATGAGCTCGGCGAGAAGTTCCGTCGTGCAGCTTTCGAGAGTGGAATCACACGCCCCTATGATTTCTATAACGGAACTCTGCATTCCTTCTGTTTCAAGATGATGAAGAGTTACTATACGAACATCGGCAAGGATTTCAACTTCATCATTATCGATGATACCGACATCGAGGAACTCGCTGAAGAATTCCGCATCCAGTTCAATGACAAGTATACAAAGGATGCCATCAAGGTCTGCCTCAAGTCGCGTTTACGCTCAGATAACCCCCAGCTCCAGCAGCTCATCAGCGATATGAAGAGCCGCTACAACATCATTTCCATTGATGATATCCTTACGAATTTCATCGACCTGCTGGGGAAAATGGAATTCCGTATGTGGTTCAAAAACCAGATCTCTGTACTTGTAATCGATGAGGCTCAGGATCTGACCGAGCTCAATTACAGGATCTTCGATCTTATCCTCCAGGTCAACCCAGATGTAAAGATGTTCCTTGTCGGAGATTCCCGCCAGAACATCTTTGGATTCAATGGTGGTTCCTATGAACATCTCGACGCCTTCCTGAGACGTCACAGCAACTATACCAGAAAGAATCTTACTGGAACATACCGTTGCCCGCAGCCGGTCTGCAACTATGTCAACACTTTCCAGTTCCTTGACTGTGACAATACGCCTCTCAGGAGCGTAGGTGGGACAACAGGAGAAGTGCAGGTGACGGGATGCGACAATCCTGATAGCGAAGCGCTCAATGTGCTCGGAAGGGTTCAGCGTATCAACGACCTCAATAACACGGCCGTTCTTTGCCAGAACTTGAAATACCTCGAAAAGTTTATCGACCTTCTTGGAAAGGCAGGAATCCCCTACAAGGTATTCGGAGGGCAGAAGCTCGTCAAGAAACACATCAAGATATTCAACCATCTCCTTCGCATCATCGACAGCGACAATGTGTATAGCATCAATGCTATCGGCAGGGTGTTCATGCTCAAACTCGACAACATGAATGGAAGGAACGTCACTGAAAGGTTCTATAACACCAACGAAGGACGCTTCCTTAAGGAAATCAAAGAAGACATTGAAAGAAAGGCACGCATCAAGGAAGACGTCTCTCTGAAGACCATCGCAGCCACCTTGATCGACCATTATTTCTATTATGAAGATGCAGTCATCAAGGAAGACCTTAAGGCTCTGGAGGAGATGACCGCCCAGTACAACACCATTGCAGACTTTCTATTATCTTTTGCCATTGACCGAGAAACCTTTTCCCGGTTCATCGAGAAGAACTATGTGGAATGCAAGGTCCCGGTTACGGACAAGTATCTAACAGTCTCTACCATCCACTCTGCAAAGGGGTTGGAATGGAAGAACGTCATCGTCATGGGACTCTCCGAGGGTAATTTCCCAAATATGTGGTTCGCCCGTGAAAAGGATGACCACGGCAAGGCGGTCTACCTCAATGACCTTCTCAAGTCCATGTTCGTCGCTGCGACCCGCACTAAGGGAGACCTGTACCTGACATATGCGCAGAAGAACCAATGGGGTTATGCCCAGATGCCGTCAAGATTTCTTCGGACGATTGTACATAGATAAAGAGTATCGCGCAATTATCTAATCAATCAGCATACGATTCAACGAACAATCACTTCGCACGCTTTATTAAAGAAAAGAGGTATAGTCCAAAGCCTCATCGTTTTTAAAGAAATCGAGTAAATTTGTCTTTTATCCATAGTCGATTATTTAAACAAGCATTCATTCGAGTAATATGAGTGACTTTTTAAGAACGCTTATCCCTTGGGCGAACTGGTGGAACGCCTTGATCTTGTCTTTGGACATCATCGTCGTGGTAGTCTTCCTGTACCATTACAACAAGACCAAGTCCCGGAATCTGCTGACCTCCATGCCCGGTCTCTTCACTTCCCTTGGTATCCTCGGGACCTTCGGGGCCATCTGCTACTCTCTCGCGGGCATCTCTTCCGAAACCGCTGTCGCAGTTCCTGAAGTTGGGAAAACTGTCGGCGAAGTGGCGCATAACACCCTCGACTTGAAAGAGATCATAGCAAACTTGATCCCCGCTTTCTCGACCTCCATCTATGGACTGGTGTTCGCGTTCATCGCGACCATTTTCACCAAACTGCATTTCGCAAAGGAAGACTCGGTTCTGGTGGAGTCGCTCAAATACAAGGAACCCGAACGCGCTCTCGAAGCCCTCGACGAGCACGTCACGAAGATGACGGAAGCCATCGACAACGAGGTGGCCGCAAACAAGGAGAACAACCAAAAGCTGACCGACAGCATTGCCGCGCAGAGCGACATTCTCGACAAGTTCGTCGACAAGTTTGTGAAGGAGATGGAGAATTGCTTCCAGGCAATGAACACCGTCATCGAAGAGAGGGTCACCAACTTCGGTACGACGCAGTTCAACCAGAGCCGCGAGCTTCTGGAAGGTCTCACGAAGCAGCTCGATAACGACGCACTAGGAATCCTCGCCTCCCATCAGGAGTCCGTCAGGACGCTGACCGAGGCCAGTTCCGCGGATCTTGCGGATATCCGAGACTCCCTGAAGACGGCCGTTGATGGCCTCAAGGCCGACACGGTTTCCGGCATTGAAAACCTGACGACGCAGCAGACGGCCGCCCTCAAGCAACTGGCCGACGATTCGCTTGCCCTCCAGAAGCAGTCCGTCGAAAACCAGAGCGCCTTCAACAGCAACCTCCTGTCGCAGATGTCCACATCTCTCAGCGAGACGGCGACCCGGATCATCTCCTCCGTTTCCGAACAGATCACCCTCCTGGAAGCTGCCGTAGCGGAGAACGTCCAGAAGCTCAACGAATCCTACGAGTTCATCAGCGACCAGTCCGCCAGTATCGTCTCCAATTACGAGCAGGCCTCTGAGGCCTACCGCGACGCCGTCCAGAATGCGCATGACCTCAACGAGAAGGTCGAGAAGGAGCTCGCAGAAGTCGAAAGCGGACTGAAGAGCGTAGGGAAGACCAACGAGAGCGTGGAGAAGGTCATTTCCGTCGTCAAGGAGAAAGAGGCCAACATGGAGGCGATCGTCATGCGTATCGAGGAACTCGGGAAGGCCATCGTCTCCCTCCAGAAGCTTGAATCCGTACTGTCCAGAATCGCGCCCAAATGAAACGTCTGAATCTTCATAACGACGGCGAGGAGCATAACTTCTGGCAGAACTATACGGACCTCATGTCCGGGTTCCTCATCGTGTTCATCGTCGCAAGTCTCGTGGCTTACTCCAGCTACAAGATCTACGTCGACCTGTACCACGAGAAAGGCATAACGGAGGCGAACGTCAACGACATCATCATCAACGCTGAGCTCTATGAAAAGATCCGTGATTTCCAGGATGCGCAGAAGGCTCTCAAATCGAAGTATTTCCGATACAACGAGCAATACAAGCGGTTTGAATGCAAGATTGACGTACAGTTCACGTCGAACGACTTCGAACACATCCGGCCGGAATATGTCGAAGACTTGAAGAGCGCGGGACGTGAACTGGACTCCATCCTCACCCAGTTCACCAAAACCACCGGCGTGATGTTCAAGGTGGTCGTCGAAGGCCGTCTTGCGAACAACCTAAAGGACGGCGGCATCCATTGGGTGACTCCAGAAGGGAATCCTTCAGCCTGGAAGCAGGGGCTCGAGAACAGTTACAAGCGGGCGCTTACCGTGGTCGAACTCTGGCGGAGCAACGACATCCTGAGCGACCTCTTGTATAACGATCCCGCCACTTCCGCAGCGAGGGTCGACACCGGGCACAAGTACCCGGGAGAGCTGTTTGTCAGCGGCTCGGGGTATGGCGGGCAGAACCGGTACAAGTATTCGCCCCAGGACCCGAGGGGAGAGGACAAGAACAAGACATTCATCATTCAGATCATCCCGTACATCAATTTCTAGAACAGCATGAAAGTCCGCGACATAAAGACATACATCCAAGGTTACTGCAAGGACGCTTCCATAGAGAAGCTCGGCACGGACGAAGAGCCCTTCCTTAGCGTGCTGCACGGTTTCGGGCAAAGGATCGACCCCACCGTCACCAACGTTGCCAGGTTCGCCAAGGACAGCGAAGAGCAGCTGTTCTATGAATTCGTGCAGAACGCATTCGACGCCAATGCGGATTCCCTCTGCTTCTTTTTCGACAAGGATTATCTTATTGTCCTCAACAACGGCGAGCCATTCTTCACCGACCCCATCGGCCCCGATCCCAGGGACGGCCAGCTGTACAATTTCCTCACCAAGGGGAAATCCCTCAAGGCGGGCGACGACAGCAAGAGCGGAGAGTTCGGCCAGGGCTCGAAGCTCCTTTACAACCTCATTGCGGACAAGAGCGTCGCCAGCAACAGCACGCTTCTGCTGAAGGCCATAAAGGAATGCCGGAAAGGGCCGTACCTCGTCAGCTGGGGAAACCGTGTCCAGCTTGACAACTTCCGCCTCCAGAGCACTGACGGCTGGACGTATACCGACCCATACAAGGAAGACCCGGACCTTCTCGTCTGCAAGATCCTGATGACCTACTTCCCGATAGCCCCGGGAGTGGACAATTCGCTCTTCTCCAGGAAGGAGTTCCATGACATCCGCGCCGCCTTCGAGAGGCTCGTGGACCCCAAGCGGAACATCAACCGCCTCAAGACGGGTACCGCGATCATCATCCCCCTTGGAAAGGGACAATACGAAGCCATCGCCGACGAGAAGAACATCGGCAAGGTACTGACGCGGCTGGCGGGCTTCACCGTCCTCACCGCCGACAAGGAGAAGAACAAGGGGCGTCGTCTCGACCACATCTACATCAACCATCAGGAGGTGGAGATGCAGCATGTCGTTCACTCCCTGTCCGTGGATTTCACGATTCCGGACACCGAAGGATCCTTCTCTTATCAGTTCGCCTTCAACCCGGCTTTTGCAAAGGACGGAACCGTCACGCTGTTCAGGACCCTCCCCATCACGGAGACCAGGTACAAAATGGGATTCATCATCGACTCCCAGAACTTCGACCATGACGACAGCCGCCAGCGCATCAACGACACCAGGAAAACCGAACTTCAGCTGACTGAAGCGTTCCGTCATCTCCTCGAGCAGATCAAGAGAATCAAGGCGGACGACAAGGAGCAGTTCGACTACATCTACCAGTCCATCCTTGCATCCCAGCCGCTGAAGGACAATGAGGACGTGCAGTTCATCAGCCGTCCTTTCTATGCTACGTTCCTGCCTTTCATCAGGGACAACGTGAAGACCCAGGAGGGGGACTATCTCCCGATGAGCATGGTCAGGAAGCCCGAAGGTAGCGATATGATTCCCCTTGACAAACTGGGAATCAAGGCGTACCGATGGGTCAGCGAGGACATCTCGAAGGGGCAGATACAGCGTTTCGGGATCAAGCTGGACAGCCTCACCCTCAAGGACATCCTGTTGGCGGCCGACGACAAGATGCTCGCCGAATGGATCAAGACCATCGGCAAGGACCGGTACGAAGGTCTCCATGGTGAATTCCTGCGGCTAAGCAAGGAAGAAAGTACCATCGCCCGCAAGCACGTCTTCCTTACCAACAAGGGTAATGTTTACAGCTTGGATGAGCTCCTGACATTTGAGAATCCCGTCATCTTGTATGATGCCACGGCGGGACATAACCATCTGGACCGTTGTCCCGAAATAGAGTATGTCCTGGGGCCCATCACTTATTTCAGTGAAGACCAGACCCTCAATATCGGCACGATCAACATATCCAAGATCGCCTCACATATCGGCTTTTACCGGGAAGGATCGGCCAGGACAGACGTTGCCGGCCATATCCTGGTCGATGCAAGACGCCTTCCCCGGACCCTGACCGCCATCAAGGAGAAGGTCCTCCTGTTCCAGAGTCTGGACGGCGTTTACCGGCCGATGGCAGAGCTGATACGCAGGAAGCCCGAGGGAAGCATCCTGTTCGACAACTGCTGCGTCGCGGGATATGTGCCGGACATCCTTCCGGACGACCTCTTCATCTCCACGCCCAAGGACATCTGGTCCTGGCTGCTCGGCCACATGGCCGCGATTGAAGCTCTTCCGGATTGGGCGGATCAGAACAGGCAGTATCTGAAGGACATCCGCTCCATCTTCGAGACGGCCGAAAGGCCTTCGGGAAGGATCGCCCTGTATCTTGACGAGAACGGCGTCCCCACCGACGAGAAATGCTTCCTGCTACGCTCCAGCGACAAACTCGACAGCGAGCAGTACGACAGGATGGCCATGTTCGCCTCGACGAAGGGATATCCCCTCGTCCCGTACCAGTTCAAGGGCACCCTTTCCGAAGCGCCTTTCGAGACGGATTCCGTATCGGTCAGCGAAATTTTGGACAGCGGCGCGACGGTCGACGCCCGTCTTCTCCAGTGCATCGTCAAGATTACCGGAGCCTCCATCCTCCGGGCATTCAAGGTCAGTTTCTCAGGGAACGACAACTATGCCGTCACCAAACTTGCCGGAGGCAGCAATTACACGTGTGCGATAGATTCAGAGCCGCTTGACGCGGCCCTTAAGGGCATCGGATACAACCGGATCGATCCCGAAGTGTGCCGTTACTTCGTCAACCAGCTCGCCGAATACGAGCTTACAACGAACAACGCCATGATGGAATCCGTCCTCGGGAGGCTTCCCAAGGACAAGCTCCCGGTGCTCCTTCCCGTGGTGAAACTGCACAACGACTCCATCAACAGGATTTTCTTCGAAAATCTCCAGGGACTCGCCGTCGACAGTGCGCTGGAGGAGGACGACATCACGTGGCAGATCATCCGCTACGCACTGGGCAAGGACCAGTCGGACGGCTATTACCGAGCCCGCCTGATGAGGCTCATCACGCACAAGGGCCAGCATCTGCCGGAGACCATCAAGTCCAACATCGTCAGTTTCAACGGAACGGACTACGACCTGTACCTCCTGCTCGGGGACGCCCAGACCGAGAACGAACTGGCCGACAGCTTCTTCGGCTGCCTCCCCGACCCTGCCCTGTTCCGGAAGTTCGTCTACTCCGACAGCGAGGAGGCGAAGAGCGCCGAGGATGTATACGACGAGCTTTACAACACTTATCTCTCAGTCGAGCAGCTTCGTTTCTGCCTGGACTACTCCATCACGAAGAAGGTGAGCTACAAAGACCTGGAAATCGATGAGGACGAATCCCTTTCCGAAGCCCTGGACATGATCAGCCAATACGGGTTCGTCGGATTCGACGAGTACTTTACGATGAAGGACTTCGACAAGGACAAGCAGGTGTACGCTCCGAAGGAGCTCCTCCTGGCGGAGGAACAGCTCCCAGAGGCCGTTTCCGCTTGGATCGGGAAGGACAGGGAGAAGGCGCTCCTGCTCCTGAGGGGGCTGAAGACCGAGGCCTGCGAGAACATCGCGATTCGTGCCGCCCTGAAAGAGAACGCCTCTTTCCAGAGCATCCAGGCCGTCGTCAATGACGAGGCCTGCCTCCATCGTACCGTCCGGTGGATCGTCGATCAGCATTTCAACATCCCTCTTCTATACACGGATGCGCGCTTCGTCGTGCTGAGCAATCTCCTCGACAAGTTGCCGGAGGATATGAATCCCCTTCCGGGGCTTCGGTTTCCGGCCACCTTGGCCAAGGACGAGTTGGGCCTTCCCGTCCCGATCCTCTCGTTCGAGTACATGGCCGCTGATGGGGCTCTCATGACCTTCGAAAACGTTCGTTCCAATGTGGATCAGATCGACAGGAAAGTCCCGCTCAAGCAGTTCTTCGCTCAGAACAAGATCTACGGATACAACGGCTTGAACCTCAACTTCCTCATGAGCCAGGGGCTCAACGACAGGACGCGCTATGTCATAAGGACGACGGCCGAAAAGAAGGATTACGAGGAATGGAACACGAACGCCTACGCGCAATGGAAGGATTCTGACGAGTCCGGAGGAGTCAGGATCTTCCTCAGTCAGGCCCCCGTGGGCATCATCCTCTCTGTCATCAACGAATCCACCGGGGAGCAGGCCGTGAAGATCGCCTCCAAGAGCGACCTGTTCGGCTATGACGCCGACGAGAAGAAGGTGATCATCCAGCACCCCAACCAGGAGGGTCTCACCGAGATGAAGACTCTCGAGCGTGTCGCCAAGGCCACCCAGTTCTTCAAGGACCCGTTCATCGCCCTGCAAAGCATTTATGTGGACATGGTCGAGCAGGGCATCGACCCCAACGCCCTGAGCGAAAGCGAGAAGAAGGCGGTCGAGATGGCCCAGGCGCTGGGTGAGGAGACCGTCGACAAGATCAACGAGAACCTTGACACCATCAAGGATATCGTCGAGGGTCTGACCGAGGAGGAGCTCAAGACGGTCGCCGAGAACAAGGACAAGATCCGGAACCTTCTCGAAGACATGCCCGACGACGATGACGAATCCATGCAGTCCAAGGTCCGCAAGACCATCGGATACATTGGCGAGCTTATTTACGAGCAGTATCTGAAGAACAATCATATCGAGCACGAATACGCCGCCGCCCAGGGAGTCGGGGACTATGACTTCAAGCTCAAGGCGACCACTGCCCGCCCCGCGATTTATGTCGACGTGAAGACCAACCTCTACTCGTTTAAGGAGGAGGCGGTCCCGTTCTACATCCACAAGTCCCAGAACCGCTTCATGCAGATGCATCCCGATGAGCAGTTCCGCATCGTACGCATCTCCCTCACCGACCTGGACCTGAACAAATCCTATGAGCGCATCAGGGACCTGTACGGTGCCGAAGCCGACTACGAGGCGAACCCGGCGCTCAAGAAGGCCTGCCAGGATATTGCGAAGAAATACTGGAGGGGGGCCGAGATCGAAGAGTTCGACAGCGCCTCTCCCGAGTACGGAATTAAGATTGAAAAGCTTCCAAGAGTATAGATAGCCATGCGCCTGACCGACCTTCAGAAGAGATACTTCGCCTGGGACATCTCCCACAAGAAATCCACCGCGGACGACTCCCGTTTCACGGGGGTGCTGTCCGAAGCGCGCGTGGACCTCAACCCCCATCAGGTTGACGCCGCCCTCTTCGCGTTCAAGTCGCCTCTCAGCAAGGGGGCAATCCTCGCCGACGAGGTGGGCCTCGGGAAGACCATCGAGGCGGGAATCATCCTGTCCCAGAGCTGGGCTGAGCACAAACGGAGGATCCTGGTGATCGTTCCGGCCTCTCTCCGCAACCAGTGGTGCTTCGAGCTTCGGGAGAAGTTCTTCCTCCCCTCCTCCGTCCTGGTCGGCAAGACCTATGAAGAGATGAAGGCCGCGGACGAAGACCCTTTCGATCAGGACGGAATCATCATCTGCTCCTATCATTTTGCCGCCAAGCATGCCGAGGAGATCGGCAAGACCCCGTGGGATCTCGTCGTCCTTGACGAGGCGCACAAGCTCCGGAACGTCTTCAAGAAGAAGAACAAGATCGCTGCCGCGATCCGGCGCGCCCTTCTTCCTTACAAGAAAGTCCTCCTGACAGCCACACCGCTCCAGAACAACCTCAACGAGCTCTACGGACTCGTCAGCATCATCGACGGACAGTATTTCTCCAGCATTGACAATTTCTCGGAGGAGTACAACGCCATTTCTACGCGGGACAGCGCCCGGTTCGGCGAGTTAAAAGGACGGCTTCAGCACATCATCCAGCGGACGCTGCGCCGTCAGGTTCAGGAGTACGTCCGGTATACGAAACGGTCGGCCATGGTCCAGGATTTCTCCCTGAGCCCGAAGGAGCAGGAACTGTACGACAAGGTTACCGATTACCTGATGAGGCCGTTCCTGTTCGGCGTTCCCGACAACACACGCCCCCTGATGACCATCACGATCCGAAAAATCATGGCATCGTCGTCCTATGCGCTCAGCTTCACCCTAGAGAGGATCAGACGCCGCATACAGGAGTACCTGGCGACGGGGAAGGCAAGGCGAATTCTGGACGTTCTGTCGGAAGAGGACGAGGTTCTTGACGAAGACGATGCGGACGAGTCCGTAGCCGGTCCGCAGGGCGAACTCTTCCCCTGCGACAAGATGGCCGAGAAGGCCATGAGGGAGGAGATGGCGGACCTGGAGAGCTACGCGCAGCTGGCTAGGAGCATCGGGGAGGAGAGCAAGGCCAAGGCGCTTGTCGAAGCTCTGGGGCTTGCATTCCAGAAGATGTCCGAACTGGGCGCCAACCGGAAAGCCCTCATCTTCACCGAGAGCTGCAGAACCCAGGAGTATCTCAAGGATTATCTGAGCGCCCACGGCTATGGAGGGAAGATCGTCTGTTTCAACGGAACGAACAACGGTCCGGAGGCGAAGAGCATCTATACCCGATGGCTGTCCGTCCATAAAGGGAGCGACCGCGTGACCGGAGATCCGCTCATCGACAGGAAGCAGGCCCTCACGGACTATTTCGAGGAGCATGCCGACATCATGATCGCCACGGAGGCCGGAGCGGAAGGCATCAACCTCCAGTTCTGTTCCATGGTCGTCAACTATGACATGCCCTGGAACCCGCAGCGCATCGAGCAGCGCATCGGGCGCGTGCACCGATACGGGCAGAAGCATGACGTCGTGGTGGTGAATTTCGTCAACCAGTCCAACGCCGCAGACCGCAGGGTCTATCAGCTGCTCAACTCGAAGTTCCAGCTCTTTGAGGGAGTCTTCGGAAGCAGTGACGAGGTGTTGGGAGCCATCGAGTCCAACATCGATTTCGAGCAGCGGCTCTGCGCCATCTATCAGACCTGCCGCACCGAATCCGAGATCAATGCCGCTTTTGACGCCCTCCAGGCTGAACTAGAAGAGATCATCTCGGAGAGGATGAGAAAGACGAAGAGCACCCTTCTTGAGCACTTCGATGAAGATGTCATCAAGAAACTTAAGACCCGACAAGGAGTAGATTCGGAACGAATTAACCAGTTCAACCGTCATTTATGGAATCTTACCCTGGCTGAGTTAGATGACAGTATTTGCGATATAGACTTCGATAGCTATAGTTTCACCCTGAAGGAGGGACTTGATGGTATTATGCCTGGAAGGTATTCGCTTCAGAAGACTCCTGATATTCATCAGATACGTCTTAGTTCGCCTATTGGTCAACACGTCATTCACCAAGCTTTATCCATTGATGTGGCACCATCTGCTACAACATTTGATTTATCTGGTTATCCCTTCCATTCCGCCACTTTGGAAAAGTATAAGGGAAAGAGTGGCTACTGCATTGGTTACCGAGTGTCAGCATGTAATTCACATGACAATGAAGAAGATCTCCTGATTTGTGGCCTTTCAGAAGATGGAGTATTAACACCCGATGATTTTGGCAAGAAACTCTTGGAACTGGAAGCCATTACAACCCGAACGGAACCTGTCCCAAAGAGAATCCTTAATAGGTTGGATCAAGAGTTTCGTGCATCATTAGAGGCATACAAGGTTGATTTAGCTAATAGGATGCAGAACTTCCTAAATCAGGAGATAGACAAACTATACGCATGGGCAGATGATAATGTGTATCCTTTAGAAGATGAAGTTATTGCACTGCGTAAGGAGATTCAAACAATTAGACGATCCTCAAAAAAAGCCACTTCCATATCGGAAAGAGTTGAACTTAGAAAACATGAATTGGATCTCAGTAAGAAACTCCATGAGGCAGAAAGAAAGTGTAATGAGGCCCGCGAGTACTACGATACGGAATCTGAAAGACAAATAGAACGCCTTCAGTTGAGTTTAATGAATACTGTTTCGTCGGAGAGACTGTTCATCGTTCATTGGACCCTTAAATAATTATTTATGTTCTGTTTCGCGAAAAATCATTTCGCGCAACAGATCTATCTTTGCCGTCGGATTCGGAACAAATCCGTATCTTTGTAACCTGAGAGGTCTTTGACATACCGGAACAAACTTTTGACTTTTGTCTGTCATGTTTGACAGATGTCCGGCTTTCGCCGGAAAAACCAAAGGGTTCTGCGTTACTTCGCCACAACGCTGCACTGCGTTCCGCATTCTGGCGGAATATGTGAGCGATGCTCACATTGTGTGGTGATGTATTTACGGATATAGAGATTCTCTCTCTATCCCGTTCTCTGAAGAGAACGTATACAAAGAAAACGAGTCCGGTATGTCAATCCCTTTCTTAATCACATGCTAATGACTAGAGAAGCAATTGTACATGCAGCATCCAAGTTGGAGACAACTCACGATCTCCTCGTCCTTTTGAACAGAATCAAGATGGACGAGCTGGGAGATAAGGGACACCCTTTTACGATGCCGCAGCTTAATTACTTCATCAATCCCAAGCGGAATAGCAGTCATTATAAGACCTTCTATATCCCGAAGAAATCTGGAGGACAACGCGAGATTTCAGCTCCGACACATATCCTGAAGTCCCTCCAGACATATATGAACAGGATTCTTCAGGCCTTCTACGAGGCTCCTGAATATGTAACAGGTTTTGTACCCTCGAAATCCATTGTTGACAATGCTGAGCGGCATATCGGTATGCGGTACATCTTCAATTCTGATTTGAAGGATTTCTTCCCTAGCATTCCTCAGGCAAGAGTTTGGGGTACACTGCAGACCCGTCCTTTTTCATTTTCCAAGGAGATTGCAAGTGCCATCGCTGGCCTCTGCTGTGTTGAGGCTCGTGATGAGAATGGAAAACTTATCCACGTTCTTCCACAAGGTTCACCATGCTCCCCTACATTAACGAACATTGTTTGCCATAATCTCGATTGGAAACTCAACGGTCTGGCGAAACGGTTCCACTTGAAGTATTCCCGCTATGCAGACGACATAACTTTCTCCAGCGATCATTATGTATATCAAGATGATGGAGAGTTCTTTCGGGAATTCCGAAGAATTGTTGCGGAACAACACTTCAAACTGAATGAGAAGAAGACTCGAACCCAGAAAAGAGGTGAGCGTCAGGAGGTGACCGGTCTTGTCGTCAGTGACCGAGCGAACGTTGCTCGCGAGTATGTACGGGATCTTGACAATCTCCTCTATATCTGGGAGAAACATGGACACAATGCCGCCTTTGCCAAATTCATCGCCCGTTATACTCCCAAACAAGATTTGAAACAGAGCTCCCCAGACATGAAATCTGTAATAATGGGACGCCTGATGTACCTCCGGATGGTCAAAGGTGAAGACAGTCTTGTCTGGCGTCGTCTTCAGAAGAGGTTCAACCGCCTGGCCGACAAGAAAGAATCGTGCGGAGGGACGAATATCCAATATCTGCACGCCTATCCTATTGAGGCGTTTGAGAAGGCAGTTGGAACGGACGTCTCGTTTACCCTCGAAGATGATTTCGTCAGATGTTCATTCACTCTCAACGGGTCGGCACATTCCGCCCGTCTCGGCAAATACGCCAAGACCCGAATCAGAAGTATTTTGGAAAGTGGCAATGAAGACGCCATGCTGAAGTTTAAGGAGAAATTTCATATCGGTTTCTGCCATATGGACGGGACTCCCGAGGAAGACCATTTCTGGCTGATCTTCCGCCGCCCTCCCAGAGCAAAGGGTCTCGAGATAACCGATGTAGATGAGATCCTCTCTTTGACAGATTATGTAGGTTTGCCAGAAAACGGAGAAACGGATTCCGCTGACAGTCTTACGACAGATGCGACACTGGAGGCTCTTGTATCCTCTGACTTTGATTTAAATACCCTTGACAAATGGGACAAGATAAAAAGCAACTGACGAAGCTTCTGGCTTTCGTCAAGGAACTCTATGACAACCCCGACAACAAGGAGTTTGCTGCCGGGATTCGGGACATCGTCAAGAACGACAAAGACTATCAAGTGCTTGATGACACACCCTCCTTGAAAAGAATCTCATCATATTTGTCCCTTGACTACGAGTTGGATGACAAGGATTTTCCGGACTATTCCTTTATCGATGAAGAGCCTGTCAGAGAATCCCTGCAAGCCGATTTTCGCGAAATGCTTCGTTATCAGTACGGTACCCGCAGCCATAGGATTGATTTCCCTGAGTTCTGTCGTTTCGGTGTCATGCAGATCGAGATGTTGGTGAACTACTTCTTTGAGAAGAAATACCAATCCGATCTTGACCGGGTCGTACATGCTATTCAACTCACTAATCCCAAATACATCCCTGGAGACTATCTGTCACAGATATCTGACATTCCACTTAAAACAAAAGTATACCGTATTCGATATGAACTGAACTGGGACAATAGCACTATCTCCCCTATCCTGAACGGAATTGAGGTGCGAAATCGCCAGAGTCATAGAAGTCTCCGGTTGGAAAAGGACAAGATTCTGGAATACGAGAAACGTCTTAAAGATGGAAAAGTCTGGTTTTACCGAGAGGATGTGCCGATGTTTAAAAAGGCTGTGGAACAGGGTGTCGTTTCTCAGGATGAGATGAATGAGTACAAGTTTCAGGTGTGGTTTGAAAGGCAGCCGTATAATGACATCATTTCATGCATCCGCTCTCTTGCAGAGTCTATTTCCTCAGAGCTGTCGAAATAATCTCTTACCAAGCGACATTTTTACAATAATGAAAAAGATATCACTTATTATAGGCGCTTTTCTGATTGCCGCAAATCTTTGGTGCCAGGAAAGAACTATTGTTGGACGCATCATTGATGAGAATTCTTCTGAACCTGTTGTCGGAGCATCCGTAATCATTCAAGAATCCGGCATTGGGGCAATCTCTCAGGTCGACGGATCTTTTAGGATTAAAGCCAGTTCCGAGGCCTCTTCCCTTTTGATTACTCTTCTTGGCTATCAGGAGAAAAAGGTAAGCATAGATAATAAGCATAATGACCTTGGGATTATTTCTCTCACTCTGGAGAATCTCTATTTGACGGATGCTATGGTCGTGAGCCAGATAGCCATTCCACGAAAGACTCCAATGGCGGTTAGCTCAGTCACCTCTGCCATTATCAATGAAAGGCTCGGCAATCAGGAGCTTGTGGAGTTGCTTAAAAGCACTCCCGGAGTTCATATCAATCGTCAAGGGGGAGGTTGGTCCGATGGCGAAATATACATGCGAGGATTTGACAACAGCAACATTGCCGTAATGATCAATGGCATTCCGGTGAATGACCCAGAGAATGGGATTGTTTACTGGTCTAATTGGGCCAGTCTTGCTGATGCAGCCTCTGTAATTCAATCTCAGAGAGGTATCGGCTCCGGGAAAGTGGCGTCACCCTCAGTTGGAGGAACAATCAATATCGTCACAAAAGGAATCGAAACTCAAAAAGGTGGCGATGTTAGCTACACGCTTGGTAATAATGGCTTCCAGAAGACTGCGTTCTCAGTCAGCACAGGCCTAATGGACAATGGCTGGTCCATGACCTTCCGTGGTGGCTATTCCTCTGGAGATGGATATTTCCAGGGAGGAGAGTTCAAGGTGGGAGATACCTTCTTAAATGTATCCAAAAGACTCAACGCCTCTCATCAGTTGAGTCTCACTGCTTTCGGATCATCTCAGGAACACTACTCACGCTCGGACGCTTTGACTAAAGCGGAATGGGAGCGGGTGAAATCCACCTATACTGTTGAAGAGCATTGGACAAGATATAATCCCGAGTTGGGATTCAATAGTCATGGTCAGCGACGCTCAACAGGCCTTGAGCATTTTACCAATGGAATGGCCTTTCTTACTCACGTATGGCAGATTAACCCTCAATCAAGTTTAAGCACCAGCGGTTATTATTCCTTCGGGAAGGGCTATTCCCACTCTGGCCTAGCCGATGAAGACACATATTCTGAATATGACTGGTATGCGGCAGATTATGGCAAACTGAACATGAGCTTCAGGGCTGCTGACGGCACTTTTGACTATGCCAAAATTGAAGGTATTAACGGCTCATCGACACGCGGATCCCTCCTTGTCATGTCCAACACTATCGGCAATTACGGTACGTATGGACTTGTTTCCACATATAAGAACTCCCTTTCTTCGCTCTTTGATCTTACAGCGGGTTTGGACATCCGGTCGTATAAGGCATTGCACCAGAACACGCTCGAAGATCTGTTAGGAGGTGAGTATTATATTGACCCCGGTCGACTGGATGTGAAAGCCGAGAATAACCCGATCGCAACAGACTCCTGGAAGCAAGCTCATCTCGGAATTGGAGACATCCTTTATCGGGACTACGATTCCCATATTGTTCAAGAAGGAGGCTTCGCTCAAATCGAATTCTCAAAAAACGCCTTCAACGCCTTCTTTTCCGGTGCGCTGAACTACTCCCATTTTTGGAGATTTGATCGGTTTTATTATTCTTCCGACAACGCAAAGTCCGGAGTAGCCGGTTTTTGGGGCGGAAATGTAAAACTGGGAGCCAACTATAGGCTTGACGAGCATAATAACGTATATGCCAATCTGGGGTACGTTTCAAGGGCGCCAAAATTCAAGGGCGGCGTCTTTATGTCCGCCACGTCATCACACACCATCAATGAGCGTGTGGCAAACGAAAAAGCGGCATCAGCCGAGATTGGATATGGATTCCATGATAATTTCATCGACATCGCATTGAACGGGTATTTCATTGAATGGATTGACAAAGCCATGGCGAAGAGGGGGAAGCTTGGAGGGCAATACTATCTGAATATGACAGGGGTCAATTCTAGGCATATGGGAGTTGAGCTTGAAATCAATGCCCGACCTGCCCGTTGGATGGAACTGTCCGGGATGCTTTCGGTTGGTGACTGGCGGTGGGACAGTGACAAGGTCAAAGGGTATGCTTACAACCTTTCCGGCCAGGCGATTACTTCTGATGGAAGTACCACGACACCTGGTGCCGAGGATCACGCCTGGGCTCTGATCAACATGAAGGGCATCCATGTTGGCGGCTCTGCGCAGACGACCGCGTCCATTGACGCCCTTTTCAAACCGTTTAAGGACTTTAAAGTAGGCGCTGGCTACACCTTCTTTGACAGGAATTATGCCTATTACTCTCTTTCCGGCAGCAATCTTTCAATCGGTAAAGAAGTATTTGTAAGCGAGCCTTGGAAAGCACCTGCAGGTGGCTCCCTCGATGCTAGAGCAGCCTATTCATTCAAGATTGCCGGGATGAATGCCTCATTGATAGGACAAGTCAATAATGTTTTGAACAATCATTATATAGAAAAATCTTGGAATCCGTCCAATGTGGGAGTATCCTCAAAGGAAGTTAATCCGGATGATGTCTATATGTTCTACTCGTTAGGGCGTATGTGGAACCTGAAGCTGCAATTACGGTTCTAGTCGGTATGGCTGCGAAAAGAGGCATGAATTACCTCGGGCTGCTTGGCCGGTACTTCCCAAGATATAAGGGAAGTATCGGACTGAACATCCTGTTTATGGTCTTGAGTTCTATCTTCAGCATTGTGGGATTTACGGCCGTGATCCCTATCATCAATATGCTGTTTGGCGTTTCTGGTGAATCGATCGAACTGATGACTGGGCCTTCTGGATCTTCGTTGCAGGACTACTCAGACTTCTTTAAAAACAATACGCTATATTATCTCCAAGAAACCTCTGTTGAACACGGCGTCGGTTACGGCTTGTTGATTATTGTGGTTTTCATCGTTGCCACGTCTTTTCTCAGCAACGGGTGTTCATACCTGGCAGAGTATTTCAGGATTCCGATGCGTGTCGGTATCCTTAGGGATTTACGCAAGGAGTTATATGACAAGATCCTCGACTTCCCCTCAAATCTTTTAAGCAAGGATAACAGAGGTGATTTGGTTTCCAGAACCACCAACGATGTTCTAGAGGTCGAATGGTGCGTCAACAATACGTTGGATCTGTTGATTGAGCATCCTATTCCCATTATCATTTATCTTATTACTCTCTTCTCGATCTCTCCAAAGCTAACCCTTTTCGCATTTGCTCTTCTTGTCATCTGCGCCTTGATCATCATAGTGATTGGCCGGTCATTGAAACGGCTTGCACACAAGGGGCAGAGCGAAAGAGGGGCTATTCTTTCCGAATATGAAGAGACGTTAGGCGGCTTAGCTGTTATCCATTCTTTTAATGCGGAGAAACAAGCCTCGTCCCGTTTTGAGATTATTAATGAGAGAAATCGGAAGACTTTCAGGAAACTGAACAGGGTATTAGCTCTTTCTTCACCAGTTACACAATTCACTGTCTCCACTGTATTGGCAGCCCTTCTTTGGTTTGGCGGGAACAGTATTCTTGCCGGAGGAATCAATCTTTCAGGTGCCGAATTCGTATACTACCTGTTGATTTTCCATTCCATCATAGCACCGGTCCGTGGGATCGCCAAGGCATCTTATAGCATCAGAAAGCAGATCGCATCGCTTGAGAGAATAAACAAAGTGCTCAATATGCAGGACGACTCCAAAAATGAAACCCTCCAATTGGATGTCACTTCTTTTTCGGATATCGATTCAGACGTACCCGCGATAGAGTTCTCTCACGTATCATATTCATATGAGAAAGATGTTCCCGTCCTCGACAATCTCTCTTTCAAGCTCAATCAAGGTAAAAGCCTTGCGATTATTGGTAGCGTCGGGGTGGGAAAGACAACGGCAGCAGAAATGGCAATTAAGCTGTTCTCTCCAAAGAACGGCACAATAAAGGTTTTTGGAAAGGACATATCTAAAATTCCGGCTGCAAACGTCAGAGACATTGTCGGTTATGTTCCCCAGGATGCGATTCTATTCAATGATACCATCTTTAACAATATCGCATTGGGAGTCGATAATCCAACTTTCGATGATGTGGAAGAAGCAGCCACGAAGGCTGGCCTACATAGTTTCATCATGAGTCTGCCTGACGGCTATGGGACAGTTATTGGCGACAGGGGCTCTCGGCTTTCAGGAGGGCAGAAACAGCAGATTGCACTAGCCCGTGCATTTATTAAGAATGCTCCGATATTGATACTCGACGAAGCCACATCGTCATTGGATCCTGCAACCTCAGACTCCATTCTGAAGGTGATAGTAGAGTTAATGAAATCCCGCTCGACATTATTGATATCACATGATCAAAGAGTCTCCGGGATTGCTGACTCCATCATCACCCTTTCACGGACATAAGAAACTCGATGATATAGCTTCTCACTGATTCCCGGTATATCCTGCAATATCAACAATCAGAACAGATCCATATTGGATTGCCTCTGGAGTCCATTGGGATGCATACGAGGTGTTCTTTGCGGCATCTGTACGAAGCGTGTCCTCGTACCTCCATGTATAGACGTCGCTGACAAAGAGACCGTCAACCCGTGAAACTCCCTGACATGCCCGGTTCACATACCAGTTCTCTCCTCTAGCTAAAGCGCCAATCTGCCAGATACGCCCACTGGTCTTATCCACATACATGACATTCCAGCCATCACCAAATCGATTCCGCTGCAGGAATACATTGTCATTCTTCGATATCCTCGAGCGAATCATCTCGTTGACCGCAAAGTTCGTGACAGTATAACTAATATTGAACTTGTCCAGTCCCTGATCGAAGCTGTGCCCAAGTTTTTGCTGAAGCTGAAGGCTCGGCATATAGCAGGCACAGGCTTCAACATTCAACTCTCGAGGGTAGCGATACGCGTATAGGCGTTTCTTTGCTCTGGTATATGCGACATAATACAGACGCCGTTCCTCGCCTATCAAATCTTGCCAGTGCTCTTCAAGATTACCATCCCGGTCATATCCAAGCGGCTGGTAAGAAGGCGTTATAATCACGGCATCGAACTCCAGCCCCTTGACCTTGTGCATTGTAGTCAAGATAATCTCAATCTTCTCCCCGAAATGCGGGAATTCACTCCTATGTTTCTGGAGTATCTTAGACAGTTGTCCGTCATCCCGCTCTCCTATATCTTCGAGATAGTCGGCCATGTCTGAATACAAGGTACTTCCAGGGGCCGTAATGGAAAGATAATCCAAGGCAAGGGCATACGTCAAATCAAGATAATATGGATCCCAATTGGGATACTGGTTTCTCTGACCATCAAGGAATGCCTTGACCTTTTCTTTCATATCTTCCCTTACGACTGTATCAGGATTTCTTCGTAAAGATGAAATCAATGAATAGCACTCCCTTGTACGGAAGAACTCTCCTGACGCTCCCTGAATTCTGATCCGGACATCACCGAGCATCATTTTCTTTAAATGAGAATAACCGCGATATACTTCGGCGTTACTCCTAAAGAAAACTGCCACAGAAAGGATCCGCCTAGTCCCGTCCTCTTCCTTGTCATTAATGAACTTAAACTGCTGAATAAGGCTCGGAAACTCCTGAAACCAACTGGCCGAATCCTTGATGAAGACATACTGCTCCTTCGGTGCGACTATCTTCTCGGAAGAATGCGGCAGAAGCCTCTTGTCGTCTCCGGGGATAAACTTAAATGCGGCATTCAGAATACCTTGATAGGAGCGGTAGTTCGTTGTCATCCACATCTCTTTAGGCTTGATGGATTTCCGCAGATTGTCATAATAATACTGCGGATCCATCGGATAGCCCTGCTTAAGCTTGTCAAAGCCATAAATGCTCTGGTTGATGTCTCCAATCGTGAAGAAACGGGGTTCCACGTTGTCGCGTTTCAGGAGCTTTCGCATCTGAAGCATCAACTCCAAACGTGTCTGCGTGATATCCTGAAACTCATCGATCAGGACGTACTGGACATTCCCCATTGCCGCACGGAAGACACCCTTAGTCCGAGGAGCAGTGATATAACCCAGGAATGTGCTCTCCCACTCTTCCATCGGCTTGTCCTTAATCTGGTCATAGCAATACTTCTTGGCCAGACCATGGAAGGTGTATATCTGCAATTGGCTCATCGAGCGCCCATATCCCAGCTCATTAAACAGTCTTGACAACCTCGTCTTGAGTTCCTCGACAACGGCTCGGTTATAGGCGAGGACAAGGATATTCTGAGGAAGAACCTTATGATGGTAG
Source organism: Bacteroidales bacterium (assembly GCA_017557535.1). GTDB lineage: Bacteria > Bacteroidota > Bacteroidia > Bacteroidales > UBA932 > Cryptobacteroides. The sequence continues at coordinate 9,020 of JAFYYM010000038.1, read as the reverse complement.
ACAAGCTTTGCGCAACGTAGCGTAAGGACATGGGTTTTTCCTGAACCGGGTCCGGCGATGACATTGATATCCTCGTCAATGCTTTCTCGGTAGATCGCCCGCTGCATGTCATCCAGACGGTCCTCCTGCGTTTTGATGGCGACTTTTTGCAGGGCTTTCATCCGGTCACTCCCCTCCTCATTATACTGCCCCATGACCCGCATGTAGTCCTCTCTGGTCTTACAGCTGAAATATGCCTGGATGAATTCTGAGAATCTTTCTTTCGGGATATCCCGGAAGGTGTCCATCAAGGAGAACTTAAGTTCCTTCAAGAAGTTAACCTCGGAGAAATCATCCATTACGTCCTTGTCCAGAGGATCGATATGTACCTCTACCTGGTCCTCCCCTATGGATTCAGGAATTTCATTGCGATTATCTGTCAGATTAATTTCAATGCCAGTAGATAAGATACCGTCCGCATTGATGAAGCCAAGCATACGAAGGATGCTGACCAGGTCGCATAGGTACTGATAATCTTCCGGAAGCCGCAGTTCGCTGATTGCCTCTGTCCAGACAAAGTCCCGCTCATTTCTGAAGAATCGTTCGGCAAGATACTTTGCCAACTTGATGCAGTCATCTTTCATTTTTGAAAGATGATCCTTCCAACGACCGGATGAGACGTATACCTCTTGGACGACCTGACGCTTTCTGTCATCGATCTGGGATTTGACAGACGTTCCCGTAAGCATATCCACAATCGTGAACATGTACTTTGCCCGCTTCATGGACAGATCTTTGACATATGTCTTCTTGGTCGAGATGCCGGTGCCATTGGGTTTATACCATGGCATATGGTCCCTGTTCTGGTTATCATCAGTCGCTTCTATTACCCCTGATGATGCAAGAGCCTCCTCAAGAATGGCATTCCGCTTCTGGATGTCAACCAGCGTTGATTTTCTTACTTCCATTGAGGATAGCAGCAGTCTTGTGGCTTCAAAAACCACATTAATGACGAAAAGGGGGGCTCTATTCTCAATGCAGTAATGCATTTCGTCCATGCGAAGTTTCGTCAACGTAAATGCGGTCCTGTTAATGACGGAGAAAAGACCACTGCGGGATCCCTGAATGATATACCGGAAGAGAGAATTCTGACCGATAGAAAGCTGCGAACAGATCTCATTGATGTATATCTGAACGTTATCGGGGTTCTTCCATTTGGCGGCCTCATTCAGGACAAAATCATAAACGGCGCTCAGTTTCTCATCACGGATAGGCGGCCTCTTCCCGCTGTCATGTAGAGCGAGATCTATGGTCGTAGAGGCATAATACCCCATGGTGATACGCTGCATCCTTTCCAGCCAATACAGTCCCAGTCTGAAGGCAGTCGGATCTGCAACGGCACCGTTTGCGGTTTCTTTTTTCCAGACATTGTCAGGTACGGCGATAGGGACTGTCTGCTCCGCTCCCTCCGGCTGGAATTTCTCCACGAAATCCCTGACAGCCACATAAATTGACCGGACATCTTCCCAATTGAGCATGCCCTGTGCAAGGAGTGTTCTCAAGTTTCGGAAATCCTCTACTGAGACGAAGCATTGCGTGGGTATAGGATGATCAGGATTGAAACCGGCCTGCTCATACATTTCCCGGCTTCTACCGGCTCGCCCGACTTCCTGTAGATAATCCTCGATGAATTGAGGCGGACTGAGGTGGTAAATGAAATGGATATTCGGGATATCCATTCCCATACCGAAAGCCTTTGTGGCAATGAGTATTACATATTCGCCGTCACGGAACTTGTCGAAGGCTTCCGAGCGGTCCTCGGCATCCATCCCGGCATGGAAATAACCCACTTTTTCTGCCAATGAGGCATAGATGGAAGAACTTTTCAGCTTATCTGCGAGAAGTGTACAGACTTCCTCTGTCATCTTTCTAGTCCTAGAAAAGACAAGCACTCTGCTGATAGATGGGTCGAATCCGGATTCCTCTATCTTATGGAACAAAAGAGTTGCCCTGCCTTCTGTCGAATCATCGGTCATCGTGAATTCCATTCCGATATGATTCCGAACGGGATTGTATGCCTCATCGGTCCCGATGCCTGTCAGAGGAGTGATAAAACTCTCAATGTCGTCACGAACCTGGCCGGTAACCGTAGCCGAGAAGAGTTCAATCCGGGTGTCAGGAAACCTTTCTGCCATTTTAGCGCACGTCTGAGCCGTGCTAAGATATTCCGGGCGGAAGTCCAGCCCCCATTGAGAGATGCAGTGGGCTTCATCAAAGATGATGTATTCGAGGCCGGAATCAGCCTCCATTCTGGATTCCAAGGCGTTGCGGAATCCCCGGGAACGAAATCGCTCCGGCGTGACATACAGAAGTGCGATTTCTCCCCCTGTTACCTTACGGTAAATCCGGGAAGTCTCCGGACGCGATTTGTCAGAGTTCAGATATTCAACATTCGTCAGGAACCCCAATTCTTGCAAGCCGTTCACCTGATCCTGCATGAGAGCTTTCAGAGGAGTGATCACAATGGACAGTCGGTTCGTAAATGCGGCACGGTATAGAGCCGGACCTTGAAAGAGTACCGACTTACCGCCACCGGTTGGAATGGAGATCAGACTATGCGACTTGCGATTGAAAACCTGCGGCAATGCTTTTTCCTGAATAGGTGTCCACTGTGCAGGAGGATTCTTCACCTTCGGGTCGAGCATAATCTGGCGGATTGTCTCTTTCGCATGCTCAAAATCGATGTCCAGATCCTCTTCCCGTTTAGCACCAGCAAAGAACTGCTGGGCATTCTTCACAACTTCTTTATATGATTCTTCGTCCTGCCACAATGTGACTTCATGGCGCGATGCCATAAAACTCTTTTCCAGTTCCCTGTAATCGTCGAAACTGGGATCAAGCAGGCATATCTCATTGAAAGGATTTTGCCGGGCAAGTTGATGATAATAATACTTCACCATTGGCCATACGGCAAGGATACATGAAAGGGCACTTGGAATCCCTTCTTCCGGCTCAATGCTTTCAGCACCATACTCCGGCTCATCTCCGAATGGGATAAGCCCTCTCCACATCACTTGAAGAGAATCAATGTCCAGATTATCCCAGACCAGGCAAATCGGCTGGCTGATCTTAGCTTGTCGGAGTTTCCGGAAATCAGAGTCACCGATTACAACAATACGACGATTGGTTGTATGATTAGAGCAAAGTTCAATCCTGCGCTGAACGGGGATATCAATTGCCGGAGAATAATACCCCAAAGACTCGGCATAGCGTCTGACAGCTTCGACCTCAGCCTGGTTGTTGACATATAGGACCTTGACGGATGTATTAGGAATTCCCTCTATCAACCCAAACTGGTACGCCCAATACATGGATCGGTATAGGGACGTAGGGTTGACTCGTTTCATTCTTGCATCGAAATGGGGATTCCGCCTGGTTGCCATGACAGATATGTGGGATTCCTTCGAGTCGGAGAAGACCCACTCTATTTGGTGCTGCGAGACAGATGGATATGTGGCGTACAGACAACCGATGTACTCAGAATAATTCCGGTTGCAGTACACCTGGAAAAGGCCTTTTTCGTCCTTATGCATCCACACATTCTGAGCATCTTCGGGGAATTTAGGGAGGTGGAGTTTTGGACAATCAGCTTTCCCAACAGGAACGACAGTCGCACCGGAAAGCTGCATAAGCAATTTAGCCCCCAATGGACTCTTCAGAAGATCGGCTGCGCAGAAGGGCTCGCCGACCGGAAAGCGATTCATCCGGCTCTCAATCTCATATCCTGTAGAATAAATATCTGAAATACCTAAAGCTACGAGATCTCCCAGCTCCTCGACTCCGAAAGTATCTGTGCAGATAATGCCGTCACCAGCGCCAGTGTCAACCAAGCAGGTTGAAAGGATTTCATCTGTAATAATGCGGCGAGCCGCCGCAGAAAGCTTGATTACCAACGGATTCGATACTGACTTCACAAATGTCCTCAGTATCACTTTGCAAAGGGAACTCAGATTGCCATCTTCTTCTACAGCCGAAGAAGAAACACTTAGATACTGGTTTCCATTCGCTGTCGGAAAGGACGTGTCAACATGTGAGGCAATGATGGGCCATAGGTCTTGTGGGGCGAGGATAAGAGAGCGTCCGGAAATCTCTGACAGTTTGTTTTTCAGAGACGAATCAAGTTCAGATCTTTCCCTGAAAAAAGATGTCGTTCCACCTGATGCCTCTTTCAAAAAAGTGCTGTATTCTTCCAAAGACACCCGCTTCAGGAAGTCTTGAAGGAAGGTGGGAAGTATCTCCTTGACATGGGAATACCTTTCTCCGCCTTCTACAATTCTATAGACTTGATTCCAAAAAAGCTTCAGGCTTAATACTGCATCCTGGGATGCCGTGTGGGCCGTTTCAAGGGCATATGAATAACGTGTAGGTTCAAGAATGAGCTCCATTTCCATCGTGTCCCAGATGAATTGGGCTTCGGAGACTGACAGACCTTCACTTTTCAGAATAGGGATATCCCATTCTTTAATATTATGTCCAATCAGAACCTCCGCCTTTCTGATGGCATTGATAATCGGGAAGAGGTCACTTGAGTGAGGATCTTCAATGACTTCTCCTTTCTCGTTGATGACAGCGGCCTGGGAAATATACTTTCCGTCAGATTCAATGTCAAATGAAGCAAAATTCAGTTCACTGTCACGTTTCCATCTTGATGTGAAATATCGACGTTCCAGAACGGAGCCAGTAAACGATTCGGTGACAATTTCAGTAGCCAGATCGTCTGGAAGAAAACTCAAGATTGTTTCCTTGCCCTCCACACTATGCTCGGCTTGAATCGATTGAACGACGAACTCTTTGCTGAAACCGTCGGGATTAGCCTTCTTGAGCAGTATTTCATATTCCGGAGCCTTTTTTATTACAGCGGATGCTAACAGGACATTTGGGGTAGGCTTAACATCTAATTCGCTCTGTAAAATATCAAGTAAGAAGTCATTACCATCTTCCTCTTTCTGGAATGCCTTTATTTGTGCAGTCAGAACGTTCCAGTCACTTGATTTATTATTAAGAGCAGACAAAAAAGCCTCATATGAGCTTTCCAGCCCTGAAAAAGATGAAAAAATCTGCGAAGCGGTTGACAAGTCCCCTTTTTCAATAGAGCCGTTAAGGATGGCTGAGACAACGAAGTGGTACTCCGCTAGATAGGGACTCTCTTCGTTCAAAAGTGAAGCGGCGTATTCCTGGTTAAGGCATTTCTTCACAAAGAAAGACTGTATACCTAAGGGGAGTATCTTTTTCAGGTATCCATCTTTCTGTTCATCTTGCTCAAAGGATTCAAGCTTTTTGTACAGTTCCGTCAACATGTTTGGCTCATCGGAACTGCTCATTCCGGAGACACAGCCTTCGATGACAGGGATGGACATATGTCCTTTTGATCCCGAATACTTACTTATGTTGTACTCAAATTCGATGACTTCACAGAAATCAATATGGCGAAGGATCATCGACCAAGGTAACGTACTGGTCGAACGAATAGGCACAAGGTCCTTCACCGCATTGCCATCAGCCCGGAAAACGACAAGATCGCCTCGGTCTAGAGGAAGTCTGCCTCTTTTTACATCACTCGTGAAACGATAGGTTCTTGCCTTCTTTGCCTTGACGGCTATCATGCCGAAGTTGTTGACAACGCCGTCATAAAAAATAACTGCGCCAATCTGCCATTTTTGGTTAAGGTCCAGCTGATATGAGCCGTTGGGAAGGACTGAGACAGCACTGCCCTTACCTTGCAGGGATTTATTCTCCTGCTTGATCTCGGGAAGCTCTATCTGTCCAAGGATCTTCAAACCGTTTTGTGGGGCATTATCTGTCAAGGCCATACGCTTATCGTGTTAACACTTCTGAGTCAGGAATAACATTTTCGCGGACGAAATCGTAGATGCATTTCTTCAATTCCTCGGAATCCTCCGTGTCAAGAATCTCTATCTTGTCGGCCAGTCCCAAGTAGAACCGCCTTACGGCTCCAAGTCCATTAACCCGTGTGTCAAGGATCCACTTGTTCTTCTTCTCCTCGTACAATTCAGAAACAGGTAATCGCTCTGCACAAGAGTATTCCTCCAAAAGGTAGTTCCTGGCACCGACGTCCATCCGAAACTTGATATGATACTTTCTTCCTCCTTCATCGAGCCATCGGAAAACATCAGCCTCCTTGGGTAAGGACTTTTGCAGGTGATATGTTTCTGGCACCGTTTCAATTGACGTGATTCTATGCAGTCTGAACTGCTTGTACTTTTTACTGAGGAGATCAAAGCAATAGACATTCTCGTCGTTGTAGAACAGATTGATCGGGACAACAAGCCGGTCCTTCACCTCCCCGCTGTTGCCGCTAGCATATCCTTTGAAAAGGAGTTTCCCCTGCCGGTCAATCGCCTCCTGAATGGCAACGACAAATCCCATTTCCTTGGTAATGTTTTTCAGTGAAGCCAGACGTCGTTCCTTCTGGACGCGAGTCATTTCAACGGTGCGGCCACCGTCGCGAACAAATGCACGCCCGCCATTGCGAGTCATATCAGGATAAAGATATGCTATCTCATATTCCGAAGGATTCACGGTGATGCGGATAGCATCTGCATCTTCTGTAACCTCTATGATAATATTGCCGAGGAGAGATTCCTTGAAGTATAATTCTTTCTCAGAATTCAGGAACTGCACATAGCTATCGAAGTCTTTCACTTCACATATGGCGTGGCCGAGTTGTCTGGCCCTCATTCCGTTCAGGAACTTGAAGTTTTCCCTCAGCCATCCGATGTCGGCGTTCAAGCCTGAGTCCTCAGATACGATGGGATCACCATTATTATTCACACCGATATAGACCGTCCCACCGTCTGCGTTCAGAAGGCCACATACTGCCTCAAACACCTGCCCGCGTCCCTGATAATCGATATCAGGACCTTTGTCATCATTGCGATAGATGTATGATGACTTGAACTCAACTTCTCTGTTTTCAGTTTTGCCGTACTTGCCATACTTAGTCGTCACACTATTTCGGAACAAGTCTCCGACACCAAGAAGTGCGCAGATCTTTCTTCGAATCGTGTCTTCATCAGCTCTGAACTCATCCTTGAAACGTTCGCTGATCTTCAGACCAAGCATGAGTGTCCCGATCTTTCTAGGAACGGACTGAGCAGGTATTGATGCTACCAGATTCATCAGTTCTTGTTCCTGCCCCTCTCCAAAAGACAGAAGTTTGTATATTGATTCTTGCTCACCTGTAAAGGCACTGTTAATACCCCGGATTTTGTTGCCCTGAGCATAGGATATGCAGCACCGCAGGAAACATGTCTCTGGTTTAAGGTCATCGAAGAATGCCTTATCACCAATCATATTCAGAAGGAATAATGATACCAGTCTTTGCCTGTAGGTATTCAAGCTAATCCTTTTGGTAGCCCGATTTGCAAGAATTGAAGCAAGAAGCCGGATAATTTCAGCATCTTCGTTCCGTGCTTCATCGTCTTCTTTTACCGCAAATTCGGCGTGAATCTTATTTGCTGTCGTGACGAAATCGGCTAAAACATCTTCTTCTGATTCAAACGGTTTGTCAATCCTTTCATAGCCATATTTAGGCTGAGAAAGATTTATGAAAAAGGATGTACCTGTGGTTTGGATGTTTAGAATGGACATGACGACTTTGTCTCCTGGCTTCAATTCTCTTCCTGCCAGAGGGAAGGATACGCCGCCATAACCTGAAGGAGTCATCCAGGTAACTCTTCCGTCATACCATTCCTTCTTGACTTCCGAAACCACTGCCTCCATGACAATGCTGTTCCTGGAGTCTTCTTCCGCTATTCTCTTGGCATAAGCCATATAAGCATCACGGATAGAAAAATAACAATAGTTATCCTCTTTCTCAACCACAACCGCGTCACGAATGCAATCGCCATCAAAAAGATACGGTTTTATATTCCTGGTCCATGTACCCTTTATGAGTTCCTCATTGATAATCTCACCCTCCAGAGTATCGTCTGAATCAACCGTTGAGCAAAGCAATGTCTCCCAATCGGTCACCATAATACTGACTATGTCGCCTGGATTAATCTCTTTCTTATGTTGTTTTTCCTTGGAAAATGAATCCTGCGTCTGAATGAAAGTATCGGCAAAGGCGGCAAGAGATTCGGCATCGTCTCGAGTTGAAGACTTGAGCCTTTCCTCTCTCGTGTTTTTTGTCACTACTGCGATTCTCTCATCAAAAATAGAAAAGGCTTGATTTCCAGCCTCTATCACATCGGAGGAGCATATTCTGAGCTTACCGTTTCGGCATTCAGCTTTACCGTTTCCAGAGAACGAAAAAAAATCAGAATGCCCCTTATCGAATCGTATTCCATTCTCCAATGAGTAACACAAGACATCCAAAGAGTCTTCTTGTACAGACCTCCAAGTCAGGCCAGTTTCTACAATACGATAACTCAGGGAATCAAGGAAAAGTGCGGCAAAATCATATTTAGTCTTAACAACTGCGGCTGAATATGCAAGGAGGATAAGTGTTTTCGACCTAAGGTCAGAATAGGACTTTGTCTGCTGAAGAATGATCATCATTGCAGCAACAATTTTTCCATGCAGCGTAATGCTGTTACGATCCGTTGAAGAAATCTTTCCCCTCAAAGCGCATATCCTTCTTCCCTCCGGGAGAAAGGATGTCAAGATCTTTTCCAGAAAGCCTAGCAAAGAGAGAGTGCTGACATCATCGCTGACATAGGAGGAATGAATGCCTTTGATGAAGCCTTTGATGGTTTCTGTAGTCAAAGATGAATATTGGTTCTCGAGTTCTTTCAGTGTCATTGGAATGATTCTTTGCACATTCAACAAAGATAATCATTTTTTCGCCGCAGGGGCGTTGCAAGGAACACAATCGGTTTGATTGGGCATAGTTATCCGGGAAAGAGGAGATTCCCTTTCCTTCAGCGAAAATCGTTTTCGCGCTACTATCTGTCCCGCCGATGCTCCGAGCTGCCCAGGCCGCGCAGGATGGCGGTGACCAGCGGCTTCAATAGCAG
>JAFYYM010000005.1 GCA_017557535.1 Bacteroidales bacterium | reverse complement strand
GGGAAGAGCTTGTAGGGCATGTAGCGGAAGGCGAGGTCGATCCAGGTGGGGGATTGGATGACCGCGCGCTCGTGGCTGAAGGCCAGGAAGGAGCGTTCGGAGTGGTAGGAGCCCATACCGGAGTTGCCCACGCCGCCGAAGGGGATGTTCGAATTGGCGATGTGCATGATCGTGTCGTTGAGGCAGGCGCCGCCGGAGGTGGTGCGGCCGATGAGGTCCCAGCCGTCGCTTCCCTTCCCGAAATAGTAGAAGGCCAGCGGTTTTTCGCGGCCATTGACAAAGTCGATGACCTCAGTGCGGTCGCGGAAGGTCAGGATCGGGAAGAGGGGGCCGAAGATTTCCTCCTGCATCACGGGCGCGTCGGGGCTTACCTTGTCGAGGAGCGTCGGCTCGATCCAGAGCCGGGAGCGGTCGTAGCGGCCGCCGGCGAGGATTTCGCCGTCCTTGAGATAGCCCACAAGTCGGTCGAAAGCCTTTTCCCGGACGATATGGACATACTTGTCGGAGCGCTCCGTACCGTCGGGGTAGAGACCGGCGAGTTCCTTCTTGAAGGCCTCGACGAAAGCGTCCTTGATGTCCTCGTGGAGAAAGAGATAGTCCGGAGCGATGCAGGTCTGGCCGCTGTTGAGGCATTTGCCCCAGGCGATGCGGCGGGCGGCGACGGTGAGGTTCGCGTCCTTGTCCACGATGCACGGGCTCTTGCCGCCGAGTTCCAGCACCATCGGCGTCAGGTATTGAGCCTGGGCGGCCATGGCGATCCTGCCGAGGGACGGACTGCCGGTCAGGAAAACCAGGTCCCAGCGGTGATTGAACAGCGCCGTGTTCACGGCGCGGTTGCCCTGGACCACGGCCACGAAGTCCTCCTCGAAGGTATCGGCCATCATCTCCTCCAGCACTTTCGACACGTTCGGCACGTAGGGCGACGGCTTCAGGATGGCCGTGCAGCCGGCGGCGATGGCGCCCACGAGCGGGTTCAGCAGCAGCTGGACCGGATAGTTCCACGGCGACACGATGAGGGTGCAGCCGAGGGGCTCGCGGACGATGAAGGAGGAGGACGGCAGGACGGTGAGCGGCGTGGGGCGGCAGCGGCGGCGGGCCCAGCAGCGGACTTTGCGCTTCGCCTCGCGGATTTCGCCGTACACGAGGCCGATTTCCGTCATATAGGCCTCCTCGTAACTCTTGTGCAGGTCCTGCCAGAGGGCGTCGCAGAGGGGTTTTTCCCACTTGCGAAGCCCTTCCTGGAACTTTTGGAGCCGGTCGCGGCGCCAGTCGATGTCGCGGGTTACGCCGGTGGCGTAGAAAGCCCGCTGCTTGCGGACCAGTTCTTCGATCCTTTCGGGAGAGGTGTTTTCGAGGGCCATGTCAGCAGGCTTTTTTCTTGTTTTCAGGCAGTTTGACAGCGGGCCTCCGGCCGGTGAAATGGTCCATGACCGTGTACAGGCCGCACACGTCGCCGAAAAGGAAATCGAACAGCTTCACCGGGAAGATGCCCTGCATCAGCCGGATGAAGTGCTGGGTGAAGGGGATGCCCTTGTAGCCGCGGTTGTGTTCGATGGCGCGGAGCGTCTTCCGGGCGACGGTCTCGGGCTTCAGGACCTTGAAGAAGGAACGGATACCGTCAAACATGCCCGTATTGATGAAATACGGGGCGATCGTGGTCACGCGGACCGGGCTCTTCTCCCGCTGCAGTTCGATGCGGACGGAATCGGACCAGCCGATGGCGCCCCACTTGGAGGCGGCATACAGCGCCATCTTCGGCAAGGACAACATCCCGGCGGATGATGTGATATTGCAGATATGGCCACACCCGCGGGCCTTCATGTCCTTGATATACCGCAGGGTGACGAACATCGCCCCCTTGGTGTTGATATCGACCGTCCGGATGATGTCCAGGTCCGTCTGCTCGGCGAAGGTCTTGTTGTTGGTGATGATGCCGGCGCAGTTGATGAGGATGTCCACGTCGCCGCAGGCCTCCTTCGTATCGACATAGGCCTTGTCCACGGACTCGGGCGAGGAGATGTCGGCCTTGTGCCCATACACGGAGCCCAGGGCGGACAGTTCCCGGACCGTCGCCTCAATGGCGAATTCATTGATGTCCCAGATAACCAGGCGGGACGCTCCCTTCTCCAGGCACATGCGGCCCATGATCTTGCCGATGCCGGAGCATCCTCCGGTGATCAGCACGGTGTTTCCTTGAATCTTCATTCTCTGTTCAGGTTTTAAGACGCGGCAAAGGTACGGAAACTTTCGCCCCCGTCCCTTTCCATTCGCCACACCGGGCGGCATTTCGCCACATTTCCGGCTATCTGGCTCAGCGGAGGCCGGTTTGCCGGTCCGGCTACTTGGCTGAATGTCAACAAGTTACACGATAATCCCTGGTTATTTTTCACCAGGGAATTTGCATAAGTGGCTGTGTGTCAATGAGATGGCCGGAGTGAGCTCAGAGGGGGTTACCGGCTGTCGCCGCCGGAAGGCTCTTAGGAGATCGTTTCGTTGTAAGTGTATTTGTCGTTGTTTCAAGGGTAAATGACGATTCCTCGCATTTATATTTGTTTTCAACAAGAGCATTTCTCTCATAATCAAGCAATTGCGACCTGGTTTTTTTTACTCTCCCTTAAAATCATAAAAAGTTACATCCCCCCTCCGGATCGTCAATGGCGTTCCGGAGTTTTCTTTTTATCTTGCGAGCAGATCGTTCTGGTCAATTGGTTCACAAATTTGTGAATTATTATAATAATCCTTATATTTGCCCGAAGAATGAAAGTGTTCTTTGCCAAGGAGTATCTCCTGGAACTGTATCGGAATGGAAAAACCCGGGACAAGCACCACCGCTACCAGCCTTCCATAGTGAAGAAGTACCAGAGTATTATTCACTTTATGCTGGATGCATCTGATACGGAGAAACTGCGGACACTGCCGTCACTTCATTATGAGAAGTTGATCGGGAACAAAGCAGGTTATTCCTCCGTTCGAATCAATGCCCAGTATAGAATTGAATTCACGGAAATGATCGAAGATGGAGAAACCATTGCGACCATTTGTATCATCAACGAACTATCAAACCACTATCAATGATGCAAGACTTCAATCGAGAATGGTGTGCCAATGACGTCGAGTCCTCGTATCTCATCCATCCCGGAGATATCATTCTGCAGGAACTTGAGTACTTGGAAATCACCCAAAAACAGTTGGCGGAGCGAATCGGCGTTCCCCGTTCACAGGTCAATGAAACCTTGCACGGGAAGCGCAGCGTCAACTATGAGTTCGCTCTCCTTATCCAAAAGGCCTTGGGCATTGACGCGGAAACGTTGCTGAACATGCAGCACAGCTATGACATCGTCAAGGCAAAGAGAAACCGGGCATTCATGGAAAGACTCCAGAGAATCATTCCCTTCGCCGCGGCATCGCTTTGAGGCCGGCCAGCTGGGACGCAACGAAAAAACACTCGCCTGAAGCAAGTGTTCATGTTAACTAGGCGCTATAAAAGAAGAGTAATAGTTGGACCAGTTTTCGGAGTTCTTGCAAAGCTTTAGAGATATGATACTCAACCGTCTTGACGGAGATACCTTCTTTCTCTGCAATCTCCTGATAGGTCAAATGATCTTTGCGACTCAAATAGAAGACCCTTCTCCTCTTTTCGGGCATAGACTCTAATGCGATTCGACATAACAGCAAGTCTTCGGCGGCCTCAGTCTTCGTCAAAGCAGATATGTCCGTGACTCCGGAGAGCATCTCGTCGGTTAACCCCGTATCCGTGAATGATTGTGTATGTGTCTTCTCTATTAAATCCAAAATATGATTCTTGACCATCACATATAAATAGGGCTTGAATGCATATATTGAATCAATGTTCTTGCGGTTTGACCAGATCTTTAGGAACACCGTCTGGCAAACGTCCAGACTCTCTTCCGAATTCTTCAAAAGAGAATAAGCAAAGGTCTTGACTAAAGGAGCATACCGACAATAAAGCTCATCGAAAGCCTTATGGGAGCCATCGGATATTTCCTTTAATAGGACTATGTCCTCTTTATAAGACACGGGCAGATGTTTGTATTAATAGCGATTCAGTTCAAATATAGGCATATTTAAGTGTTATTCAAAATACCCCCTGGGATTCTTGGAATGTGGCCGGTGTTTAAGACTCGGGCGGAGAGAACCCCCGATAGGATTCACCCCGCCCTCCTCCATTAAAAAAACCAACTCTTCTTAATGCCTGTTTTCGTATTTGAGAAAGCGAATCAGGTCATTCTGATAATTTGTTTCAAGGATGCTGAATCCTTGTTCGATAAGCCATCCCCATCCTTCTGAAGGGCGTCCGAAAACAGATGCATTGTCACTGTGACCTGCCGTGTGATCGTCCCAGGTAGCGGCAATGAATGCCTTGGAACCGGAGTCCAACACGAGAGGGAGAAGGCTGTAGGTCTTGGAATCCAGACTCTTCATTCGGAACTGGAATGCAATCGGATGCAGTTTGGTAATAAACTCTTGAACATATTCCTCCAGATTCTCGATTTTGTCTTCTATTACGGGGCAATAGATGACTTTATCCAAGTCTTTTCCAAATATTCGGCGCGCTTTTTCGTACGGCCAGTCAAGGACGAATACCGTTTCTTCCAGGACACCCTTCTTTTTCAGCACTTTTAGCATGGTCTTTACCAGCGTCCCGGGCTCATCTCCCGGAATATCATAACTTGCCTTATCAAGATACAGACAGACTTTCCCTTTCGACTGATCGATGAACTCTTCCAGAGTAGGGACCTCCAGGGAGGTACGGCCTCCCCAGTTTGTTTTCAAGTGCAGTTTCTTTATTTCTTCCAGCGTCATCTCTGAAATGGTTCCCGAGCCGTCCGTCATCCTGTCAACGGTGTAGTCGTGCATGATGACAAGTTGTCGGTCCTTGGTCAGACGCACATCGGTTTCAATGATATCGGCTCCGAAGAAAATGGCATGCTGCAATGCCTCCATGGAATTCTCCGGAGCATAAAGACAGTCTGCACGATGCGCCGCCACCCAGATATAGTCTGTAGTTGTCCTTGAACGTAAAAGGGTGATCTTGCTGTTTGTCTGAGCCCAGGCATTCAAGCTGCAGCTCATCAGCAATACAAGCAATCCAATCTTTACATTGCCAATGTGAAAGAGACGAAAACTATTAATCATCGCAAACAATTGATTAGAAGTACTATAAAACGAAAAGGCTGTTTTCCGGTGTTGTACTTGATTTTTCCATGAACCTTCTCATCTTGCGGACAATCCGAGGATGCTCATCTGCAACGTCCTTCTCCTCGCGGATATCCTGTTCCAAATCAAACAGCATCATCTTTGTGTTCCCGGCTTTTATCTGCGTCCATAGCCCTTTCCATTTTCCCCATCGAATGGCCTTCTGTCCGCCTTGATCCGGAAACTCCCAATACAGGAAAGGATGCTCCTTCTGGCGCCCGCAGCCGACAAGCGTAGGATAGAAACTGATTCCGTCCGTTTTGGGGGACTTGACACCCATCACATCAGCAAGCGTGGGCATTATATCCTGAAATGAGCAAATGTGGTCAGTTGTGCTGCCGGCAGGAATCATTCCCTTCCAAACATACAATGTGGATACACGGATTCCACCTTCATAGAGAAATGCTTTTCCCCGTCCCTTTTCAGATCGGAAAAGTCCCCCGCTGTTGAACCAAGGGCCATCGGATCCTCCAGTAAAACCAGGGCCGTTGTCTGAAGTGAAAACAATCAGGGTATTATCATACAAGCCCTCTTGCTTCAGTTTCTCAACCAAGGCTCCGACTTGCTCGTCAAAATAGCTCAGCATGGCGGCATAGGTGGCGTGCGGCCATCTACAAGGATAGTATCCTCCAGCCTGCCCCAGATAAGGCTCCTCCTCTCCAAACTTCTGACGATAATAATCCACCCATTTGTCAGGAGCCTGAAGCGAAACATGAGGGATCGGGGTCGTCCAAAAGAGAAGAAAAGGATTGGTTTTATGCGAGTCCACGAAAGAAAGTAACCTCTCGAAGATAAGGTCATTCGCAAAGTCGTTCTGCTTAAACTTCCGATAACTGTCCGGATCATAGGGATCCGCCCCTTCATCCAGGAACTCTTTATGCGGATCGATGACTTTGTTATTCAGGTAAACCCGTTCATCGTTGTGATAGAGGAAAGGAGGGTAATAGGAATGTGCTTGACGCTGGCAGTTATAGCCGAAGAATTCATCAACGCCCTGTTTTTCCGGAGCGCCGTCCGATCCGGGATAGCCCAAACCCCATTTCCCGAAACAGCCCGTCGCATATCCTGCCTGCTGAGCCAAGCGGGCGATAGTCATCGTGCCAGCCTTGAGGGGATACTGGCCTTCCAGCCGGGGATCATCATACACGGATTGATAATCCATGACATTCCCGCGCTCCTTCATTTCGTCATTCCCTCGGATTTGGGCATGGCCTGAATGCATCCCGGTCATCAAAACGCAGCGGGAAGGAGCAGAGACAGGGGATCCGCTATAGCTTTGGGTAAAGAGCATCCCTTCTTCGCGAAGCCGGTCTATATTTGGCGTCTCGGTCTTTATCTGCCCATAAACTCCAATGTCACCATACCCCATGTCATCCATCAGGATGAAAACGATGTTCGGTTGTTTGGCCGGCTGCTGAGCCCCGGCAACACCGAGGCTCAGCAGGGATCCGCCAATTAGCCCGACATTTCTGTGGAAATTGCAACGATTAGCCATATCCTTTTATTACCAGCCCGGATTCTGGGTCAGATTCGGATTCAGCACAATCTCCGTTGTCGGAACTTGATACAGATAGTATTTCTCAAGCCAACCCTTTCCTTCCTTAATAGGATCGTTGAAAAGGAACAGACGGCCCTCCGTCATGGATCCGTTCGTTCCGTCGGACATTCCTGTCTGAGGATTGAAGAGGGTCATCTTGTTCTTGATTGCATTTTCCTTGCTCATCCAGATGCCGGTTGCCGGCCGGTTGATGAACCACGGCGCCATACGCCAGCGGCGAACATCATAGAAGCCAAAACCTTCACCCATCAACTCCACGATACGTTCCCTCCGGATCTCCCAGAGCACAGGATCGACAAGGATTCCGTCGTTATTTCCCTTGGGGTAATACTTGCCTCGGTCGGGATCGTAGTTTGCATTGACATCCGCCACCGTAAGGGTTGCCATATCTGCTCGAGTCCTTAGCTTGTTAATGGTCGCATCGGCAATACCCTGGTTGAACTGGTTCAATTCGAACTTGGCTTCGGCCTCATTCAAAAGCACTTCTTCGATCTTGAATATCGGCTTGTCCGCCGTATTCATATGGGCCGCATTGTAATTGGTCTCCCAGCAATCATAATTCTTCCAGAGATAGTATCCGGAACGGCAGGTGATGAAGCCGCTGGTGCCCAGACGGGGAATCGTCGGAGCGAGAGAGGCGCTCCAGTTCTGGACAGGAAGCCGTTTCATTCCAACACCGGGATTGCTGCAAGCCGTGTTAATCCCCATAATGTCTATATACTCACGGTCCGCAGCCTTGCCGGTAAACGACCAGGTACGATAATCTCCACCGGTTGAAGAGACCACATACGGAGGAAGGACCGTATGATACAGGCGGGGATCCCGGTTGCGGAACTCCGAATACATAGAGGTGAATCCTTCGAAACCGGAATCGGGATTGGCTATCGGCTTTCCATTCTTCATCAAATAAAGATTCATGGTGTTGGAATTCATCTCGACAATGTTCGAAGTCGTGTGCTCCACGTGACAGACATGATTTGTCTTGATGCTCTCCTTGTATTCGGTGTACAAGATAATGCCCGGGACTTTGCTCAAGTCTTCGGTTGTCCACATTTCACCATAACCCGCACCAGGCTGACCGTCTGTCCCCCGATAAAGGGTGGGATACTTTTGCATCAACAATTCAGAGGCCCGGACACATTCTTTCAAGAAGGATTCATAGTCTCCCAGTTCATGGTACTTTCTCCAGGTTCCCTCACGAAGTCCGAAACGGGAAATAACGGCTCTGATGCAATCCTGGTTAATCGTGTTGGCACCATCCTTTTGTTCAAAGTTACCGATATGATCTTCCGCCCATTTCAGTCGCTCCATGACCATATTTGCCACTTCCTTTCGGTCTTTCCTGCCCTCATACAGCTCCGGGGAGTCATTCTGAAGGACTTTGTCAACCCAAGGGATGTCGCCAAAACGGTCAATCAGTTCCATATACCAGAAGGAATGGAAGAAGTACCCGACGGCTTTCCAATGGTCTTTTTCTTCGCTCGACATACTGGAATCCTCAATGTGGGATAGCATGATGTTTATCCTTCGGATATAAGAACTGAAATTCCATCCGTTTCCTGTCGCCACGCTGGGCACGGTCTGGTAACCGAATTTGTTGAATCCGCTTTCTGCGCGGCTTTCCAGATAACCGGCATCCATATCTCCGAGATAAATGCTTTGATATCCGGTATTCCATATATTCGTGCGGATGGTTACATCCTGAAACATATCATAACAAGGCCAGGTGAAAGCCTTGAAATTGTCATAGGACTGGAAGGCGTTCTCTTCCGTAATATCTGTAATCGGGTACTTTTCGAGGAAGTCATCATTGCAAGACTCCAGCGCGAAACCCGTCAGAACAAGGAGGGGAAAGAGTATTTTTTTCATAATGCGTTGTCAGTTAGTGTTTATAAAGTGATGTTCACACCAAAAGAGGTCGTACGATAGGACGGATACTCCCATGAAAGAGTCTCCGGGTCAATACCCTTTGCCAGGTGTGAGAAGGTCGCCAGGTTCTCGATGCTGGCGAAAGCGCTGAGTTTCGCAATTTTCCATCTGGACAGCCACTGCTTGGGGAAGGAATAGGAAAGCGTGACATTCTTGATCCTGAGGTAGGCCGCGTTGGAAAGATACTTGTCGGATACGCGATAGTTGGAGAGGATATTCCCGTAATTCCCGTAAACTCTCGGATAGAAAGCGTCTGGATTGGCGGCGGTGTAGTCTCCATTGGCGGCATCTACCGGTTTCCAGTAGTTATCAAGGCCTTGGTAAAGCGGAACGAACTTAACATCATTGGTAACCGGAGAGAGAGGGACGGTGAGCGAGTTGGAAATCCAGGCATCCCGCTTGCCAGTGCCCTGGATGAATACATTAAGATCAAACCCTGCAAAACTGCCGCCGAGATTGACGCCAAACACATAACGGGGACGGCTGTTGCCGATAATCTTTCGGTCACCGGGATTATCCAGGGTCCCATTTCCCGCATAGATGATGTTCTCACCTAGATCGTCGTCCGAGAGATTCTTGAACTTGACGTCACCGGGTCTGGGATTGTAACCGTTGATGGAAGGAACACCGCTTTTCAGAATCCAGGTTCCGGTGCTTTCAAAATCGTCCACCGTATAGAAACCGTCGGTGACATATCCCCAGATTTCTCCGAGAACCATTCCTTTGTAGTAATTGGAAAGGAGGAAGGAATCATTGGAGTCGTACTTCGTAATGACAGACTTGCTGTCAGACAGATTCACGCCGATGCGATAGCCGAAACGGTCGATCTGGTCCCGCCAATTCAAATTGATTTCCCATCCCCGCGTGCGCATATCCGCCGTGTTCTGGAAGGGAGCATCTGCGCCGATGACGGCCGGGAGGTCCATGCCGGGAGCCAGCATTCCCGTCGTGTTCCGCTGATACCAGTCGAATTCCCCGGTCAAGCGGTTGGCAAACATGGCCAGATCCAAACCGACATCAATGGTGGATACTTTCTCCCAGGTGAAACCGCTACTGACAAGCGAAGGCAGGGAGGTAATAGCGGTCACATAATTGCCCGAAGAAAGCCAGCCATCATACTGATTGTTGATGGACATCGTCGGAACGAACAGGTAAGGAGAAATGTTCTGATTGCCGATGGCTCCGTAAGAAGCACGGAACTTAAGGGTATTCAACCATTTCTGGGAAGAGGCCATGAAATCCTCCTTGGTCACGTTCCAGCCGACGGAGACGGAAGGGAAGAAACCGAACCGGTCCGACTTCGGGAACTTGGACGAACCGTCATATCGGCCGTTCACTTCCAGCAGGTATCTGTCCTTGTAATTGTAGTTGACACGGAAGAAACCGCTTCTCACGGAGAATTCCTGATACGTGTCTTTCGCAGTCAGGGTGGAAGTGCCGGATGCCAATGCCGGGACCTCGATTACGGCTTGGTTATAGGAACAAGCTGCAAGCTTCTCATAGTGGCTGGCCTCCTGGTTGAATCCGGCCATCAACTTGATGTTGTGGTTGCCCAAATCGATGGTATATGTACCATAGAGGTTTAAGGCATTGTAATCCGTTGCCGCTTTGGCCTTATCCAGATAGTCGTCCGACGGGGTCACTGTTTTGCCTCCCTGGACGGTCGTATAGGCGTGACTTCCCGTATAGTGACTATAGTTGTAACTGTTTTTGTCAAACGTATATTCAAGATCGACTTCCAGATTCTTGACAGGGCGAAGGATTGATTTGAAGAACAGGCGGGGATTGTCATACACCGTGTAGGCGGGATTCGACCAGTTGATCTGATTCGCAGGCGTATCAAAAGGAAGTCCTGTCGCCGTATTGTCGATTTCTTCAGGCATCGTTCCTTCCGGATAGTAGGATGCCAGCCGAGTCGTATAAAGCCCCCTGTCTACGGCCAAGGAAGACTTGGGCAGGGATTGTTCACTATGGGAATAGGAGAAGGTTGCTTCCTGGGTAAGCCACGAAGTGACATCCGCCGAGATGAAGCCGCTCGCATTCAGGCGTTTGAAGCTGTCCTTGTTTGTAATAAGAACACCGTCTTGACCGACATATCCGCCCGAGAGACGGTAACGGATTTTGTCTGTTCCGCCGCTCATTGAAATGTTATGGGTCATCTGGCTGCTGGTTTCCAGCATATTCCGGACCAAGTCTTTCTCATTCAAATAGTAGATACCGCCATCCGAATCCTTGTATATTCCATCGCCGTAAGTCGTAAGGGAAGAAGGATTCTTCGTATACTGGTCCAGATAACCGATCCATTTGGATACACTGGGAGAGTTCATCGTCCAGAACATATCGCCGCAGCATTCCAGATAAGTCGTCAGATAGTCTTTCAAGGATGCCTGGACGGGAAGGTTGATGGCGTTGGCAAACGCGAAATTATTGTTGTAATTCAACGAGAAGGTCGTATTGCTCTTCGGCCGCTTGGTCGTAATGAGAATCACACCGCCAGCCGCACGAGCTCCATAAATCGCAGCCGAGGCCGCATCCTTCAGGATCGTTACGGTTTCGATGTCATCCGGATTGAGCAGGTCGAAATCTCCCTCGACATTGTCAATCAAGACCAACGGGGAAATCGTATTGCCGAATGAACCATCGCTGTTCTCGATGCCAAGAGAATACGCATCCCGGATCGAGAATGATCTTCTGGTTCCCGGGGCATTACCGTTGCTGGCGACCTGAAGGCCAGGAACGGCACCGATAAGGACATCCGCTGCATTGGCGATGGGACGGTTCGCATATACATCTTCCATCTTGACGGTCATCACGGAGCCCGTCAAGTTCGCTTTTTTCTGCTGGCCAAAACCGACGACCACCACTTCTTCCAGGGCATTAATGTCCGGGACAAGGCTGATCTTCAGATTGGAACCCGCCACTGTTTCGAAAGTCTGATATCCCAAGAATGCCAATTCGATCCTGGCATTAGCGGAAGATACCGGCAGCGAGAAATGACCTTCATAATCCGTCGAAGTACCGTTCCTCGTTCCAACTTCCATGACAGAGACACCAATCAGAGGCTCGTTCTTCTCATCAGTTACGGTACCGGAACATACGGGCGTTTTTTGATTCTGTGGCTTGTCCTGTTTAAGAAGGAGAATGTGACGGCCGCTGATTTCAGCAGTCAGGTTCTGGCTTTTCAGGACCTTTCCCAAAAGCATCAATACATCCTCATTCTCGGCGGAAACCGAAACGAGACGGGAAAGATCCACTTCAGCATTGCTGTAAGCAAAAGTGTATCCTGTTTTCGTTTCAATCTGCGCTAAGAGTTCTTTGAGTGGAATGTCTTGCACAGAGAGGGAAACCTTCCTTGTCTGCGCAAGGACAGACACGGAAACGAACATCGCAAATAAGGATGTCAAAAGAAGGAGTTTGTTGCGCATGTTGTGTTAGTTAATAGTGGTAACTTTAATCATCTTGGATTCGGTAGTATCATAGGAGTATCCGGTTAATTTGCTAAGCAAAACCAGCGTGTTTTCAAGAGGTTCCGGCTTCAACGTAAAGGAAAGCCGTTTGGAGAGATCGACCTGGTCCGAAGTGATAATGCGTGAATTATACCAGTGCTCCAAGTTGATTAGGATGTCCCCAAGAGTCTGGTTATCAAAACTGATGGCGTCGGAGAACCAGCTGCTATAATTTGATACGTCCGTTCGGCGAACGAGAACTTGCCCGGAAGCCTTGGAAAGAATACACTGCTGTCCTGGAAGAAGAATGACTTCCCGGGACAGTCCAAGGACCTGTACTTTCCCGGATTCCAGGGATATCTGATAATCGTCAAAGAAGAGGGGGGTCCTGATGTTGAACTGAGTTCCGAGTACTTTGATACTGATGTCCTCCGTTTGTACGATAAAAGGCCGGGATTCATCCTTGGCAACATCAAAGAATGCCTCTCCGGTCAAAGAGACCGTCCTGACTTTGTCGGAAAAGGTATTGTCGACATAGGTTAATGTGGATCCGGAATTCAGCCAGACATGGGTTCCGTCAGGAAGACAATAATATGATTTTCCTGATTCGGAGGCCGCCAGACAGGTTTGTACGGAAACATCCCCTTTGTCCAGTTTTGTAAGGTACAGGTACTCGGAGACAAACAGGGCAAAAATCGCAGCGATTCCGACCGCGATGGCCCAACGTGGAATGAATAGTCCGTTATCACTCCATCCCAGACGCTGGTGGACATCACGAAGATCCTGGCGTCTGCTACGACGGGAGAAAGAAGCAGCGTATGACATATTCTCCCAGAGATTGGATAACTCGTGATCGAGTTCTTGGTTTTCCCTTGACGCCAAAAGCCACTTACGGAAAGAAGACTGCGTAGATGCAGAAAAGGTTCCGCTCATGTATAAATCAAGGATTCTTTTGATTTTTCCCATTTTAATACAGATTAAACCATGATAATCTCTCCAATATAACGGATAAAAGGGCTTATACCCTAGTATGGATTACAGAAAAAGTCATTGCAAAGGCCGGTCGATGCCATCCGGAGAAAGACCCGGGCCACCACCAGCCGTGTAGCCTTGGCTTTCCCCGCTGTCCCATGGCGAAATCCAAAAGGAATAAATGTCGCCATTCGTCATCGAAAAACGCAGCTTGACTCTTTTGCCGGCGAATCGCTGGACCGGCATAACAAGAAGGCGGGTTGAGTCAATGTTGGACAGGGATGGCCCATCCTGCAGAATACTCCCATTTTCGGATACGACATCTATCTTCAACTGACCTTCGACTTTCGCATTTACGAAAAGGTATTTCCCATGGAAAACAATGGTTTCAGTCAACAGATGGCAAGTCTTCCCAGATGCGCGCAGGGATGCGAAACCATCACGGCGAAGCGTCGCCAGGCCACAGGATGAATAGCCATCCCAATAAAACGGATTCAACCGTCGGCCACTGACATAGAAATACAAGGAATCTCCGACAACCAAAGGCGTTCCTGTAATAGATTGCACATTCCCCCAATTCCAGGCATCCGCCTGGGGGCATACTGGTAGGAAAGGAGAATGAACAGGACGATGAAAATGAAAGCCATCCCGGGAATACCCCAGCATAACCTCATTCCGCTTTTGGACACCCAACTCTTCACATTTCTGATTGTCAGGGCCTTGCCAGACAGAGTACTGTCCAAGGATGATGCTCTCGTAAGGAATGCAGTCGAAGTGATAGATTCCCGGGTTAACCTCCGGATAGTCAGGATGCCGTTGTTCCATCGAATCCGCCGAAAACCAAAAAACAACATTCTTATCTGCGATTTCCAGCCTGATACGATGCGCCATCGACACGGCCGTTTCAGGATCCGGTGCCTCCAGATAAGCCCTCGACCGGGATGATTTTGGAATTGGCTGCCGAAGGCTCAAGCACCAGACTTGTCGAAAAGGATTGAAATAAGCGGATGAGCGATCCAGGATGGCACCACTCTGAGCCACACTTTTCGACCAATGTATTCCATCTGAAGAATACTTGAGAATGAATTGCCAGCTATTATTGTCCTGGTTTTTCTCTACATTGAAAAACTTGAATCGCTTTCCGGGATCTTGTTCCTGCTTGTCCAACCATAGGGTCGCTGCATCTCTTTCGTTCGTGTCGACAATCGATGTCCCGGGGACGATGTCCTGCACAGGTTTCTTCCAGTTCTTTCCATTATCCGATTCAGCATAAGCCGTGCAAAACTTCTTTCCGACAGAGGCGCCCCCTGTCAAATACCACATCTTAAACTTTCTGGCTTTTTCGTCATACCAGATTCCGTCACTGAAAGGAGCAGAATACGGAACGCCATCCGATGTAATCTCCCAATTTCGGTCAGGCTCCAGCACCGGGTTGTCCGAGTAATAATTCGCCTCGTGGTAAACGGTTACCATATCCGTTTCCTCGATGAGATAATCATCGATAAAGAGCTGGCGCCCAAGATCTACCGGGATTACCTCAGGCTTGGATTCAAGCCAGGGAACCGTTCTGTATTGACTCTGCTCTGGGGAGTACCGGGGAGGCCATTCTGCGGGGAGTATAATGCCATTGTAAAGAACCTTATTGTCATCTGTTCGCGGATGATAGCAAGAGGCCGCCATGCAAGCGAGAAAGGCGATGACTCCTGGCCTGATAATATGCTTCTTCATTATTCTCTCCTTGTTTCTGAAAAAGGACTCTGTGTCAAAAGAAAGACTTGTACACTAAAAAAACGGATCCGGGAGGGAATACCCTAGTTCAAGGTTGCAACAATTCATCGATGAACAAAGAGATTTCCGGGATTGGGCACTCGGCCTAATCCCAGAATTGGCCCAATGGCAAATGGCGCATAAAAAAAATACGGCAGGAAAAAGCCTGTCGTATGTTTGCAGCGTTTCATTCGTTTACCAACGGTCGCCGGTGCTTCCGCCGGTCGTGGAATTCGGCGACGGCGGTGAAGAAGGCGTCGGAGGAGGAGTTGAGGGCGGTTTCGACGGAGTCCTGGACGACGCCGATGATGAAGCCGACGGCGACGGCCTGCATGGCGATGTCGTTGCCGATGCCGAAGAAGGAGCAGGCCATGGGGACGAGGAGAAGGGAGCCGCCGGCCACGCCGGAGGCGCCGCAGGCGCCGAGGGTGGCGATAATCGACAGGAAGAGCGCC
>JAFYYM010000037.1 GCA_017557535.1 Bacteroidales bacterium | reverse complement strand
CCCTTCCTCATCTCCCAACCTTAAAGGGTTCCTTGCCAAGCACATTTCGGACAAGCGAGAAAGCCACCCAAGTTTCCAGTTAATGGAAATTGAAGACCAACTTTTTCCTGACGGACTTCCCGAGTTGTACCGCATAGAAGCTATGGACAGCAGTGACAGAATCAAGCCGGTCAAAAGGATTGTCACGGAAAGCTGGAATCGGAAGAAGAACCACTTGATGATTGAAGGTGAAGGCGGTATCGGAAAGACTGTCACCCTCCTCTTTCTCCCCGACAAATTTGTGCCGCATAAGGTGCCTGCGGTCTATGTTCAACTGCATGAGCTGAAAGTTAGCCGGGATAAGGATGGTCGGGTCGAGTCCATAGAGAAACTGGAAAACTATCTCAAGAAAAAAGTTTTCTTCGATGACAATCCGCTTTTCGAACAGTTCAAGCAACTGACGATGAAACCCTGGAACAAGGGGCCGCAGATTCTCATGCTGCTGGACGGATTCAATGAGCTGGCTATCGACACGCGGGTTGATATTGGCGCGGATATTATCCGCTGGTCCGAGAGGCCGGGGGTTCAGATCATCACATCTTCCCGCTTCGACATCCACTCCTACGTCCCTCTCGGCGGAGGATACGGGCGGATTCATCTACAACCTTTACGCCGCTCCGTTATCCAGGCTTTTCTTAAGAAAGAACACCTTGCCTCCCCTGCCGATGGCGACGAAATCCTCTGGAACTTGATCAACTATCCCCTGATGCTTACCCTGTATGCACGTACAGAAAAGGCGATAGCTAATATTGACAAGGATACAGAGTGTCAATCTTTTATGCCGAACAACAGCGCCGGAGCCATCATCTGGAATTACCTGCAAAGAGAGATCTGGCGGTATCGAGAGCCACCTAGAGCCCTCGTCAAATGCGTAATCGCCACCGAATATGTCGCGCCTTACATCGCCTGGAAGATGCTAAAGGACAACAACCGATTCTCCATCAGCAAGCGGGACTTCCGTGAATTTGTCGGAGAGGCTTGCAGTAAGGCAGCATCGCTGGCAAAGGATCAGTTCCGGAGCCATATCTCGGATATTCTTTGCGAGACGGACTGTCCGTTCCCCCAAGAGAAGGAAATCCGGGATTTTCTAAGGACTGATCTTCGCCTTTTCGTTGACAAAGGACAATCATATTCGCTGATGCATCAGCAGTTCCGTGATGCCCTGGTGGCCCTTCACTTAATAAATGTATCTTACAGTTCCTCCGAGCTCCCAGTTGAATGGAAATCCCACGTTGACTTCTATGTAATGCAGTTCGTCTCACAGCTTGCCTCCCAAGATGAAGCAGACAAGTTATGGGAACAGAATCTGAAAATGGGCGAGCATATAGACTCCGCAACCATTAATATGCTGGAACTTCAGAATCTTCTGAGGAAAAGCGATTTCTCTCGATTGAGTTTCAAAGGGCTAGACCTAAGGAACATTTCTTTGTATAGATATCGGCTTCCAGGGACGAGGACCCTGCTGCTTCCCGTTCAATCATCCCTGAATAAAGGATTGATTGTATCTGAAAAAACCTTCTACCCTACCTCTCACTTGGATGAAATCACGGCCCTCGCCATCACTGAAGACGGTACTAAATGCATTAGCGCCTCGAAGGACTCCACCTTGCGTGTCTGGGAACTCGCTTCCGGCCTGTGCCAGATGGTACTAGAAGGGCATTCGGATCCTATTTATACACTTGCTGTTACGCGCGACGGTAAAAAATGTGTCAGTGGCGCTGACGATTCGTCCATCTGCATCTGGGACTTGGAGTCCGGGAAATGCCTTCACGGGCCAATCAAGGCGCATAATAAGCCTATCAACTCACTAGCAATTTCTGACGACGGAAGCCGATGTGTAAGTGGCTCCTGGGACAAGACACTACGTATTTTTGACTTAGCTACTGGAGATTGCTTGCCCGCACCGATGACTGGACATATGGGACCCGTCTGGAAAGTAGCGATTTCGGCTGATGGAAGTCGATGTGCAAGCGGTTCCGAGGACGGTACCATACGCATTTGGAATATGGAAAACGGACTGCCCCTGGGGAAACCACTTGAGGGTCACAAAGGCTCAGTCAATACCGTCGCGTTCAATGCTCTTGGGGATAAAGTTGTCAGCGGTTCTTTCGACCACACCCTCAGGATCTGGGATGTAAAAACAGGGAAGTGCCAAGGGGAGCCGCTTATCGGCCACGAAGGATATGTCTGGCAGGTTTCCGTCACACCTGACGGAGAAAGATGCGTTAGCCGGTCTGAGGACAGGACACTGCGTGTCTGGGACCTTATTACCGGCAAACCGTTAAAGGGCTTTGCAGCACACGAATTGCCGATTCATACATTTGCCATTAGTCCTGACGGCAAGAAGTGCGTCAGCGGGTCATATGACACCCTGCATATCTGGGATTTGGAGACGAGGAAGCGTATTGGGAAACCGCTCATCGGGCACAAGGGTCTTGTGACCGCCATCGCCATAACCCCTGACGGGAAAAGATGCGTCAGCGGTTCGGAAGACCGAACCATCAGAGTCTGGGATTTGGGGACGGGATTATGCTTGGGGGAGCCGCAGAAACCATACGATGGTGAAATCCATGCGGTTGCAGTCGGACGCAGTGTCGTTGTCTTCAGGTCTCTCGACGCTACCATCAGAATCTGGGATTTACAATCCTGGAAATGCCGTCATGTCATCGAAGAAAAACAGAAGCAACTTTATCCTATCGCAGTTTCTCCCGATGATAAGATATGCTACCTAGAGGAGACGCGGGACGTAGAGTTCCGAAGGCAGGAAGGGCGTAATCTTCTGAGTCTAATAGAGGATCATAGTTCGGTCATCCATGCCCTGGATTTAACAACCGGGAGTTTCTCCGGAACCTTTGTGGTGAAGGATTCGGCCTTTATCAGCACCATCTCTCCCAATGGACAACGATGTATCGGTGGCAACCACCAAAATATTCTCAGCATCTGGGATTTGAAAACTGGGACAACTCTCAGAATGAAAAGACCAGATAGAATTGATGCCTTCTCTCCTGATGGCAAACGCTTCGTAGGGCTTTACCGTATGGGTAGAAATCACAGGTTATATGCACTCGGTGACACAAAAACCGGGCAAGCACTGAAGGAGTGTCCGTTCGAGAATCGTTCCATGGAGGCCACTTTTTCCGCCAATGGGAAAACCATCGTCTTCCACCGTGACACAAAGGTGTATTTTTGGAGTATTGAGGATGGCACCGTCAAGAATATGATGTTCGAACATTCTAGAATATCCAAACTGAAAGTCTCTGCTAAAGGGGACAAGTGTGTCACCCTTTCTTTACATGGCGAGCTTCACCTAT
Organism: Bacteroidales bacterium; assembly: GCA_017557535.1. Taxonomy (GTDB): domain Bacteria; phylum Bacteroidota; class Bacteroidia; order Bacteroidales; family UBA932; genus Cryptobacteroides. The sequence continues at coordinate 9,492 of JAFYYM010000037.1, read as the reverse complement.
GGAATCCGGAAAAATACACTGCGATCCCATTGCCAGGCGTCCAGGGCCGAATTCTGAGCTTCGCAATTACCTCGGATGGGAAAAGATGCGTCGCAGGATCAGACGAAGGAGTGCTTTACGAGTGGGACCTTACTAAGATAACGAAGAACCGCACTGCAAAGGTACTTCCCCTTTTCCTCCCGGAAAGCGATTTCTCGCAAGCGGATTTTTCATCTTCTACCCCAGCGATTGGGATGACCTTACAGCAAAACGGAGCCATCGTTTCGAGTAAGAATGTGGGACTCTGACCGGCAGCAGTTTTACACCTGCTTCTTGAAATACGCCGCAATCTTCTCGAACTTCCCACTGCTCTCTCCCCCACCATACCCTAGTGTCGTGTCGGTATACCCCTCGACCTTCAGGCCGATGGGAGTTACGCTAACGAGTTCCCAGCCTTCTTTGCCGAGGTCGTTGAAAGCTTTCTCCATCTTTTGGTCGGGGGAGAATTCCAGGATTTTGTATTTGAATGTCGGCATAGATGTCTCTCTCTTTATGTCAATGTAAAATGCTCAGTATGTTCTCTTCTCATGTGTTGTAAATATACGCCTTTTTTGGCTATCTTTGCTATTATCAATCTCCAAAAATGATGAACGACATTGAAACCATCCTGGCCGAACTCCGCAAGTTCAACCAGGAGCGGGACTGGGATCAGTTCCATAATGGGAAGGACCTAGCTATCGGATTGTCCGTAGAAGCATCGGAACTTCTGGAGTGCTTCTTATGGAAGAAGCCGGAAGATGCACCCATTGATAAGATTCGGGAAGAGTTGGCCGACGTCTTGAACTTTGCCTTCCAGATGGCTGATAAGTATAACCTTGACATCAAGGAGATTATGCTGGATAAGATCCAGCGCAATGCAAGGAAGTATCCCGTGGAGAAAGCCAAAGGGAGTGCGAAGAAGTATGACGAATTATAATCGGTTCGGGTATGATTGTCTATAGCGCCAACAAACGGATGTTTGTCCAGGATGTCAAATCCGGTGTCATAGCCCCAAAGATTCTCAAACTCATCAGGGAGAGAGGATTTAATGCCGGGCAGGATCGGGAATTCGAATCCTGGCACAATTCTATGAAATTCATGCGCGACATCGTCGATGATTCCGAAATTGACGATGAAGTCCAAATTGCCATCGAGTATAATATCCCACAGACCTCTAAGCGTGTCGATTTCATCATCATCGGCGCTGATGCGAAAAATAAAGATAACATCGTCATCGTTGAACTGAAGCAATGGAGCAAGGCCGAGAAAGTAGACGACGATATGCATTTCAGTGTCCGGACATACTTGGCTAACGACAAACGAATCGTCTGCCATCCTTCTTATCAGGCCTACTCCTATTCGCGGTTCCTGATCAACTATTCCCAAACGATTTTCGAGCGGAATATCCACCTGGTTCCCTGTGCCTATTTGCACAACTATATGCCGGCATACAAGTCGGCGCTTACAGATGAAATCTACAAGGATTGGTACACATCGGCCCCGTTCTTCATCATGGACGAGGTACAGAAATTCACTGAATTTGTCAAGAAATATATCACGAAGAAATCCGCACACGGAGACCTTCTTTACCTGATAGAGAACGGGAGAATCAGGCCCACTAAATCCTTGCAGGACGCTCTTGCAACGATGGTCAGGGGCACCCCCGTTTTCGACCTTCTGGACGAGCAAGCCGTCTGTTTTGACATGTGCGTACGCACGATGCTCCAATGTCTGAAAGACCGGAAAAAGCGCACGATCCTGATTCAAGGCGGCCCCGGAACCGGCAAGTCGGTCCTTGCAGTCAATCTCCTCATGCACTACATAACCTGTGCATGTAACGCCGCGTATGTCACCAAAAATAGAGCTCCTCGAGATGCTTTCCTATCCATTCTCTCTGGAAACAAGGCCGAAAACGTTGCAGAAATCATCCCGCTGTTCCGTTCCTCCTTCGGCCTTTCTAAAGTTCCTGCCAACTCATACGACTGCTTAATTGTGGACGAGGCGCACAGACTAGTCGAGAAGATGAATAGAGACTGGACCGGTGAAAACCAGGTCAAGGAATGCATTAACGCTTCCCTCCTCACTATCTTTATGTTGGATGAAGACCAAGCCGTTACGACGAAAGACATTGGAAGCGTCCAGGAGATTGACAAATGGTGTAAAGCATTGGGATCCACCCTCATCATGAGGGAAGAGACCAAGCTCTATTCCCAATTCCGATGCAATGGTAGCGACGCCTACATCCAGTTCATCGACCATCTTCTGCAACGAGGCAAAGAGACCGTGGCAATCTCCCTTTCGGAGCTCAATTACGACTTCCAGATCTTCGATAACCCCGTCCAAATGCGAGATGCCTTGCGCGACAAGAATGCCATAAACAACAAGGCCCGAATGGTGGCCGGCTATTGTTATGACTGGAATGTAAAGAATGGCCGTGGGGATATCGACATCGATCTACCTGGAGGCTTCCAAGCGAAATGGAACCTAGCCAATGACAGAATCTGGGCAATCAACCCTCGCTCATTTGAAGAGGTAGGCTGTATCCATACTGCTCAAGGTTTGGAGTTTGACTATGTGGGTGTCTTGATTGGAAAAGACCTTATGTTCGATAAAGCAACCGGTCGTGTCACCGTGAACAAACTGGCTATCTCTAAAGACGACAAATCCTCAGGTATCCGTGGCGCAAGCGATGACGACGCTCGCCGCCTTATCCTCAACACCTACAAAACTCTTCTCACCCGAGGCCAGAAAGGATGCTATGTTTACTGTGAGGACCAAGCGTTGATGGAGTATTTTAAGGAAATGATCGGGAAGTAGGTCTTCTTGTCTATTTGAAAGAGAAACACACTCAATGAAATACAGAAACTACTACTGCACTCCCAAGTTTTCAGATGGGGAAAAGATGTACTTCGGTGATGTCCAAGGGACACCGGAGATTCCCATGATTGAAGCCGAGAACCTTGACGATTTCGAGCGTCTGTTCAAACAGGCTGTCGATGATTACATCAGCAACGGAAAGAGAGCAAAACCGAAGAAGAGGCTCGGATGGATCATTGCTCTCGCCGTGATTATTGCGCTTCTCGGAATGGCAGTCGTGACATGTCCGGATAAGCAAGCCCATAAAGACGCTATTCTCGCGGTCATCAATGAGAAGCTTAACGAGAACATTCAGAAGAATACCAAGGATGGAGATGATGGTCTAGCCATCTTGGGAGCATCCATCGGCACTTCCTTAACCGGATGGATTCTGGATAGCGGTTTATCTGTCGATAATCGATTTATTTACAGCGTTGGAAAGTTCAATACCGGCAAGGAAATCAAACAGGTTTCAGTTGGCGTATTCGGCCACGTATTCACTTTTAGCAAGAAGGATGTCGACAAGGTCCTGAAGGAGTTAACTGAATAGCCTCTTTTCCTCAATCTCTTCAGCGGGAAGCCTGGCTCTCCCCGAAAGGTATGACGGCGTCTGTCAGTGCGGTAGTGACTCTCTTGTGTACAATTGTGTATCAAACAAAAAACCAATTTGAGAGACATCGTTTTCAAAGAATTATAACTATCTTTGGGACTAGTAGATTAAGATTGATGTCTTGATGATATAAGACGTCCGTTTTACGCATACTATTATGCCCCAAGAGCCCACGAATATTCACTACGACATCTTCATCTCCTGTAAGAGTGAAGATTATGAAATGGGAAAGAAGGTTTCTGATTATCTCTCCCAATTTCAAATAAAGTCTTTTCTCGCGCCCAAAGATTTGCGTGAAATTGGGTTAGCGGACTTTGGCAAAGCGATCGATATCGCACTTGACAGTTCCGACAATTTGGTAGTGGTTGCATCGTCCGCTGATTATGCCTATGAGCTTTATTCGCCATACGTATATTATGAGTGGCATACATTTGCCGAGGAAAAGAAGAGTGGAAGAAAGAGGGGCAATATAATGACCATCGTCAGCAATAAGAGTGTTCGCAATCAATTGCCCATAGGATTAAGGAATTACCAGTCTTTTGATATTGATGATTTTTCTGACATCGTTGGTTATATCCGGAAGGATAAAAAAGGACAAACCATCAAGCAGGAAAGATTGGAAGAGCCAAGCAAACCAATAGTTAATGATACACCGGCAAAGCCTCGTTCTCGTTTTGTGAAGAAAAGACACGATTCACATTCATATTGGCTTTTCATTAGATTTCTGGTCGCTGCAATAATGCTTGTTAGTGGCATTATTGCTATAATTATCAAAGATAAAACGCGTCGGAATCATGAGGTTGTTGCTGTCGCAGAAGTTATACAAGAAATAATCAATCAAACAGGTGTAGTCACTCCCGATTTTTCTATCTCAACAGATAAAACTAATTGCTCTCCAGTTGACCTGGGATTGCCAAGTGGTACGCTTTGGGGAGACAGAAATGTCGGAGCTCAGAAAGAATCGGATTTTGGTGATTTATTCTCCTGGGGCGAAACCGCTGTCAAAAGAGACTATACACCTAATTCCTATTCCGTTGAGACAAAGCCCATATCCAAGATTACAACTGAGGAATTTGACGCTGCTAAAGCCATTTTGGGTGACGAATGGTCTTTACCTACAGAGGCTCAATTCCAGGAACTCATTGACTTTTGCGAATGGAACATGACAAAAATCGATGATCATATCGGGTTCGAGATTATTGGGAAAAACGGCAATAAACTTTTCCTACCCGCTGCAGGATGGGATGACGGAACCATACTTAATCATCTAAATGAAAACGGATACTATTGGACATCCGAACGTACTCGCGGAGATAACCGTTTCGCCAGACATCTTTTATTCCCAAGGAATGGAAAGGGAATCGTAGGAAATGGCAACTTGTACTACGGAAGAAGTATCCGGGCAGTCTATTCAAGCAGTAATTCTCATCTTGAAGCTATCGCAGAATGAATCTGTAAGACGCCATGTGGCTCTAATGGTTTCGCACAAGTCTCTGCCGGCCCTTCGACAAGCTCAGGGACCCCGCAGCATCGACCTTCACGCTAACATCGACCTAAACCCTTATCACACTCTGAATATACCTCTCCGCCCTATCATGCATCGCCGCGATAGAAAGAATCTCGTCCAGCAATTCTTGTCGCTCCCGCGTACTCGTATCCAACGTCGTCAGTGCGAGTTCAGCGCGGTGGAGATTATGATGTAAGTCATTCAACTTCACTTGGATGGCGGTCTCGTTGCGGGAAAGAACGATCCGTTTCACATAGTCCTCGTAGGTCATTTCGGGCCGATGGGTCAACAGGTCCACGGCGGCGAGGACGTCCTCCTCGACACCGCCGGCACGGAGGTCGTCGAGGGTGATGTCCGAGTCTTCCACGACGTCGTGCAGGAAGCCGGCCTTCTGTTCCAGCGGGTTCTTGCCCATCAGGCCCACGGCGAGCACGTGCGCCACGGCGGGATTCCCCACCATATCCTTCATCCCGTCGTGGGCATTGACGGCGATGCGGATGACATCTTCGATCGTAGTCATAACCAAAAAACAAACAGGTATCGCTCCCCGCAAATTTCGTCCCCGCTTGTACCAAACCGCGATACAATTACCCATGCTCTTGTTTGAAACGGCTGAAATTGCTACCTTTACCCCGCAGGAAAGAATCAAACTCGAAAACGATATGAGAACCGAACGCGACATACGGAATCAGATTGCCTACGCACATGAGAAAGGTGTTGAGGAAGGTGTCGAAAAAGGGATAGAAAAAGGAATCGAATCCGAACGCGCCCGGATCGAGGAGAACCTGCGTCTGAAAGGTTTTCCCGAGGAAGAAATCGCCAAGCTCTTGGAGAATCGTTCTTAGTAACGAATTTCTGCGTAATTTTTACACATTTTTTCAACTTGTGCAGCGGTCTGGTACAATGAGGCCGTAGTTTTGCGGCAGAAATCGTTATATTTGTATCAAACACGTATGGACATGATGGACAAGCATTCACTGAGAATCGACATTTTCAATGCGACGCTGGAGGTGATCCGGCAGGGATGGTATCGGACGGCGTCCGGGGAAAGGGTGGAGCTGCCGGCCGCGGAGGAGGTGATGGAGGCGGCGGAGATGTACCGCGAGCCTTTCCACGTGATGGTGGACCCGACGGAGCCGGTGACGACAGAGGTGCGGGTGGAGAACAAGGACTGTGTGCTCGCCGCGAAGGAGCTCATCGACGCGGGGTATAATCCGGCGATGCTCAATCTGGCCGATCTCTACACCCCCGGCGGGCTCGTGGAGTACGGGTCCGGCGCGCAGGAGGAGAACCTGTGCCGGCGCAGCAACCTCATCGTCTCGCTGTATGCGTTCTCGGCTATGCGCATCCGGCAGTATCCGGACATCGGCCTGGTCCCGAAGGAGGAGCAGTATCCGATGGACGAGCGCTTCGGCGGGATCTACAGCGGCATCGTGACCTTCTTCCGCGAGTCTGAATCGACAGGATCCCGGCTGGAAAAGCCCTGCAACATCCCGGTCATATCCGTCGCCGCCCTCAACGGACCCCGGATCGGGGCCGATGGCAGGATGCTCTCCGAGGAAACGGCCATCACCCTGGACAAGATGCGGACCATCTTCCGCATCGGCCAGGCCAATTTCCACGACTCGCTCGTGCTCTCCGCCCTGGGCTGCGGCGCCTTCGCCAACCCGCCCGCGCACATCGCGAGCCTCTTCCATCAGGTGATCGAGGAAGACGAGTTCCACAACAAGTTCAGGCTCATCGACTTCGCCATCCTCGACGGCTACCGCACCGGCCTCGCCCACAACCCCGAAGGCAACCTCCTGCCCTTCCAGCGCGAGTTCGGCTGCCTGTAGGCCGACCGCTTGGCCGCCCGCACGGCGCGCCCGCACACAAACAACGAACCGGGAGCAGTCATCCGACTACCCCCGGTTCCTCGTTTTCAAGCGCTCAGGAAACCTATTTCAGGAGTTTCTTGATCAGGTTCCAGACCCACAGGAGGACCACGGCGCCGATGAGGGCGCACAGGATCTGGCCGTACCACTGGGACCAGAAGGAGCCGGTGGCGCCGAGCTTACCCAGCAGCCAGCCGCCGACGAGGCCGCCGAGAAGGCCGATGATGATGTTCCAGATGAGGCCGCCTTTCTCCTTCCAGACAAAGAACCCGGCCAGCCAGCCTGCAATGGCTCCGAAGAGCAGCGTGAGAATGATGTTCATGGTTTCAGTGTTTTAGTGTTTTAGTGTTTTGTCATTCAGTGCAAATATAGGAATTCTCCGGCAAAATCAAGGCACCGTTTTTCCCGAAAAATGACTATCTTCGCACAAGACTAATACCACGAACCATGTCCAGATCACTCAAGAAAGGCGATAGTACCGCCGAAATCTCCCGTCCCAGCACAAGCACATCGGTATCCCGTCCCAGTTCCACCCAAACCCACGAAGTGACCAGCGGTCGTGTCGATGCACCCGTTGGCAAGGGACAGTGGATCACCGACGGCGCCCAGGACATAAAAATCACCGACAAGGGCACGTGCGGTATCGCATATACCCTTGTCGTGAAAGATTGCGGGCCGAGGGTGTCCGAGGTGAAGAAGCTGCTGGGCGTTGCCGCGCGGTCCAATGTCAAGATTCCCTACCGGCTCAGCGGGGACGAAAGGTACAAGGCGAACCTGATGGAACTGGCGACCAAGCTGCTGCAGGCCGGCGCGGACATCGACTTCACGAAAGACATCATCATCTCCTTCCCGCTCATCTAAGCATCTTTCAGGCGCCCGCTCTTGCGCAGGGCTTCGTGAATGATCCATTGCAGCTGGCCGTTGGTACTGCGGAACTCGTCCGCAGCCCAACGTTCCAAGGCTTCCATCGTCGCGGCGTCGATCCGCAGGACGAAGCTTTTCACTGCATCCTTATCCTTGGCCATCTCAATAGATGCTGCCGGAGTTCACCACGGGCTGGGCGGGCTCGTCGCCGCACAGGACCACGAGGAGGTTGCTCACCATCGCGGCCTTGCGCTCCTCGTCCAGGTCCACGACCCCCTCGTCCTTGAGCTTGTCCAGGGCCATTTTGACCATCGAGACCGCGCCGTCGACGATCTTTTCGCGGGCGGCGATGATGGCGTCCGCCTGCTGGCGGCGCAGCATCACGGCCGCAATCTCCGGCGCATAGGCGAGGTAGTTGATGCGGGCCTCGGTGACGTGGAGGCCAGCCATCGCCAGGCGCTCGTTCAGCGTGGCGACCAGTTTCTCGTTGATTTCGTCGGCGCTGCTGCGGAGCGTGAGCTCGTCGGCGGAGTCGGCGTTGTCGTAGGCGTAGCAGCCGGCGACCTGGCGGAGGGCGGCGTCGCTCTGCACGCGGACGAAGTTCTCGAAGGCCTGGGAGAGGTAGCGGGAGACGCTGCCCTTGCCGGCGTTGCCGACCGGCGCCAGGGACTGGCTGTCGATCTCGAAGAGCGCCTTGTAGGTGTCCTCCAGCTTCCAGACCAGGACCATGCCGATGAGGACCGGGTTGCCCACCTTGTCATTGACCTTGATCGGTTCGGGATTCAGGTTGCGGGCGCGGAGGCTCACCTTCTTCTTGCTCAGGAGCGGGTTCACCCAGTAGAAGCCGTCCTTGGAGAAGGTCCCCCGGTACTTGCCGAAGAACAGGAGGGCGACCGCCTCGTTCGGCTCCAGCTTCACGAAGCCGTTCATGCACACGGCGAAGAGGACCATCAGCAGCACGCCGTAGATGGGGCTGGAGGAGTGACTGTCCACCATGATGAAGCAGTAAATCATCGCCGCGAAAATCGCGATGACGAGCACGAGGGCGAGAAAGCCGTTCAGTAAGAAGCCTTTGTAGGCCGTTTCCTTGTTGATTTCCATGACGTTACAAGTTTATGGTTCAAAAATAATATCATTTTGATATCACAAAGATACAACAAAAACGGATTATCCAAAAAATAAATATATTTTGTATCTTTGCATTCAACTACTGAAACCACATTAACTAATGTCACCTGAAACCGCCGCTTCCATCGACCAGATCCAGGTTACCCTGAATGCCGGTGGAATGAACACGATCAATATCATCCTCGCGTTCGTCATGTTCGGCGTCGCGCTGGGCATCCGGCCCGGCCTCTTCGTCGACGTGCTGCGCAAACCGAAATCCGTCCTGCTGGGCATGCTGTGCCAGCTGGTCCTGCTGCCCGCCTTCACCTGCCTCCTCGCCATCCTCCTGAACTGGTGGATCTCGCCGATGATGGGCCTCGGAATGATCCTCGTCGCGTCCTGCCCGGGCGGCAACATCTCCAACTTCATGTCCTCCCTCGCGAAGGCGAACATCGAACTGTCCGTGAGCCTCACGGCCATCTCCACCGCCCTCGCCATCCTGATGACCCCGTTCAATTTCTGGCTCTGGGGCAGCGCCTACCTGCATTTCGCCCCCGTCGCGCACGAGGTTCCCACGCTGGTCATCCCGCTCTGGGACGTGTTCAAGACCATCTTCATCCTGCTGGGCATTCCGCTCACCCTGGGCGTCCTCACCT
>JAFYYM010000036.1 GCA_017557535.1 Bacteroidales bacterium | reverse complement strand
GGCCTTCTCGCAGGAGAAGACCAGCGCCAAGGCCAGCACGGAGAGCAGGGAAGTGAGAATCCTTTTCATGGTGCTTCGTGGTTAGTTCTGGTTCTTGATGTTGACGATGACCTCGACCTGCTGCTCGGGATGGACATCCGGGGTGAGGCGCGTGATGCGCACGTCGTAGATGTCGTCGAGTCCCATGTCAAGGTACTTGGAGATGTCGTGGTTGGATCCCCTGGGGATGAAACCGAGTTTGTACTCGCCGTAGTAGATGGCGACGGCATACGGATCGAAAGGATTGTCCTCCTCGCGGACCAGGTCCAGCTTGGTCCCGATCTTGAGCATCTCGAAGGCCTCGCAGCCTTCCCAGTAGCCGAATCCAGCGATGTGGAAGTTCGCCAGATGGACCTTCTTGATGGGTTTGCGTTCTTTGCTTCTCATAAGGCTTCTGTTTTTAGAGGATTAAACTGTCATTATTGCTTTCCGAGAGCAAAGTAACGGGGAGGTTGCACCAAAATGTGGGACATATTGAAAAGTTTTTGAGAAAAATACAACACCCCGGCCTAAACCGGGGTGAGGCTGGTCCGACCCCGTCTCCGGTAAGACGAACCTTGAGTTAGGGTGGCCGATTTGCACGGCTGCCGGCCATTTCAGACCGCTCGGTTCTAAACATCTGGGATCTACCCCTAACCCCTTCAGGTTTCGCTGCTAAAGAATCATCCTTGAAAAGGCTGTTCTTCTCCAGCCACCACCTCTTTGGTGTTTTGGGAGCGCGGAGGGGTCGAACCTCTCATTATGTCCAGCTGACTTCCGTTTCCCGCAAACGGCAGGACGTATCTCGTCAAACTGAACATCCCATACGTTCCACGAATCGTGGCTCTACGCTCCTTTTCGAGGCGGCAACTATATAGCTCACATCTTAGAAATCGCTAAGGCTGCTATTCTGTCGCCCCTCTACATGAACGGAAACTCTTTCGAGTCCGTACCAGCACGCCCAATTTCTCAGACGGCCTAAAACCAGTCGTGGCCATTGTATCAGGTGAGGTGTTACGCCTCACCTCTGCCTGGGTTTCACAGGGGCCGCCAATCCGTAGAATGGGTTGCCTCCGCCGGGTTCTGAGTGCAAAATAAAAGCGTGGCTGTCTCAAATCATGGGACAGCCACACATAAAAATCAAGGGGATTAATAAAAAACTACTCTCTCTTCAATAAGTTGAGCAGATGGTCATGCCAAAGAGTTTCGACCTTCTCGGCAATCTCCGGAGCGATCATCACGCCCGCCTTGCCCTTTGACCAGGTGATCTCCGGAATGGCATCGGTGAGGACATCAGTCTTCAGGATCTTGTCTGACGTGGGCTTTATGACCGAATCCCATTCCATCTTCATGTAGTAGATCTTGCGCCCCTGGCCGGACCAGTCCTCGCTTATGAAGGGCTCAGTGGTGAAATGCCCGACGCCTACGATACCCGTCGGCTTGTCATAGCCCACCTTGACGAAGACGAAACGGTCGCCCACGTGAGCCTTCTCGTGCTCCAGGATGCTCCAGTCGAAATCGTTGGGGGAGTGGTCCCATTCCTCGAATTCAGTCAGGACATCAACCCCATCCGGGAAATCGAATTCATCCAGGAAGCGGTCAAGTTTATAGCTGGAAAAGAAGGGATTCCAATAAAGCAGGAAAGTGTTCATGTGTTATGGGGATTATTGGTTATACAAATCGACGGCCGCCTGGTGCAGGGCCTTGATGTCATTGGCCAGAGACTCCGGCTCGAGGATCTTGATGGCCGCTCCTCTGGAGAGCAGGGGACTGAAGAAATCCGCCGTGGGACGCAGCACCATCTCGAAATCCGAATACTCTTCCGTCGTGGCCACTTCCTTCTGGCTGTGGTGCAGCGGCAGGTCCCTGAGGTAGTGGACCTCCCTGCCATACGCCCGGATCACGACCTTCTCCACGGGGACGCCCGGGTCACGGACGATTCCGTAACACTCCTTGAACCATCCGGACGGGTCGAAGTCCTTGTCGTACTCGTACTTCTCGTCAGTCACCTCAAGGGAGATGATACGGTCGAAAGCCAGGGTGAAAAGGAATGCAGTAGGTTCAGGGAACTTGACAAGGGCATACCATCTCTTGTTGAACAGCTTGACGAAGTAGGGATCCAACTTCATGGCCGACTTCGAGGCCTCGGCACCATAGCGTCGGTAGTTGACCTTGACACGTACCCCACGTTTCATCGCATCGATGAACTTGTGGAGATTGTCGCCGTCGGAGGGGATGGATTCCAGGAGGATCCGTTTCTGGACAGCCTTGCTCTCGGACAAAATGCTGTTCACCGACAGGGTGGAGAGCATCCAGTTCTGGATGGTGTCCT
>JAFYYM010000004.1 GCA_017557535.1 Bacteroidales bacterium | reverse complement strand
GTGTGGCTCCTGCTGCCAGGCGGGCGTCTCCGAACCAGCCTTCCTGATACTCTTCTTTCAATTCAACGTCCATGACGGTTTCCTTAGTCAGTTCTGTGCTGATGCCGCCCATCTGCGTACTCTTGCTCTCCTGACGGGAAACCTTGATTCGTTCAACTATCTTGGCCGGGATATTCTTGAGCGCCATGGACGGGTCTCCAAAGAAGAATGTCTTGCCGCCGACGGTAATCCGGTCCACCTTCTCGCCATTTACCGTTGCTGTCCCGTCCTCATTTACTTGGATACCAGGCATCTTCTTCAGCAGGTCTTCCAGCATGGCATTTTCACCGACACGGAACGAAGAAGCGTTGTAGATGACCGTATCCTTCTGGATGGTGATGGGATTTCCTGCTGCCGTGATGGATGCGGCATCAATACTCTCCGTACTTTCCTCCATGCCGATGGTGCCGAGGTCCAGGTCCCAACCCGGTGCTTGGTAGATGTCGTAAACCTTCGTGAAGGTGTTGTAGCCCAACAATTCGGCATTCAACTCATATTTCCCGGATGCAACCTTATCCAGCACGACCTGCCCGTTTTCGCTAGACACGGAGAAATTGGTGATGGTCGTGTCGCCCTGCGGAATCAAGTACACGGTAACATAGGGAATCGGCTGCGACGACTTCGCATCCAGAACCATTGCCTTGACCCTGACGTTTTGGTATTGATACCGACGCGAACTGCTGCCCGTCTCCTGGGCTTTGGAAATCACGGCAAGCGTGAAAAAGATGAGAGAAACAAGTATCTTTTTCATGTAAGAGTCTTAATATGAAGGGCTCAACAGTATTGACAAATTATGTGCCGAGAGAGTTTGATCATTCTGAATAGATATCCTCCACCATTTCAGCGCCTTCCGGGTCGGGCTGGTAGTCAAGAATGTCGCCCGGCAGGCAGTCAAGTACCTTGCAGAGTTTGTTGAGCGTTGTGAATCGGATGGCCCGACCTTTCCCCGTTTTGAGCAGGGAAAGGTTGGTCATCGAGATGCCAATCTTTTCGGACAACTCTGAGAGTTTCATGTGACGCTCCCAGAGCACTTTGTCGAGGTTGACGGTAATCATATCGCGAGTTTACTGTCTTTTGCGGCCAGGTAGGCCATTTTATAGAGTCCTGCGAAGAGAAGGACGATGAGAGGGATGAGGATTGAATTTGAATCGACTTGCAGTACGGATTCTCCTTGCACAGCCGCGTTATAATTGGTGCGGATGAAAGCGAGGACAAAAGAAAGGGGGGCGGCCCAACGGATGAGCGCGATACTGGAACGCGGGAATATTTCCCCTATTCCCAACCCTTGAATGATACGGATGATAAATATGCAGGACATCAAATATAAAAGAGTGATACCGACGGCCCGGCCAACGAAGATAAAGACCTGCCAGTCATGGATACGAGGCTCCGGATTCCATACAACAGGGTCTACGAAATTGTTCAGCCAGAATTGGGAAATCATCTGAAAGTAGGTGAATGCGAGCGTCAGGCCACCTAGGACGAAAAAGAGCTCCGTTGGCTGGAGCTCTCTGAAATCTGACTTCCCTCATGCCCAATCACAGTCGGGCAATGAAACTCCAGGAGAAGATGGTGTAGGAAGGGCCGATTCCTTGCTTGAACAGCATCGACGGTGAGAACTTCAGGCCGAAGCCGACATTGGCGGTGGGATAGTAGGCCACAGAGAAATCGACCGTAATGGGATTGTACCCTTTGTAATAGGTTCCGATGTTGGAGATGGAGCCCGGTTGGGCGAGTCCCTGCGCCTGCGCATAGTCGTACTGCGGACCTGAGCCATAGAGGTTGGTCAGTTTCAT
>JAFYYM010000035.1 GCA_017557535.1 Bacteroidales bacterium | reverse complement strand
GGTCCTTGTATCTCTGGTAGAATTTGTCGACGCGACCGGCGGTGTCAACGAGCTTGACCTTGCCAGTGTAGAAGGGGTGAGAGGTGTTGGAGATCTCAACCTTCACGACCGGGTACTCAACGCCGTCCACCATGAGAGTCTCTTTCGTCTCAGCGCAGGAACGGGTGATGAACACGGTCTCGTTTGACATATCCTTGAAAGCTACAAGGCGGTAGGTTTCGGGATGAAGTCCTTTTTTCATTGCTTTACAATTTAATTGTACAATCTTTCGCTGTAAAAAGCCTGCAAAGATAAGTCTTTTCCTTGAAAAATCAAGCGTGGTGCGGAATATTTTAGTATCACTTTTTTTTGATGGCACTTTCTTTTCCGACGTTGCCATGTTTCCTGGGTGTTCATTGAACAACTCATTTGCCGTCAGTGTTCAGTTGGATTTGCCACACCGCATCCCGAAAAGTGTCGGCAAAAGTGGTCTTTGTGTCGCATCTAACACACTGTAAGTCAATATTATACGCTTGTTTATCCAGGGAATAATTACATATCGTTGCAGCACGAATGCGACATGAAAACTCTAAAAAAAACAATGCATATGTCAGAAGTTGACGAAATCAAGAATTAATAAAATATTTCTTATATTTGAGTCAAGTGAATTGGTCATATGGTAAACCGGATTGACCGGCACGAAACCTTCCATCTAACCTGAAGTCATGGTTATACTCTATAGTCAATCAAAATTCAATGATATGAAAAAGGCCATTATCCTTATTACGCTGTGCCTGACCGCCGCTTCCTGCTCGGAGAGATGTTTCCTGGTCGAAACCGAAAGCTTCGATGACAAGGGCGGATGGGTTGCCGATCATCAGGCTTTCGAAAAGATAGGCTCATCCTACCTTCTTGCCCATGGAGCCGGAGTCCCGGTCGAGGATGCCACCACGACCGTCAATGTCCCCGGTCCCGGGAAATACCATGTCTATGCCAGCACATACAACTGGACTTCTCCCTGGTATGACGGCAAAGGTCCGGGAGCATTCCAGATAGAGGTGGACGGCAACACGCTGCCGACCGTCCTCGGAACCACCGGAAACTGCTGGGAATGGCAATATGCCGGATGCGTCGAGTTTCGCTCGGAGACCGCCAAGCTGGCCCTCAAGGACCTCAAAGGCTTTGACGGCCGTGTCGATGCCATATTCTTCTCGAAACGGGAAAAGGCTCCTTCGGCCGATTATATGTCACTTGACGGCAAACGCCGGAAATGGACTGGGAAAACGGAGATAAAGAATGAGCCCAAGGCAGACCTCGTCGTAATAGGTGGCGGCATCGCCGGCTGCAGCACGGCACTCACTGCCGCCAGATACGGCTTGAATGTCGTCCTCATAGACAACCAGCCCTGGCTTGGAGGCAATGCCCAACTGGGCGTCACGCTCGACGGAGTCGGTTGGATGAACCTCTATCCGAAGTTGGGAAGGCTGACCTGCGAGGTGGCTGGAATCCATCCGGACCGGAAGGACGACAAAGCCACTTATTGGTACACTGATTACAACGGCATTGGCGGTATCGGGTACAATGCCTATGAGCCGAAATATACCGTTCCGGTCCAGGATGCCAGAAGTTCGGACCTGCTTGATGCCGAAAGACGCCTGAAAGATTCAGGAGAAGAGATCACGGACGCCAGGGAGCTCGAAATGCTCAAGCAGGAATACATCCGCAAAAACACCTCCGCCAACAGGGAAAAGCTTCTCCGGGATGCCGGAGTCAGGGTATTCCAGAATATCCAGGTTTACAAGGTCGAGAAGGAGGGAACGAAGATTTCGAAAGTCATCGGCAAGGACCTTAACACCGGCGAGCTTTATGTCTTCAGAGGTACTTTATTCTCTGACTGTACCGGCGACGGCACGGTCGGGTATCTGGCCGGGGCTGACTTCGCTATCGGCCGCGAGGCGAAATCTTTCGCCAACGAGCCTTCCGCCCCGGATGAGCCGGACCAGAAGAAGATGGGAGCGTCGTTGTTCTGGTATGCATTCCCCCGAACCGAACCGGGGGTATTCCCGAAGCCCGAGGAAATTCCCTGGGCGATGCAGCTGGACGCCGACTATCACTTCAAAAGATGGAGGAGCGAATGGTGGTGGGAGACTGGCCTTGAGTTGGATAATGCTCAGGAGGCGGAACTGGTCCGCGACAACTTCCTCCGTGCAGTCTATGGCAATTGGGCCTATGTCAAGAACTTCGTGCCTGAATATGCCGACTACAGGCTGGATTATGTCCAGCACATAGGGATGAAGCGCGAATCCCGAAGGTTGCTGGGAGACATCATCCTGTCAGAGTCCGATGTCCTTGCCAAGAAAGAATTCCCCGATGCGAGTTTTACTTCCACATGGACTATGGATGTCCATTTCGCGAGGCCTGAAAACTCTGCCAGGTTCCCGGGTTGGGAGTGGATCACATACTGTACGAACGAAGAGCCGATCGCCCGCGTGTTCAAGTATGACATCCCATATCGATGCCTCTATTCCAGGAACATCGACAACCTTTTCGTGGGCGGACGCTGCATGAGCGTCACCCATATGGCACTCGGAACCGTCAGGGTCCAGTTCACGCTAGGAATGGGTGGAGAGGTTATAGGGATGGCGGCCAAGATCTGCCATGACCATGGTTCATTCCCACGCTCAGTCTATACCGACCATCTGGATGAACTCAAGGATTGTATGACCACCGGAATCCCGGGCACCTTATAAGAGTTATTACCGCATTAAAAAATGTTGAATAACAATTATTTATATATCACGCTGCAAGACGTGCCTGTTTCCAGTACGATATGGGGAAATACACAGTATTTTACAATCAGATGATATTTAATATGAAAAAAAGCCTTGTATTTGCCACCATCTTGATGATGGCAGTTTCCTGCGCGACAACCAAACAGACACCGGAAGGAATGGTCAATCCCGAAAACAAGAAAGAATGGAAATTGGTCTGGAAAGACGAATTCAATTATAAGGACAAGGCCCAGCTTCTTAAAGTATGGGAATCGGCGAACGGTCCGGAAGGACATATACTGTGCAGTCGCTGGGAGGAGAACATTGAGCTCGGAGACGGCACGCTGCGTCTTGTCAACCACAAGGAGAACAGGGGTGGCCAGGAATGGACCTCCGGAAGCATCTGGACGAGAAGGGATTTCATGTATGGCTATTACGAGTGCCGTTACAAGATTGCCGCAGCTCCTCGTACCAACAGCTCTTTCTGGATAACCTCACGGGACAAGAGCAAGACTCCGGAGAAAGGACTGCCATTCGAGATAGACATCAATGAGGGGCATTATCCTTCCGAATATACAACCTGTATCCACGATTGTTCCATCTCAGGGCCTAGGAGGAAGAGCAATCCCGGCGCAAAGATGTATCCGGGAACAGACTTTTCGAAAGAGTACCACACATACGGACTGGAATGGACTGAGGATGAGATGGTTTTCTATATCGACAGGAAAGAGTTCCGGCGGGTCAGGAACGAGTTCAGCAAATCACCCGCACCCCTGTTCCTCAGCGAGGCCATTCTCAAATGGGGGGATGAAAAGGTGACCGATACGATAGAAGGCACCTTCATGGAGGTAGATTATGTAAGGGTCTATAGCAGAAAATAGCAGATTTGCGGATCAGCCAGTCTCTCATAATTTTGTTCTAGACGCGCGGAATTTCCCTTATCATCCTTCTTAGTCCCGATGGGACCGTCCTCAAGTGTGACCTTCGCAATTGAGTGCTTTCGCAAGCGCTTCCCAATGCTCGGGTGACATCCTGCCTGGAGTGAAAAGGCAGATACCTGCAGCCCCGTTTTCAAGGGAACCACGGACTGCTGTCTCCATCTCTTTGTCCTTGTTCTGCCAATCTGGACCTTCCATTTCCTAACCTTTGTTTTCGTATCGTTTCCGATATTATTCCTCGCTACAAGAAATTTTCCTATATTTGAAAGTGATTGTCAAAAGTCGGGTTTTATGAAACAGTTATCCAGAATCTTTGTCGCTTCGGCGTTGATCCTTTCAACCGTTTTTGTCATCGGTTCCTGCGGGCCTAAAGAGGAACCCGTTCCTGATGTCATCGGAGTTGAAAGCATAGTGTTGAACCGAGAGCAAGTCACTTTGGATATTGGGGCCACAGCCACACTGACAGCCACTGTGAAACCAGTCAACGCCAATGATAAGACCGTGACCTGGGAGTCAGACAACCCCTCTGTAGCGACTATTGACACGCATGGCAAGATCACAGCCGTTAAAGATGGCACGGCGACCATCACCGCCAAGGCTGGAGGAAAGACCGCCACTTGCCCGGTGGTTGTTAAACCGGATCCCGAGGCCCCCATCAAGGCGACTTTGATGAAGCTTTATGATGCCCTTGGAGGCCCTGGGTGGACCAAGAAGGACGGATGGGGAACTGAGCGACCCCTGAATGATTGGGCTGGAGTGACATACGACAAATCCACCGGAGCCCTTAGCCTCCAGTTCGATCCCAATACCGGCTTGAAGGGTAATATACCCGATTGCATAGGAGATCTTAAAGGCCTTGTTCGTCTCACGTTGATGGAACCTGGTTTGACCGGTACCCTGCCGGCGTCGTTCGGTAAACTGACTTCATTGGAAACGCTCAGGATAGAGAACACTTTAATGACCTCTCTGCCAGACGTTTTCTCCGACATGAAATCACTGAAGCAGGTGATCATTCAATCCAACGAGGAGATGACCGGCCCTCTGCCCGAAAGCTTGTGCTCTTCTCCAAAAATCCATTCCATCACGATTTGTAACAACTGTTTCACTGGATCAATCCCTACATCATGGCTTAAGCCGATGGAATCTTTAGGCCACATTAACCTCGGCTACAACTGCCTGTCAGGCTCAATCCCGGAGGCTATCCTCAATTCGGATAAAGTCGATGAATTGTTGTTAAGTTTCCTGCATCAAAGGGAAGGATATGGCTTCGATATAAGTGGGGTCGATATTTCAGGAGAGAGCAATTGGCCCAGTGGTACTATAACGGCCATGGATAATCGTAAGTTCACCTTCAAAGATGTTGTTGCCAGGAACAAATACACAGTGTTTCTGATTTGGGCTCCATGGTGTCCTCACTCAAAGGGATTGGTACCTCAACTGAGGGATTATTACGATCTTTATCATGATAAAGGTTTTGAGGTGATAGCGACAGTGGAGCTTTCACAGGACGGTTCAATGTGGTACGATTATGCTGGTCAGAAACAAGAGATAGAAGAGAAAGGTTATGACAAATGGTATAATTACTATTATCCCTCAGTGAATCCCAACGGATACATTCCCGCTGTTCCGCAGGCGGAGGTATATGACCAGAAAGGTAATATCTTGTTCAGCTCGATCGTGGATTATCCCGACCCTGAGAGAGGCAGGTTCGATAAAACCGCATCCATCGATCTCATGGGGTTCTTGGAGGCCGTCATTGGCCCTGCCGGGGAGCCCGACAATTATGTCTCGACGGATTTCTCCAAAGACGGCGAGGTTACTGTCATGCAGAAAGCCACGGTTGGAAAGGGAATCAACATAGTTTTCATGGGTGACGCATATACCGACAGGGACATGGATGAAGGCGGGCTCTATGACACAGTCATGAATGATGCGATGGAGCAATTCTTCGATATAGAGCCATATAAGACCTTCCGGGATCGTTTCAACGTGTATTCAGTTAAGGCCGTTTCAGAGAGAGGGGTTGTCGCCGTCGGGGCATCTACCGCATTCTCATCTTTCTTCGGGTCAGATTCGTACGTTAACGGTGATCAAGACAAATGCTATCGATATGCTCAGAAAGTGCCTGGCATAAATAGTCCGGACAATCTTCTGGTGACTGTCATTGTTAACTCGAAGAGACCTTCTGGTACTACACATATGAAGGAAAGCACACAATCCGCGATAGCTTTCCTGTCATCTGTCGGCAATGATCCGGATGTCTTCGGATCCACTCTCCAGCATGAGGCCGGTGGTCACGGATTCGCGTTCCTTGACGACGAATATGTCCGGGCGGACATGCGACCTTCCCAGGAGTATATCGACTATCGTAACAAGATGTACCAGCAATACGGGTGGTTCGCGAATATCGACTTCACCGATGATCCGGAGACCGTCAAATGGTCATTCTTCATCTCGGATGAGAGGTACAAGAATCAGGTGGGGATTTACGAAGGGGCGTCTGTTTTCGGGAAGGGCGCTTACAGGCCGACCAAAAATAGTATAATGAACAATCAAGTGGAAGGATTCAACGCCCCTTCCCGCTGGGCCATATACAAGAGAATCATGGAGCTCTCGGGCGAGGAAGCCAGCTTTGAGAAATTCCTTGAATATGACGCTGTGAACCGTAGCGGTAATAATTCCGGGACACCTGGAACACGCTCTATGGTTTGGATTCCTGACGCCCCGGTAGAGATCCTTCCTTAAATTGTCAGACATGAGGGGATTCAAATATCTCTTGACGGTTATTTCCTTGTCCTTGGCCGCTTGCGCCGGACCAGGGACAGGGAATTATTCTTATTCCGTGGATAAGATCTGGGACGAGGGGACTCATGCCGCATTCACTTCCCTCATTGATTTCAATGGGAAGTATTATTGTTCATTCAGGGAAGGGTTCAGCCATGTCTTTGATGAGAACGGTAATGCTGAAGGCCATATCAGGGTGCTTGCCTCTAAAGATGGAAATGACTGGGAATCAATTCTTGACAAAGGTCTGGATGGGATTGACTGCAGGGACCCGAAGCTATGCGTCACCCCTGATGGGAGGTTGATGGTGATTTTCGGCGGGTCTTTGTACAGGAACCGTCAGCTTGAGGGCCAGCAGGGATACGTCATGTTTTCCTCTGACGGCAAGTCTTTCTCCGAACCTGAGCCGATATCTTTGAGCCCGGATCCCGCCAATGAGTCTAATTGGTTGTGGAGGGTGACTTGGTATGGAGATACAGGTTATGGCGTGAGTTACGGTTTCGGCCCCGCCGGCAGAACGCTAGTCTTGTACAAGACCAATGACGGGGTGCATTATGATGAATTGAAATCATTTGATTTCGACGGCTTCCCCAATGAGACCACGCTGCGTTTCCTCCCGGACGGGAAGATGCTAATGATGGTTCGTCGGGATGATGGGGATCGCAAGGGACTCTGGGGCGTTTCGGAACCTCCTTATACAGAATGGAATACATCGCCAATGTCCCTACAGGTAGGAGGCCCGGACTTCTTGGTGCTGGATGATGGTACGGTCCTGGCCGGAACCCGTTCGTATTTGATAGGAAACCATTGCAAAACGATAATCCTGCGAGGGAATGTAGAAGGGGATTTCCAGGAGGTGTTCACCCTTCCTTCCGACGGTGACACGAGCTATCCCGGTCTGCTTGTGGTAGGAGACGAGCTTTGGGTCAGTTATTATTCCTCTACCGGCATGCCAGGTAAGGCCGCGATCTTTCTGGCTAAATTGCCGCTATCCCAGTTGATGTAGGTCGTAATCGGCTTTGATCTTGTCGATGATCGCGCAGACTACCTGGAAGGTCTTGCTCTCCTCACGGTAGTCCGCGGGAACGGCGAACCCGACCCTGCCTTGGCGCAACAACTTTAGCGCGAAAGCCTTCTTTTTCTGGATCTTAGGGTTATAAACCGCTATCGAGTTCCCACCGAACATCGACACCACCTTCATGCTCGGTATGTCGGTCTCCCCGTCTCCGAAGTATATCATATGAGGATAGGGGATTCTCTTCTTGTCATCGGCGACACTCTCGTTGACCTTTTTGTTGTCGTGGGCGCTGAATATACCCTTGCTGATCTTGAAGAGGAACTGGGTCTTGGCGGTGAAGTCGACGGCAATCCCCGGCCAGACAGCTTCACCTTCTTCATTATAAATATAACTGCAAGCGAAAATGTACTTGAACTCTGAGGCAATAGGGGAGCCTTCGATGATCTCCTTAAGCCCGGAGGAGTTGATATAGTGCTCGATCTTCACTCCCTTGCTCTTGCCATATTCGTTGACCAAGGAGAACCACTCCCTCACGCCTTCGAACAACTCGATGTCCTTGCCGAAACGGCGCAGATCCTCTTTCCTCAGGGAGATTCCACTCTTTCCCGCCTCATCTTTCATCATCTTCATATATGACAGCACGTTGCTGGCATCCTGCCCGGCAGCCAGGCCATCGCTCATCGTCCAGAACTCCTGTGGGGTTTTCCCGATGGCTTGAATGAAACCAAATTCCTGCATGTTGCCGGGTGAAAGGGTTCCGTCGAAGTCGTAGATGAGGGCTACAATTGGTTTTTTTCTCATTGTCAGTAGGTCATTTCGCCACATATAAGCCTTTTTCACGGAATAGTGGCACTCTGCGGCAAAGATAACATAATAATGGATTTGTAATTTCATTCCATATGACTATTTTTGTTTAAGATACTATTCTATTTATGGATCATTACTTATATCTTCTTCAGCAGGCCACCCGAAAATTCTGGGACAAGTCAGCGCTTAACACTATCGACGGAGAATCGTTCACTTATTCCCAGATGGCGACCCTTATCGCCAAGTTCCATCTCTTTTTCGAGACAATAGGAGTTAAAAAAGGCGAGCATATAGCCCTGTGGGCCAGGAACAGCGCGCGGTGGGGAATGTCATATCTCGCGGTCAACACTTTTGAGACTGTAGTAGTCCCTATCCTCGCGGATTTCACCCCGGAAAATGTGGAGTTCCTGCTCGAGCACTCCGACAGTGTCGCCCTTCTTACGAACGGTGACAAGTTCTCCAAGCTTCATCTTGAGAAGAACCCGGCCATCAGGTTCGCTATTGACGTTGACAACCTTAAGGTTTTGTACTGCGCCGATCCCGGAATCAAAGGTATTTGGAACAACATAGATAACTTATTCGCGGAAAAGTACCCCGATGGGTTCAAACCGGAGGATGTCGTTTACCCGACAGACAACTGGGATGACCTCGCCGTCATAAATTACACCTCAGGATCCACAGGTAATCCTAAAGGCGTGATGTTGACTTACAGGAACTTCTGCGCGACAATCGAGTTCAGTCAGGTTAATCGTCCGACCAATGAGCGTCAGAGGATGATCTCGATGCTGCCTATGGCTCACATGTATGGACTTGTCACTGAGTTCATCTATCCGCTTTGTTATGGTACCTCCATCTATTGGCTTGGCAAGACCCCTACCCCTTCCACATTGATGAAAGCCTTCCAGCAGGTCAAACCCTATCAGCTGATCACTGTTCCGCTAGTCATGGAGAAGATCTTCAAGTCCAAGGTCAAGCCGATTGTGGACAAGCAGCCGATGAAGCTTCTATGCAAGATTCCCGGGATCAACAAGATCATTTTCAAGAAGATCCATGACAAGTTGATAGACGCTTTCGGAGGTGAGGTCCAGGAGTTCATCCTGGGTGGAGCCCCGGTGAGCCCCGAGGTGGAGAAGTGGTTTAAACTAATAAAGTTACCTTACATGGTCGGCTATGGTATGACTGAGGCGACCCCTCTTCTGGCTTATGTGGGCTACAAGGACTACGTCGCCGGATCATGTGGTAAGCCTGTGACCTGTGCTGACGTCAGGATCGATTCTGAGGATCCCGAGCACATCGCCGGTGAGATACAGGCGAAGGGCGACAATATCTGCATCGGGTACTACAAGAACCCCGAGGCTTCCGCCAACGCTTTCACCGAGGACGGGTACCTTCGCACAGGAGATCTTGGTATCATGGACAAGGATGGTAATATATTCATCAAGGGCCGCAGTAAGTCTATGATCCTGTCCGCAAATGGACAGAATATATACCCGGAAGAGGTTGAGGCGTTTATAAATGACCAGCCTTATGTGGGAGAGTCTGTGGTTGTGGATCGCTCATCCAGACTAGTGGCTCTTGTCTATCTTGATCCGGACGCCATCAAGCGCGACGGTCTTGATGCTGAGGCTGTTGCCGATCTTCCGGAGAGGATCAGGGTCAATTCCAACAAGAAGCTCCCGAATTATAGCCAGATAGCGAAAGTCGAGATTCAGGAGACTCCTTTCGAGAAGACTCCAAAGATGTCTATCAAGCGCTTCCTTTACAAGTAGTGACATTTTGTCATATCCACTAGGAGTGGAACGTTATTTGACCATATCAAGTCAAAAATGACACATTGATATGGCAAATAAAACGCAGACTGGACAGATTGGAGTGACGACCGAGAACATCTTCCCGGTTATCAAGCAGTTTTTGTATTCGGATCATGAGATATTCCTCAGGGAGCTCGTGGCTAACGCCGTAGACGCTACCCAGAAGATGAGGGCGCTCGCGTCGAACGGTGAGTTCAAAGGGGAGTTAGGGGATCTTAAGGTCAGTGTTGAGCTAGACGAGAAGAAAAAGACCCTGAGAATAATCGATAACGGTATAGGCATGACTGCCGAGGAGGTTGACAAGTACATCAACCAGATCGCTTTCTCCTCTGCCGGAGAGTTTTTGGAGAAGTACAAGGACCAGAATATCATAGGACATTTCGGTCTTGGTTTTTACTCCGCTTTCATGGTCGCCAAGAAGGTCACCATCGAGTCACTGTCATGGAAGGAGGGCTCGGAGGCTGTCCTCTGGAGCTGCGAAGGCAATCCAGAGTTCGAGATGGGACCATCCAAGAAGGAGGATCGTGGAACTGTCGTCACCTTGTTCCTCGATGACGAGTCCGCTAATGATTATGGCAATAAAGGCAAGATCAGCCAGCTTCTCGGGAAGTATTGCAAGTTCATGCCGGTCCCGATCGTGTTCGGAAAGGAGCAGGAGTGGAAAGACAAGAAATATGTCGACACGGACAAGGATCATATAATCAATTCGATTGAGCCGCTCTGGATGAGGAAACCCTCCGAGTTGAAGGATGAGGATTATGTGAAGTTCTACAAGGATCTCTATCCGATGAAGGAGGAGCCTCTGTTCCACATCCATCTTAATGTTGATTATCCGTTCAACCTCACCGGAATCCTCTATTTCCCGAAGATCAAGGAGAGGATGGCCATTGAGAAGAACAACATCCAGCTCTATTGCAACCAGATGTTCGTGACTGATCATGTCGAGAACATAGTCCCTGATTTCCTGACGCTGCTTCATGGTGTCATCGATTCTCCTGACATCCCGCTGAATGTTTCCAGAAGCTATCTGCAGGCGGATGAGAATGTCAAGAAAATCTCCACATATATCACCAAGAAGGTCGCTGACAGGCTTGAGGAGATATTCAAGAATGACAGGGCAGCCTGGGAGAGCAAGTGGGACAACCTCAAGTTGTTCATAGAATATGGTATGCTCTCTGACGAGAAATTCGGAGAGAGAGCGATGAAGTTCGCGCTCCTGAAGAACACCGACGGGAAATTCTTCGCTTTGGATGATTATCGCAAGGCGATAGCCGACATGCAGACGGATAAAGACAAAAAGGTCGTTTACCTTTACGCCACCGATGTTGATGGGCAATATCCATTCATAGAGGCGGCTAAGAACAAAGGGTACGATGTTCTTCTGATGGATTGCGAGCTGGATGCCCATTTCGTGAACTATCTGGAGCAGAAGATCGGCGACACCAGGTTCGCTCGTGTCGATTCTGACTCAGTGGAGAATTTGATTCCTAAGGAGGAGAAAGTCAAGCCTGAGATGGCTGAGGAAGACAAAAAAAATCTTGAGGCGATGTTCAAGGCTGTTCTTCCTGATAATAATGAATATTTTATTGAAGCGGACAACCTGGGGGAGGATTCGGCGCCTATCCTTATAACCAGAAATGAGTTCATGAGAAGGTACCGTGAGATGAGCGCTTTGGGCGGGGGAATGAACTTTTATGGTGAGATGCCAGAGTCGTTCAATATCACAGCCAACCTGCAGAACCCATTGATGGCCAAGCTGGTAGGTGAGTTGAAAGATAATGCTGACAAGGTTGACGAGTTTGCCAAGGGAAGTGATTTGCTTAAGCAGATCACCGATCTCGCCCTTCTTTCTAATGGACTCTTGAAAGGTAAGGCTTTGTCCGATTTTATCACCCGGACCGGTAAAACACTTACAGATTATTACTCCAATAAATAGATAAAAAAATGGCCTTGTACGGTTGTGCAAGACCATTTTTTTAATTATATTTGCCCGTTGTTACCATTTTGGTCATGGCGGACACTGAAGTTTTTTATCCACTTGATCCCGAGAAAGTATACTACTCGATGGATGAGTTGACCCTTGAAACTCCCGAGGGCCCTAAGACTTTGAGGCTCGGCGCCTGGCTGAATTATGATCCGGTCCTCATCCACAAGATGATAGTCCGCGATAAGACTCTCCATGTCGATCAGATAGAACTTTACAACCCCCTCATGAGTAAGCTGAGAAGAGCTGATCCTCAATACTATAAGCAATATATGGGGTTGAATGTCACCATCGATTTCCCGGGGTTCTCATCCGACATTCTCGCGAAGATTCCTTTCGAGAATGACCCGATCGGTTTCTACAAATGGTGGAGAAAGGGAAAGCATGAGGATAAGGTTTACCTATCTAAAGTCAACCAGTTCAGGCTTTTCCAAAAAGTGTATCTGATGGAGCCCAAAGTCATGTTGAAGAAGGACATCCTCTTCTTCCAGTCTTTCTAGTCCCGTCATTCCCATTCCGTTTTTTTCCGTAAATTTTGTCAAGTCAAAGATTTTGTTTACATTTGGCTAATAACACTTGTTAACAAAACCTTAATTTTCATTGCAATGACTTACAAGATTATCGACATTCAGGGCGTTGGCCCCGTCTACGCTGAGAAGCTTATCGCCGCCGGCGTTGAGACCGTTGATCAGCTTCTTGCCAAGGGCAAGACCCCTAAGGGACGTAAAGAGCTCGAGGAAGCCACCGGCATCACCGGCAAGCTTATCCTCACATGGGTCAACCATGCGGATCTTTTCCGTATCAAGGGTATCGGCCCCCAGTTCTCTGAGCTTCTCGAGGCTTCCGGTGTTGACACCGTGAAAGAACTCCAGCACAGGGTCGCGGCGAACCTCGTCGCGAAGATGACTGAGGTCAATGCGGAGAAGAACCTCACAAGGGTTGTCCCTACCGAGGTTATGGTCCAGAAGATGATCGACCAGGCCAAGGTTCTCCCCCCTGTTGTGGAGTACTAGACAAAATCGCCCTTTTGTTCGAGTCGGGACTATTTAGTCCCGACTTTTTTCATATATTTGTAGACTGTAGCCATGGTCTTTGTGATGAAAAGGTTTATACCACTCTCAATAATTGCCAGCGTCGTGCTGTGGGCTGTCTCTTGCGGGAATGATCCCGGTGGGAAAGTCCTTCCGGATTATTCCATGTCATACACCGTCAAGGATGTCTCTTTTGAGATGCTCAAGGCTCCAGCCGGCAATCTCACCATGGGTATCTCCGCTGATAATCGGCGCAAAGTCACCCGAGGCATCGCCCAACCGGTTGCCCTTGATGGGTTCGTGATCAGTTCACAACCTGTTTCCCAGGCTCTTTGGACCGCTGTCATGGGAAATAATCCCAGCCAAGTTAAGGATCCTGCCGCTCCTGTGGACATGGTCTCTTGGGTAGACATACAGAAGTTCCTCTCCAAGCTTGGCAAGGCCACCGGGAAGACTTTCTTCCTTCCCACCGAGGCACAGTGGGAATATTCATATAAGTTGTTTGGGGAGAAGGATTTCACGGCTGTGGCTGAGTGGTGTCTTGACAATTACGATGAGGTTCCGGATGGTGCCACCAGCGATGATTACTTCAAGCCCATGAGCCTGATGGTCAATCCCAGGGGACCGGAGAAAGGTACTGCAAAAGTAGTCAGGACAACCCTTGAGAGGATGCCCATTGAGCAGCACACGCGCAGGGTTAAAGTGGGATTCAGGCTTGCTCAGCCCACTGAGGATGAACTGACGGAGGCCATAATGGGTCCGTTGGATAGCGCTAAAGTCTACAGGGAGAGAATTGACGCTTCTGACGGAGTTCCGGAGTCTTTCTCTGTGGGGGAGGTCAGTTTCAAGATGGTCAAGGTTCCGGGTGGAGATTTCTCTCTTGGTTTCAATCCAGCTTTCGACACCCCCTACTTGCATTTCACGATTCCGGATAATGAGGTCAATGCCCACCAGGTCACCATTGACGATTTCGAGATAGGGGAGACTGAGGTCACGGTTGGCCTGTGGTACACGGTCATGGGCAGTGTGCCTTACCTCAATGACATCTCTGAGCCCGATAAGCCTGTTGGAAATGTGTCGTGGTACGATTGCCAGGTTTTTCTGCGCAAGCTGAACGAATTGACAGGCAGGACCTTCCGCCTTCCGACGGAGGCTGAGTGGGAATATGCCGCGAGAGGGGGGAGAATGTCCCGACATTTCGGCTTCAGCGGATCCAACGACATGAAGTCCGTGATGTGGTTCCTTGATAACGCTGATTCCAAGCCCCACGCCGTAAAGACCAAGAAGCCTAATGAGCTTGGTATTTATGACATGAGCGGTAACGTCTGGGAGTGGTGTTATGACAGGGCGGCGGATTATTCCAAGGAAGCGCAGGTAAATCCATGTGGCTCTCAGACGGGTGGCACCAGGATTCTCCGCGGCGGCAGTTGCGCCAGCCGTTGGGACGCCTGCCGGATAAGTAACAGGTCATATATGCCCGGGAAGAATTTCAAGGGCACTTTCGGATTAAGATTGGCGTTATAGATGGATAAGAAAACCTCAATCATAGTTTTGATTATCCTGGCGGTTCTCGGCACCGCTTACCATTTCTTATGGAGTGGGGATGAGGAATCCACGGAGGAGCCATGTTGCATCGTGGATCCCCAAGGTGAGAGGGATTTGATGTCCAGGCTTGAGATTCCTTACCGTCTGGAAGATAGTGAGAGCGAGATTATCGAGCATATGGGTTATACCCTCTCATACAACAACGACTTCAGGGTGCCTAACTGGGTGGCGTATGAACTTCTTGAGAGTGAGGTTATCACTGCCTACAGAAGCCGGGAAGACACATTTGAGCCAGATCCCCTAGTGAAAGGACGTCAGGCTTATGACAGGGATTATGTCGGCTCAGGTTATGACCGTGGCCATATGGCTCCGGCGGCTGATATGAGATGGAGTTCACAGACAATGAAGGAGTGCTTCTATCTGAGCAACACTTGTCCCCAGAACCACAATCTTAATTCAGGCGCCTGGAACGATCTGGAAAAGCAGGTTCGATATGAGGCGCGATACCACAAGTCAATATGGGTCGTCTGTGGGCCGATATTCGATTATAACAACCCCAAACGCATAGGAAGCAACCATGTCGCCGTCCCGGATTCCTTTTTCAAGGCTCTGCTGGCTAGGCGCAAAGACGGTAGCTACGCCGCTATCGGGTTCATATTCCCGAATAAAGCTTGCGAGAGGAATCTCACGCATTACGCCATGACAGTGGATGAGCTTGAGAGCAAGCTCGGGATGGATCTTTTCTTCAATCTTGAAGAGACGGTCCAGGATAAGGCTGAGGCTGAGATGGACCCTTACGGGGACTGGAGAATCAAAGATGAGATATTAAGAAACTGATTATATCATGGAACCAACACTCAATTTCACCTGTTTACATGGCAACCATCTGGCTCTTGGAGCGAAGATGAGTCCTTTCGCCGGCTTTGACATGCCGATCCAGTATTCTTCCATCACCGAGGAGCACCTGGTCGTCCGTCAGAAAGTCGGTATGTTCGATGTGTCCCACATGGGAGAAGTTTTCGTGAGCGGCCCTGACGCCGAGAAATTCGTGAATCATGTGTTCACCAACGATGTCCGCCCTATGGCTCCCGGACAGATTCTCTACGGCATGATGTTGTACCCCGATGGAGGAACCGTTGATGACTTGCTGGTTTACAAGGAGTTCGAGGCGAATCATTTCTTGCTGGTAGTCAACGCCGCCAACATCGAGAAAGACTATATGTGGATGAAGGATCACTCAGAGGGATTCGATGTCAAGATATCCAACCAGTCAGAAAAGTGGGGACAGATAGCGCTTCAAGGTCCGTTGGCTCAGGAGACTCTGGTGAAGACACTTCCCTTCGCCGCCGATGCGGCCTCATTATCGTTCTATACCTTCAAGAATTTCGAGGATGCTGGCATGAGGGTCATAGTGAGCCGTACCGGCTACACCGGTGAGGATGGTTTCGAGATCTATGCCGCCCCAGGACTGATTATCAAGTACTGGGAGGCTTTCCTCAAGGCTGGTGTGGCTCCTTGCGGTCTTGGTTGCCGTGACACCCTGCGTTTCGAGGCTGGATTGCCTCTTTATGGTGACGAGTTGACTCCTAAGATTTCTCCAGTCATGGCAGGTTTCAGCATGTTCTGCAAGCTGGACAAGGACGAGTTCATCGGTAAGGATGCCATTGTCGCCCAGAAGGCCGGAGCCATAACTGAGAAACTTGTTGGAATAGAGCTTCAGGACAAGGCTATTCCCCGCGCGGGTTATCCTGTTGAGCTTGAGGATGGCACCGAGGTGGGAGTCGTGACCACAGGTTACCATAGCATCTCGCTTGAGAAGAGCATCTGCTTCGCTCTTGTGAAAAAAGAGTTCAGTGCCCTTGACACGCCCCTTTATGTCCATATCCGCAAGAAGGTGTTCCCCGGCAAGGTCGTAAAGAAGAGATTCTATCAGACTAATTATAAGAAATAATTGATAATCAACTAATTTATTAATCAATCATGAGCAAGGTTATAGAAGGCCTCCGTTATAGTGAGGACCATGAGTGGGTTAAAGTCGAAGGTAATGTGGCTGTGATCGGCATCTCCGATTTCGCCCAGAAAGAGCTTGGTGACATTACCTATGCCGACCTCCCCGAGGTAGACGACGAATTCGAGGCTGGCGAGGAGTTTGGCGCTCTCGAGAGTGTCAAGGCTTCCAGCGAGTTGCTGTGCCCTGTGTCCGGCAAAGTCGTCGATGTCAATCCCGATCTTGAGGATGCTCCCGAGAAGATCAATGAGGACGCTTACGAGGCTTGGATCATCAAGGTTGAGATGAGCGATCCCGCTGAGATTGACGCTCTCATGGATGCCTCGTCATATCAGGCCTTTTCAGAGAAGTAGGCGATATGGCCACATTCCAGTATTTCCCTCACACCGGGGATGACGTCCAGGCAATGCTTGAGAGGATAGGGGTCAGGTCGATGGACGACCTGTATTCCGATGTCCCTCAGGACTTCATTTTCAAGGGTGAGTATGACCTTCCGGACGCCATGTCCGAGGACGAGGTCAGGGCGTTTTTTGAAAGCCTTGACAAAAAGGACACCAAGCTGAAGGTGTTCGCTGGCCAGGGGGTCTACGATCACTACACTCCTTCGGTGGTTCCTTATATCATCTCCAGGTCCGAATTCTTGACAGCTTACACTCCTTATCAGGCTGAGATTTCGCAGGGTACGCTCAGATACATATTCGAGTATCAGAGCATGATTTGCGCCCTGACTGGTATGGATGTCAGCAACGCCTCGATGTACGATGGCCCCACCGCCGCTGCGGAGGCCGTGAAGATGGCGCCCACCTGCGTTAAGAAGAAGACCCGTGTGCTTGTCTCCAAGACCCTCCTGCCGAATGTAGTCAGGACTATCGAGACCTATGCGAAGTACCACGGAATCACACTTGGTTACCTTCCTGTCATGGATGGCCACACTTGCCCTCATCATATGAAAGCTGAGCTCTCAAAGGGAGATGTGGCTGGTGTTATCGTCCCGTCAGTCAATCGTTTCGGCATTGTGGAGGATTTTTCTGGTTTCGCCGATGCCGTACACGAGGAAGGTGGAGTGTTCATTATGTATTGTGACCCTTCGGCTCTTGGCGTGTTGAAGTCTCCCGCCGAGTGGGAAGCTGATATCGCTGTCGGTGACGGGCAGAGTCTTGGTATACCCATGACCTTCGGAGGCCCTTCTGTTGGCTTTATGGCTTGCAAGAAGGATTATCTCCGCAAATTGCCGGGAAGGATTGTCGGTGAGACTCGGGACACCGAGGGGCGCCGCTGCTTCTGCTTGACTCTACAAGCCCGCGAGCAGCATATCCGCCGCGAGAAGGCGACCTCGAATATCTGTTCGAACGAGAGCTTGATGGCGCTCTTCGTGACAGTCTACATGTCCCTTATGGGACCTGAGGGCTTGAGGGAAGTGAACGGGCGTTCCAGCGCTGCGGCTCATTACCTCCATGATGAGCTTCTCAAGACAGGTAAGTTTGAGGAAGCTTTTGAGGGGCAGCCATTCCTAAAGGAATTCGCCCTGAAACCGCTTGTTCCTGCTGATAGTATTCAGAAGAAGCTGCTTGAGGGAGGTTTCTTCGGCGCCGTTCCCACAGAGGAAGGCTTTGTGACATTCTGTGCGACTGAAAGAAAGACGAAGGAAGAAATTGATGCCCTCGTCGCGTTGGTGAAGGAGGCCTAGGAATATGAAATATTACGACAAACTTGTATTCGAGCTCTCCAAGAAGGGCCGTACCGGCTATTCATTTGGTGCTTCCCAGTTCGCGGCGGATGTCACTCTCCCGGCTGCTTTGATGCGTGATTCAGCCCCTGAGTTGCCTGAGGTGAGTGAGGTGGATGTGGTCCGCCACTACACCAACCTTTCCCAGATGAACTTCGGAGTTGACACCGGATTCTATCCTCTGGGTAGTTGCACTATGAAGTACAACCCCAAGATCAACGAGGAAATCGCTAATATGAAGGGTTTCCAAGCTCTTCATCCCTTGCAGCCCGCTTGTACCGCTCAGGGAGCCCTGGAGGTGTATTACGGCATGAATAAGGCTTTGAGCGCATTGACCGGGATGGCCGGATTCACCTTCAATCCTTGCGCTGGAGCTCATGGCGAGCTGACCGGCCTGATGATTATGCGTCAGTACCATCTACTTCGTGGAGACCTGGCTCGTGTCAAGGTGATTGTCCCCGACAGCGCCCATGGCACAAATCCCGCCAGCGCCGCTGTTTGCGGACTGGAGGTCGTGGTGGTCAAATCCAACTCTGATGGCCTTGTGGATGTCGCTGACTTGAAGCCGCTTCTGGGACCTGACATCGCCGGTATCATGATGACCAACCCCAATACTCTCGGCTTGTTCGAGAAGGAGATAGGGGAGATTGCCGCTCTCGTGCACGAGTGCGGAGGTCTGCTTTATTACGATGGGGCCAACATGAATCCACTTATCGGCATGGTGCGTCCCGGCGATATGGGATTTGATATCCTCCATCTGAATCTCCACAAGTCGTTCTCCACTCCTCATGGTGGTGGTGGTCCTGGTTCTGGCCCTGTCGGAGTTTGCGAGAAGTTGCTCCCTTACCTGCCAGTCCCTAAGGTTGTCAAGAAAGAAGACGGTTCTTTCGGTGTTGTGTGCGACTCGGAGAAGTCTGCCGGTCAGGTTTCCGCTTATCTCGGTAATTTCGGAGTTATCCTCAGGGCATACGCCTATATCCTTATGCTCGGCAAGCAGAATGTCAAGCTGGTCGGCAAGTATGCCACCCTTGGGGCAAACTACATCAAAGAGAGTCTTAAGGATTGCTACAAACTTCCCATACCTTCAATTTGCAAGCATGAGTTCGTGTTTGACGGCCTTGTCAATGACGGGTCAAGGAAGGGCTCTGATGACGAAAGGGAAGGCGCTACGACCCTAGATGTCGCTAAGAGGCTGCTGGACTTCGGATTCCATGCTCCGACCATTTACTTCCCGCTGCTGTTCCACCAGGCTATAATGATTGAGCCCACGGAGACCGAGTCTTTGGAGACACTGGATGCTTTCATCGACGTGATGAAGAAGATAGCGGCCGAGGCCGCCGAGGATCCCTCCATCCTTAAGGCAGCGCCTCACAACGCACCTATCACCCGTCCCGATGAGACAACGGCTGCGAGACAGCCTGTCCTCAAGTTCCAGGATGAGGCATAGCGTTACAAAAGTGATCCGGCCGGTTTTCCGGCCGGATTCTTTTTTAACTAAAAATTTTGCGGTTTAAAGGAATGTTTATATATTTGCAGTCCAAAACGGGGTATTAGCTCAGTTGGTAGAGCGTTTGAATGGCATTCAAAAGGTCAGGAGTTCGATTCTCCTATGCTCCACAAAGAGGACTGACTCGGGGAAAAAAGGACTGACTCAGAAATGAGTCAGTCCTTTTTTTAGAATCTTAATGCCAGCCCTATGCCGCTCGCCGTGGAACCTACGGATAAGTTGGCGGCTCGGGGTTTAGGAGCGTATCTCCTCACATAATCGTCCAGCATCCAGTCAAGTTGCTTACGTCCTTTCACCCAGAGAGGTATCCCGGCTCCTAGACTGCCGGCGAAACCAGCCACCCCTATCAAGGTCGCGGCCGGACTATCGTTACCGATTCCTGAGCAGGCGAAAAGGGCGAACAAAGGTGCGGAGACGAGGCACAGGTTTGCACCCCAGGATCTGCATGCCCTCGCTTTCCGGTATTGGCTTCCATAGATTGAATATCCTACGGCGTCACTGAAAGGTGTGAGGTAAAGATATGGGTCATAGACTTGCTCCTCGGGCTCGAAGAGTTGAGAGTCTTCTCTTATGATCACTTGAGCCGAGAGGCTTCCGGAAATGGTCAGAACAGCCATCAATACTAGAAACTTTCTCATATCTTCATGTTTTGGTGATGACTGTATTGATTTGCAAATAGCAAGCCACATCGGCTTTTTTATGCATGTATCAAAAGACCATCCGCAATGCGGCGTTTTGGGCTCTTTGGTTATTGGCGGCATTCATCTTGCCGAAGTTCCATTTAACGCCGAACAGTATGTATCGTCCCATTACGAGCCGATAGGAATCCTCCTCATAGTTGGCTGTCACGGTGTGGGTGAGCGTGCGCGTCTGGTCAAGGATGTCATGGACCTTCAGGCTGAGGGTGAATGCCTTGACATTCTTCGATATCTCCGCATTCCACTGCCATTCGGGAGCTCCGTAGCCTGAGGCGTATCCTTTGAACCAGGCATAGGCGACGTCGGTGTCGAATTCGAAATCGTGCTTGGTGACATAGTTGGCGGCCATTCCCATTTTTGTATCCATGGTCTTCATGTTCAGGGAAGGATTCAGCGAATACCTGGCTATTAACCAGCCGAAGTCCGAGAACACCCTGCCCGAGAAACTGCCGGATGAGTATTTGAAGTTGATGTCCACTGACGGGTCATATGTTGTGGTCTTGCTCTCGGCGAAACCGCTTTTCCCGCCATAAAACCTTTCTCCATCCGGTCCGCCCCAGAAATCTTCCATGAAAGAAGAATAATCGAAGGCGTCCTTGTCTATACCGGGAAGTGTGCCTTTGGACTGATAACTTGTTGAATTTGAGAGGCCTCCGTATGTCTCAATGGTGATGAAAAACTTTTTCTTCCCGTCCAGAGGCGTTGTGTAGCTGCTGAAGAGGGAACCGCTTGTCGAGGTATTCCTGGAATTGACCGGAACGGAGTACAGTATTCCTTCGGAATCGTACCATCTTGCGTAAGTCATCCGATTCTTGTAGAAGTAGAAGTAGGATGATAACATCAATGTGGAGAACTTCTCCTTGTTGTTCCGGTTCCAACTGAAGCTGGTGTAAGTCTGTCCGGAAGGCTGAAGATAGATGTTACCTATGCTTGGCCGTGAAGGGTCGGTGATGTTCATCGTGGGCAGCATGGCCAACCTGTTCGGCTTTTGGTTATAGCCTGAGGCATTGACGTTGAACCGGTTTATCCCGACAGTGTGCTGGAAGCGCAGCCTGGGAGAAACGTACCAGTACCAATCTCCTTCTCCGGTGGTTGTGGATATTCCCCAGCTCTTAGACCATGTCTCGTTGAGCATTCCGTTGAATATGGCTCCCAGCGTCAACCAGGTGTCATTGGTGAATTTGTACTGTCCCGTCAGGTCGAAATTTTCAGAGATGGTGCGTGTCCTCGATTCGGATGAATACAGGTCGTTCCTGCCGGCCCCGTCGAAGGCATCACGGATACTGTTCAGAAGCGTGTAGGAAATATCGGCCGAGGCTGACAGGGTGAAATTATCCCCTATCGGTTCGGCATATTTCAAAGATCCCCCGGAGGAGCGGGTCTTTGATTCGGACATGTATCGCATGTTCCTGCTGTCTTC
>JAFYYM010000034.1 GCA_017557535.1 Bacteroidales bacterium | reverse complement strand
TACAGTCCGCCGCAATTGCCGCTATGCGATCCCCCCAAGTTTCTCTGAAACAGTTCGTTAAGGCTAGAGCCGAAAGAGGGATTCGAACCCACGACCCCGAGATTACAAATCACGTGCTCTGGCCAACTGAGCTATTTCGGCGTTATTTCAAAGACCCCCTTTGACAAAGGGACTGCAAAGATAGGCATTAAATCCGATTCTCCAAAACTTTTTCAATTATTTTTGAAGAGTTCCAGAAGCTCTGAATAGATGCTCTCCGCATCCAGTCCGCAATTCTTTCTCTGCTCTCCCACAGGAGCTTGGGAGATGAAACGATCCGGGACGCCAAACCCCTTCAAGGAGGCCTTTAAACCTCTTGAGGCGGCATATTCACTTACCTCGGAGAACAGCCCTCCCTTGAGAGACCCGTCCTCGATGGTGATGATTGCCTTTGATCCGGCGACCTCCTCCATCAAGTCGGTGTCGAAGGGCTTAAGGAACCTCATGTTGTACACGCTCGGCCTTTTCCCGATCTCCTTCTCGAGTCTCATCGCGGCCTCGACCGCCCGGTGGACAACCGGTCCTAGCGCAAGGATGGCCACATCTTCTCCGTCAAGGAGTTTCTCGCCCTTACCGATCTCAACCGGAGAAGGTTCTTCCTCTCTCCATGCCACCCCTTCTCCCAATCCTCTGGGATACCTTATTATATATGGGCCTTCTTTAACCTCCAATCCCTTGTACAGCAGATCCTTCAGCTCTTTCTCGTCTTTAGGGGCGGCGATCACGGTGTCAGGCACACCTCTCAACGAGCTCATGTCGAAAACACCCTGGTGGGTGGCGCCATCCTCTCCCACCAGCCCGGCCCTGTCCAGGCAAAGAATGACAGGCAGCTTCTGGAGGGCCACATCGTGGACGATCTCGTCGTAAGCCCTCTGGGCGAAGGTGGAATAGATGCAGCAATATGGCTTCATGCCGCCAGCTGCGAGTCCCGCCGCGAAAGTCACCGCATGCTCTTCAGCTATTCCCACATCGAAGAACCTGTCCGGGAACTCTCTCGCGAAAGCGGCCATGCCGCTTCCCGTGGCCATGGCCGGAGTGATTCCAACCACTTTCGGGTCTTTTCTGGCAAGTTCACGCAAAACCTCGCCAAACACATCCTGATAGCGGTCGGCTTTATATGGTCCTGACAATCGTTTCCCGGTCATGGGGTCAAACTTTCCCGGGGCATGCCATGTGGTCGGATCTTCCTCAGCGGGAGCGTACCCCTTGCCCTTCACCGTGCAGGTGTGTAATATTTTAGGTCCCTTGATACCTTTCAGCCTGTGAAGGGTGCGCACCACCTCTTCGATGTCATTACCGTCGATCGGGCCGAAATACCGGAAACCGAACGCCTCGAAGAAATCGCCCCCGGATTTGTTCACGAGTCCTGATTTGGCCTTGCGGACAGTTCTCTGCACCCAGCTCCTGAATTTCCCGGAACCAAGGCCCTCCCAAATACGGTTCTTCAGCTTGTTGTAGGCCGGATCCGTGGTGAAGTTGAGAAGGTAAGAATGCAAGGCACCCCTGTTTCCATCGATGGCCATCTCATTGTCATTGAGGACTATGAGAATATCCTCGTCACTGTCACCGGCGTTGTTCAGTCCCTCGAGGGCAAGCCCGCCCGTCATGGCGCCGTCTCCTATCATCGCGATGGTTTTCTGGCCAGTACCCGACAGCCTGGCGGCTTTGGCCAGGCCTAAGGCGGCGGAAATAGAGGTGGAAGCATGACCGGCCCCGAACACGTCGTAGGGACTCTCAGACCTGTTCGGGAAACCGCTCAGGCCGTCTGACATACGGTTTTTCTTGAATTCCTCTTTCCTTCCCGTCAATATCTTATGGGCATAGGCTTGATGACCCACGTCGAAGACTATCTTGTCGGATGGGGTGTCAAATACATAATGCAGACCTACTATGAGCTCCACCGCTCCGAGACTGGAGGCGAGGTGGCCTGGATTGCTCGAGCAGCAGTTGACTATATATTCACGGATCTCACCGCAGAGGGTCTTTAGCCCCGCGGTGTCAAGTCCACGGATGTCCTCCGGGTAATTAACGCTGTCGAGAATGTTGCTCATCTTAGCTGACTTGGATGGCAAAGGTACGATTTTATTCTGGGGAAACCTTGTTTTCGCAGGATTTGTGTTAATTTTGTCCTCGTTAAAAACAATATCATTTATGTCTGAGACTTCTGTCAAAACCACTTTGAGGGATTCTGCGGCTATGAGATGGATCGCCCTTCTGCTGCTTGCCCTCGGCATGTTCTGCGCCTACATCTTCATGGATATTCTCTCACCGATCAAGGATTTGATGGAATCCACACGCGGATGGGATTCCAAGGCCTTCGGTACTATGGAGGGTGCGGAGACGTTCTTGAACGTGTTTGTGTTCTTCCTGATATTCGCGGGAATTATTCTGGACAAGATGGGCGTCCGCTTCACGGCGGTGCTCTCAGGGGCCGTCATGCTTTTGGGCGGCGCGATAAAGTACTACGCCATCAGCGAGTCATTCATGGGTTCAGGTCTCGAGAGCTGGTTCACGACTAATCTTAACTGGCACACCGGGATCGGTTTCATCGACGACATTCTGCCATTTTACCAGAATATGCCCGCGTCAGCCAAACTCGCCGCCTTAGGTTTCATGATCTTCGGTTGCGGATGTGAGATGGCTGGAATAACCGTCAGCAGGGGAATCGTCAAATGGTTCAAAGGCCGTGAGACAGCGCTCGCGATGGGGTCTGAGATGGCGCTCGCCCGTCTGGGAGTGGCCACATGCATGATTTTCTCGCCTTATTTCGCCAAGCTTGGAGGCCAGATCAATGTCAGCCGTTCCGTCGCTTTCGGAGTTGTGCTGCTCTGCATCGCGTTGATCATGTTCATCACATATTTCTTTATGGACAAGAAACTCGACAGCCAGACCGGTGAGGCTGAAGAGGTAGATGATCCATTCAAGGTTTCGGACATCGGGAAGATCCTATCCAGCCTTGGTTTCTGGCTTGTCGCCCTTCTCTGCGTCCTTTATTATTCGGCGATTTTCCCGTTCCAGAAATATGCGGTCAATATGCTCCAGTGCAACCTGACCTTGACTGAGCCGGTCGCCGGTTCATTCTGGGCTGGAGAGGCTGTCACTATCGTCCAGTACATCATAATGCTTATTGTCGCGGTTTGTGCCTTCTCAAGTAACTTTATCAAGGATAATAAGGGTTTGAAATATGGCCTGATGGCAGCCGCCATAGTAGCGCTGGTGGTGTATTGCGTGATGGGATTCAAACGCGGCACAGCCGAGACGATTTTCGCCGTGTTCCCGCTTCTTGCCGTGGCCATAACCCCAATACTCGGCAACTATGTGGATCACAAGGGTAAGGCGGCGTCGATGCTGCTCATCGGTTCCATACTTCTGGTATTCTGCCATTTGACATTCGCATTCATCCTGCCTTTGTTCAAGGGCAGCGCAGTGGGCGGAACTATCGTCGCTTACGTCACGATCCTTGTTCTTGGAGCCAGTTTCTCCCTGGTTCCCGCAGCCTTGTGGCCTTCAGTTCCCAAGCTCGTGGACGAGAAAATCATCGGATCTGCTTACGCTCTCATCTTCTGGATTCAGAATATCGGGCTTTGGCTTTTCCCGATCTTGATCGGCAACGTTCTCACCAGCACCAATGCTCCCGGTACTCCTCCGGATCAGCTGAATTATACCTGGGCACTTGTGATGTTGGCTTGCCTAGGAGTAGCGGCGATGTTGATCGGCCTCTATCTGAAGGTCGTTGACCGCAAGAAGCATCTCGGACTCGAGGAACCGAATATCGCGGAATAGATTAATTGATTGATTACCCTTTTGCCATGTGTGCCATTCGTCTGGCACACATGGTTTGTTTATGCCCCACTTTCCTGCCATGTGGTGCTTTAGCTTGGCACACATGGCACGGTGAGGTTGTTCTCCATTTGGGAAACTGGAGAAAAATCCTTAATATTGAGAAGTAATAAACTTGAACAATATGAAAAATTTCAAAAATCAGACACTTTGGCGCATAGGTGTTGTGTCTCCTTCGGAAACTCTTGAATTTCAATTGGTTACAACAGACCATCTCTCGGAGGGGATTTGGTTCAGAGATGACCAGGATTTTAAGGTTGGTATGAATTATATTGCTATTAT
The DNA here is from genome assembly GCA_017557535.1 of Bacteroidales bacterium. Lineage (GTDB taxonomy): Bacteria > Bacteroidota > Bacteroidia > Bacteroidales > UBA932 > Cryptobacteroides. The sequence continues at coordinate 216,596 of JAFYYM010000034.1, read as the reverse complement.
CGCAATATCTTCGGGCATAATTGTACTAGGGTTCATACTCATGTCCAACCATGTGCATTTGGTCCTCCAATGTTCCCGTGAACAGGCCGAGTGGTTTATAAACGAACTGAAGAGGAGATATTCGGAATACCTTCACCACCGTTACGGCACTGATGATTTCCTTAGGCATGTTGCCGTTGATATTCAGGAGGTTGCCATTGAAGATGAATCGCTCGAAAGATCTCTGGCATACATAATCATGAATTGCGTTGCCGCCAATATTTGTTTGACGCCCAATGATTATCCCTGGAGCAGTTCTGGCTCTTACTTCAAGGTTACCGCCCCTAAAGGTGTCCGGCTTGGAAAACTGTCAATAAGTGCACGAAGGAGAATACTCCACAGTAGAGCTGTCCTGCCAGATGATGTGTTGATCGGGGAAGATGGATATATTCTACCATTGTCATATATCCCGGTAAAGTTTGTGGAATCCATATTCAGGACTCCTAAGAGACTGAATTACTTTCTGATGAACTCTTCGAAGGCCAGGAAGCGGATTGCTTCAGAAGATGGGCTTCCTTCTTTTACGGACCAGGTGGTTCTGGCCGCCATTCCCGATTTGTGCAGGTCTTTATTCCGAAAACCATCAGCGGCGGTGTTGTCAGAAGAGGAGATGACCGAATTGGTTAAACAAGTGCGCCGTCGTTTCAGTTCAGATGCCCATCAGATTTCCCGGCTGTTAGGTATTGAATATTCAAAGGTCACTCGGATGCTGGAGGAGTTTTAAATGCATCATTCTCGAGGCATTCTCTCAGTTTTCGAGTCCCTTTTTCTTGCTATGTGTGCCATTCGTCTGGCACACATGGTCTGTTTATACCCCACTTTCCTGCCATGTGGTGATTCTGCGTGGCACACATGGCTGGTTTAAGCCACTATTCCTGCCATGTGGTGATTCCGCATGGCACACATGGCACGGTTAAAACGGCTGAATAATATCATAGGAAGGGGGCGTCACATCGAGGAAGGTGCGTCGAGGCGTAGCTCTGGCTTCCGGGCCGAGCTGCGCCTCAAGCCTAAAGCGAGCAAGAGGGCGAGGACGCAAACGGTCACGAACATGATCTCCACGCCCACGGCCCCGGAGGCCTGACCGGCTGCCGCATCAAGAGCGTCATTGCCGGCGGCGCCCATGTCATTACCGGCCTGACCGGCAATCCCTGACCGTGCCGCCAGGATCTTCCCGGCGAACATCTTAAAGAGCATAAGCCCCAGGTTTTGCACCCAATATGTTAGCGCATAGGCGGTCCCGAGCACCTTCGCAGGAACCAGTTTCGGCACTGAAGGCCACATGGCGGCAGGTACAAGGGAATATCCGAAACCAAGGAATACCATGGAGAGATATCCATAGAAAGGCACTCCCGCAGGAGCGAAAGCAAGGAGCAGGTGGGCAATAAGGGCCAGAATCGCTCCGGCCACCATCCAGCGGGTCCCTTTGCCGATTTTGTCTACCATGATTCCGAATAGAGGGGCGAATATCACCGTGGAGAAAGGAAGCATGGAGACCATCCAACTGGCGGCTTCCACAGGAACCCCGAAACGAGGAATCAGTATTGCGCTGGCGAATTTCTTGAAGGAGATTATGCTGCTGTAGAAGAACACGCAAAGCAGGGCGATCATGATGAATTGCTTGTTTTTCAGCAGCCCCAGCACGTCGGAGAAGCGGAAAGGCTCCTCGGAGTTACCGTCTTCAGCGGTACCATCATTGCCTGCCTTTGCAATATCGTCATTGCCGGCCTGACCGGCAATCCCTTTGCGTGCGTTACGATCGAACCCCGCATCCATGGCGACGAATATCGCCCACAGGATCATCCCCGCGACCATCAACCCAAGTCCAAGGAAGGCCGGCCTGGCCGTCTCCGCCAACGAATATATCTCACCGGGAGCCTTCGCAGCCACCAGTTTAGGGGATATAACCAAAGCGAAGGCTGTTCCGAGCCTTGCTATCGCCAACTGCAAACCCATTGCGAAAGCCATGGGGCCGTCCTTGAACCATTTGGCGATTGACCGCGTAACTGCCACTCCGGCAATCTCACTACCCAGCCCGAATAGCATACATCCGACATAAGCCACTGAAAGAGAAGTCTTTGGCGGAAGTCCAGACGTTATCGCCCAGGCGACCATGGCAGCACCGCCGGCCATCATCGCGACAAATATGGATCCGGTGATCCGGACGCCCCATTTGTCCAGGAGCATCCCGCATATCACCAGGCCTCCGAAGACGCAGAGGACGGAATAACCGCTGGTGTAAAGCCCGTAATCCGCTGAGTTCCAACCAAGTTCCAGAAGTGAAGGGTTCTCGAACAGGTGCGACAAGGTGCTGAACATGTCGTCGAAGAAGTACGATGCGAACATCGGCACAACCAGGCATGCCAGGGCCAGCCAAGGGGCGAGTTTGGTTGATTTATGGTCAGGTTTTCTCATGATTCCCGCTTTGTGTGGAGTACTGTCACGAATATACGAAAAAGATTCTTCACTTCGTTCAGAATGACAAGGCTAACCATGGTAAGCTAAGGCAAGGCTAACCTATGCAAAAGCGGGCGCCCCGATACGAGGCGCCCGCCTAGCGATGGTGTCAGGGTCAATTCTGAGACTCTGGCTGACATGGTCAATCAGTCGGCATGGCTTGGATCACTTCGACAGTCGCATTAGCGGTCGCTAATGCTTCTTGCCATGCTGAATCAGCCTTATAAGCGTCCACGAGGTTGGCGGGAACATAAACAGCGTCAATTGTAATCATTTGTTCCGTTGTGCCATATCTCAGGGACCTGAAAGTATTCTCTTGTACCGGAACGACACTGGCTTTGGACAAGTAGATACTTATATTAAGCGGTGTCGTGCCCGTGTAGTAGTATAATCCATTATTGGTAAAACCACTAAAGTTCGGGCCCAACTTCAGTTTCGTGATACTGGTTAACTGTGTGCCCCCTAAATTTATGATGCTCGGAAGGTCCAACTCTGACAGAGAATACATGTACAAGAATGTGTTGGCGAAAGCTGTTTCAAAGCTCGGAATCTCCAACAATGTCAAAGGGCTCGAGGCGAAAGGCCTTGTGCCTCGCGTCCGCTTGAGATTTGGTAATCTCAACTTAGTCAGACCAGTAGAGGCCAGAGACTCGTAATTAATTTCTTGGAGTGAGGTTACCTCTGAGACTCCATTCGCGTCAACTATGCCAAGGGAAGTGAGGTTACTACACCTGTAGAATGCGTCTTTCCCAAACGAAGTCACCATGTGAGGCTGGGCGAATGTGACGATCTCCAAAGCCGAGCATGATGTGAATGTCGAGTCATTCACAACCGTTATAGCTCCCAGGTGAGCGTTTTTGAGTTTAGTGCTATTCCGGAACGCCTTCTGTCCAAGATTTCTCAGATCCTGGAAGTATACCCTTAATATTCCGCTGCTCTCAAATGCGTTTTCCCCGATCTGAGTGTTTCTTGAGTTGGCCATCAATGCCCAGTCAAGGTTTTCGCAGTTCTTGAAAGCCCGCTTTCCTATACTTGTGAGATAGAAGTATGTGTCAAAATAGTTATCAGGATAACTTGCCCATGAGGTGCCGCCATCTTTCATCACCAGGTTCGAACAACCGTTGAAAGCGTCATTCCCAATTGTGATCACATCCTCTGGTATAGGCATCTTGCTCATTGCGGTGCAGCCCATGAAGGCTTCGTCGGGGATTACTTCCAAAGAAGAGAACTCGGCAGAGGAGAGGCTTGAGCAATTCTTGAATGCTCCCTGACCTAAATCTACGGGACCGGAGAAGTAGACGGAGTAGACTTTGCTGTTCTCAAAAGCGTTTGCGCCGATTTGGGTCGCGCTGTTGGAACCCAGCGCCCAATCGAGGCTTGAGCAGTCCTTGAACGCTCTGTCTCCGATGCTGGCTAGTCTGGCATAGTTATCCCATCCCCCGGAACCGTAATCAATGGACCAGTCGATAGGCACAAGACCTGAATTCGCCACCCATGATGCCCGCATAAGAGTGCAGCCATTGAATGCGTCATCCCCGATGGAGGTCAAGGAATCCACGGGTGCCGGCATCATAAGAAGTTTAGAACAGTCCTTGAAGGCACCCTCTCCGATCTCCGTGACCGTAAAGGGCAAGGATACAAAGTCCAAGGTTTCAGAAGCGTAGGAATATGTCTCCGTTTTGCCGAAGGTGTATGGAGCTATCTTGGTGACGTCTCCATTAAATGTAGTAGCCATGAATTCGATTCCCTCCATTGATATTGGCGAAGGAGGAGTTGACTTAGGCTCGTACCGTTTCACGGGCGGAAGGGCCATCTGTGAGGTGACAGTCGCCCCATAATCGCCGTCATACCATTGGCCAAGGCTTGTACCCTCGTTCCCGACCAGATGATACCAGATTTCCTTGTTGCTCTGGTAGATGACAAAGTGGTCAAGTAATAATTCCCATCCGGGGCGGGAGGTAATGAAGGCCATCGTTCCGGGAATCCGGATCTCGAGGTTCTCGTTCGCTGGCACGTTATCACTACCGAATGCATCCGTTGACAGAGAGATATTGTCGGGATCGGTGTCGCTCAGAGTTACTTTAGTCAGATTAGAACAACCGTCGAATGCCCAACTGTCAATGCTGGTCACGCCAGCGGGAATGTCGATCCGAGTTATGGCAGAGTTACATAATGCCGCCCAGCCAATACTTGTCAAACTCTCAGGGAGTATGACCCTGACGACAGTTGCACCAAACATGGACTGTGCCCCGAGGGATGTTACACCTTCGGGAATTCTGTAAGTCAAGCCGTCCATACCGGATGTCGCGAAGGCGACCATCTTACCGTTGTTGTCGATGATAAATCTACCATCAGATGATATCCTGTCGCTATTACCCGTGAAACGTTTTAGGCCTACACAGTGCATGAATGGATTGTCTTCGGAACCATAACTGATCGAACTCCATGAATCGGGAATATAGACTGATTCCAGGGAAACACAATCACTGAAGGCTCTAGATCCCAAATCTGTCAGACTCTCCGGGAAAACAAACGACTGGAGCGATGCGCAGTTTTCAAACGCTTGACGGCCAATCGTTTCCACATTGTTTCCTAAGTGGATATCCGTAAGAGACCCGCAGTTCCTGAAAGCCTTCGCTCCAATAGTCCCCACTTTGTCGGGTAGAAATACTTCCGTGATATTGGAGTTTTCGAACAGATTATCAGGGATTTCCGTGATGTCTATGTTAATCCTCAGGATTCCTATGCCATCAGAACCAGGGGCTGTGTTCATTGGAGAATAGCTCTGCCAACTATTCGGGATATTCACAATCGCCGCTGAACCGTCTGCGGTCTTGTACCAAATCTGGTAATCCGGCTGTTTAAAGTGGTATCTGGTCTCGTAATCGCTCCAGTATTGAGCTGTTTTGTAACTGGGTATAAGGTCAGAAACAACATATATCGGGCAATTACTCCCATCGAACATGTGCCCCTGATTATCATAGGCTATTAGCAGCTGCGGGGAGTTGATCTCGATGAATTCCAATGCGCTGCAGCCATTGAACGCGTATCCTCCCATTCTTTCCAGGCTGGATGGAATCTCCACGGATTTCAGTTGTTCGCAATTCCAAAATGCCGCGACGTAGATGGTCTTTATATTGTCGCTGAATGTCACGCTACCGATGGTCGAATTGCCGAAAGCGTAAGGTGAGACTCCATAGACTTCCGGCACATGGTAGGCCTGCCCATCCATCCCATTGGTGGCGAAACTGACAAAGTATTTGTTGATTCCACTATCCTCAATAAGCGCTCTCCCGTCCTGGGTGGCGAACTTGCCCTCGAAGCGCCTGAGAGAAGAGCAATCAAAAAACGGGTTCCCTAATGGGGCGAGGCTAAAAGGAGCATCCTCACGGAAGCCAAGGTGAGTGACAGACTCCGGGATGGTCACTCTAGTCACAAGATGATTCCCTTCGAATGCGAAGGCTCCAATTCTCTCCAACCCCTCAGGAAGATTTATTGAGGAAAGATCAGTACCGCTGAAGGCATACTCGCCGATTGACTTTATCCCTGTGCCCAGACGCGCGATGTCCAGCATTGCGCACTGCTGGAAAGCTCCTCTGTGTATAGTCTGCACGCAATCCGGGAGTGTGACTTGCCAGATGTTTGTGTTCGAGAAAGCGTATTCGTCAATCTCGGTGATAGGGTCCTTGAATCTCAAGATTCCGCGATAGCCGTTATCTGCTCCCGGCACCACGCAATTCGCCAAGTCAAGCCTGTTCCCGGTAGCAGCGGAAATTTTGTACTCTGAAGGCGTGAATGGTACAACACTAGAGGTGCTGCCCGCTCTCATGGTCCTGTACCAGATTTCGTTGGGTGCGGGCCCAAGGGTGGTGGAAGTAATGTTGAGACCATATTTCATCTCAGCCACGAAAGGCTTATTGTCGGGAATGGGTTTGAGTCCAGTGTAACTATTTCCATCTTCGTCTTGGACTATTACAGAAAGTGTTTTTCCGGATAGATCAAGAGGCGCCGATAAGATATATGTGATCAACTGGGACTCGCTGGACAAGGTAACATCCAAATCAATGGATAAGGTTCTCGAAAAGGAATCTCCGACTATCGCTGGCGAAGATGAAGTAAGGTCGAAATGACCAGTCTCAACGAATACCGGATCAGGAGCCATCAGTATCATTTTCACATATCTACCTGCCGGAAGGGTTATCTTTGGTTGTATGATAGTCCCAAGGTGGGCATAGCTGAAGTGCAGGTTCCCGTTGGATGCGCTGGTTGCAGGAGTGAACATAAAGTCATAGGGACCAATTCTGCTTGAATTGTTGTTTCCCACCTGCTTCTGTCCGAGATAACAAACAGGAATGTTGGTTGGGTCCAGATAGAACTCCCCAATAAGAGGATAATAGCTCCTGTACACTGCCGAGGGCTTGAAATCCCAACCGCCACCGTCAAAAGTTGCGGAGCCTGCTCCAGCACCACTGGTCATGGCGAAATAAACTTGGCTACCGCTATTGGGGAAAATACCCACCGTGTCGTTAGCAGACCAGAGGAATCCGCCGCCGGGAGCAATGTCAGTCCTCGTGTCGAGCGTCTCGTCCGACTTGAAGTCGGATGCAGAGAAAACAAGCGATTTCTCAAATACCGGTGTGTCTTCAATGATAGCCGGGTCTTCAATTTGACAAGACGCCAATGTTGCTATAACCGCTGCAAAAGCAAGACATCGTTTGACTTCCATGATTGCCATATTTTTATTGTGTATATAATTCAAAATAGCTCAAGAGTTCACTCCACCCCGAAGCGGCCCCATAGGCGCTTGCACCAGCTCCGCTTTCCATAGCGAAGAAAACCTGGCTGCCACTATTTGGATAGATGCCAACAGTGTCATTCGCTGACCAGATGAATCCACCACCATTGACGATGCTGGTTCTGGTCGCAAGAGATTCGTCTGACTTAAAACTAGATGCGGAAAATACTATCTCGTTCTCGAAGCCAGAATCCGGATCGCTTAGCTCAGTATCAACAATAGTACAGGCGGCGATGGAGAACAGGAAGGCAAGTCCTGTAAGGGTATTCTTGAAAAACATACTGAAGATAACTGATTAAAAATCGTCTTCTCCCCAAGGGTGTCCACTAGCGTCGAGCACATTTGAGACCAACTCGATTTCAACCGTTTCCATCTCAGGAGCGACATACTCCTTTTCTGTTTTGTTGAATGTCTTTTCCATAATCTATTATTGTTTAATGATTTATAAGCCTATTATCCCCATGGTTTGTATTATTCGGCGAGGATTGCCTATTTGGCTAGATGTTGGGACTTAAAGTTTTGATTAGAAAATATGTAAATAGTTGATTTTTAAAAATTTACTCTTCCCGCTCCGTGAATGGAACCGGGAAGGTTAAACAGGTAGGTTGAGTTTGGGTTTCATAACAAATCCAAATATAACCAAATCTTACTCTTTTTTAAAGTGTTTTTATACTTTTTTTTGCAAATAGCTATTTCCGAAGCCAGGATGTCTGCAACTTCCTGATATCTTTTTGTAAACGACCGTCCAATGGTTCCATTTATGGAATATATTCACTACCTTTGAACGAATATGCGTTCAAAGTGATGGATCTGGAGCTTTTTCTGGAAATACTTGGCATTGATTCCACTTCGGGACAGGAGCGGAGGCTGGCGGAGTTCCTGAAGGGACGGCTGGGGATGGCCGGTCAGGCCGGCCATGACGGTGTTAACAAGGCCGGCCATGACAACGTTAACCAGGCCGGCCATGACAACGTTAACCAGGCCGGCCATGACGGTGCTCAAGCTCCGGCGATTCAGGAGTTTGAGGTGGGCGACGGGACCGTAAACCTGCTGATGGACTGGTCCGGGACGGGGCATCCTTCCTTTGTGTTTTGCACCCATCTGGACACCGTTCCGCCGTATATATCACCAAGCGTCGAGTTGGTTAAAGAAGGAGACATTCTCCCAGACGGCAGGAAGGCGGGGAAAGACGACACGATAATCAAAGGCCGAGGCAGCTGCGACGCCAAAGGCCAGTTATTCTCGATGTACAACGCCTGTCTGGAGCTATCCAAAGAAGGATACAAGGATTTCGGCTTGCTGCTGCTCGCCGGGGAGGAGACTGGATCGCATGGCGCCAAGGCTTACACGAAGAATAATCCTGGAGGAGAATTCGTCCTTGTCGGCGAGCCCACTGACAACTGTCTCGCTTCGGCCAGCAAAGGCACCAAATCCTTCGAGGTGACCATCTCCGGCAAGGCTTGCCATTCGGGCTATCCTGAGAAAGGCGTGAGCGCTGTCGAGAGTTTTGTGGATATGGTCAATAAACTGAGGATCACTGACTTCCCGGAAGACCCGTTGCTTGGGAAAACAACCTGGAATGTCGGAGACCTTGTCAGTTCCAATCCCCAGAACATCTTGAGCCCCGAACTACATTTCCGGATTTATTTCCGGACCACATTCTCCACGGACGAGATGGTCCAAGGTCGGCTTCTGGAGGCCTGTCCTCCCGGGACCGTGATACATGCCTTTGGAGGAGACACGCCTATGAGGTATTTCTCAGAGGTGGAGGGTATCCCATCCAAGGCGGTTTCCTTCGGAAGTGACGCGCCAAGGCTCGACAAATTCGCCAGAAGGGCTATCTGCGGCCCCGGATCGATTCTCACAGCCCACACTGACAAGGAATACGTTCTCGTCTCGGACCTTCAGGCGGCGGTCGAAAACGACATACGGATATTCAAGGCAGTTTCGAACGAACTTAATATAAAGCATTAGAAATGATTATCATCAAATTCGGCGGTACATCCGTCCAGAATGAGGAAGCTATCGGGAGAGTGATCTCGATAGTCAGGGGTAGGCTCAAGGAGAAACCTCTTGTGGTGGTCTCGGCTCTCGCCAAAGTGACCCGTTTGCTTTGCGACCTTGCCGAGGAAGCTGAAGGCCAAAGGGAAGAGAATGTCAAGAACCTCCTTAAACAGTTGAGGGAGAGGCATTTCAATCTCGCTAAAAACCTTCTGGCCACCAGGCCCGACCTTCTCGAGGAGTGCTTGGCCAAGGTTGAGGAACGGATTGCCGCACTCGAGACCTTTGTCGGGGGAATATGCCTTATAGGTGAATTATCGCCAAGAAGTGAGGCGCGGATCATCTCCACAGGAGAGCTTCTGTCATCCACAATAATCTCCTACGCCTTCAACGCCAATGACATCTCATGCCATTGGATTGATGCCAGGAGGATGATCACCACGGACGACAACTATCTCAACGCCCGTCCTGACATGGAGGTCACCGAGGCGAACATCAAGAGGATTGTCGGTCTTGAATATCGTGGGGCTGACTTGGTCCTGACCCAGGGTTTCGTCGCTTCGACCGAGAAAGGGGCGACCTCTGTTCTAGGATTCGAGGGCTCGGATTATTCCGCGGCGATATTCGGAATGGCTCTTGGCGCCGAGAGGGTTGAGATCTGGACCGACGTGGATGGAATCCGCTCGGCGGATCCGAGGGTTGTGAAAGACACCCGGAAGATTGACGTGATCTCCTATGAGGAGGCTGCTGAGATGGCTGCGATGGGCGCCAGGGTCCTTCACCCGTTGACCATCGAACCCGCCAGGAAAAAGAATATCCCGATTCTGGTTCTCAACTCCACCAATCCTTCTTGCGAGGGCACTATGGTAATCAGGGGAGACCAGTCTCCGGACGGCCCTAAGTCGGTGGCTGTCAGGGATGAGATACTTTTCGTGAAGATAGTGTCCCCTAAGCTCGATGGTGTCACAAGGATGTTCGGCAAGGTCTTCGGCGCTTTATATCCCCGCCGGATTCCGGTTGTCCTGGCAAAGGCTACCGAGTCCGAGGTCTTTCTCGTTATCCCTGAAATGGCCGGAGATCTTCTTCCTGAGGCTCTGGAAGAGATAGGGAAGTGGGCTGAGGTGACAACCTACCGCGACAAGGCCTTCATCTCGGTGGTCGGACGAAACATCGTTGGCTTCGAGGGCTTGGGTGACAAGGTCATCAGCGTTTCCGGCAAGGTCCATCTGGCCAACGTGAGCGCCAATATGATGAGTGAGAACTTTGTGATCGACAGAGACCGGCTTCAGGTCACACTGGAGAGTCTGCATGACTATATTTTCAAAGTAAACAACTGATAATGAAAGTTGTGATCAGCGGCTACGGCCGTATGGGACACATGGTTGAGGCGGCCCTGGCCGCCAAGGGAATCGAGTGCGCCGGGGCCAGCGAGGACATCGTCTCTTTCGACGATGATCTCGCCGCTGAGTGCGTCTGCGTCGATTTCACGACACCTGACTCTTTCCGGGCCAATTACAAGGCTTTGGCGGACAAATTCAAGGCCGTGGTGGTTGGCACTACCGGTTGGAACGACATCAAGGATGAGGTCATCGCTTATTTCGAGTCGAAAGGCACCCCGATGATTTACTCTTCCAACTACTCGGTGGGAGTCAATGTGCTCTCCGCCGCAGTGGGGCTGGTGGCTAAGTATCTTGGCCAGGCCGGAGGTTATGCCCCGTATATTGTCGAGAAACATCATATCCACAAACTTGACGCTCCGAGCGGCACAGCCAAATCTTTGGCGGCTGTGGTTAAGGAGAATATGGGCGTGAATCCGGACACCGCCGCAGTGCGTGTCGGGGAGCTCGCCGGCATCCATACTGTGGGATTCGAGGGTGCGGCAGACCGCATAACCCTCACCCATGAGGCTTTTTCCCGGAAAGGTTTCGCCGAGGGCGCCGTCCTGGCGGCCATGATGACAGAGGGCCTATCCGGTGTTCATGAGTTCAAGGAATTGTTTTTCAAAGAATCAACGAGATGACACTTAAAGGATGCGGAACAGCGCTCGCGACTCCGTTCAGAGGCGGCAAGGTAGATTTTGAGGCTTACAAGAGGCTTGTCACCAGGCAGGTGGAGGCCGGAATACACTTTCTCGTCCCACTGGGCTCTACTGCCGAGACTCCTTGCCTGGAGAATGACGAGAAGATAGAGTTATTGAGGATCACGAGGGAGCTTTGCCCGGACCGGCCGGTTGTGGCCGGAGTCGGCACAAATTCCCCCGTAGCCACGATCAGGAATATAAGGCTTTTGGAGCCTTATGGCCCGGATGCTTGGCTTGTCGTTGTGCCATATTATAACAAGCCTACCCAGCAGGGACTTTATGAATATTTCAAGGCGATCTCCGAATCAACCGACAAAGGAATCATCTTGTACAATGTCCCTGGTAGGACAGGAACCAACATGACGGCCGAGACGACTCTCCGTCTGGCTGAGCTCCCTGGGGTCATCGCCGTGAAAGAGGCGTCCGGCAAGCTCGACCAGATAGAGGAGATAGTCAGGAATCGCCCCGCCGGCTTTAAAGTCCTGAGCGGAAACGATGACCAGACCTTCCCGATTATGCGCTTCGGTGGTGACGGTGTCATCAGCGTGGCCTCCAATGTCGCTCCTGGACTTATGGTGGAGATGGTTGAGGCCGCTGCCTCGGGCGATTGGGCTAAGGCTGAGGCCTTTGACAAAAAGCTTACCCCGCTGTACGACGCCTGTTTCGTCGAAAGCAATCCGATTCCGGCCAAGGCTGCCCTCTCAATCCTTGGGTTCTGTGAGCCGGATATGCGTCTGCCACTCACGACAGCGGTTCCTTCGACTTTTGACGCGATGAGAAAAGTGTTGGAGGACTTGGGAATATGATGAGTTTCGAGGAAGTAGTGAAAGCTCTCGAGGAGGGCAGTGTCAGGGTGGCGGAGAAGACCGCCGATGGCTGGAAGGTCAACGCCTGGGTCAAGGAAGCGATCCTCGAGGGATTCCGCAAAGGCAAGCTTGTCGATATGTCCAAGGAGGAGTATTCATTCTTCGACAAGGACACTTTACCTTTGAGGAAGTTCTCCCTTGAGGACAAGGTCAGGATCGTCCCCGGCGGCAGCAGCGTCAGGTGCGGGTCTTATCTCGCCCCCTCCGTCATCATGATGCCTCCGGCGTATGTCAATATCGGGGCCTACATCGACTCGGGTACTATGGTGGATTCACACGCCCTTGTGGGGTCATGCGCCCAGGTCGGTAAGAATGTCCATATCTCGGCTGGCACCCAGATCGGAGGAGTCCTTGAGCCTGCCGGAGCCCTTCCCGTCATCATAGAGGACAACGCCTTTATCGGAGGCAACTGCGGTATATATGAGGGCACTATGGTTGGCGAGGCTGCCGTGATAGGCTCCGGAGTCATCCTCACGAAAGGGACCGCGCTATTTGACGCCACCACTGGGGAGTATGTGCCTAAATCACCTTCCGGCCAGACCGTAGTGCCTCCCGGAGCGGTGGTTGTTCCGGGGAGTCGTCCCATTATGAAAGGCCCTGGCAAGGATGCCGGGATCCATGTCAGCACCCCTGTGATAATCAAGTACAGGGATGGGAGGACAGAAGCCTCTGTCGAATTGGAAACTCTTTTAAGATAGAATGTTACAAAAATTCTTCAAGTATCACGGAGCCGGCAATGACTTTTTGTTGGCGGACAACCGGGAAGGCTATCTCAGCTTGTCCCGGGATCAGATCCGCCATCTATGCGACCGGCACACCGGTTTCGGTGCTGATGGAGTGATGCTACTTGAGAAAAGTCTGAAGAAGGACTTCAGGATGGTATTCTTCAATCCTGACGGCAGCGGAGGGATGATGTGCGGGAACGGAGGGCGTTGCATAGTCGCTTTCGCTGCGGACATGGGGGTAGTCTCCGGTAATTTTCCGGTCGAGTTTGAGGCTCCGGATGGGCTTCATACCGCAGTCATTTTGAATGAGACAAAGAATCCCAAAGCTAAGGGTGATGCCCGCCAGATCCGTTTGAAGATGAGGGAAGTTGCTGGAATTAAGGAATATCCGGATGACAACGCATTTTTCCTTGAAACGGGCACACGGCATCTTGTCAAGTTTGTCACGGGGTTGGATGATTATCCAGTCAAAGAGCGTGGAAGGGTCCTTCGTCAGGATCCTCGGTTCGCCTCGGAGGGCACAAATGTCAACTTCGTCGAGCCTGTCATTCTGAGTGGAGCGAAGAATCTTCTGCATGTACGCACTTTCGAGAAAGGAGTTGAGGATGAGACTCTGGCTTGTGGTACGGGAATTGTTGCCACAGCGATAGCCGCTTCCTACAAGGGAATCCCAGGCAAGACCTCTCCGGACGGGCGGGTGTCTTATGACGTGCGAGCCTCTATCTCGGATTTGGTGGTGGATTTCATCCCTTCCGGACAAGGCTCAGGATTCTCGGCGACGGACGTATGGCTGACTGGACCGGCTGCGATAGTCGGCACAGTCGAGTGTTTTTTATAAGATATTCATTGATCAAATTATGAAGAATTCAATCAAGTTAACCCTTATCGCCATGGTTGTTTTGGCGGCGGTTTCATGCAAGGAGCCACAGCGTTCCTCCGCTAATGTTGTGCAGGTCACATCATTCGACATGGACGAGTATTCGATAGAGGCATATTTTCAGGATGGTATCTTGTTCGCCCCGATGTTGTCATGGGACGATGTCTGTTTCTACTATTCTTCTTCGGATGACGTCAATAAGGGCTTTCGTGGCGGTTTCAGGGTCTCTGTGCTCAATGCCAACGACGATACTTCTGAAGAGCAAGCTTTGATCACATCAGCCGATCCCGCGGGGGGCGCGGAAGGAAGCAGAGGGTATGCGGTTTTCAGTCAGACTTATTCGATGCCGGAATCTTCCATAACTTACAAGCTAACCAGCTTCTATAGCGCTATCGTTACCGCTTATGGGTGTGAAGTGTGCAACACGCTTTATAACAAACGTCTGGCGGATGAGGGAAAGATTCTTGAAGGCGATTATCTGAAGGTTAAGGCTGAGTTCTTCAATGGCACGACACTTTTAGGTTCCCTCGAAAAATATCTGATCGATTATGTCTCCGGGGCAGAGCTTAAGATGGACAACGAGTGGACCGCTTGGAACATGGTAACCGACTCTGGAACAACTGGTTCCAGCTTCTCGGGCTTTGATTCCGTGTTAATCACTGTTGAGTCGTCCGGATCACGTATAGACCCGGCGTTCTGCCTGGACAATTACAGTATCCGACTGAGTGTGGAGTATTAGTCCATTCACCACGCGATCTTGACCCGGACACCATCCGGGTTGTTCACGTGACTTACAAGATAAGTGCTTCCGACCTCGTCCCAAAGGGCGGGGTCTATTGTTTCCTCCCCATTCACGATGACGCTTGAAGGTTTTTGTGGCAACAGCACCCTGGTGGCGCATACTGTCTCTGACGGCCCTTTCGCCGTCCATGAGAACGTATGTCCTTTCTTCTTGGTGTCGTATGCCCTTCCCGCCATAGCCAGGATGGAAGGTGCTTTAGGAGCGTTGTCTATGTTGTAGAGGAATCCTTGCTCACCAGGCATGACAGTCTTGCTGGTGAGGACTGGGAGGGCGGAGTCGTAAAGGTCTATCAAGCGTCCTGACAACACGACGGGCTCATCGCTCACGCTCTCGTCCATAACGGCGACCAATTCGTAAGGACCTCTCGTCAACCTCAGGTTATTCTTGAACACAAGTTCCCCGCCGCTTTCGGAATACATTCTGGTGGCGGCTTCTAAAAATCCTTTGTCGGAGTCTCCAGACAAGACGAACTCCTTTGGGTCCTTCCTTATGATCCTGACAGAACCGGACCCGAAAACGTATTCACCCTCTGGAGCTCCCGCCTCAATTCCCATGAGTGAGAACAAATGGTCCGAAGGGGCGTTGTAACTATTCCCGCCCGTGTTCCACCATTCCTTCACCTTTTGGAATGGATCCGTGTCTCTTCCGCAGTACACGAGTCTTCCGCCCCGCTTCACCCATTCGGCTATATGTAGATGAGACTCAGGATCCATCGGCTTCATGTTGGAGTAGGTCATTACAAGAACCTTGACATCCTCGAAAGCCTTCTCATGTCCAGTGTTCTCGATGTGGGTAATACCGACAGGGACACCTCTTTTAAGAAGGGGCATCGCCATCCCGAAAAAGTCGGCCAAACCGGGATCGTCATAGTCTTCGTGAATAGGGAAACGCTGGAACATCAAGGAGTTGCCCATCAGCACACTTATTCCTTGACTGCCGGAGACCTTGTTCTTTGAGGCGGGAATGCTCCCCAGGCTCCCTGTCATCACCTGCATCATCGTGGAATAGTCTGATGGGATCTTTATCATCTCGTCGCTTCCGGCGCTTTTCGGATAGAGTCTCCCATAGATCCTCTCTGGCCATGGCATGATCTCATAATCAGCTATTTCCGGATGAAGAAGCTGGGCTGTGAAAGTGGCGTGATAATTCTTCTTGTAGTCAT
The DNA here is from genome assembly GCA_017557535.1 of Bacteroidales bacterium. Taxonomy (GTDB): domain Bacteria; phylum Bacteroidota; class Bacteroidia; order Bacteroidales; family UBA932; genus Cryptobacteroides. The sequence goes on along the minus strand of JAFYYM010000034.1, from coordinate 200,792 downwards.
TCCAGTCACGCGTCCCGTCCTCGATCGGATCCGTGAGGAACCACACCCGGCGTCCTGTCGGCGCTGTCATGGAGGCCATGCAGGCGTATTCAAGATAGGCTGTCTCAAATGTACGCTCCTTGTACACTCCGTTCAGGTGGTTGGGTACTCTAGATGTCCCGGTCCAGACTTGTGCTATGTAACCATCTACACCTTTCATTGAGGCCAGGCTGGCCTCGGGGCTCACTATTTCCCACTGCGAATAGTTGACCAGTGAGTGGGTGGGAACGTAGCACTTGACTTCCATGCCTTTGCTCCTGCCATATTCCTTAGCATATGTCGTGACATCGTCCAGTGCCCTGTAGTAAAGATGGTATTTGAGTTTGTTGGACAGGTAGGTCGCCTCAGGAGACTCGTCCTGTGGCCTCCAAGCCTCTCCGTAATAGTCTTCCCACTCCCGCTTGAAAGCCTCGCTGTAGCCTCCCCGGTTCCAGAATTCAGGCTCCTCGAAGTAGAGCGACTCGATTCCGGCATCGATAACCCGCTTGACCTGGCTCTCTTTGAAGTATTCCAGATAACGCATCGTCGGGACGATGTATGGAACCATCTTCCCGTGCCAAATGGTGTCCCCATCCGCTTGTCTCTGTCCCTCGTCAAGATGGGTGTTCCCGTCCCACTTGCCTGTGAAATAGTCTTGGTAACCGCCCCAGGCGATTCCGGTCATAAAATCAACGTGGTAGCCTCGATCTTTCCATGATCGGATCCGGTTCTCGACTGCTGAGTCACCGTCAGGGCCGTCCTCTTCCAAGTTTTTCCCCGCGCCATAGACCATCACGGCGTCCGCCCTGGTGTCGATGGCCGGGCTCCAAACCTTTGATGTTTGGAAAGTGGTCTTTACCCTGTCGCCACTGGCATTCCCTTCCGGAGAAGCGCACGATAGCGGAAGGGCCAAGGCAGTGAAGGATATCACGGCCTTGGCTCCCCATATGCGCGTCATTCTCATTATTCCCCTACGTGGAAAGCTACTCTGAGGTCCTCGATCTCCGCATCGGTGATAGGCTTTAAAGAGCCCAGAGGCGCCGCGAGAATCAAGGATCTGGCACTGAAATCAGCGACCTCAAGACGGTCGAAGGTGTTTATCAGCTTGTCGCCGGTTACCACGACTGAATCATTCTCCAGCATCACGAAAGGCCTGTGGCGGAACTCGTCGGCGAGGTCGGACAGGCGCTCGTCGTACTGGCTTCCGAACGGGAAGGTCGGGATGTCCTGGAGGAATATCCAACTCTCAGGAATAGTTCTGACATCGAATTTGACACCAGTTGTGCAGAAGCCCATCAGCGCGGGGGACTGGGTCAGGATGATGGAGTTGACTTTGGGATTCCGGCGATATATCTCGTAGTGGAGAGCTACTGAGCGACTCGCCATTTTCCCGGCTTCGACCATGCCGTCCTTTATCTGGACGATGTCCTCAGGATCTATGTCCCAACGCTGGACGTTGGAAGGGGTGATCAGGAAATCGTTGCCTCTCCACCTGACTGACGCGGTACCGTAAGAGCTGCACATCAGACCCTGTGAGCAAGCTCTGCGCACGATTTGGCAGATTTCGGTTCTGATGGCCCGCTCATCGGAAGGATGGTTGACATTCATGAAGTGCTCGAACGGGGTGTTGACCGCCATCTCGTGCTTGTTGATCTGCTCTTCTGTCAGGTATTTAGGCTCACCAAGGGTCTTGGCGTTGAGGATTGTGCGAGCGCAAAGTTCGAGAGTCTCGAAGCGCTGGTAAGCGTCGGCAATATCCTCTCCGAACAGCACCACACCATGGTTTTCCATTATGACAGCCTTATAGTCGAGGTTCTTTTTGAACTCCTCCACTATCTTATTCCCGAGCAACTCACTGCCCGGAAGGGCGTATTCGGCGAAACCTACAGGTCCGCAGACAGCCCTCGCTTGAGGGATTATGCTGGTGTCGGGAATCTGATGGACCACGCTGAATGTGACAAGTCCCGGAGGGTGGGCATGGATCACGGAGTGAGCCTTCGGGTTCATCTTGTAGATGGCTTTGTGGAATGGATACTCCGATGAGGGCCTGTGAGGTCCGACAATAGTCCCGTCCGCCTTGACACACATAATGTCCGATGGTGTCAAGGAACCCTTATCTATTCCGGCGGGAGTGATCCACATATCCCCATTGCTGTCCATGATGGACAAGTTGCCTCCGGAAGTGGTTGTCATCCCGCTGCGGTAGATCCGGCCGATGATGATAGCGATCTGCTCGGCGGGGTGCATCAATTTGATATCCAGTTGTTTCATATTAAGCAAGCATTACCTGGCCGCCGGTCACAGGGATGGCCTGTCCGGTCTCGCCAGTCTGTTCAATGGCATATAAGATGGCCTTGCAGACATCTTCGGGATTGCATCCCTTACGCATAGGCACCTTTGAGAGGTAATAATCCTTCACATCCTGCACCGTCTTGGCTCCAGGAGCCTTTCCTGCCTTGAGATATTGGATGAACAAGCCCTTCTCAGGGTCGCTCCATAGCGGTCCGTCATAGTAGTTGCCCGGGCAGATTGAGTTGACCTTGATCCTGAACGGGGCCAGCTCAAGGGCGAAGGACTGGGTCAGTCCGATGCCGCCGAACTTGCCTCCGGCGTAAGCGAAATTGGCCTTGCTGCCGACCAGACCGCTCTTGGAGTTGATCTGGACGATGTCGGCGAAATACTCAGGATCATTGGCGGTCTCGATCTTCATGACATGGCTGGCCACCTTGGCGCAGAAGAAATATGCCTTGTAGTTGATGTTGGTGACGAATTCGAAGTTCTCGGGGGTCATCGCCTCAAGGTCTCCGGCGCGCACGACACCGGCGTTGCTGACGAATGCGTCGAGGGCTCCGAAATTGACGATAGTCTCTTTTATGAGGTTGTGAAGGCTGTCCATGTCGGCCACGTTGGTCTTCACGAATATCGCTCTGTTCGCTTTGGCGATCTCATTGAAAGAGGCTGCGGTCTTCTGGCCGGTCACCTCGTTGAGATCGGCGACCACTATGTTGGCTCCCTGCTTGATCAATTCGCGGGCGATACCCTCTCCGAAGCCTTGGGCGGCTCCTGTCACTATGATAGTCTTTCCCTCGACCCTGCCTTTGGAAGCGGTGGCGGCCACTTTGCGGCGGTAATTCTCTACCTCCCAGTTGTCGATGAAGGAAATCTGACGGGCTGTCATGGGATGTTCCCCACCGAAGAAGGAAGCGTACCATGCGACCTTCATGGAGTCCGTGAACACTTCGGTGACGGTCTGGGCCTCTTTGGCGTTCGCTCCTACCGCGACCAGTCCTATTCCTTTGATGAGCAATACTTTCGGAGTATGACCGCGCTTCTCAATGTAAGCCTCGATCTTCTTCTCGGCTTGCTTCACAAGATCCTCGGGACCTTTGTGGTCGATGTAGATGAACTCGCTCTTGCAGTACACGATTCCGTCAGGGGTGAAAGGCTTCATCACATGAGCGGCATCGTCTTTCCCGCCGATGAATTTGCTTATGATGGCGTTATTGGTGATCTTGAGGGTCTTGAGTCCACGTCCCCCACGACTGAGAATCGTTCTTATGGCAGGGATGGTCTCGCTCACACAGTCACACACAGGAGCCTCGCCCTCGGGGACAGGCTTGACCAACTTTTCAAGGGTGGCCATGACTATCGTGTAAGTCGCCCTGATCTCATCGGGGGTCTCACCACCCACGAATATACCGTGATTCTGGAGGAATATCACCTTAGGCTCGACACCTCGTTCTTCGCGATACTCTTTGATCTTGTCATAGACCTTCTTGAAAAGGGTGTAACCAGGATCGGTGTAAGGAACGTACAAAGCGTCCGGGAAGAGCTCGGCGCATTTTGCCGCGGCGTCTTTGGAACACATGAGCCCGTTCACAAGTGTGGGGTGGAGGTGGACCACATATGCTGATTCCATGCAGTTGTGGAGGGACGTCTCGACAGAGGGACGCCTGCCTTTCGTGAGGCATGCGGCCGCGAGGTCGTTCTTAACCTGCTCCTCCCTGAGGGTAGTGTCAGAGCTGTACACCTTCTCTCCCATAGGATTCAACAAGGCCCTGTCCAGCACGGCGAAACCTTCTTCAGTGATGGTGGCCAGGGCATGGCCGCTGGCCTTGACCCAGAGTTTGTCCGCTGTCTTGAAAGAGGTGTTTCCGCCACCGGCGATCACATACTTGTCGTCGCTGCCATATTCGCGCGACACTTCAACCAATTTCTCGATCTCAGACATAATCTTATTTGTTTAAAGTTTTCATTATAATCTCCTCTCCGGCTTCGATGGAGTCAAGGCCGGCCTGATGGGCCACCACTTTGCAAGCGCCCCGGAAGTTGGTGATTCTCAGCTTCTCGGATAGTCCCTCGGGATGGTCGCTTGTGCGCAACTTGATGGGTTCCATAGCCGGGGTGTTATGCTCGGAACCGAATGTCACCGTGAAGCCCTCTTCTTGGAGGTAGTCGGAATAATCCTCGAGCACCTTTGTCGTGTTCCTTGTGGTGATGAATTCCACGGAGTTGAAACCACGTTTTTTCAATGTGTCAGCAGCCTTCTGGAGGTCTCCCTCGAAGTCCGTGAACTCTCCTTTGGCATTGTCCGCCAGGAAAGGATAGGTGGGGATGCCCCCTGCGGATCTGATAATCTTGCAGACTGTTTCCATCGGCAGGAAAGCTTGTGGATCCTCAGGGACGAAGGCTGCGCCTCCGGATTTGAGGAGTTTGCTTCGGATCTCATTCTCGACAGCCGCCACATTGTCCTGGTCGGATTTGAGCAGCGCACCGCCGAATACTCTCTCATAAGCGGCAGCTCTCTCCGTACCTTCCTTGAATCTGGCTTCGATGGCCATTCTCAACGCTTTTGCCAAGTGACGCTCCCTGACGGAACCTTTCGTCAACTCGTCTACAATATTCTTAAAATCGAGGTTAAAACCAGCTCCGACAGCATCCAGGTAGGCGTTGAGTTTGCCGCACATCCTCTCGACTTGGGCATTGGATTGCCTCCTGACTTCCGAGAGAAGCCAAGCTTCCCGTCCCCTGAGGATCGTCGGATAGGCTAGTCCTTTCCCGCTGATGTAGGTGCGTCCGGGATTGTTGGGGTCGTTGACCCTTAGCCCGGCGGCCTGGTCCTCACTGTTCAGGGATATGAATTCTATTCCCATGATTGGGCAGAGATGCCTTTTCTCGCATCCGGCTTTCCAGTCGGTGTATCCTTGCATGGAATAGAAGTCATTGATTCCCACCACTCCAACTCCTTCCTCGATGGCCATGTCCAGAGCTTGGTCGATACCGCTGAAGGCGCTGAACGAATAGGGGGTGTGCATGTGGGCGTTTACGTCGATGATTGTGCTCATGTGTTATTGTTTTTGTGATCAGAACAAGCCTTCCGGTAAATCCAGGGACAGAGATTTGGCATCCTCATCGAAATCGATGATCAGATCATCGTGAAGAGGAATCATGACTGTCTCATCCTCATGATTTACATATAGACAGGGATTGCCTGGAATCGGCTCATAATCAATTATTTCTCCGACAAATTGGCCTTCCTGGTCATTTAGAGACCAGCCTATCAGATCCTCGACAGATAACCCGTCTTCCTCATCGGAGGCTCCAATTATGGAATCTTTCTTGGCGAGAATGTCCCTTCCCACAAGTTCCTCGGCGTCAGTCAGGTCATTCACTCCGGTCAGATGGAGAAGAGCCTTCGAGGTTCCTTTCTCTTTGTATGATTCAATAAAAAAGGGAACCGGAAGCCCATCAAACATGATGAACACCGGTTCCTTGAGATTCAAGTCTTCGATACCTGTCTCATGGAAACCCGCAAGGATTTCCCCTTCGGTACCGTAGGACTTCAGTACCCGGGCTATCCGCAGAAAATCTGAAGGAGCCCCGGACATTTTTTAAGCCTCAGCAGTCGCTTCCTCAGCGGCCTCACCAGCTTCCTCGGCGGCCTTGGCGGCAGCCTCTTCAGCGGCTTTGCGCTGAGCCTCAGCGAGTTCCTCTGCCTTCTTGGCGAGAGCGGCAGCCCTCTCCTCGTTGACCTTCTTCTCAGCGGCGATAGAAGCCTTCACCTTCTCGGCGGCTTCCTTCACGAGACCGTCTTTCTTGGCCTGGATCTTGGCATCCCTCTGGGCTTTCCAAGCGTTCCATTTCTGGTCGGCCTGCTCCTGGGTGATGGCGCCTTTCTCAACGCCCTTCTGGAGGTGCTTACGAAGAAGAACACCCTCATAGGACAGGATCCTACGGGTGACAAGTGTGGGCTGGGCACCTACGTTGAGCCAAGCCAGAGCCCTCTCACCGTCGAGAATGATGGTGGCGGGGTTTGTGTTGGGGTTGTAGGAGCCGAGTTGCTCGATGAAACGTCCGTCGCGCGGCGAGCGGGAATCGGCCACGACAATGTGGAAGAATGCGAAATTCTTCTTTCCGTGGCGCTGCAGTCTGATTTTAACAGCCATTGTGAATCTGTTTTTAAATAAAATATTATTAAACGTGTAACCCCCAACTCGTGGGAGCTCGCAAAGATACGAATAATTATGAAATCGAGAAAAAATTTTGGTATTTACGGAATAATGTATATTTTTGCAGTCCCAATCAAATGGGACACATACCTGCGGTAGTGGTGAAATGGTATACACGCTACTTTGAGGGGGTAGTGGGCGCTACGCCCGTGTGAGTTCGACTCTCACCTACCGCACGAAAACAGCTCCGGAATTCTCCGGAGCTGTTTTCGGTTATTGCCGTATCAAGGCTACTTTTTCACGAATTCGACTCGGCGATTCTTCGCGCGCCCCTCGTCGGTTCCATTGTCGGCGACTGGTTCATGTGATCCTTTGCCGACTGCGGTAAGGCGATCCTTCGATATGCCTTGTCCCACAAGAGCCGCCACGATGGCCTCCGCCCTTTTCTGGGAGAGCGGATCGTTGACTGAGTCGGATCCCGTGTTGTCGCAATGGCCCTGGACCTCGAAACTCAGTTCCGGTTTCTCCTGCATCAGTTTCGCGACACGGACTATCTCGACCATTGACTCAGGCTTGATGGTCGCTTTCCCGGTGTCAAACGTTATGGCGTAAGTGACAATCTTGCCTTCGGCAGCCAGACGGTCGTAGAGCGGAACGGCACCTTTTGCGATCCTCACATTGCTGAGGCCGCTGTGGCGATATAGCGAACCGCTCGAGAAGTATAAGTATCCGGGAGCTTCCATCGAAGGCACGTTGATTATTCTCACACCGTTGATGTAGCCCTTGAAAGCCCGTTTGTTGAAAGAGAATGAGAAATGGTTCCATTGACCCGGGATCAACGGATTGTCCTTGCCGTTGTAATCTTCGAAATCAGTGCTTAGTCCCAGGGCCTTTTCGCCAGTCGCCTGGTCGTCGGAACCCGGTTTCTTAACGCTCCATGCCATATTGCAGCTACCATCCTCGCGATACCAGAATGTCACGTGTCCGGTGTAATTGTAATATGACCCGTCCCCTCTTTCGCCGAAACAGAGCTCCATGGAGAGAGTGGTCGTCTCATCAAGATTGGAATTTGGCTTGGACACATAAAGGTCGTACTCGACAGTGAATATGTCCGGAAGCCAGTCCCACTTGTTCTTCATCAGGGGAATGACATCGCCGATGCCGTCATCAGTGAAAGCCAGCACTTTGCGTCCTTGCACCGAGGCTGTTTCCGAATAACCGCCCAGCAGATCCCACTGTGACGGGAACTCTCCTAACTTCTCGTTCTCAAAGGTGTCCTCGAAAAATATGACATCACCGGGAACGAAGTCACTCTTGGCGTATGTGGCCTGGGTGGTCTGTTGTGCAAATGCGGGATGAGACAAAGCGACACATGACGCGATGACCAATAAGACAGGGATTGCTTTTTTCATTATAAGTTCAATTAACAGTGTTACAATTAAGTGTTGCAAATATAGCTAATTAATTGAATCATAATCGCCATCCTTTCGGATGGTTTTAGCGTGATCAATACTCGCGTCGCCTTTGTGGCACCCTGACTTTATAACCATAAAGCGGTCGGGCCCGGGTGCCTCGACCGCTTCATGTCGGTGAACAGTTTTTTTAAGGTCAGTAACTTGAATAGTCTTTTACTTTGGGTTAAGTAGTAAACGTCTGTTTTTGCTGATTGCAAGATGAGTATATTTCTTCTTTTTTGCTTGAGTAGTTTTACTCAATTTACTCAAGAAGAGTAATTTTTACTAACTTTATGGCAGATTATTACTCATGTTGAAGGTAAGTAAATACTCATTTGCGGTATTGGCGATTATTGTCCTTTCCTTATGCCGTTCTTGTGGAAAACACATTGACATAAGGCCGGGCCGTCAAGTCCCTGATTTGCTCAATGAGGCTGAGAAGTTGACTTCGCAGTCCCGTTATGATGAGGCCGTCAGCCTTGCTTTCGAGGCGCTGAAAGAGTCTGAGAGCGGGGAAGCGGACCGGATTCTCCAGGCCAAGTCCCATCTCACTTTATCTAAGATATTCCTTCAGACCAGTCGGGACTCCCTGTCTTGGGAGCATGCGGAAGCTGCTGAAGCTCTGGCGATCCGTGTGGGGGATGACTCTTTGCGCGCTTCTTCTCTTCTTGTTAAAGGAAAGATATGTTCGTATTCTAATTTTACTATAGATAATAATCGGGACGATGAGGGGATAGGTTACCTGGAGGATGCTTTGAGGCTTTCAGAGCCGAATGGATGGAAGGGTATTTCCGCCGAGGCTTGTTATTTTTTGTGTGAGACATACGTCAACAAGAATCGTTGGAATGATGTCCTGGACCGGGGCATTTACGGTAAAGCCGGAGAGTGGTTGGAGAAAGCCGAGACACTTGATGAAGGCAGGCAGTCCGCCCGGTCACTTTCCACCCGCATGAGATACCTCCGGCAGGGAGATAAGACCGATGAGGCTATCACTTTCTGCAAGCGTGTGATAGAGGAAACTCCCGAGCAGGACTACCTGAAGCGCTACCAGATTTATGACCACCTGACGAATCTATACCTGAAGAAAAAGGATATCTCAAAAGCGACAGAGGCGCATCAGAACTATTCTTACTACATTCAGTTGTACATGCGTCAGAAAGGTGACGACATTCTTCAAGACCTCCAGACCGAGTACCAGACGGAACTTAAAGACCGTCAGATCAAATCCAGGACTGGTCTTGCCTTCCTGTTGGGTGTGTTTCTGGTTCTCTCCTTGATGGCGATTGCCCAATTCATCCATCTCAATAGGCAGATCTCCATAAAAAACAAGAGTATCGAATCAATAGCCCGAAGCCGCGAGATGCTTTTCGCCGTCATCGCGAAGGACTTGTATGATCCTGCCCTGGCCGGTATAAAGGACAGCCAGACACTCGACTTTATCCGCAAATGGCCCACAATGAGCGAGGATGAGATCAGGGAGCGTTGCGCAAGTCTCTCGGAAGGTGATGCTCCGATGGATCCTTTAGTGGTGAATTACATCTCAGACCTCATGATTTCGAAAAAGAAGTCGCTGGGTACCAAGGGTTTGAGCGCACGGGAATTAGAGATAATCACCCTAAGCAAGGAAGGTTTGTCAGATAAGCAGATAGCGGACAAACTTTTCCTTTCTCCTCGAACAGTCAGCAATCACAAATACCGGATCTACAGCAAACTGGAGGTCTCAGGCAACACAGAGATGCTCGCCAAGGCCGAGGAACTAGGGTTGTGAGCTGTCACTCTCCGGCGATGATCCTCACATCCTCAGCCTTGTCGATTCCAGCTTTCCTGGCCAGGGCGTCTCTTCTCTCCCGTATTTCCTCTTTATGGCGTATCACCCAGTTCTCGGCGAAGATGCAAGCGCACGCCGCCCCGAAATAGATGATTGTCTGGAGAATCATGATTCTCATCTGTGTCCCTGCGGCGGAGATATCTCCACCAGCGGTGCTGAGGTTGATATATCCCTGAACCCCGAAAGTCGACGGGAATATGTAGGAGAACACTTTCCAGAATCCCGGGAAAGCGACTGTCGGCCACGAGCATCCGGTGAGGAACAGGCAGATCGGCGACATCGCCAGGAACAGGAGGAACACGGATTCCCTTCTTGTGATCAAGGTGCTCCATGTCATGCTGAAAAAGACGCAGTCGGTGATGAAGAACAACAGAAGCGCGAGGATGTCCGTGAACTGCCCCCTCTGCGGTATTCCGAATATGGCTGGAACAATAAACGCTATGTATAGTCCTATACCGAGGTACAGAAGCCAATATGCGCCTCCACGGCCGAGGACGACCCTCACCATACCATGTCCCTCAAGCTTGTCCGGCAATGAGGCGAAACTATGGTTCCTCTCCCTTTGGGTTCCCACCAGCAAGGACATGCCGTAGAACAGGGTCTGCTGGATGATTATCATCAAGATTGCCGAGATAAGGAAGAAACTGTAGTTGAAGGCCCTGTTGAAGGGGTTGTTATCCTCATAGCCTAAAGGCTTGATCACTTGCGAGGCCTCCTGCTCCGTCATACCGGCAAGGGAATATCTTTCCATTTGGATCTGCCCGATCTCATGCAGCATGACGAAGTTTGTGCCGATCATGGCGTTCTTGTAGTAAAGGAAGCTGCTCATGTCGGTGTAGAGTGACAATGTGGCGGTCTCGTTCCTGGCGAGTTTCTCGCCGAAATCTCTCGGGAAGTACACAATCCCGTTGACCTTCCTCTCTTGCATCATCTGCTCGGCTTCCGCCATGTTTACGCATTTCGCGGCAACCTCCACTTCCCGTGTCGCGTCAATCTCCCGGATGAACCTTCGGCTGTCTGAGCAATCAGCGTCATCTACCACAGCGATAGGGGTGTCGGAAAGAATACCGTTGAGGTATACGACGTTATATAGTAGCGGATAAGCTAACCCGGCCACAAAAAAGATCAGGAGAACGCCTCCGTCAGAGAATATCTGTTTGAGTTCATGGCAGAAAATAGCCCACCAGTCCCAAAGCCAAGTCTTTATGAATCCCTTTCTTGCCATTGTCTTATTCTTTAGGAAAGTTCTGATGGATATATGCTTTCTTTAACCTGTTGAGGCCAATCAGTGGGACGAACAGGAAGATGAGCAGATAAATAACCTCTCTCCACCATCCTGCGAATCCGGCTCCGAATATCACTTCCTGGACATAGAACAAGTAGTAGTGCCTGAGAGGGAACATGACGGCGAGTCCTTGGATGTACGGAGGCATGGCCTCAAGCGGAAGCGTGAATCCGGAGAGGGAGAATCCCAATACACTGTAGAGAGCGCCAACACTCAAGGCTAATCTCGGAACAGGCAGCATCTCTATTATGAATATTCCTATGGCTTCACTGGCGAAGATCATAAGTGACATGGCGATGAACATATTGAAGATGCTTCCGCTGATCGGGAAATGGAGCCAATGGTACAGAAGCATTATGATCACGAACCCGATCGCCGCGAAAGCCAGTGTCCAGACAAGGAGCTTTCCCATGAGCGCGGTCACTATCGAATGACCGGAGGTGTCCATCAGGTGCCTTGATGTACCGAATTTCAGCTCGGCCCCAAGCGAATATATAAGTACCAGGATCACAATCATTTCCAGGATGCCTGGGAGGAGGATGCCGCTCAAGTAGTAGTTGTAGTTGGTCGTGACGTTTCCAATCTGGTGGGTGTCGATGTCTATGGGACGGATCATCCCCATAATCTGGGCGTCATTATAGCCTTTGGCCCTGAGCACTTCCCTTTGCACCGCACCGCTCGTGAGGTTCACCATGGTCAGCAGGTCTTTCCAAGCGAGCGCTCCGCTCACGAAATAGAGCCCGTTGACATAGAATGTGATCTTCGGCTGCTTGAATGCCTGGATATCCTCGTTCATCCCATCCGGGATGACGCATACGGCCGCTATTTTCCCGCTGGTCATGTCTTCCCTCGCACTGGAGAAAGAATTGTAATGGACAACCTTCCCCAGTTGTGTGGCGTCCAGTTGTTGGCAGAAATTCCTGGAAGTCGTGGAATAGTCCTCGTCCACCACCCCTATAGGGATGTCGTCAGGTAAACCGTGGTCCAGGAAAGTCAGGAAGAATATGGCGCAGAAAGCGATCACGCCGATTGAACCCATGAAATAAAGAGGGCGGTTCCTGATTATCCTGAGCTCGCGGCGGGCGACCGAAAGTATCCTTTGCCAGTTGTTCATTATATTGATATTCTTTTATTTCTGTTTGATTATCGCGGACATTCCGGGACGGATTTTCTCGACCGGAACGTCCGGAACGGCCCTGACCTCGAAAGTTTTGGCGTCATAGAGGCCGGTCTCCTTCGTGGCCTTCCATGTGGCGTAGGATTCCCGAACCGAGATATAATTCACCGTGGCTGTGACCTCCATTCCGTCGAGGGCGGGAATCACAACCGTTACCTTGTCACCCTCTGTCATTCCGTGGAGGTAGTCTTCCCTGACATTGAAGGTGAACCAGATGTCATCGGTGTCGATCACGCTCGCTACAGGTGACCCTTGTCCGACAAGCTCCCCGACTTTAGGATAAGTGGCGGAGATGATTCCGTTCGCCGGAGATGTCAAGTAGAGTTCGCCGAGGTAAGACTCAACTTCCTGCACGGCTCCGGAAGCTTGCTCCACCAGAGCCTGAGCGGCTGCTTTATCTTCCCTGCGGGCCCCGTTAACAGCCATGTCGTATTGGCTCTTCGCGGCTTTGGTCTGGGCGACGGCGGCATCGTATCTTGCTTTGGTCTCATCATATTTCTGGGCTGTCACGACTTTCTGTTCGTAAAGCCTCTCGACCCTGTCCAGGGATTTCCTCATAACATCTTCCTGGACAATTGCCTGTTGCCAGAGTTGGTATGCTCCCTGGACCTGCTCCGAACGGGCTCCATGGCGGGCTTTGTCGCTTTGGGCAGCCGCCGCGTTCCTCGCCGCATTGGCTTGGATCAGCTTCGCCCTGACTTCGGGGGAATCGATAAAGGCAATCGTGTCGCCTTTCTGGACCCTCTGTCCTTCCTTGACATATAACTCCTCAATCCTGCCCGGAACTTTGCCGGACACCCTGTACTCGCTTGCTTCCGCCTCACCTTGGATAACCAGTGGCTTGGGTTTTGAGACAAAGTAGCCGATAATAGCGATAGCCAGGATTATCGCGATCAGGGCGGCTATCCCGATCACGAGATTGTAGCTTTTCTTTTGCTTTTCCATGATATTGATTTTTTATTATTTCCTTATTGTATTGGTTTGTGGTTCCCTTCCGCCTTGTCAATGTTGGAGGCGAGCATTTGAAGCTCGATTCCCGCATCGATGTATTCGGAATGAGCCTGGAGCCACGCTGTCTGGGCTGCCATGGCAGTGTTGGCTGTGATCACGCCCTCGTTGAATCCGATAGTCGCGGAACGGAGATTCTCCTCCGCGCTCGAGAGGTTGCTCTCAGCCATTCCAAGTTTCTCAAGAGCCTCTGTCTCCTGCTTTCGCAACTGAGTCACCTGGAGATTGATCAATTCCTTGGCATCTTCCAGTTGGCTACGGTACAGAGTGGCTTCGGCCTTAGCCTTACGGGTCTTGTTGAGGGCTTCGAAGCCATGGAATATCGGCACATTGACCACGACTCCCACTCCCCAGTATCCGTTCCATTGCTTCTCAAAGCCATTCTTGAGGCTAGGGTTGGAGATCATGTAGCCTCCCATGGCGGCTACTTTCGGAAGCATGTCAGCCCTGGCGACAGCGACTTTCTTGTCATATATTCTCGAAGCGAGCTCAAGACTTCTAGTCTCGGGTCTGTCAGCGAATATCTCATCCATGCTTTTTCCGGACTCGATCCTGGCGACAGGAATATTGTCGAGGCCCTCATCAGCGAGAGTGATTTCCGAGTCAAGCGGCATTCCTATCCTCTTGCAAAGCAGCATCTTGGCCAGGGTCAGCCCATTTTCGGATTTTGTCCTGAGCATGTCGGCCTCGTTTGCCTTAACCTTGATCTGAAGAGCGTCAGATTCTGTCGCGACACCTTCTTTCACAGCGATATCCGCATCATGCTCCATGCTGTGAAGCAGGTCGGCATAAGAATCAGCCAGTTTCTTCTTAGCGGCGATTGAGACGATTTGCCAATATGCCTGGTCCACGTCAACTATAGTCTGCTGGTACTGCTGATCGTACCTCGCCTCTGACAATTGTTCTGCCAATTTGGCAATCTTGTTGGCAGCCACGATTTTCCCTCCCATGAATATTGGCTGCTGGACAGTAACAGATCCGACCAGTATGTTTTCGAGATCAGGGTGCAAAGCGTCATCAATTTCTTGCCCGATGGCGTTAATTGTGGCTGATAAGTCAGTGGATTGGAGTTTCCCTATCAACATCTGAAGAAGGGGATCCTGCATCAACTGCATGTATTTCATCGCGCTGGCAGGGTCGGTCGCGGCTAATTGCTGGATGTATGCGGTTATGTCCGACATCACTTTCTGTTGGTACTGCTGCGACATCCCGTGGATGGTTGTCCCCATGTTTGTGAGTGTGGCTGATGTGGCGTCACTTATGATTGACACATCATTCGGGTTGTAAAGGTAAGCTCCGGTGGCGGATACGTTCGGAAAATAATTAGCCCTGGCTATCTTCCTGTCATACCCGGCCATCTCCATCTTTGTCCTGGCCTGTTCAAGCTCGTTGTCGCTCTTGACCGCCATCTCGCGGCACTCATCCAGCGATAAGACTGTTTGCGCCATGGTCACGGCACATGATAGGGAAGTCGCTGCCAGGAATGTGATCAGTATTTTTTTCATAAATATTATATATTACTATTCTCTTTGTTGGCGACGGTCGATGTTGCAAAATAGTTGCCAAACTGCCCATAATTATCTTAATAATGGTGGATTCTATTATCAAAAGGTCGAATTTTGTCCATTATTGCGAATACTCTGAAAGATTTGTGTTAAATTGCATACATGAGTGATACGTTACAGAATATAGGCTTGGCGCAGATCAAGAAGTTTCTGCCACCGGGAGAAGATATCCATATAGGAGATGATTTTTTCATCGTTGATATCAATGATAGCAGTGCCCATGGATTTCTCAGGTATCCTTTCCGGGCAGATGCGTTTTTGGTGATCTTTTGCGAGAGGGGAGGATTTGACGTTGAGATCAATTTGAAGAAGTACCACATCGAGGACAGGTCTTTGACGTTCTGTATCCCTGGCAACATCATTAAAATCGAACCTTCCCACCAAGCAGATTCCCCTTCGGGTCGAATTGTGACATTCGCCGTGTCCAGGAGTTTCATTTCCGACCTCAGGTTTGATTTCGCGAGATTGTTTGATTCCCACCTGTTGTTTTTACATGATCCCCGCGTTAAACTCGGAGAATTGGAGGTTTTCTTCTGCTCCCATTACTTCCATCTTATAAAAGAGGTGATAAAATCTGATATACAGGGGAAGAATGAGGTAGTGGAGCCTTTGGTGGAGTCCCTTTTATATGTCTTGTCCGGGTTGATAAAGAAAAGCTCGGCAAAGTCCCTGGAAGGAAGTAAAACCTCCCAGACCCGCCTCAATTTACTCTTCGAGAGATTCATGTCACTTGTCTCCGAGTTCCACACATCCGAGCGAGGCATGGCCTTTTACGCCCAACGTCTCGGGATGACTCCAAAGTATCTGTCAAGGTTGATTAAACAGGTCAGCGGTCGTTCCGCTCCGGAGTGGATAGACTCTTTCGTCATCCAGGAAGCCAAGAGCATGCTCAAGTACACAGATGAGAGCATAAAGGAGATCGTCTATAAGCTGAACTTTGTGAACGCCTCCGTCTTTTACAAGTTTTTCAAGGCTCAGACAGGGATGACGCCCAGCGAGTACAGGAATGGTTGATTTGTTAAAATTTTAAAGAAAAAACGTTGCTAATTTTAATAAGTTTTAACCAAATCGTTTTAAAATATTAATAAAAATAATTTGCAAATTGAGTTTTTCTTGATATATTTGCCCCCAGACAGACAAAAGTTCTTTTTGTTGTCTATTTGTTAAGTTCGTTTTATATACAACAGGCCGACGCTTTGGGGAAAGCGCCGGCCCTTTTTATTAAAGAATTATTTCCTTACGGTTCAAATTTCGTGTTTTTTTCTTAGCTTTGTGTAATGTACCACCAATGGACACATTAAACTAACAACATAAATCAATCACACATGGAAAAGAAAAAAACTAACATGGTGGCAATCGTGACAATGTGCTTCATCTTCGCGATGATTTCATTTGTCACCAACATGGCCGCCCCGTTCGGCAACATCTGGGGTAACCAGTATCCTTGGTCCAAGATGGCCGGAAACCTGATGAACTTCGTGGCTTACCTATTCATGGGTATTCCCGCGGGTAAGATGCTCCTTAAGATCGGTTACAAGAACACTACGTTGGTCGCTCTCGCCACCGGTTTCATCGGCGTCGTCATCCAGTGGCTTTCCAGCAAGGTCGGAGGTGGTTCCGCCATTTATGTCTACCTTCTCGGTGCTTTTGTCTGCGGATTCTGCGTCTGCATGCTCAACACCGTTGTGAACCCTATGCTCAACATCCTGGGCGGCGGTGGCAACAAGGGTAACCAGTACATCCAGATCGGTGGAACCCTGAACTCATTGACCGGTACTCTCACTCCGCTCCTCGTCGGTGCTCTCATCGGTACTGTTACCGCCAGCACTTCGATGTCTGATGTGGCTCCCCTGCTCTTCATCGCGATGGGTGTCTTCGCCTTGGCTTTCATTATCATTTCCCTCCTGAAGATTCCGGAGCCTGCCAAGGAGCGTAACGCCACAGTCTATGAACACAGCGCATGGAATTTCCGCCACTTCGTTCTCGGCGCCATAGCTATCTTCTTCTATGTGGGTATTGAGATCGGTATCCCTTCACAGGTCAACTTCTACCTGGCCGATGCCACCGGTAAGGGCGCTTTCCCTGCCGGATTCGCAGGAGCCGCCGCTATTGGAGGCGCTATCGCGGCAATCTATTGGCTGCTTATGATGGTCGGACGTCTTTGCAGCACATTCATTTCTGGCAAGGTCAGCACAAGGACCCAGATGATTTCAGTGACGTCTTTGGCTATTGTCCTTGTTCTCATCGCGATTTTCATCCCTAAGAGCGTCACCATCAATATGCCTGGTTACAGCGCCGCCGAAGGATTCTCTATGTTCCAGGTTCCTCTCAGCTGCTTGTTCCTCGTTCTTTGCGGTCTTTGCACTTCCCTCATGTGGGGAGCTATCTTCAACCTGGCCGTTGAGGGACTCGGCAAATACACCGAGGCCGCTTCCGGAATATTCATGATGCTTGTCGTTGGTGGTGGTATCATGCCGTTCATCCAGGACTTCATCGCCAAGGGCGCCGGTTACATGAACAGCTACTGGCTCGTCATCGCGATGCTCTGCTACCTCCTCTACTATGCCCTTGTCGGTTGCAAGAATGTCAATAAGGACATACCCGTTGACTAATAAACAGTGACTTGCGATGGAGAATTTTGATCAGAACCTCGTTATTGGTGTCGATGTAGGTGGACAGACGTCCAAGTGTGGTATTGTGGACACCCGTGGCACAGTGGTGGCGCAGACTGTTATAAGGACAGACAGCCATGGCACAGTGGAACCCTATATCGCCGAACTGGCAGAGGCATTGAAGAAGCTCATCGCGGAGGTGGGCGCTGAGGGCAAGATCCGTGGTATCGGTGTGGGTGCTCCTAATGCCAATTATTACACGGGTGACATCGAGAATGCCGTGAATCTCTCATGGGGACGCTCCGGATCCATTCATTTCGCGGCCCTGCTGAAGGATGCCATGGGTGGTATTCCTGTGACCCTGACTAATGACGCCAACGCTGCCGCCATGGGTGAGATGACCTATGGAGCTGCCAGGGGAATGAAGAATTTCATCATGATCACCTTGGGCACCGGAGTCGGAAGCGGTATTGTGATCAACGGAGAGATGGTTTACGGACATGATGGTTTCGCCGGAGAGCTTGGCCACACGACACTTGTCCGTAATAACGGCCGTTTGTGCAACTGCGGTAAGAACGGTTGTCTTGAAGCATATTGCTCAGCTATAGGTATCGCCAGGACAGCTCGTGAGTGGCTGGATATGACGGATGAGCCTTCTCTCTTGAGGAAGCTTGACAAGATTACCGCCAAGGACATTTACGAGGCCGCTAAAGAAGGTGACGCTATCGCCTTGAAGCTATTTGACTACACAGGCACCATGCTCGGAATGGCATTCGCTGACTTTATCGAGTTCTCCTCTCCTGAGGCCATTGTTCTGTTTGGAGGTATGGCTAAGAGCAAGGAGTTCTTGACCGAGCCTATCGAGAGGTCGATGAATGCCAATGTCCTTCCTTTGTGGAGAGGTAAGGTCAAGTTGGTCTATTCAGCTCTAAAGGAGTCAGACGCCGCCATCCTCGGTGCATCCGCACTAGCCTGGTAGCATGCTTTTCAATTCCCTGACTTTCGGGATATTCCTTATTATAACCTACGTTCTTTACTGGACTTTCTTCAGAAAGAACGTAGGTTATAGGAATATCTTTCTCCTGATCGCCAGCTATTTCTTCTATGGGTGGTGGAATTGGAGACTTCTTCCACTGATCGCCGGGATCTCAGCGGTCGACTATTTCTCCGGAATGTACATCAGAAGGAAGCAGGATATGGGGGAGAGCGGCAAGGGGATACTCCTCGTCGCTCTCATCCTGAATCTCGGGGCATTGGGCTTTTTCAAGTATTTCAATTTTTTCGCTGCGAGTTTCGCGGCCGCTTTCGGATTCCTGTCCGGACATGGTTCCGGCTTCAATCCCTTGGACATAGTCCTGCCGGTGGGTATCAGTTTCTACACCTTCCAGGGGTTGAGTTATGTTCTGGACATTTATTACAAGAAAACAAGTCCCACTAGGGATTCGATTGCCTTCTTTGCTTTCATATCTTTCTTCCCCCAGTTGGTAGCAGGCCCTATCGAGAGATCCAAGGATTTGCTTCCGCAGTTCTCGGAGAAAAAGGAATTCATTTATGAAGAGGCCCGTTGGGGGTTGTTGATGATAGCGATAGGTCTCTTCAAGAAGATGGTCATAGCGGACAGGCTTGCTGTCCTTGTCGATACTGTCTATTCGGAACCTGCTTCTCACCAAGGGCTTCCTGTAGTCGTGGCGGTCCTTTTCTTCGCCTTCCAGTTGTATCTTGACTTCTCAGCATATTCACAGATCGCCATAGGTACGGCAAGACTCTTTGGTTTCCGTCTCCATGACAACTTCAAGCGACCGTATCTGGCAGTTTCTTTCAAAGAATTCTGGAAAAGATGGCATATCACCTTGACATCCTGGTTCATGGATTATCTGTACATCCCTCTTGGGGGCAACAGGAAAGGGAAGTTGAGGACTATACTGAATGTCATGATTGTTTTCGCCGTGAGTGGCCTATGGCATGGGGCATCATGGAATTTCGTGATCTGGGGATGCATTAATGGACTGTTCCTCGTATTCACCAGCAAGATATTCAATATGAAGCCGGAAGGAGCTTTCGCAAAGGTCATTTCCTGCTTGTTGGTGTTCTCTGTCTGGGCCCTGTCGCTCGTGTTTTTCCGGGCGGCGACGTTCTCAGATGCCATGTCGGTTTTCTCAGGGTTGGGTTTCTCCGGGGACGGGCTGATGAAGACCTGTGGGATGGGAGTGGCCGAGTTTCGCCTCTCACTTATCCTCATAGTAGGCCTTGTGATATTGGAAGTCCTTTCGGAAAGGAGCCAGAAGAGTCTTGAGAACAGGATACTCTCTTTCCCGACAGTTTTCCGTTGGGCTGTGTACATAGTTGTCGCTCTCTCCATACTCTATCTCGGCGTTTATGGAGCTAACGACAACTCATTCATTTATTTCCAATTCTGATGGCTATGAAAAGACTCTATCTTAAAGCGGTTCTGTTCATGGCCATCATAGGAGCTGTCATCGTCTCTGTTGATCGGTCGGGGATGTTTAATCCGGACATGGCCAATTTCCATGAAAAGCTCCAGTGGGATTCTTTCTACGATTTCACGAGGTCCAACGAAGTGGATGTCCTCCTGGTGGGCAATTCGCATCTTTACACCGGGATTAACCCGAATCACCTTTCTTGCGCTCTTGGGGCGAATTGCTTCATTCTGGCCTCGCCAGGGACCACGATAACAGACTCGTATCACGCTCTCAAGGAAGGATTGACGAGATGCGATCCCAAAGTCGTGGTCGTGGAGACTTATGGGATATCCTCCACCAGAGTCCGAGATCTGACCGGAGGCGATTTGACGAGTCAGTTCAGGAGTTTCTCCAGCAGGAAAAACATTTTGAAGAAGCTGGTTTCCACTCCAGTACTTTTCTCACCGGACAATTATCTTTCGGCCTGGTCATCATCTGTGCGGGGTCATGACATGATATTCAGGGATCCGGACCAGATTAAGAAGAACCTGGAAGGAAAGAATCTCCCAGCGAAAAAGGACGATTTGGAATTAGGACGTTTCACTCGTTTTGTGACTGGTATCACTGAAACCACGGACAAGGAATATGACGAGAAAGGGGCGGTGGTGGATGGCAACGGCTTCAAGGTCAACCGGGAGAATTTTGATTCTGTCAGAAAGATTCAGCGCTTGTGCGACAGGAAGGGTATCAGAGTCGTTTTCCTGACCCTTCCGATGTATCACAAGCACGTTGAGAACTACTCCTCATGGCACACCATCATTTCCAGGGTGATAGGTCTGGGATATGATTATCTTGATCTTCAAGAGCCCTATGACTATGATGTCTTCACGAAGGAGTGCTTTGAGAACACCCGCGATTCCAATCAGCACATGACTGCCCAAGGGGCTCTTAAGGCGGATTATAAGCTGGCGTCTTTCCTTGTCGATATGATTAAGGTTAACCTTCCCCACAGGTATCAGTCCGAGGATTGGCGTAGACTGTTTTACGGTGAGGCCGGTTTTTTTGAGAATTATTCCCCAGATCAGAATGATAACATAAATCTTTTGATATCCGGGAAGACTAACGCTGGAGGCATAGGTTTATTGGACTGCGTGTTTGTGCCTTATGATAAGAATTCGCAAGTTTTCATGCGGATTGATAAGCGAACAGATCCATCCCTCTTCTCAAAAGGATTGGAGTTATACGCCATTTTCGAGACGAAAGATGGGCAAACGCTTTATTTCAAGGTTCCGATGTCAATGATAAAGGGAATGGAACCTCTTCGAAATCACCTCCTTCTGTCCCCGTTGCTGTCAGTAACGGGTGTCAAGTCCGTGAGCCTGTCTGGGATGTCAAGGCTTGGAGACTAAAATGAGGATAAACAACCTGCGGATACCGCTATAGTAGATTCTTCAGATAGGGGCCCGTCACCGAGAGAGGATTATCTGCCAGTTCCTCAGGAGTGCCCTGGGCTACTATCCTGCCACCTCCCTGGCCTCCGTCCGGACCCAGATCGAAGATGTAGTCCACGCTTTTGAGAATATCCAGGTTATGCTCGATGATAATCACGGTGTTACCTTGGTCTACAATCTCCTGTAGAACTTGTAGAAGGACTTTTATGTCCTCAAAATGCAAGCCCGTGGTGGGTTCGTCAAGGATATACAGGGTGTTGCCGGTGGCTTTGCGGAAGAGCTCCGCGGCGAGTTTCATCCTCTGACTCTCACCTCCAGACAAGGTAACCGCGCTTTGGCCGAGGTGGACATATCCCAAACCCACATCCACCAGCGCTTTAAGCTTTCTGGCTATGGACGGGATCGGCTTGAAAAACTCATAGGCCTCGCTGATGGGCATCTCCAGGACATCGTTGATGTTCTTGCCTTTGTAATGAACGGCCAGGGTGTCTTCCTTGTATCGTCTTCCCCTGCACTCATCACAAATAACATTGACGGACGGTAGGAAGTTCATTTCGATGACCTTGATTCCGGCCCCGTTGCAGGCCTCGCAGCGTCCTCCAGGCACATTGAATGAGAATCTTCCGGCCTTGAATCCTCTCACCTTGGCGTCGGGAGTTTCCTCGAATAGGTTACGGATATCTCCCATCACTCCGGTGAATGTCGCTGGATTGGATCTTGGTGAGCGCCCGATCGGACTCTGGTCGATTTCGATAAGCTTGTCGATATTCTTTACGCCTTCTATCGTCCCGTAGGGGAGTGGACGGAGCTTCGCCCTGTGGATCTTATTCTTCAGAATAGGCATCAAAGTCTCATTGATAAGTGAGGACTTGCCGCTTCCGCTGACCCCTGCCACTCCAATGAAGCATCCCAAAGGGAATGTCACGTCGACATTCTTGAGATTGTTTCCCCGCGCTCCGGTCAATCTCAAGGTAAGCCCGTTACCCTTCCTGCGATAGCGTGGAACCTCAATCTTCCTCCTCCCTTGAAGATACTCAAGAGTGAGCGAGTCTCCGAATACGCAATGATTGGCGGTGGACTTGTCTACCGAAGAAGGTATTTCGCCACTCTTTGGTGAGTAATCCAGCAACGCCTGCAATGGGGCGTTCAGGCATATCCTTCCTCCTTTCTCCCCGGCTCCGGGTCCGACATCCACCAGCCAGTCGGCACTCATCATGGTCTCCAAGTCATGTTCCACGACCATGACAGAGTTGCCCTCATCCCTGAGCTCTTTGAGAGAGGTGATTAATTTCCGGTTGTCTCTTTGATGGAGACCTATGGACGGCTCGTCAAGAATATAAAGAACTCCGACAAGTTTCGACCCTATCTGGGTGGCGAGTCTGATTCTCTGACTCTCACCTCCAGAGAGCGACCCAGTGGGACGGTCGAGTGAGAGATAGTCCAAACCCACATCCAACATGAACCGTACCCTCTCGTCGAGTTCCTTCAGGATGTCTCTAGCGATATTATTCTCTCTCACGGAAAGCTTGCCGGGAAGGGAAGACAGCCACTCTTTCAGTTCTGTCATTTCCATGCTGGCGACTTCGGAGATAGTCTTCCCGTCAATCTTGAAGCAGTTTGTGTTCTGGTTTAGGCGGGTTCCATGGCAAACGGGGCACACGATCTTATCATCGATGTCCTCTACCACACCCTCGAATGAGACCATTTCGGACAGGTTGCCCTCGCCGATCCTGAACATCTCCTCACTTCCGAAAATGATGTGTGAGATAGCCTCGTCAGGAATGGTCGCTATCGGGTCGTAAAGGGAGAAATTGTATTTACGTGCTATCGATCGTATGATTGCGAACTTCTTGGTCTCCCGGACTTTACCCAGGGGTATGATTCCTCCATCCGCGATTGAGAGGCTCCTGTCAGGAATGATAGTGTCCATATTCACATCCACAATCATCCCAAGCCCTTTGCAGTGGGGGCAATATCCCTCGGGGGAATTGAATGAGAATGAATGGGGTGCGGGTTCCTGGAGGGAGAGACCGGAGTCGGGATCTACCAGGTGTTTGGAGAAATGACGCAAAGTGTCGTCTCCACTCTCTAGCATGGCAATGGATCCCTTCCCGATGTTCAGGGCCGTCATCACGGAGTCCCGGACCCTTTTCGTGTCTCCCTCCGCGGGTTTGAGTTTGTCAACCACCAGCTCTATGAAATGGCCTTTATACCTGTCAAGAGTGTCCATCTCGCTTAGCGGATGAATCTCCCCGTCAACTCTGACCTCGGTGTATCCGCGCCGGCGGAGTTGGTCGAACAGCTCCTTGTAATGACCTTTACGGCCTCTGACCAGCGGAGCGAGCAGGTAGCATCTTTTCCCTTTGTAACCATCCATTATGAGGTCAACTATCTGCTCGTCGGTGTACCGGACCATCTCCTTGCCCGTCACCGGGGAATATGCCCTGGAGGCCCTTGCATAGAGGAGTCGCAGGAAGTCGAATATCTCGGTGATGGTGCCCACCGTGGAGCGGGGGTTGTTGCCGGTCGTCTTTTGCTCGATGGCGATAATGGGACTGAGACCGTCGATGCTCTCAACCTCAGGTTTCTCGAGTATACCCATGAAATGCTTAGCGTACGTGGACAAAGTGTCCATGTATCGTCTTTGACCTTCGGCGTAGATAGTGTCAAAAGCCAATGATGATTTTCCGCTTCCGCTTAAGCCGGTCACCACGACAAACTCGTTTCTCGGGATGTCGACATTGGCGCCAGCCAGATTGTGAGCCTCCGCTTTCCGTATCTCGATATATTCCTTCTTGTTCTCGCTCATTATACGCGAAGTTAGGTGAATTTTACGATAATTTCAGTAAATTTGTAGGAATGGATCGTATTAATATCAAGTCTTTTCACTTCAATCCTTTTCGGGAGAATTGTTATCTCGTCTGGGATGAGGGACTCGATTGTGTGATAATCGATCCAGGTTGTTATGAGGCTTCTGAGGTTTCAGCCCTCAAAGGGTTCATTGCCTCGGAGAGATTGTCGCCGAAAGCCATTTGGCTGACCCATGGTCATCTTGACCATATTTTCGGAGTCTCTGACCTTAGTGGGGAGTATTCCGTTCCGGTGTATCTTTCCTCTGAGGACAGGATTACTCTCGGGAGCAATAATGACATCACACTCAGTTTCGGGTTAAAACGGCCGGATATGTCTTTTGAGACAATGGAACTCGTTGATGGACAGATTCTTCGCATCGCTCAAGATGGCGGGTTCTCCTTTCAGGTAATAGCGACACCTGGTCACACCCCTGGTTGCGTGTGTTTCTACTGCGAGGCCGCTAAGGCGCTTTTCAGCGGGGATACCCTTTTCGCCGGGTCAATAGGCCGAACGGATCTCGAGGGCGGAGACTATGACAAGGAGATAGTCAGCGTGATGGAGAAGCTGATGGTCCTTCCCGGAGATGTGGAGGTCTATCCAGGTCACGGCCCGATCACTTCCATAGCTGTTGAGAGGACCTCCAACCCTTTTCTCCAGCCCTTTAACGAGCCATGGGAGAATGATACAGACCTTTATTAGATTGAGTATATGCACATAGGTATAGCGGGAAATATCGGCAGCGGTAAGACCACTCTCACCAGGATGCTCGCCAAACACTACGGATGGACTCCTAAATATGAGTCTGTCACTTATAACCCGTATCTCGAGGACTACTATAAGGACATCCCACGCTGGTCGTACAACCTCGAGACATATTTCCTTGCCCAGCGTTTCAAGGATGTGCTGGAGATATCTAAAAGCAAGGATGTCATCATCCAGGACAGGACTCTCTATGAGGGCGTATACATTTTCGTGGCCAACAACTACGCCATGGGTAACCTTTCCAAGAGGGACTATGAGACCTACATGGATCTTTTCGGGGTCATGTCCTCGATGGCGGGGATGCCCGATTTGCTGATATACCTGAAATGCTCCATACCACATCTTGTCGCCCAGATCCAGAAGAGGGGCAGGGATTACGAACAGACCATAGGGCTCGATTACCTCGCAGGTCTAAACGAACGCTACGACAAGTGGATAGCTGAGTATAAGGGCAAGGTGCTCACGATTGAGACTGACAATCTCGATTTCGAGAGCCGTCCCGAGGATTTTGAATATATAACGGACAAGATAGATGCCGGTCTTTACGGCTTGTTCCCAATGGAGAAATAACTAAAAATCATAAAGATATGCATATTGCGGTAGCAGGTAACATAGGAAGTGGCAAGACCACGCTGACCAAGATGCTCGCGGCCCATTACGGCTGGACTCCCAAATTCGAGTCAGTTGATTTCAACCCCTATCTGGCGGATTTCTACGCTGACATGGAGCGCTGGTCTTTCAACCTTCAGATCTATTTCCTGAACAAGAGGTTTAAGGACGTGGTGGACATCTCCCGCTGCGACGACGTCATCATTCAGGACAGGACTATCTATGAGGATGCGAGAATATTCGCTCCCAACCTCCATTCCATGGGTCTGATGAGCACTAGGGATTTTGAGAATTACTCGGATCTTTTCGATCTCATGATGTCGCTTGTGAGCAAGCCGGATCTCCTGATTTATCTACGTTCCACAATTCCCAACCTTGTCGCCCAGATCCAGAAGAGAGGCCGTGACTACGAGAGCAGCATCAGGATCGACTACCTCACCGGCCTTAACAAGCGCTATGAGGATTGGATTAAGGAATATGACGGTCATCTCCTGATCATCAATGTGGACGAGATCAAGTTCGAGAACCGCCCTGAGGACTTCCAAGTCATCACGGACAGGATCGACGCCGAACTGTTCGGCCTCTTCCCCGAGGTCCATCATATTGATGAATAGGGTATTATTATACTTTTTGTCGTTGTCGTTTCTCGCTCTTACGGCCGCGTGCGGACGTGAGAAAGATCCTGTTGTGGACGTGGAGGATGTCACGCCCGATCCGGTCACGAATGTGTCCTTCGCGAAAGGCGCTGACATAAGCTGGGCCTCTGAGATGGAGCGCGGCGGCATATCTTTCAAGGATGACAAGGGTGGCTCGGACATATTCCGGGTCCTCAAGAATACCGGGATGAATTCCGTACGTTTCCGGGTTTGGGTCAACCCTTTTGATCAAAACGGATGGAGTGGGCAGGACGATGTCGTTAATATGGCCAAAAGGGCCAGGGACGCTGGGATGGCTATAATGATTGACTTCCATTACAGTGATATATTCGCGGATCCTGGGAGGCAGACCATTCCCTCATCATGGGCTTCATATTCCAAAGATGTCTCCAAGGTGGCCTTAGCCGTATCTTCGCACACCGTTACTGTCTTGAATGCCTTGAAGTCGGCGGGAGTCGTCCCGGCGTGGGTCCAAGTCGGAAACGAGACCGACAACGGCATGGTCTGGGACACGGGTAAAATCGACTGGAATAAGAGCGGTTCGGCTCGATACTCGGACTATGTGAAGGTCAGTAACGCTGGCTATGACGCTGTGAAACAAGTGTTTCCGAGTACTCCTGTGATTATTCACATATCAAACGCCTACAAAGCCGGCGATTATGACGGATGGTTTTTCAAGGAGTTTAAGGAAGCTGGAGGAAAATTCGATATCATCGGTCTCTCACATTACCCTATGACTGATGTGAAGATAGATGGCCAGAAAGCCACATGGCAGCAATTGAACTCAAAGGCTGTATCATCGATAAAGACGCTTGCCGTCAAGAATTCCTGCAAGGTCATGATCTGTGAAGTGGGGGTTCGCCCCGCCTCTTCTGAGGCCGGAGCCTGCCTTAAGTCTTTTCTCGACTCCGTCAAGGGTTTGGGTCCTGATGTCTGCGCTGGGGTCTTGTACTGGGAGCCCGAGGTTGACGGCAAATGGAAACCGGCGATTTACAGCAAGGCGGGGCTTGTCTGCAATGGATGGGGTGCATACGACATGGGCGCCTTCACAAGTAGCGGGACCGTTTTCTCACCGGTAACCTCAATTCTCGGAGCCTTCTCCAATTAGACGATTCTTAACAATTATCAAATATGAAAAAAGCGATTATCTATCTCTGTGTGGCTCTATTGCCGCTCGTGTGCGCTTCTTGCGCGAAAAAGAACACCTTCTCCGGTCGCTTCGCTGACTTGGCGGGTGATTCATTGCTTGTCGAGGTGTTGAATGTTCACGACATGAGGGAACCTCTTTCCTCAATGGTAATCCCGGCTCCAGGAGGAAAGTTCTCCTTCGAAGTGAATGATTCCGTGGCCCGTGGAATATTGATTTATCTCCCGGATGACAAATATGGCCGGCAATATGGCTCAACATCTTTCATCTATGTTCCCGGGGAACACGCCAAGATCAGTGGTACTCTTGCCAAGCCGGTCTTTGACGGCAGTTCATATTACAAAGACAAGAAGGTCTACGATGCCATGTGCCGTGAGGACCTGGATAAGATAGACGCCATAGGAGAGGAGTACAAAGCCGCTATGGCCGCTAGCGACCAGGCGAAAGCTGACTCTTTGACAGAGGTTTTCTCGCAGGTTAACGCGCATATCTCCGAGGTTGCTAAAGAGTTCGTCAGGACCCATCCGAATAGTCAGTATTCGGCTTCAATCATCGGAAAGACCGTGGGAGATGACGGCAAAGACGCTCTTGAGCTCATCGCTCTCCTTCCTGAAAATGTCAAGAATGGACCCCTCAAGTCGATTGTCGACCAGACCGAGCAAAACGCCAGGCGCGTTTATCAGAGGTCAGAAGCTTCAAAGAATGTCCAGGACAATATGATGGCTCCTGATTTCACCCTGAAGAACGAAAAGGGCGAGGACTTCACCCTGTCATCCCTCTACAATCAGGGCAAGTACATCATCCTCGATTTCTGGGGTGAGTGGTGCTACTGGTGCAAGAAGGGCATTCCTGACATGAAACAGCTTTACAAGGATGCCAAGGGCAAGATTGAGATTCTCAGCATTGATTGCAGGGACACTGAGGAAGTGTGGAAGAAAGCCATCAAGGAGCATGAGCTTCCTTGGCTCCATGTTTATAATCCCGGAAATGAGAAGATGGATGTCTCGATGACTTATGCTATCCAGGGTTATCCCACGAAGATCATCCTCAACCCCGACGGCACGATCAACAAGACCATCGTGGGCGAGGATCCTGAGTTCTATGAATATGTCAAGAGCTTGATTAAGAAATAAATCAGCCGATAACAGCGCCGTTTGACACGGCTTCACTCGGGGTGACGAGACGCATTGTCCCGTCACCCTGTTTTGCCATAAGGATCATTCCCTTGGACTCGATGCCGCGGATCATCCTGGGCTTCAGGTTAGCCAGGATGCAGATTTGCTTTCCGAGCATGTCTTCCGGGGAATAGTACTCGGCTATGCCCGAGACTATCGTCCTTTGGTCAATACCGGTGTCGATCGTGAGTTTGAGGAGCTTGTCAGTTTTGGGAACCCGTTCAGCCTCTAGCACGGTGGCGGTACGGATATCCATAGCTCCGAAGTCCTCAAAGGTGACCTCAGGCTTCTGAGGCTCGACCTTATGGGCGGCTTCCTCCGCCTCAGCGGCCTTGGCGGCAGCCTCATTGGCTTGCTTGGTGGCGTTCAATTTGTCGATCTGGGCATCGATGACATTATCCTCGATCTTGCTGAACAGCAGGACAGCCTCACCGAGCTCATGTCCGACCGGCAGGATATCCCCACGTCCCAAGTCGTCCCATGTCAGCACCGGACATTCAGCCGAGTTGGCCGGAGCAGCCGTCGAGCTTAGGCCGTACTCAGCCGCAGCGTAGCGAGGATGGACGCGGCCGTGCTCGAACGGCTGTCCGGCCGTTTCAGTTAGCGGCTGTCCGGCCGTATGGAGTGCGCGGCATTCGCCTGGCTTGTAGAAGTTCACCGTTGGCTCACCCTCGCCGGAGCGATGGTCGAAACCAGCGTCCAATCCAACCTTCAGTATCCCTCTCAGTTTCTCTGCCGAGAACGGAGTGAACGGCTCAAATGCGATAGCGAGATTGGCGCATATCTGCAGCGAGGTGTAGAGGATCGAGGCGGTCCTGTCCATGTCGGACTTGGCGACCTTCCAAGGTTCGGTGTCAGAGATGTATTTGTTACCAATGCGGGCTATGTTCATGGCGTCTTTCAGAGCCTCCCTGAAATGGAAGCCTTCAAGATTAGCCTCGAGGCTTCGGCGAAGCTCGGGAAGTTGCGAGAGTGTCTCAGCATCAATAGCTTCCGGCTTCAGGTTCTCCGGCACCTTGCCTCCGAAATATTTCTGTGTCAGGACAACTGCCCTGTTGACGAAATTGCCCAGGATGGCCACCAGCTCGCTGTTGTTCCTCTGCTGGAAATCCTTCCAGGTGAAGTCATTATCCTTGGTCTCGGGAGCATTGGCGCAGAGAACGTAACGAAGGGTGTCCTCCTGGCCGGGGAAGTCGTCGACATATTCATTGAGCCAGACAGCCCAGTTGCGGGAGGTCGAGATCTTGTCGCTCTCGAGGTTGAGGAACTCATTGGAAGGCACATTGTCCGGAAGGATGTAGTTTTCGCGGGCCTTCAGCATCGAAGGGAAGACGATGCAATGGAAGACGATATTGTCCTTGCCGATGAAATGGATGAGACGGGTGTCATCATCCTTCCACCATTTCTCCCAACTCTGTGGCAGAAGCTCCTGAGTGTTGGATATATAGCCAATCGGGGCGTCAAACCATACATAGAGTACCTTGCCTTCCGCACCCTCCACAGGCACTGGGACACCCCAGTCCAGGTCGCGGCTGACGGCTCTAGGCTGAAGTCCGCCATCCAGCCATGACTTGCACTGGCCGTAGACATTGGACCTCCACTCCTTGTGGTTATCGAGAATCCATTCACGGAGCCAAGGCTCGTACTTGTCCAGAGGAAGATACCAGTGTGTGGTCTTCTTCTTTATCGGCTCGGCGCCGCTGAGTTTGGACTTCGGGTTGAGGAGTTCCTCGGGACTAAGGGTGCTTCCGCACTTCTCGCACTGGTCGCCATAGGCGTTCGGATTGCCGCACTTGGGGCAAGTGCCGACAATGTACCTGTCGGCCAGGAAAGTCTTGGCCTCAGGGTCATAGTACTGCTCGCTCTCCTTGGTGATGAACTTGCCCTTGTCGTAGAGCTCGCGGAAGAACTCAGAGGCGTTCTTGTGATGCACCTTGGAGGTGGTGCGGGAATAAATGTCGAAATTGATCCCCAGCCTTGTGAACGAGTCCTTTATGATGCCGTGGTACTTGTCCACGATATCCTGCGGAGTCACACCATTAGCCCTTGCCTTGATTGTGATCGGCACACCATGCTCGTCTGAGCCGCAGATGAAAAGGACATCCTCGCCCTTCATCCTCTTGTATCTCACGAATATGTCGGCAGGCACATAGACTCCGGCCAGATGGCCGATATGCACGGGGCCGTTGGCGTACGGCAACGCGCAGGTCACAAGCGTTCTCTTGAAATTCTTTTCCATATACAATTGACTTCAAACTGCAAAGGTAGCAAAAACACTCGGATGTTTTGACATGGAACACTATTTGTTGCCTCACGCATCTGCATAAAGCAAGTTCACAAGTCAAAACGATATGAGACACCTCATTATTATCCCGTCTTTGCTGATTCTTTCCTTCTGCGCCAATGCCCAGACCGCGGCAGAAAAGCGCTCGAACTTGTCGGATGACATCGGCTTCTATGCCGGTGTCTATACTCCCATGTACAAAGGACAGGAATCAGATGTATTGTTTGGGGTGAGTTACGGGCATTTTTACTCGACCGGAATAGGATACCGGACGGGATTTCAACTGGCTTCCCGTGTTGCCGAAGTTGACAATGCTTTCGGAATACCGATAGCCTTCGCCTATCGCACTCCGGCCAGAAACACGGACGGACGGGTGAGAAGCGGAGCGATCGCTGCTGGAGAAACTTTTGGTTATGAGGCCATTATGGGATATTCCAACCCTCTTCGGGGAGCGCTGGCCGCTTTCATCGCCAACTTGTTCAGCCAAGCTGAGTTCTTCACAGGGGTGACACCGGGTTATGTGTCCGGAGAGAGTTCTCCGGTCTCGACGGCCAGTTGGGGACCGGGTTATTTGAATACCGACCGGACATGGACTGAGAGGAACGGACGCTTTTCCCTCACCCTTGATGCCGGAACTTGCCTGAACTATCGCCTCTGGCGGTTTGACCTGAAACTCAGTCCGGCCATCCACTACAACCTGACCAGGAATTACATCGTCAACACCGAATCCGTACGGTTCGAGAACGGCTCTGACATTGGGACCAAAACCTCTTTAAAGCAGCCCCTCCGCTGGTTCTTTTCCTTCACCGGCGGCCTCTCCTTCAAGTTCTGACCCTCGCCCCTGACTCTTTGGACTGCCCGTCATTCAAGCGGGAGACGTTTCGTTGTTGATAATCAGAAAGATAAACAATTGATATTCAATGGATACACATCTCCGGCCGCTGTGACACCCAAGGTCGGCTATTTTTCCCGTCCGAGGCGAACTTTGACGGTTTTGATGGCTTTGCGCAGATTCACCAGGCTCTTCAATATCTCCATCTCACGGTTCTGGTCCCCGATGTCCTGTGCTTCTCTAAGCTCTTCTTTAAGGGAGTGCTCTTTGTCCTCGAGGCGGCAGACTTGGAATACGAGGATTGACTTGGGGACGAATTTCGTCAGCCATGACCCCTTTGACATCATGGCGTCGCGGAGATTCTTGATGGACAAGTCGTATCTCTCTTCTGTCGAGAGTTGAGCCGCGACGAATGCCACCGTCCTATCCTCGCCGTCCATGAGATGTCTCACGATATCATTCTGGGAATAGCCATTATAATACTCTTCCGAATAGGCGTCATAGGTGTCCTGGTAAGCCTTGTTGGCGAATACGGTACCGTCTGCCTCTATGGCTTGGCCAATGAACTCGAACACTGTCTGGACATCTTCCTCATCCTCGGTGTAGAATTCAGAGTCACTTTGGAACTCAAGTCTGGTGGTGCCATAGGTCAGGATGAAGCTCAGCAGATCCCGCTCAGCCTTTGCCATTATCGGGTTCTCTTCCAGTGACGATAGGTCGTCACTGGAAGAAAACGTCAACCCCCCTTGCCCCCTAGGGGGACTGAGGGGCGTTCCCCTCAGACTCCCTGCGTCGCTTCGCTCCGAATCTTGCGTGATAGCCGGAGCAGCAGTCGAGCCTAGGCCGTACTCAGCCGCAGTGGGGCGAGGATGGACTCGGTCAGGCTCGGACTGCTGTCCGGTCTGGGTTAAGAGTTTCGTCCTTGTCAAGCCGACCCTATCCTCCAGGACGGTCCTCCGGATGTCGAACTTGCGACTGAGGAAGTCGATATAGGTTTCCCTTTTGACTCCGTCCGAAATCTGGGCCACAGTGTCGGCTATCTCATTTATCGCGTCAGCGCGCCGGAGAGGATCATTCTCCGTGTCCCTTAGCAGTAGGGAACTCTGGAAGTCCACGAAATCCTGCTCGTTGCCAGAGATGAAGTCCTCCACTTCCTCCAAAGTGTGTTTCCGGGCGTATGAGTCAGGGTCATCCCCGTCCGGGATCAACACGACCTTGACGTTCATTCCTTGGCGTAGGAACATGTCGATACCTCTAAGGGCGGCCTTGACGCCGGCCTCGTCACCGTCATACATGATGGTGACGTTCTTCGTGAAACGTCCTATAAGGCGTATCTGCCCGTCAGTCAATGCGGTACCGCTGGAAGCCACCACGTTGGTGATTCCCAGCTGATGCATGGAGAGAACATCCAGGTATCCTTCGACAAGGAAACACTTGTCTTTCTTGGCCATCTCGCCCTTAGCGAACCATATTCCGTACAATGATTGATTCTTGACATAGATGGCGCTCTCCTTGGAGTTGACGTATTTGGCGTAGGGTTTCCCTTCCTCTTTTGATTTAAGTGTCCTTGCTCCGAAACCGATGATCCTGCCGCTAATCGAATGGATAGGGAAGGTGACCCTTTCGACAAACCTGTCATGGATGTCGGGCTTGTCGTCGTATTTGGCGCAGAGTCCTGTCTCAAGGAGATATTCGTCCTTATATCCTTTAGCCTTGGCGGCGTCTGTGAAGGCGTGTCGGTCGGACGGAGCCCATCCCAGGCCATATTTCCCAATGGTGGCATCCTCCAGACCTCTGCTGTGGAAATAATTGAGTCCCACGGCTTTGCCCTCTCCTTTCGAGAGCTGTTCCTTGAAGAATTCCTCGGCGAATTCCGAGACGAGGTAGAGGCTCTCGTTTCTTTGTCGGGCGGCTAGTTCCTCGGCGCTCTGCTCTTCCTCAACCACCTCGATATTATATTTCTTTGCCAGATATCTCAGGGCATCCGGATAAGACATGTGCTCATGGTCCATCACGAAACCCACGGCGGATCCTCCTTTGTGGCAACCGAAGCAGTAGTATATTCCTCTCGCGGGAACGACATGGAAGGAGGGGGTCTTCTCGTTGTGGAAAGGACAACAGCCCCACCATTCCGCCCCGCGCTTCTTAAGCGAGACGAAATCGGCCACCACTTCCTCGACTTGCGCGGTGTCCAGAATCTTCTGTACCGTCTCCCGTGGAATCATGATCAGTTCATGTCGTCCTGGTCCTCAGGCTCTTCTATCTTCTCGTAATTGACTTCTTTGGCGTCAGCCAGACTGGTTGACCCTGTCTCTCGGACGTTCGGACCAGAAGGTGTCGCGGCCCGTCTTATCTCGAATTCCTCCCTGGCTTTCTGCATACGGAAAGCGGAGATCAGCTCAGCGACTCCATAAACTATCAGAAGACATCCGGCTATTACGCTCATCACATTGATCGTGAACGGGTTGAATAGTAGGAAGGCACCTCCCACGACAGCCAGGACCGAAAGGAGGAGGGATGAGAAGCCCGCTCCCAGAAGGCTCATGGCTCCTGCTAAAGCGATAAGCTGAAGACCTCCGAAAAGGATGAGGACGATACCTATCGCATATACTATCACTCCAGCTATCCATTGCGGGTTGAAGAACAACAGAAGGCCAAGCGCGATGTCCAGACCGGCGTTAATCAGAAGCAATTGGTAAACACCATTCTCCTTGCTTTTCACCAATCCGTAAATCAAAGAGGCGACACCCGCCACGACAAGCAGGATCGCTATGATCTTAACAACTAAAGCGGGGGCGTTGCCTCCGAAGGCCATCACCAGTCCGATACCTATGGCAGCGGCGGCTCTGGTGACGCTGTCGAACTTTGTTTTATATCCCAGGGTAATCATAAACACAAAATTAATAAAAAAACGCTATATTCGTGAATATGTTTTTCGACACACACAACCATAGCCAGTTTTCTTTTGACGGAGGCGCCACCACAGTAGAGAAAAGCGTTAAGGCGGCGGTGGATAAAGGTTTTGGAGGGATTTGTTTCACCGACCATTGCGATTACTTTGTCCCCAAGATGAAAGAGGAGTTCGAGCCAATAGTCTGCGAGGTCTTTGACGTGAAAGCCCAGCAGGCGGAGATTGACCGGGTCAGCGGCCTTGTGGCCGAAGGGGCTTTTGGAAGGGCCGCCGCGAAGAAGTTCAAGGTTCTCAAGGGGATAGAGATAGGCCTTTACGAGGATAGCCGTGAGCTCAACAGGAATATCCTCGCCGCCCAGACATTTGACCAGGTCATCGCCTCTGTACATTATCTTGAGGACACGGATCCCTATTTCGGACCTTATTACAAGGGCAAGAATTGGAAGGAAGCCTATGGCCGTTATCTTGAGACTTTATTGCGTGAGATGAGGAAGTTGGGCGATTTCGACATCATGGGTCATTTCGATTATGTTGTCCGGTATGCCCCTTATCCTAAGGAAAGTATCCAGTACAGGGATTTCCCCGGCCTTATTGACGAGATATTGAAATATCTGATAGAGAACGGTAAAGGGCTTGAGATCAATACCAAGACATATAAGCAGTATGGGCTCAGGACACCTGAGCTTGACCGTGACATCCTTATCAGGTACATGGAGCTTGGAGGGGACATCATCTGCCTGGGTTCCGATTCACACAATCCAGAACAGGTGGGGATGAAGTTCGATTATTTCGCCCAGTATGTGAAAATGTTCGGTTTCCGGCGGCTGGGACATTTCGAGAACCGCCGCCTTAAGATGGTGACGATCTAGGAAGCGACCTCGCAGAGGAACTTGATCCTGACAAGCCTTATCTCCAATTCATCATAATCCGGCTCCAAGGCCGCCCGAGCCTCCTCGAGGGAATCGGAAGACGCCTCATTCTTGAAGTAATCGAATATCTCTTCGACGATGTCGTCGTCGATGACTTGACGGATATAATAGTTGAGATCCAACTTCGTGCCCGTGGAGACGATGCCCTCTATGTCCTCGATCAACTTATCCATGTCCATGCTCCTGGCGTCAGCGATGTCCTCGAGTGAAAGCTTGCGGTCCACGCTTTGGATGATGAATATCTTGTCCGCTGACTTTGTCGGGGCGGACTTGACCACGAACTCCGCGGGCCTTGTGATGTCATTCTCCTCCACATAGGCCTTGATCAACTCGATGAACTCCTTGCCATACTTCCTGGCCTTTCCTTCCCCCACACCCTGGCAGCTATGCAACTCGTTGAAAGTGATTGGATAGAGTATTGACATGTCTTCCAGGGCAGGATCACCAAAGATGATCCAAGGCTGCAAGTTCAGCCTCTTGGACATGTCTTTCCTCAAGTTTTTCAGCATCGACAGCAAGACCGAATCTCCACCGCCTCCTCTCATGGCGGCTTTGTCGGAGGCGGCATCGTCGTCGTCATCGTCGCTGTCCTTGCCCACGAATACACGGTCTTCCACAAGCCTGATCTCCCAAGGGTTCGAGTAGAATTCCTCCCCCTTCTCTGTGACATAAATAAGACCGTAAGACTCAATCTCTTTGCCCAGCAGATGGAGGAGAAGTCCCTGGTGGATGACGGCGCTCCAGAACCTGTCGCTATGGTCTTTGCCCTCCCCAAACAAAGGTAGGGTGTCATGCTTGTAGGACTTCACCATGGCGTTGGACCGCCCAGAGAGGACCATCGCCAAATGCTCTATCTTGAAATGCTCCGGGAGTGATTTAATCAGCCTGATCGCCAGGCACATCTCTTTGCGTCCATCAAAGGTGGGTTTAGGATTGACACAGTTGTCGCACACACCGCAATTCTCTTTCGGATAGTCCTCCCCGAAGTAATTGAGCAGCATTTTCCTGCGGCATTGACTGGTCTCGGCGTAAGCCACGGTCTCCATCAGCAGCTGCCTTCCTATCTCCTGCTCGGAGATGGGTTTCCCGAGCATGAATTTCTCGAGTTTCTGGATATCCTTATAACTATAGTATGTGATGCAGTCCGCCGCCTCACCGTCCCTTCCGGCGCGTCCGGTCTCCTGATAATATCCCTCTATGCTTTTTGGAATGTCGTAGTGGATCACGAACCTGACGTCCGGTTTGTCAATACCCATGCCGAAGGCGATGGTTGCCACTATCACGTCCACATCTTCCATCAGGAAGCGATCCTGGTTCTCGGCCCTTGTCTTGGCATCCAGTCCGGCATGGTATGGAAGGGCTTTTATACCGTTGATACTCAAGAGGCTGGCTGTCTCTTCCACTTTCTTGCGGCTCAGACAGTAGATGATTCCGGACTTGCCGGGGTGTTGTTTGATGTAGCGTATGATGTCTTTCTCGGCATCCACTTTATCCCTGACCTCATAATAGAGATTGGGCCTGTTGAAGGAGGACTTGAACACCGTGGCATCCATGATGCCGAGGTTCTTCTGGATGTCACTCTGCACCTTTGGAGTCGCCGTCGCGGTCAAAGCTATCACCGGGGCTTTCCCGATGGTCTGGATCATATCCCTGATCCTGCGGTATTCCGGTCGGAAATCATGTCCCCATTCCGAGATACAATGAGCCTCATCCACAGCGTAGAAGGAGATTTTGATCTCTTTCAGAAGATCGATATTCTCTTCTTTTGTCAAGGATTCCGGCGCCACATAAAGGAGTTTGGTGACTCCCGACAACAGGTCCTGACGGACCTCTTGGATCTGCGCTTTGCCTAGTGAGGAGTTGAGGAAATGGGCTATACCTATTGTTTTTTCCTCGAAACCGCGTATTACATCCACTTGGTTTTTCATCAACGCGATGAGGGGGGAGATCACGATCGCTGTACCAGGCATGACCAGCGCCGGCAACTGGAAGCACAGGGACTTCCCGCCGCCTGTCGGCATAAGCACGAACGCATCCTTCCCCTCGATCAGGTTGCGTATAATGGCTTCCTGGTCACCTTTGAAGGCATCGTAGCCGAAGAAGGTCTTCAGTTTTGAGTGCAGTAGAGCGGAATCAATCTCCATGATTGGATGTGGTTTTCATAAATATAGTCAAAGATTTTGTAAATGGCAAGCCAAATCAATATTAATAATGTAAATCTCAATTATTTTTGCGATATTCGCGGCCTAAGTGATAACTCATAAAAGCTATAAATATGAAAAGAGTAATCAAGTTTTTCGCTATCGCGGCCATGGTGATTTCGGCCGTGGCATGCAACTCCGCCAGGCCGGCCGGCGTGGCTAAGGAGCTTGTTCCTTCAAAGGGTGAGATTGACTCAGTCAGTTACCTCCTCGGTATTAATTTCGGTTCCATGATCAAAGGTTACAACATGGGCGACCTCAATTTCTCCGAGATCAAGAGGGGTATCGATGATTTCGTGCATGCCAAGGGTAACCAGCGTGACACCGACTTCGTCAAGCAGTTCAAAGTCAATCCTGAGCTGATGAATGCGGTAATCAGTGGTTTCATCGAGAAGAGAGCCGCTTACACCGCCGCCATCAACAAAGCGGAGCAGAACAAGTTCTTCGATGAGGTGAAGAAGCAGGCTGGAGTCGAGGCTTCCGAGTCAGGTCTTTGCTATCTCATCAAAGAGCCCGGCAATGACACCAAACCCGGTCCCAAGGACACTGTCTACGTCCACTACAAGCTCACCCTCAAGGATGGTACCGTCATCGAGGAGGTCCCCGAAGGCGAGCCTTCTGTCATGTTGACTCTAAACAGGGTTATCCCTGGTTGGACTGAGGGTCTCCAGCTCCTCGGCGAGGGTGGAAAGGCTGTCCTCTATGTTCCCGCTGAGCTCGGTTACGGAGAGCGTGGCTCCAACGCCATCGAGCCCAACACTCCTCTGGTGTTCGACATCACCCTGGATTCAGTCAAGCCTTTTGTTGAGCCGGTCCAGGAGCCTGCCAAGAAGTAAGAAAAAAGCTGATGGCTGCGCTTGAATTGGAGGGGCGCATCTCCCGGAAAGAGGCCAAGCAAAGTGGCCAGAGTCCCAGAGGTTCCTGGGTTAAGCAAGATTTCATCCTTGAGTATCAGGATGGTAACTTCCCCGCGGAGGTCTGCTTCACTTCATTTGGAAATGATAGAGTCGCCGAACTGGACAAGTTCCAGGTCGGCGACCTTGTTAAAGTGTCTTTCAATTTGAGAGCCAGGGAATATAATGGCCGTTGGTACAATGATGTGCGTGTATGGCGTATCTCTCCCTTGTCTCCCGTTCAGGAGCAGGCACCTGCTCCGTCCCCTTCCCTCGATGACATTCCGGTTGACATGCCGTCTGTGGAAGATTTATCAAGCGACCTCCCTTTTTAGTTGAGGTCGTCGTCGCTCTCTCCCATTATAATCACAAGATGGTCGCCCACGGCCAGCTCCATGCTCCCGTGAGGGACAAGGAAACGCTCGCCGCGCCTGACCATCAATACTCGTATTCCGTGAGGTAGATGCAGATCCCTTAATGTGGATCCCTCACGCAAGTCATCCTCCGAGACAGTGTGGTCGCGGAGCATTCCCATTTCCTCCGGTATCTCCATTCCGAAGGTCTCGATTACCGGATCCTCCTCATAGCTCAGATCAAGCTTCCTGGCTATAGGGGAGAGTGTCATCCCTTGCGCCACAAGTGACAGAAGGGTGATGATGAACACTATGTTGAACATGTCATCAGAGCCTTCCAGTCCAGAGATGACAGGATAGAGGGCGAACAGGATCGGGCCAGCTCCCTTGAGGCCCACCCATGACACGAAAAACTTTGATTTTGTGGAGATCCCCTTAAATGGAGCGAGACAGGTGAATACACTCGCCGGACGCGCAACGAACATCATGAACAGGGCGATCAGCACTGCCGGCAACAGGGAGTGAGCCATCTGTGACGGCCTGGCGAGAAGCCCCAGCATCAGGAACATCACCAGCTGCATCAGCCATGTCATCCCGTCGAAAAACTTAAGCACATCCCTCTCGTTGGGGATCTTGGCCTTGTTGCCAATAATGACGGCGGTCACGTACAGGGCGAGGAGTCCGTTTCCGAAAAGAACAGTCGCTATGCCGTTCGAGAAGAATCCGATGCTCAGGATCAGGATTGAATACAGGGAGTTTCCGGGCAGGGGGACTTTCTCCAACAGGAGTTTCGCCCCGTAACCTACGGCTATACCCACCAAAAACCCAATAACCATTTGCACTACCAGTATCCACGTTCCCGTCCAGATCATCCCCCAGGCGCTGCCGCTCATCTTCTCGGGGGAGGTCAGGATCTGGACCATGATGATCGTGAGTATATACGCCATGGGGTCGTTACTACCGGATTCAAGCTCCAGCATGGTTCCTATGCGTTCCCTAAGGTGCATTTTCTTGCCTCTCAGTATGGAGAACACGGATGCGGAATCCGTGGGACCCATAACAGACGCCAGAAGCAGGCATCCGAGAAAAGTGCCTCCTATCTGGCCTATGAGGCTTCCTGTGACAAGATAAATGAATAATCCCGTGAGCAATGCGGTTATGAACACTCCCAAAGAGGAGAGTAGCACACCTTGCCGCATCACAGGCTTGGACTCGGAGAGGGAAGTCTGGAGTCCGCCGGTGAACAGGATTATGGTCATGGCGAAATGGCCGATCGACTCGGCCAGGTGGTAATCCTCAAAGCGTATACCTATCCCGTCGGCTCCGGCGATCATTCCTATGATGAGGAAAAGGAGCAGGGATGGCATTCCAAACCGTGTCCCGATCTTCGTGAAAAGGATGGCACAGAACACCAGTACCGACACCAGCAGGAGCAGGTTCTCAGACAGGATGTTTATTGAGAATACCGAGAGAGGCATCACTCAACTTCGAAAAGGTTAAGGAACCCGGTCATCATGAACACGTTCCGTATGCTGTCATTAATGTTTTTCACAATCACCTTACCTCCTTTAACCGCAGCCGCCTTCCGCAGAGACAGGAATATTCTCAAGCCCGAGCTGGAAATATAGCTAAGATCCTCGCAGTCAAGGATAATGGTGCCGTTGGCGTTCTCTTGGAGAGGAGTGAGTTCTTTGCCGACCTCCTGTGCGGCGGGAGTGTCCAGCCGTCCGATAAGACGGATCGTGGTCACATCATCTTGCTTGTTAATCTTTACTTCCATATCATTTAATGTTTTTGATCAATTTCAATATATTAACACCCTTCTCCCTCCGGTACGTGACAGAATCCATGATCTTCTTTATCAAGAATATGCCAAGACCTCCGATGGGTCTATCCTCCACTCCGGTTGTGAGGTCGGGTTCTGGCCTGGCTGTCGGGTCAAACTCCATGCCATGGTCCGAGATAGTGAACTCGATAGTGCTGTCATTTACAATGGCGCCAACCTCAATATCGCCAGAGACACCTTCTGGATAGGCGTACATAATAGAGTTTGTAACCGCCTCTTCCATGGCGAGGTGGATATTCATGGCCAGATCCTCATCGAGATTCTTGCTCTCAGCGATGCCGTTTATGAACTTCGAGAGCCTGGGAATCTGTTCTAAATCATTCTCAAGCGTAAGATGGCGTTTTATAACTCCTGGCTCAGTCATAATGTAATGTATGAAAAGCATTGTGAGGTCATCACTCCTCGGGGCGTCACCCACGAACTGGTTGACAGCTTTCTCCATGGCCGCGAGATGGCCTGAGGCATCTCTTCTTGTCGAAAGTATCTCAATCATCCTTTCCTCCCCGAACAACTCGTGGTTGATATTCTCCGCCTCGGTTAGTCCATCAGTATAGAGGAATAAGCCATCGTCGTTTTTCAGTACTGTTTTTTGGGATTTGAATGCGAAGTCCGCGACAATCCCGAGTGGCAGATTGGGGATGACGTCCAGCATTCTCCTGATTCCGGAGAGGATTATCGGCGTGTTGTGTCCGGCGTTACAATAGTCGAGATGGCCATCCTCAAGGTTAAGGATACCGCAGAAGAACGTGACGAACATGTTGTTGTCGTTCATCTCGGCCATGCTCTTGTTCATGATGTTCACGATATGTGATGAGGTGTGCTCATGATTGGCTACGGAGCGGAACAAGCTTCTGGTGACGGCCATGACCAACGCCGCCGGCACACCCTTCCCGGACACATCCCCTATGCAGAAATATAACCTGCCGTCTCGGATGAAGTAGTCGTAAAGGTCCCCGCCGACTTCTTTGGCCGGTACAACCATGGCGGATATGTCCAGGTCGTTTCGATCCGGGAAAGGAGGGAAGGTCTTGGGTATCATTGACATCTGTATGCCCCTCGCGATGGTCAGCTCATTCTCCATCTTCTC
Organism: Bacteroidales bacterium; assembly: GCA_017557535.1. Classification (GTDB taxonomy): domain Bacteria; phylum Bacteroidota; class Bacteroidia; order Bacteroidales; family UBA932; genus Cryptobacteroides. The sequence continues at coordinate 158,987 of JAFYYM010000034.1, read as the reverse complement.
CTTCTTCTCAGACATAACCCTGTACTGGCTCTGGCTTTTGGCAGCGAAACTAAGGATGAGCACCAGCATTAAAAGACCGAGGACCTGAAGTAATTCCACCAGTCTCCTGATACTCTTGATTTCTCCGAATATCTCTTTGTCTGGAATAACGACGGACATGGACCATCCTGTTCGTTCCACCGGAGCGAAATAAACATGACTGCTATTGGTCTTTCCCTGGACCACCCTCATGCCTGACTCTCCGTTGAGCATGGATTCGGTGATGGCTTTCACCTTATCCTGGTTCTCAAAATCTTTGGAAGCTTCCTGGAGAGTCTTGCGCATGACCAGGGTCTCGATCGGGGCGACCATGATCTCTCCTTTTCGGCTGACCACGAGGTTGAAAGCGTCGGGATAGACTTTGCTGCCGCCGACATAATTGGTCAGCCAGTCCAACGCCACGTCGGCAGTGAGTACAGCGCCGACGTTTCCTTTCGCATCCCTTATGGGTACTGAATATGTTGTCATCAGGACTTCGCCACCTCCGACATCCACGTATGGCTCCGACCAATAGCCGGCATCGAGCTCGATAGGTTTTGTGAACCATTCCTTAGATGGGTAGTCGTATTCCTCTGTCGCCAGTGAGCTCGACAGGAGTTCCCCGGTTTCCTGGTCAATGTATGAGTAGGGGGCGAATAGCGGATACTTCCGGCTGTACCCCGGAACGAGAGCGATCGTGGATCCGCTTACCACCGGGTTCTCACGGACTATGATAGCGGTTATCATGTGGAGGCTGTCCAAATGTCCGAATCCCCACTGGGTGAGCCTGACATTGTTCCGGATTGTGGCCTCCACCTGGTCTAATACACCTTCTATCTTGAATTTGGTGTTCTCAAGCTGGCTCTCAGCCCGTTTTGTGGCCTCCTCCTTTAACCCTTTCTCGGCGTAATAATACTGTATCAGCGACGTGGCTTCAAGGGTCAATGCCGCCACGACTACCAGCAGCAAGGCGGCGACCATGGAACTCCTCTTGAACCTTTCTTCTAATTTGGCTTTCGCATTCATAATATTGAGGATAGCGCCGCCCTGAACTCAGGCATCGGGCAGTTTGTGTCACGTTCTACTATTATGGTCTTGAGACCGGCGTATGGCCGTATCTCCTCCTCTATCTCTCTGAGAGGACGGTCTTTCCCGAAATAGACCGGGGCGAACTCTTCCCAAAACCTCTTCGCCAGGGATTTGGGCATATGGAAAGTCTCCTGGATAAAACCCTCGCCGCTAAGGCAGCAGCAAAGGTAGACCATCCCAACATCGAACAGATGGTTGCCGTAGCAGAAATCCCCGAGGTCGATGAAATAGTTCTTGTCCCCGGCGAATATCGCATTGCTGTACTGAAGGTCTCCGTGGATGGCGGTGTCCTCCTCTGGGGTATCTGCGATGAATCTTCCGAGTTTGTCCTTTTCCGAGGTCGTGAAGAAAGGATTTGCCTCCAGCAAACGGAAGTACCTGTCCTTGACATTCTCGAACATGGTCGTGTCCACATGGGTCGAGTGCAGTTGGAGGCACATCCCGGCGAACTCGGCGGCGTAATATGCCACCTTCTCCGGATTGTCTCCCGTGGCTCTGGAGTAGGATTTCTTCCCGAGTATCCTGTGGAATCGTATGCCGTAACGGCCGTCCTCAGTGACGACATATTCACCAGGCTCAGGGGTTGGTATTCCAAGATCGTAAACCTTCCTGGCGAGAATCATCTCATCCAGAGGCTGTTGGATTTTGCCCGGGAAATATAGCTTCAACATGACCGACGGATCGGACTTGTGGTCGAAACTTTCCCCGTTAGCGCCTCCGCCGGAGAGGATGTAGTCGTCAAGAGAGATTTTGAGCGCTTCCATCGGTTTATTCATTAAACACCTGATTCACAAGATGTTCAAATTCCTTGAACGCAGCTGTTCCGCTAAGATCCCGTAAGGCTTCCAATAGCCCCCTGTAACGCCAGGCATGGTCTGACTTCTTTTTCACGTGGAATAAGTTCCAAAACTCATCCCCTTGTTCAGCGTAGTCCCTCGCGATGGCTCTCATGTTGGAGAGCTTGTCCCCCATGGCTACTATTTTGACATCTCGAGTCGCTTTCGCGAGCCGCTCCAAAGCAGCCTTCTTCCTCTCATGCCAACTATCCTCCTCACTAACCCCCTCCATAAACACGTCGCTCTCGGCTTCCACAAGGTCCGCTATCCTGTCTCCGAATTCCTCCCGTATAATCCCGATTGTGACGAGAGTGTCTTCCACAGTGTCGTGCAGGGCGGCAGCGGCGAGCAATTCCTGGTCATTTGTGATCGTGGCGACAATCTCCATGGCCTCCATCGGGTGGACTATGTAGGGGAATCCCTTCCCCCTACGTTCTGTCCCGGAATGAGCCTTGACGGCGAAGATAATCGCCCTGTCAAGCAGAGTCGTGTCGAGAGGATTGTTTGCCATATTATTGGTTCATGAATGGCAGGTCTTTAGCTTGTTCCATGATCAGGTCCGCGATCATGTCGTTGCTTTCCGATTTGCCGTTAAGAGTGTCGAACATAAGTCTGATTCCCGCCTTTCCGCTGCCTTGCTTGAGAAGGTAGGCGATGCAAAGGTCCTGAGGTCCTATGGAAGAAGAGACAATGTCCAGGTCTGTCAGACCAATCTGGAACGTGGCGATCTGAAATGCCCCTTCCGAATAATCCCGAATCATATTCACGATGTCGCCCAGGGTCTTGCATCCAAGTCCTTTGAATAATGTCAGGAAAGGCATGAGGGAGACCTCGTGCACCTCTGCCTGGTTGACAGATGCGATTCTTTGGTTTAGCGCGTCGAATGGATTCATTTCCAGGAAGCTCCTGTAAGTGTCTCCGTCGAGAGGAACGTCATCCAGGTTCCCTGACGCCACAAGCGATTTGACCTGCCTGCGGTAGTTCGTAAGCTCAGAGCGGATCCGGCTGAACTCGTCGTCGACAAGCTCAAGCATTCCGGCCAGACGGCTGAGGTTGCGCAAGTACCTCGGAGGCACCTCGACGCCGGACTTGTATCCGGTGTCATGGTTCATGTTAGCCCAAGCGTGCTGCAGAACAGTCCTCATCTGGATCTCCATCTTGTACTCTGAACCGGGGATCCTGCACACATAATGCAGGGACAGGTACCCGAAGCTATCGATCTCAAGGGCCTTGCGCTTGTCCACGGAATTCTCCCAGTCCACCTCGAAAAGCCTTTCCACCGCAGACGCCACCTTGTCCACATCGTCGGTGTAAAAGGTGATCACCCTGAGTCCGATTATGTCGGTTATATCCTTGAGGGACTGATACTTCCCTCCTTTTAGTTCGAGCTTGCCGGCCAAGGAGTCCTCTTCTTTGACCCTGTATTCCAGGGCGGCGGTGAGCAGACCGGCCTTGTCCAGAGTCTCCTTGAGACGTGAATACACCTTCCACGCCTCGTCCTTGAACCAGGGCAGGTTGTCGCGATACTCCTGAAGGATGGACTCGCAGTGTGGGTCAAGATGTCTTTCGTTGGTCATGCGGATTAACCTTAAAACACAAATATAATAAAAAATGCGGGATAGGAATCAGGTTCTAATCAAAGACATATCCATTTGATGGATTGGTCGCGTCGCCACCAGGTCATTTGTTTTTTCGCGTAGTGGCGGGTGTTCCGCTGAATGAGGCGGACAGCCTCGTTAAGGGGAATCTTATTGTCCAGATAATCAAATGTTTCCTTATAACCTACCGTTTGCAGGGCCTGACAGTCCCGGTAGGGGAGAAGAGAGCGGACCTCATCCACGAGTCCTTCATCCATCATCTTCAGTACCCTCCGGTCGATCCTGGCGTACAGTTCCTCCCTCGGGCGCTCAAGCCCTATTTTCTCGATCTCGAAATCCCTTTTCTTCCGTCCGGACTTGAAGGAAGATAGCGGCCTGCCGGATACCAGGCAGACCTCCAATGCCCTCACCACCCTCTGGCTATTTTGCTTGTCGATTCGGGAATATGTGATTGGATCCCTTTTGCCCAATTCTTCAACAAGGCTCTCAAGCCCTTCTGAATCAACTCTTTCCCATAGGGCTTTCCGTAGCGCCGGATCTCCGTCCGGGAGATCGTCCAAGCCGTTGCAGACAGCGTCGAGATAGAACATGGAGCCGCCAGTCATGACCAGGGTCTCATGTCCTTCCCCGAAAAGCCGCTCTATCAATGCGAGAGCGTCCCGCTCATAGTCTCCCGCGGTGTAGGGCTGGGTTACGGGGATAGTCTGTATGAAATAATGCTTGACAGCCTCCAGCTGTTCCTTGTCAGGGGCAGCCGTGCCAATCGTCATGCCCTTGTAGATCTGGCGTGAGTCGCAAGAGATGATAGGGGAACCGTATTCCAGGGCCTTCCGGACACTGTACTCGGTTTTCCCCACGGCCGTCGGCCCGAGAATGATGACGAGCCGGCGAGACATCTGCTAGAAATCGAGGTCCTCAGTGCCGTCGAAGACCTCCTTGCCGTCCTCGTCGTCGTCATCTTCCTCGTCCTCTTCATCCCCGTCCGACTTGTCGTCGTCCCCTCCGGATCCAAGTTCACTGAGCCAGTCAGGCTTCTGTCCCGGAAGGTGGCGCTGGGAGTCGGGAAGGTCCTCGAAGGCGACATACCCGTTCTCGAACTCAATCGGGTTGGGCCCTTTGGCATCGACTATGACCGGAGAAGGACCTCTTCCTTCTTCGGCACCCTCAAACGTTATAATGACGCTTTTCCTGTTCGGTACATCATAGAAATATATGTAGGAAGCGACACCGGCGTCGACCGTGTCCTTGACGGTGATGTTGTCCACGGTCCCGGAGCCAAGATCGAAAAGGCCATAACGGGCTACGACTCCGCCCTCGGCGTCCATCGCCTTGAACATAATCAATTGGTCTTGGGGGAACTCCATGTCCGCCCTCATCTGCTTGTGGAACTCGTAAAGAGAGGTCCCGGAATCCATCCGGTAGACCCTGTAGAATCCTTTGATTCCAGCTAAAGTGACTCTGAATTGATAAACCATATGACTCAAATAGTATTCAAAAATACAAAAAATCCCGCCCCGTTGCAAAATTATGTGAAAAACGTTAATTTCGTGGATATGATACAAGACACTTACCTGAGCGTTTCCGCTCCTGCCGAAGGACTGTTCAAGGACAACGGCAGCCGTTTCATCTCATTCGCCTATCCGGTTGAGACTGAGGAGGAAGTGAAAGACATCGTGTCTGACCTCAAGAAAAAATACCATGATGCCCGCCACCATTGCTACGCCTACAGGCTAGGGCATCTTGGCGACAGGTTCAGGGCCAACGATGACGGGGAACCTTCTTCTTCCGCAGGGAGACCCATACTGGGGCAGATTGATTCCAGAAACCTGAGCGACACCCTTGTGGTCGTCGTTAGGTATTTCGGGGGGATCAAGTTGGGTATACCGGGTCTTATCAGGGCCTACAAGACTTCCACGGCTGAGGCTCTGGACAAGGCGGGGACGATTGAGAAGGTGGCAGGGAAATGGTACGGTGTGAGATTCGGCTACCAGGACATGAATCAGGTGATGCGGATCTTGAAAGACATGGACTTGCGTCAGAAAGACCAGGATTTCGGCGTGGACTGCTCGTTGAAGGCGTGGGTCAGGCTTTCCGCCGAGGCTGACATGCTTGACAGGTTGTCGGGTATAGATAGCGCTGTAGTGGAGGAAATACAATAATTCACTTTATATTATGCCAAAAAGTTTGATTTCAATCCAGGACTTGACGAAGGAGGAGATCCTTCACATCCTGGACATGGCCGGTGAATTCGAGAAAGACCGTGAGAGGTCCTTTCTGTCCGGCAAAGTGGTCGCCTGCCTTTTCTTTGAGCCTTCGACCAGGACCAGGCTCTCCTTTGAGACCGCGGTCAATAGGCTTGGGGCTAGGGTAATAGGTTTCCCGGATAACCGTAACACCAGCCAGACGAAAGGGGAAACCCTCGAGGATACCATCAGGATAGTCTCCAATTATGTGGATATGATCGTCATGAGGCATCCCATGGCGGGGGCGGCCGACATAGCCGCTTCTGTGGCTTCCGTGCCGGTCGTGAACGCTGGCGATGGAGCGAACCAGCATCCCAGCCAGACCCTGCTTGACCTTTATGCCATCAAGAAAACCCAGGGACGTTTGGAAGGTCTGGACATCAATATGGTAGGAGACCTCAAATATGGCCGGGCAGTCCATTCCCTTGTGGATGCCTTGAGACATTTCAGTCCCAGATTCACCTTTACCGCTCCCGAGGAACTTGAGATGCCCAGGAAATATATCGAGATGTTGGATAGGGACGGAATCCCTTACCGCCAGGTCTCCAGGATTGAGGATGGACTCGATGACTGCGACATCTTGTACATGACCCGCGTCCAGCAGGAGAGATTCCCGGATATGGCTGAATATGAGAAGGTGAAAGATGTCTACAAGTTGACTGCATCCATGCTTGGTTCCGTCAGACCAGGGATGAAGGTCATGCATCCGCTCCCGAGGGTCGGCGAGATCTCCGAGGATGTGGACAACACCCCTTACGCCTACTATTTCCAGCAAGCCGGAGGCGGAATGTATGTCAGGATGGCGATAATATCTTATTTGTTGGGTTATTCCTTATAATTTGGCTATCTTTACCTCCGATTTGGTTTTGATTCCTAATCACAGTATTAATAACGGTTAAAAAGTTATATAAACGAAATGAAAAAAGTTCATGTTTTCAACGCAGGCCCCTGCCTTCTGCCGCAGGTAGCCATCGACAATGCCATCGAGGCCTTGAAGGACTTCAAAGGCACCGGTGTTTCCGTGCTCAGCATCTCCCATCGCACCAAGGAGTGGGATGAGACCATGGATGAGTGCCGCGCCCTCTGGAGGGAGTTGCTTCATATTCCCGACACCCACGAGGTCGTGTTCCTTGGCGGTGGTGCCTCACTACAGTTCCTCTATGTGGCGATGAATTATCTTGAGAAGAAGGCGGCCTACCTTGAGACCGGAGTCTGGGCTAAGAAGGCTCTGAAGGAAGCGAAAGGCCTTGGCGACGCTTACGCCCTTGCTAGTTCCGCCGACAAGAACTATTCATATATTCCTAAGGGATACGAGATTCCGACCGACATCGATTACTTCCACATCACGACCAACAACACCATTTATGGTACTGAGATAAAGGAAGATATCGACTGCCCGGTTCCCCTCATCGCCGACATGAGCTCAGACATCATGAGCCGTCCTGTGGATGTGTCCAAATACGATCTCATATACGGTGGCGCCCAGAAGAACGTCGGCCCCGCAGGTGTGATCTTCGCCATCATCAAGAAGGACTCCCTCGGTAGGGTCTCCAGGTACATTCCCACAATGCTGGACTACCGCGTGCACCTCGACAAGCTTTCCATGTTCAATACCCCTCCCGTGTTCTCCATCTTCATGATGAACGAGACTCTCAAGTGGCTCAAGGGAATCGGTGGAATCGAGGCTATCCACAAGATCGACACCGAGAAGGCGAACCTTCTCTATGGCGAAATAGACCGCAATCCTCTGTTCGTCGGCACCGCCGCCAAGGAGGACCGCTCCATCATGAACGTCTGCTTCGTCATGGCTCCCGGATATGAGGCGCTCCAGGATGAGTTCCTCACGTTCGCCAAGGAGCGCGGCATGATCGGCATCAAGGGCCACCGCTCCGTCGGGGGCTTCAGGGCTTCTCTCTACAACGCTTGCACCCTTGAGGATGTCCAGGCCCTTGTGGACTGCATGAAGGAATTCGAGACTCTTAAGAAGTAATTGGATATGAAGGTATTAGTTGCCACCCAAAAGCCTTTCTCCGCTGCCGCTGTAGCAGGGATCAAGGAGATTGTGACTGGTGCCGGACATGAGTTCGCCGCCCTTGAGAAATATGCCGACGCATCCGAGCTCATCGCTGCTGTCGCTGATGTGGACGCTCTGATTATCCGTTCAGATAAGGTGACTGCCGATGTTCTCGACGCCGCCAAGAGTCTGAAGATAGTCGTCCGCGCTGGAGCGGGTTTTGATAATGTTGACTTGGCCGCTGCCACCGCCCATAATGTGGTTGTGATGAACACTCCCGGACAGAACTCCAACGCCGTGGCCGAGCTGGCCGTCGCCATGATGATATTCATGGCCCGTACACAGTTCACTCCCGCCACCGGAAGTGAGGTCCAAGGCAAACGCCTCGGAATCCAGGCCTTCGGTAATGTGGGCCGTCTCGTGGGCGCCAAGGCGAAGGCGCTCGGAATGGATATCCTCGCTCTCGACCCCTTCCTCACTCCTGAGCAGATCGAGGCTGGCGGAGCCAAGCCCGTCTTCAACCTGGAAGAGCTTTATTCCAACTCTGACTATGTCTCCATCCATATTCCCGCCCTGCCTTCCACTATAAAGAGCATCGGTTATGATCTCGTGACCAAGATGCCGAAAGGAGCGACCCTCGTGAATACCGCCAGGAAGGAAGTCATTGACGAGGAAGGACTTATGAAGGCCCTTGAGGAGCGCCCGGACCTTAAGTACGTCACCGACGTCATGCCGGACAACTATGAGGCTCTTAAGGAGAAATTCGGTCTCCGTGTGTTCGCTACTCCCAAGAAGATGGGCGCCCAGACAGCTGAGGCTAACATGAACGCCGGCCTTGCCGCCGCCCGTCAGATTGTGGACTTCTTCGCCACCGGCAACACCCGTTTCCAAGTCAACAAGTAGTGTCATGGTAAGAGTAAAACCCTTCGCGGCGATTCGTCCGCCAAAAGATATTGTCACTGAGGTCGCGGCTCCGCCGTACGACGTGCTCAATTCCGCCGAGGCCAAGGAGATGGCTGGCGAGAAGTCCCTGCTTCATATCACCAAGCCTGAGATTGATTTCGATCCGATGCTTGAGGATCATGACCAGAGGGTCTATGACAAGGCTGTCGAGAATTTCAAGGCGTGGCAGTCCAAGGGATGGCTTCGCCGTGACCCTAAGGAGTGCTATTATGTCTATGCCCAGACGATGGAAGGCCGTACCCAGTATGGTCTCGTCCTCTGCGCGCACACGGACGACTACGCTTCTGGCAAGATCAAGAAGCATGAGCTCACCCGTAAGGACAAGGAGGATGACCGCATGATTCATGTCCGCATCCAGAACGCCAACATTGAGCCTGTCTTCTTCGCCTACAAGGACAATGACATCCTGAACAAGATCGTCGCCCAGACCATTACCCGTGAGCCGGAATATAACTTCGTGGACGAGAACAACTTCGGCCATAAATTCTGGGTCATTGATGATGACAAGACTGTCGATCAGATAACCCGTCTGTTCACGGGGGATGTCGAGGCCTTTTATGTCGCTGATGGCCACCATCGTACCGCCGCAGCCGCTCGTGTAGGGGCCGAGAAGAGGAGCCAGAACCCGGATCACACAGGCGATGAGGAGTACAACTTCTTCATGGCTGTCTGCTTCCCCGAGAGCCAGCTCAAGATCCTGGACTACAACCGTGTCGTCAAGGATCTTAACGGCCTGTCCAAGGATGAATTCCTGAAAGCTGTTGAGAAGGACTTCGCTGTCAAGGAGATGGGTGCCGAGATATATCATCCGGACCATCTCCACAACTTCTCGATGTATCTTGATGGCATGTGGTATTCCCTTGAGGCTCTCCCTGGACGTTACGACGACAAGGATCCGATTGGTGTGCTTGACGTGACCATCCTGTCCAGCCTGGTGCTGGATGCCATCCTTGGTATTAAAGACTTGCGCACCGACAAAAGGATTGATTTCGTCGGAGGAATCCGTGGGCTCGGAGAGCTTTCACGCAGGGTCGATTCCGGTGAGATGAAGGTGGCTTTCGCCCTTTATCCAGTCTCGATGAAGCAGCTGATCGATATTGCCGACACCGGCAACATCATGCCACCGAAGACCACCTGGTTCGAACCCAAACTCCGCTCAGGCCTCTTCATCCACTCGCTGGACTAAGCCGTCAGGCCCACTTGTCGGCTGCGACGGGAGGGCGCACGTCACTGAGATATTGGATCTCAACGATAAACCACTGCCCGGTGCTGGGCTTCTTTCTCAGCTTCACCGGGCGGGGGTTGTCTGCTCCGCCCGAGTGTAGGTATAGCGTCGCCCAATTCTCATTGTCAAACGAATACGGGGTGGAAGAGACCTTCACCTTATAGGGCTGGGAAGGCGTGTAATTATTGGCCGGAGTAGCACCCTCGAAGTAAGAACGGACCTTGTAGAACTTCTCGTCCATGAACCGGTCGGAGATCTGCTGCAGGGCCATTGGAGTCAAGGGATCTGGCCCTTTGAGGAAGTTCAGCATCCTTGTTGATTCTTCTTTGTCCGTTTCAAATCGGGTCAGGGCAAGCAAGGATAACGCCGCGACAGCATAGACATCTGTCAGTGCGGCCTCAGGTAAAGCTTTCAGCTCGTCGACTGTCTGCGGGAGAGTCTCGAATGTGTAGGTTTTGCTTTTTCCAGTCAATGCCGTAGTCACTTTCTGGCTGACTTTGTTCTTGAAAAGGCGTCCAAGACCGCCCAGGAGATCCGATACTAGTTTGTCCATAAGCTTATTTCTTTTTCGCAAGATACAAAATAATCCGGAAACCGGCTTTTAAAACCACTATTTATCCCTATCCAATTCCAGGCAATCTAAACACTTGTCTTTTCGGTGAATAATCTTTAAATTTGATTGATTATAACCAATCACGAGATGAGACGAGTTTTCACCATTCTGTTCGCGATATGTGCGGCCATTCTCCTGACATCGGCTGACAAGGCTCCTTCAGGCAAGAACCAAAGTGCCGGATACCCGATCACTCCCGTGCAGTTCACAGCTGTCAAGGTGTATGAAAACGATTTCTGGGGTCAGCGACTGAAGGCTTCCAGGGAAGTGACCATCCCTCTGGCTTTCAGCAAGTGTGAGGAGACGGGCCGATACGAGAACTTTGTCAAGGCTGCCCATCCAAGCGATGATTATAAAGTAGGCGGTTTCTCTTTCGACGACACGGATGTCTACAAGACCATCGAGGGTGCCAGTTATGTTCTCCAGACCTATCCCGACAAAAAGTTAGAGGCGTACATAGACAGTGTCCTGGTGATTGTCGCTGGTGGCCAGGAACCTGATGGATACCTGTATACCGCCAGGACGATGAATCCCAAGCATCCACACCGCTGGGCCGGGGATCATCGCTGGGAGCTCGTCGAGGTCAACAGCCATGAGTTTTATGACCTTGGGCACATGCTTGACGGAGCGATAGCCCATTATCAAGCCACGGGGAAAAGGAATTTCCTTGACATAGCCATCAGATATGCCGATTGTGTTATCCGTGAAGTTGGTTCCGGCCCCGGTCAGGTGGATAGGGTGCCGGGTCATCAAATCGCCGAGATGGCTCTTTGCCGTCTCTATCTTGTGACTGGAGACAAGAAATATCTCGACCAGGCCAAGTATTTCCTCGATCGGAGGGGAAAGACCGTGAATCGGGATTCGTATAATCAGACCCACGTTCCGATAGTCGAGCAGGACGAGGCTGTCGGCCATGCGGTGAGGGCGACATACATGTATTCCGGAATAGCCGATGTGGCCGCCTTGACAGGCGACCAGGCGTACATCGACGCTATAGACAGGATCTGGGATAATATCGTGAGCAATAAGTATTATATAACCGGGGGAATAGGCGCTTCCCGTCGGGGAGAGGCTTTCGGTAAGAATTACGAGCTCCCGAATGCGGAAGCCTATTGTGAGACTTGCGCCGCGATAGGCAACGTCTATGTCAACCATAGGATGTTCCTGCTTCATGGTGAGTCGAAGTACTACGATGTCCTTGAGCGCACTCTTTATAATGGTCTTCTATCCGGGGTGTCACTCCAGGGGGACGGATTCTTCTATCCCAATCCTCTCGCCACGGAAGGAGGTTATGAGCGTAAGCCTTGGTTCGGCTGCGCCTGTTGCCCGTCGAACATATGCCGCTTCATACCGTCAGTTCCTGGATACGTCTACGCCGTGAAGGATGATAATCTTTATGTCAACCTTTATATGTCCAACACATTGACCCAGAAGGTCAAGGGAAAGGATGTGGTCCTGCGCCAGGAGACCTCTTATCCTTGGAACGGGGATGTGGAGATATCCATCGACAAGAATGCGGCCAAGGAGTTCTCTTTGAAACTCCGCATACCAGGATGGGTCAGAGGCGAGGTGGCTCCTGGGGGACTGTATTCTTATGCTGACGGGAAGTCGTTGAGTTATAAGGTTTTGGTCAATGGAGAGGAGCTCTCGTCAGACCTCGACAAAGGCTATTTCACTATCACCAGGAAATGGAAAAAGGGTGACAAGGTCTCCCTTCATCTGGACATGGAGCCCAGGATCGTGGCGGCCAGGGAAGAAGTTGAGGCAGACCGGGGCAAGATCACGGTCGAACGAGGTCCGATAGTCTATTGCGCCGAACAACCTGACAATAATTTCCGTGTGTCCGGTCTGCTGGTCGGGGAGGATCAGGAATTGAAAGTGACTGATGGTGACATAGTTGGCCATCCTATCAAGAAGATAACGTTGGAAGGTAAGTATTTCACCCACGGCCTGAATCGCGGTGAGATGATGATCAGGGATGTGACAGCTACTCTGATACCGTATTATGCCTGGTGCCATAGAGGCGCGGGATATATGTCAGTCTGGCTGGCTAAGGACTTCAACGCTGTTGAGGTGGCCCCTTGTGAATTATTGATATGATTGTTTTAAAATATTAAACTGCTATGGTTAAAAAGTTGTTTGTTATCTGTGCCGCTGCCCTGATGGTTATGGGCTGCGCTGATAAAGCTCCCAAGCTCACGAAGTCGGGTCTGAACCCCGAGGATTTCAATGCGGAGAGGGATGGTGGAGTCACCGCCCTTTACACTCTCACCAACAAGTCCGGTATGGAGGTCTGCATCACCAATTTCGGTGGACGTATCGTCTCTGTCATGGTTCCAGACAAGAATGGTGAGTATAAGGATGTAGTCCTTGGCTTCGACACCGTCAAGGATTATTTCCCGGAGAATAACCAGACTGATTTTGGCGCCACAATCGGTCGCTACGCCAATCGTATCGCCCAGGGTAAAATCACTGTGGAAGGCGTTGAGTATCAGCTCCCTCAGAATAACTATGGGCATTGCCTCCATGGTGGTCCCAACGGCTGGCAGTACAAGGTCTGGGAAACCGTTGAGGCTGATGGGAACCACTTGAAAATCAAGACCGTATCCCCTGACGGCGACGCCAACTTCCCGGGAACCGTGACCGCTTTTGTCACTTTCACCCTGACAGAGGACAACGCCATCGACATCCTCTACGAGGCCACCACGGACAAGACAACGGTCATCAATATGACCAACCACTCTTATTTCAACCTTTCCGGTGATCCGGCCAACCACAGTGTCGAGGCGGATGAACTCTATATCAACGCCGCCAATTTCACCCCTGTTGATGACACCTTCATGACGACGGGTGAGATTGCTCCTGTCGAGGGTACCCCGATGGATTTCCGTACCGCCAAACTCGTGGGTAAGGATATCAATGCCGATTATGACCAGCTTCACAATGGAAAGGGATATGACCACAACTGGGTCTTGGACACCGGTTGCGATGACACTGTACTGGCCGCTGAGCTCTATTGCCCGGAGACCGGCATTACCCTGAAAGAATACACAAATGAGCCTGGTGTCCAGATTTATGCGGGTAACTTCCTCGACGGCACCGTGACTGGGAAGAAGGGTGTTGTTTACAACTTCCGTCACGCCATCTGCCTTGAGACTCAGAAATACCCTGACACTCCCAACAAACCTGAGTGGCCCTCAGCCCTGTTGAAACCCGGGGAGAAGTACACAAGCCATTGCGTCTTCGCCTTCTCCGTAAGGTAACATGGATCTGAACCGAATCACCCTCCAGTCTTGGGACTGGATTGTCATCGCCATATTCTTCGCGGCGATGGTCTGGATTGTCGTGGACGTCTTCCGGAAGAAGAAGGAGACGTCCGGCGACTATTTCCTTGACGGGCGTTCGGCTACATGGCTTGCGATAGGCGCGTCAATATTCGCTTCCAACATAGGCTCCGAGCACCTTATCGGTCTTGCGGGCACCGGTGCCTCGGCCGGAATGGCCCAGGCCCACTGGGAGATCCAGGGTTGGATGATCCTGATTCTCGGCTGGGTGTTCGTGCCCTTCTACCAGAGGAGTATGGTCTACACGATGCCGGAGTTCCTGGAGAAGCGCTACAACAAGGAAAGCCGTGGAATATTGACATACCTCTCGCTAGCGAGTTATGTCCTCACAAAAGTCTCCGTGACCGTCATGGCCGGAGGTCTGGCGCTTAACGCGTTACTGGGTATCAATTTCTGGGTAGCGGCGTTGGCTCTGGTGGTAATCACAGCTATCTACACGATCATAGGAGGCATGGAGTCCGTCCTGAAGACCTCGGTCCTTCAAACCCCTATTTTGTTGTTAGGCTCTCTGGTCATCCTTTGGATCGGCCTCAAGGAACTGGGAGGGTGGAATGCGATGATGGATATCTGTGCGGCGCAACCGGTCAATGAATACGGAGACTCGATGACAACTCTGATGCGTAGCGGGAAGGATACCGAGTTCCCTTGGTATGGAGCCTTGTTCGGATCAGCCATCATTGGCTTCTGGTACTGGTGTACAGACCAATTCATCGTCCAGAGAGTCCTTTCCGGCAAGGATCAGAAGGAGTCTCGCAGAGGAACGATATTCGGGGCATATCTCAAACTCCTTCCGGTGTTTTTGTTCCTGATCCCTGGAATGATAGCATTTGCCCTGACTAAGACTCCTGATTCCCAGACCGGCCAGATGCTCGCTTCTGCCCTCGGTTTGCAGGCGGACGGCACTCTCGCCAATCCTGATCTCGCTTTCCCGATGTTGGTCAACACATTGTTGCCTGTCGGTCTCAAGGGAGTAGTGATCTGCGGTGTTCTCGCCGCGCTGATGAGTTCACTAGCTTCGCTGTACAACTCATCAGCGATGCTTTACACGATTGACATCTATAAGCGTCGCAACCCTGACACCCCGGAGAAGAAACTGGTCCGTATCGGCAGGTTGGCCACAGTGATAGTGGTTGTCTTCGGAGTTCTCTGGATCCTGGTGATCCAGAAGATGGGTAAAAGTCTGTATAACTACATCCAGAGCGTCCAGAGCCTTGTCGCCCCGTCCATCGCCGCAGTGTTCCTTCTGGGAGTATGCTGGAAAAGGACTTCGCCCAAGGCTGGTATGTGGACCTTGATCGCCGGCCTGGCGCTTGGCTTGACTCGTTTGGTCACGATGATAATCAATCCCGAGGCCCACAACGCTTTCACATTCATTTTCAATGAGATGAATGTCTACGCATTCTGTGTTTGGATGTTCCTCTTCTGTGTGGCGCTAGCTTTTGTGGTGACCATGTTGACTCCGAAACCCTCCGATGAGCAAGTACGGGGACTATGCTTCGGCACGGCCACTCCGGAACAGAAAGCCGCCACGAGAGCATCTTGGGGCGCATGGGATATCGTCCACTCCTGCATTATCCTGGCTGTCACAGTCGCTTTTTACATCTATTTCTGGTAACTGTCATTCTGAGCTAAGCGAAGAATCTGATTATTATGTTGGAAGAACTGAAAACAAAAGTCTGGCAAGCTAATCTTGATCTCGTCAAAAGCGGCCTGGTCCTTTTCACTTGGGGCAACGCCTCGGCGATTGACCGGGAGTCCGGACTTGTGGTGATCAAACCCAGCGGAGTCGCCTATGATGCGATGAAGCCGGAAGACATGGTAGTGGTCGATTTGGAGGGGAATATAGTGGAAGGATCGTTGAGACCATCCTCGGACACTCCGACGCATCTTGTTCTCTACAAGTCGTTTCCGAATATCGGAGGGGTGGTTCATACCCACTCTACTTATGCCACGGCATGGGCGCAGGTGGGCAGGAATATCCCTAACATAGGGACGACCCATTCCGATTATTTCCATGACGACATCCCTTGCACCCGCGACATGAAGAAGGCGGAGGTGTTCGGGGAGTACGAGAAGGAGACTGGCAATGTGATAGTGGAGCGTTTCAGGAATATGTCTCCCGATGACACTCCCGCTGTCCTTGTCAGGAACCATGGGCCTTTCACCTGGGGGGCCGACGTGTTCAACGCTGTCCATAACGCCGTGGTGCTCGAGGAAGTGGCCAAGATGGCGTTCATCTCCTCGACCCTGCAGTTACCCACACTTGATGTCATCGACCATGAACCTTCGATGAACAAGCATCTTATAGAGAAACATTATAGCCGTAAACACGGTCCCGACGCATATTACGGACAAAAAAAATAGTATCAACATGATAAAGCAATTCGAAAACTACGAAGTCTGGTTCGTCACTGGAGCGCAGCTGCTCTACGGTGGTGACGCTGTGGTCCAAGTGGACGGTCACTCCAATGAGATGGTGGCAGGGATGAACGCCTCCGGCCTACTGCCGGTGAAGGTCGTTTATAAAGGCACCGCCAACTCTTCAACCGAAGTCCTGGATGTGATGTCCAGGGCGGAAAGCGATCCCAGGTGCGTGGGTGTCATCACCTGGATGCACACTTTCTCCCCAGCCAAGATGTGGATTCATGGGCTTCAGGCGCTCCGTAAGCCTCTTCTCCATCTCCACACCCAGTACAACAAGGAGATTCCTTGGGAGACCATGGATATGGATTTCATGAATCTCAACCAGAGTGCTCATGGAGATAGGGAATATGCTCATATACTCGCCCGCATGCGTAAGAACCACAAGACCGTGGTGGGTTATTGGAAAGATCCCGCGACTCTTGGTCATATCGCCGTATGGGAGAGGGTGGCTGCCGCATGGGCCGATGCGAAAGACATGAGAATCCTACGGTTCGGCGACCAGATGAATAATGTGGCTGTCACTGACGGTGACAAGGTAGAGGCGGAGATGAGACTCGGCTATCACGTTGACTATGTGCCTTTCAGCGAGCTTATGACCTATTTCGACAAGGTCGCCGATTCTGAAGTTGACGCTCTTGTCGGGGATTATTTCAAACTGTATGACCATGATTCCTCTCTTGAGGAGAAAGGCTCCCTTCCTTACTGCAAGATTTGGAGATCCGCCAAGGCCGAGCTGACTCTGAGGGCCATTCTCGAAGACAAGAAGGCGAAGGGTTTCACGACCAATTTCGACGATCTTGGGGATGTCAATGTTGAGGAGACCGGAAGAGGTTTCGACCAGATTCCCGGCCTTGCCTCACAGCGCCTTATGGAAGAGGGTTATGGTTTTGGAGCAGAGGGTGACTGGAAGTCCGCCGCCTTGTACAGGACTGTTTGGTTCATGACAAGAGGATTGTCAGAGGGATGTTCCTTCCTTGAGGACTACACCCTCAATTTTGACGGTCCGTCTTCAGCTATCCTTCAGGCCCACATGCTTGAGATCTGCCCTCTGATAGCCGCCCATAGACCCAAACTGGAGGTCCATGAGTTGGGAATCGGCATCCGCAAGACCCCTACCGCCCGTCTCGTGTTCACAAGTAAGACCGGTTATGGAGTCGCAGCCACCGTGGTCGACATGGGCGGGCGTTTCCGCCTTGTGGTTAACGAGGTGGATTGCATCAAGCCCAAACCTCTCCCTAAACTGCCTGTCGCTTCAGCGTTATGGATTCCGAGGCCGAGTTTTGAGATAGGAGCCGCCGCTTGGATGATGGCCGGTGGAACCCATCACTCTTGCTTCTCCTATGACCTCACTCCCGAGTATTGGGAGGATTACGCCGAGATCGCCGACATCGAGATGGTCAAAATCGGTGCGGACACCACCCTCGAGGGAGTTAAGAAGGATTTGAAAATCAATGAGATATATTACCTCCTCGGAAAAGCTTTGAAGTAATATGGCAAGATACGTCATAGGATTGGACTACGGCACCGATTCCGCGAGGGCTCTCGTAGTCAATGCTGAGACAGGGGAGATCCTCGCCTCCAGCGTCAAGAATTATCCTCGTTGGTCTAGGGGCCTTTACTGTGACCCGCAGGCAAATCAGTGGCGTCAGCATCCCAAGGACTATCTTGAGGTGTTGGAATTCACCGTCAAAGACGCCTTGGCCAAATGCTCTCCAGAGGTGGCTCCCAACGTGGTCGGAATCGCCTTTGACACAACTGGTTCCACTCCTGCGTTCGCGGACTGGACCGGAACACCGCTTGCTATGAGCGAGGAATATTCATCCGATCCGGATGCGATGTTCGTGCTTTGGAAGGATCACACAGCGATCCAGGAGGCTGCTGAGATCAATGAGGCTTGCAAAGCTTCCGATGTGGATTATTCTATGTTTGAAGGCGGCATATACAGCTCCGAGTGGTTCTGGGCCAAGGCATTGCATATCCTTAGGAACTCTCCTGAGATCGCATCAAAAGCCAGCACCATCGTGGAGTGTTGCGAGTGGCTTCCGGCGGTGTTGACTGGGGTAACCAACCATAGGGACATCATCCGTAGCCGTTGCGCTCAGGGACATAAGTCAATGTGGAGCGAGAAGTGGGGTGGACTTCCTCCGGAGGAGTTCCTCGCTGGTGTGGATCCGCTTCTGGCAGGTTGGAGGGGAAAGCTCTTCGACAAGACTGAGACAGCCGATAAGCCAGTTGGTTACCTCTGTCCTGAATGGGCGGCGAGACTGGGCCTCAGCGTGAGTGTCGTTGTGGCAGGGGGAGCCTTCGACTGCCATATGGGTGCTGTTGGTGCGGGAGTAAAGCCTGGTTCTCTAGTTAGGGTGATAGGCACCTCGACTTGCGATGTGATGGTGGTTCCCTATGAGGAGATAGGAGACAAATGTATCAGGGGAATATGCGGCCAGGTCGACGGGTCTGTTATCCCTGGAATGGTGGGCTTAGAGGCCGGTCAGTCCAGTTTCGGGGATGTTTATGCCATGTTCCGGAAAGTTCTGGAGTGGCCTCTTAAGACCGTCTCTGGACTTGATGGAGAGGCTTTGACAGAGGCTTGTGAGAATATAATACCGTCATTGACGATTGAGGCAGAGCAGGTTCCGATCTCTGAGAGCGCCATGCTGGCCACTGATTGGGTCAACGGACGTCGTACCCCGGACGCCAATCCTCTTGTCAAGGGAGCCATCACTGGCTTCACTCTTGGCACGACCGCTCCGATGATTTTCAGGGCCCTTGTCGAGGCCACGGCATTCGGCACGAAGGCCATCCATGACCGTTTTGTTGAGGAAGGTATTCATATAGAAGAGGTTATCGGTATTGGTGGAATCGCCTTGAAGTCGCCATTCGTGATGCAGGTCATGAGTGATGTTCTCGGTAAGCCGATCAAGGTCTGCAAGACCATGCAAGCTTGTGCCCTTGGAGCCGCCATGTTCGCCGCGACTGCCGCAGGCGTTTATGACAAGGTAGAAGATGCTATTGATGCAATGAATTCCGGGTTCTCTAAAGAGTATATTCCAGACCCGGCTCGTGGGGAAGTCTACTCTGAGTTGTTTAAGAAATACACTGTCCTTGGTAACTTCACTGAACAATGTCTTTAAGCAGAATCATTCCATCTATTTTGTTGGTTTTGTCCCTGGCTAGTTGTGGCCGGGGACATCAATCATGGGAAACAGGTGATTATCTTGTCCTTGACAGCATCTACTGCAGGGATCCGTTCATAGTGGCTGACAAAAACACGAAGACTTATTATCTCTATCGAAGTTCGACGACTGCTGAGGGATTGGGAGGCGTGGAAGTGTTCCGGAGCGGCGACCTTGAGAAATGGTATGGCCCTGAGAGGGTGTTCACCGTTCCGGAGGATAATTCACTTACCGGTGTGGTATGGGCTCCAGAAGTTCACTACTATAAAGGGAAGTGGTACCTCTTCGCGACCCTCAATACTGATAAGACTTGGGCAGATAAGGTGGAAGGTTGGCCGTCTTTCACATATCGTGGGACACAGATATTCCGTGCGGACAGTCCCTCCGGTCCTTTTCTCCCGCTGGGGAAAGATGTCACTACTCCCAAGGATTATATGGCCTTGGACGGGACTCTATGGGTAGAGGATGGAGTCCCATTCATGGTATTCTGCCATGAATGGGTCCAAATTGTCGATGGAACTTATGAGGTGATAAGACTGAAAGAAGACTTGTCTGGAACCATTGGCGAGCCCTCCGTCTTGTTCAAGGCTTCTGACGCCAAGTGGACAAAAGGGCTTTCTGACTGGAAAGACGAGAATGGCGGTATCCGGAAGTCTTATGTATCTGACGGGCCATTCCTGTACCGTACTAGCGGTGGTGAGTTGGTGATGCTATGGTCCTCTTTCAAGGACACGTACTGTGTCGGTATAGCCCGTTCAGCTTCAGGCAAGCTCGCAGGTCCATGGACATGCGATGATGAGCCGATAATCGAAGAGGACGGTGGACACTCAATGTTATTCCGTGACTTTTACGGGAATATCAAATTAGTGTTCCACCGGCCTAATTCTGGTTTCAGTCACCCGGTCATCCTTTCCCTGAAAGACACGGGAAAGACTCTGGAAGTATTATAACTATCTACTTCGCAAAGGCGTAGGAGAAGCCCTTGAGCTGGTTCCAGGCGCCGCGGGTGAAATCAGGGACTTCGACGGGCATGTTGCCGTTCTTGATAGAGATCTCACCAAGCTCCGCGAGGCAGCACCACTCAGCCATGTCATAGACATCCATGTCGAGAGGCAAACCGTTGCGCAGGCAGTAGATGAGACGGTAATCCATAATGAAGTCCATTCCACCGTGTCCGCCAACCTCCTTGGCAAGGGCCTCAAGCTCCGGAGTCAGGATCGGGTTGCGGTATTTCTCTTGATACTCAGCTATTTCCTCTCTGGAAAGACGCTTCTCGGTGTTGAAGTCCTCGATGCTGGGGGTCTCAGTGAACTGGTCGCCGCGAAGAATAATCTGCTGAATCGGATATTTCCCGGCATAACCCTCGGTGCCAACGAGCTGGTACATCCTGCTGTAAGGCCTCGGAGTCATGACATCGTGCTCGATCAGGATGGTTTTGCCAAGCTCTGTGCTGATCATGGTGCTGGTCTCGTCTCCGTTCTGGAAGTCCTCACTCTTGCGTCCCTGCCTCTTCTCTACATTGCGAGGGCCGTTGACGGCTTTGGTCTCCATCGCCACGAGGGTCTTGAAGCGGTCACCACGATGGATGTTAAGCACCTGAGCCACAGGACCCAGGCCATGGGTGGCATAAAGGTCACCCTTGTGTTTCTCATTGAAGTCAAGCCTCCAATTGTTCCAATAAGCGTCCCAGAAAGGATCCAGGTTGTGGAGGTAGGATCCTTCAACATGAAGAATCTCGCCGAATACGCCGGCCTGGGCCATTGACAGGCAAGAAAGCTCGAAAAAGTCATAGCAGCAGTTCTCAAGCATGATGAAATGCTTGCGTGTCTTCTCGACCATATTGATCACATCCCAGATTTCCTGCAAGTTAGTCGCTGATGGTACTTCGCAAGCGACGTTCTTGCCATGCTCCAATGCGTATAAAGCCACGGGGATGTGATGCACCCAGTCGGTACAGATGTAGACGAGGTCCACATCGTCCCTCTCGCAGAGCTGTTTGTACGCCTCAGTGTCACCTGAATACTCCGCAGCCCTCGGGAAACCCCTGTCCTCCAATGTCTTCTGTGATCTTTCAACATTCTCGGGAACGACATCGCACAAGGCGACGATTTTGACACCAGGGATGTATGTGAAGCGGGGGA
Organism: Bacteroidales bacterium; assembly: GCA_017557535.1. Taxonomy (GTDB): domain Bacteria; phylum Bacteroidota; class Bacteroidia; order Bacteroidales; family UBA932; genus Cryptobacteroides. Next base: position 137,306 of record JAFYYM010000034.1, on the reverse strand, counting down.
CAGCCCCGGAGCCTCTCATTCCGAGGCCCACGAATCCGACTCGGACAGTATCCATAGCCGGAACTGTAAGAGCGATCGCATTTTCCTGTCCGGCGGGGCGGGCGGGAACCTTCACCTTGATAGGACCAGCGGTCTTGTTAGATGTGCAAGCCACTGCGAATATTAGCAGCGAGGTTGCAAGGAAACTCTTGATTCTCATGATGTTATGGTAATATTAATTCTTTGTTTCGCACTGAATGACAGACATCATTCCAAAAATAGCAATTATTCCGAATAATCTGAAATATTGTCCATATACAACCCGAATCCGTTAATCGTCAATGGAGCGAAGGCTACTAGATTCACCCGTACCCGTGAAGTCGTGACCTTCTCTGTGGGGACTATTCTCTTGTAGCCGATAGTGGTTTCGCTCGCGATCTCTTTCCATTGTCCGTCAGGGCCTTCCGCCTCGACGGTGAATGAGTTAACGCGTTGTCCCAGAGGAATGTATTCCTGTAGGAGAACCCTGTTGAATGTTTTTTCACCAGCGAGGTCGAAAGTCACGGAAGCCTCAGTGATTCCATCCTTGGTGGCCCAATATGAATCATAATTCCCATCCAGAATGTTAGCGGCTGAGAAACCGCGTCCTCTCACATCGGATGCCTTTACTTTGGCCCCATCCGCGAGGTTGTCCTTGAATATCTCATCAAGAGCTTTCCGGAATTCCATCAGCCTCGTGGAGTCCGCCTCATTGATAAGGCCCCTATCATCCGGGGGGACATTAAGCAGCAGCAGGGAATTCCGCCCGACGCTTGTGTAATATATGCCCAAAAGCTGGTTCAACGATTTGACCTTGTCATTTTCGCTCTCTCTCCAGAACCAGCCAGGACGGATTGAGACATCTGTCTCGGCAGGATGCCAGTTCTCTCCATGGACATCTCCGCAGTTGAGACTCTCCCTTGGCGGAGCGCCTGCCCCCGGGGTATGCCCCTTGATATTCAATGTGCTCCAGTTGGTCTTTCCGGCAACTCCACTCTCATTTCCAACCCAACGGCAACCAGGGCCGGTGTCGCTGAACATGATGGCCTCAGGCTGATATTTCAGCACTGTCTCGTGAAACAGAGGCCAGTTGTAGACCTGCTTTTTCCCATTGGGCCCTTCACCGTTTGCTCCATCGAACCATTGCTCAAATACAGTCCCGTACCTGCCGTCATGGACGCTCTCCAAGGTTTTGACAAAGACATCATTGTATTCAGGGGTGCCGTAGTGGGGATCATTGCGGTCCCAAGGAGAAACGTACACTCCGAATTTCACCCCTTCAGCGGCGCATGCCTCTGAGAGCTCTTTCAAGACGTCTCCCTTACCGTCTTTCCAGGGACTCTGGGCCACCGTGTGGGTGCTGACCGGGTTTGGCCACAGGCAAAAACCATCGTGGTGCTTGCCGGTGATTATTATCCCTTTGAACCCAGCGGCTTTTGCTATGGATGCCCACTGTCCGCAATCGAGTGCTGACGGATTGAATATGTCCTCAGCCTCGGTTCCGAGACCCCACTCGAGGCCCGTGAACGTGTTTGGCCCGAAATGGGCGAACATGTTCATCTCCATTTTCTGCCACTCAACCTGCTGAGGGGAGGGAATGGCTCCGTACGGCTCAGGAGGAGCGACCTTGCCGCATCCGGCCAGTGCCAACAATCCGGCTACTGCCGCCAAATCAAGATAATGTCTCATAAAAAAATCAAGGATGATAAAGTTTCCGGGTTGAATATTCTCATGGCGGATTCACGTACACGATCGGCCGTGACCGCCTCTATAGCTTCCTTGTTCTGAAGGTCAGTGGAAACGTTTCCAAAAGAAATAAGGCTTTTCCCCATGGAGAGGCATTGGGTCTCTCCGTTGTCTGAGCTGATAGCCAGTTGACCAAGAAGCTGCTTCTTGGCTGCTCTCATGGCCGAGTCTGACAAAAGCTCGTCTTGTATTCTCTTTATCACTTTATCCACACCTCTCAAGCATTTCTCCAGATTGGAACGGTCGCAGCCCATCGATATTGCCATCACACCAGTGTCGGAGTATTGGGTGTAAGAGGTCTCGACACCGTACACCCATCCGTTCCTTTCCCTCAAGAGTTCATTGAGTTTGGAATTCGAGGCAGGTCCCCCGACAATGTTGGCCAGGAGAATGGCCGCGAATCGACCTTCCTGGTCATAAAGGGAAGGAGCCAATCCTCCGATCACCGCATTGACCTCATGGTGCCTTTTATCCACGGTCTTTTTGAACAAGGCGGGGGTGTCCACCGGGCAGAGAATACGCTCTGGTGATTCGGACCAGGAGCCGTCAAATACTTTTTCGGAGAGTCTCAGCACCCCTTGCTCCATCTTTTTCTCATCAATGTCAGCGACAATCGCGAGAGCCATGTTCCCGGGAGTGAAACGCTCTTTGACAAATGCCCTCAGCTCTTCAGCGGAGATTTTCCTCACGCTAGCAGCGGTTCCGAGGATAGGTCTCCCAAGGGGATGACCAGCCAGAAGGGTCTCTTCGAATTTGTCGAACACATCATCGGCGGGGGAGTCTTTGTAAGAGCTTATCTCGTCGATCACGACTCCTTTCTCTATCGAGATTTCCTCCTCCGGGAATATGGGGCATGTGGCTAGCTCCAGCAGCAATGCGGCTGCTTTCCCGAGGTCCTCTTTCAATACTGTGGAGTGGAGTACAATCTCCTCTTTGGTGGTGAACGCGTTCAGATCGCCCCCAAGCCGATCAAGATAACTGTTGATGACTTTGGCGCTCTTTTTAGATGTGCCTTTGAATATTGTGTGCTCGGTGAAGTGGGCGATACCACTGTGGTGGGAACCTTCGTCCCTGGTTCCGCATTTGATAGTCAGGGAGCAGTAGCCTACAGCTCTTCCGCTCCTTCTCACAGCGTATCGCAACCCGCAAGGGGCTTTGCCAACGAGCATTATTTCCTCAGAAGTTTAATGGCTTTCAGGTCGCTGTCGAGGAATCCCGCACCTTGACGAGGAGAGATCTTATGCTTCTTGTACCAATACAGCTTATGGTTGTCAGCGCCAATGAGCATCTTATAGCAAACTGATCCATTGACAGGTTCGGAAGGGGCGACAACATAGCTCACAACGGCGTTGAAAACGCCATTCGAGAACACCTCATCGACTTCTTCCTCGTCTTCTTTCACGAATATATCCTCATCCAGCGAACTCACTGTCTTATCGTCCACTTGAGGGGCGAAGTCTTCCTCGCAGAAATAGATCTGTTTCATCCTCAATTTCTTGGAGTCATTTGCCCCAAGAGGTGTGTACGCCTTGACCTCGGAACTTGTCAGGTTTTGGGCGTGTTCCTGCATGATCGTCAGGAAGGCGGGAAGGAGAAGGAACTCCCTTCCGGAAGGATCCACGGCGGAACGGAGAGGGAAGGTCACAACCTCAAGCATGTCTTCGATGGACTTGTCGGCACCTTCCCCACCTTTGACGAAGGTGAGCAGGTCGATGCCTGGCTCCGCTTCTTTTCTTTGCTGTCCTTTCACGACAATAAGGAAGTAGAACTTGCTGTCAGTCTTTATCTTTTGGAATTCCTCACTGGTGCAGAACTCATAAGGAGAGATTGTCCATGATGTGGTGACAGCTTGCTTCAAGGCTTCGTCGAAAATCTCGTCGCCGCTCAAGACAACCTTCACAGTCTTGGCGGTCAGGTCCTTAAGCTTCTCTTTCCTGGTGAATATCTGGGCTTGTCCAAAAAGGTCTGATGGAATCATTAGGGCTGCCATCAAGGCCAGCAGGGATATTAATAAAGTCCGTCTCATGATATTTTTTAGTTTAAGGGGTTCTCAACCATCGTCTCCTCCAGGGCTTTGGCCTTAGCCTCCTCCAAGGCCTGATGCTCGGCCTTTGCCCGCTCAACGGAGACGGATTTCTTCAGGATGAATCCGGATCCAAGGTATTTAGTGCGCACATCCTCGTCAGACGCGAGCGACTCAGGAGTACCTTGCTGAAGGATGGATCCTTCGTACAACAGGTAAGCCCTATCGGTGATGGCCAGCGTCTCGCCGACATTGTGATCAGTGATAATGACTCCGATGTCCTTGTACTTAAGCTTGGCGATGATGAACTGGATGTCTTCCACGGCGATAGGGTCGACTCCGGCGAAAGGCTCGTCAAGAAGGATGAACTTCGGATCAATGGCAAGCGCCCTCGCTATCTCGCAACGGCGCCTCTCACCTCCTGAGAGCTGGATACCGAGGCTCTTTCTCACTTTTGAGAGATTGAACTCACTGATCAGGCTCTCTAACCTTTCCTTCCTTTCCTCCTTTTTCATGTCAGACATCTCCATCACGGACATGATATTGTCTTCAACAGACATCTTACGGAAGACTGAAGCTTCCTGGGGAAGATAGCCTATACCCTTTTGGGCTCTCTTGTACATGGGGAGCTCAGTGATGTCCTCGTCGTCCAGGAACACCCTGCCGCCATTAGGCACAATCTGTCCTGTGATCATATAGAAGCTGGTGGTCTTGCCGGCTCCGTTAGGTCCAAGGAAGCCTACGATCTCTCCCTGGTTGATTTCCATAGAGACACCTTTGACGACAGTTCTGATGCCGTATTTCTTGACGAGATTCTCGCAATGAAGTTTCATTTCGAATACGCTTTATCTTGTCTCCAACCCGAAATCCTTCACAAGGTTCCTCAGTTCTCCGTTCTGTCCCATGAGGGCGGAGGCCTTCTCCTGATCCGTATAGGGCTGGGCCTCTTTCTCCTCCATGGGAATCACACCTACCTCAAGGCGGATCTTGGAGGATCCGGTTTTCTTCTGCAAATTTCCTTCCAGAGAAAGGAGCCTGTTCTCCTGAATCCATTTCCTCTGGGCCTCGTTACTGACCTTGAATGTGACCGTCTTGCCATCCCCGGTGGTCTCGATCTCGACCTCGGCGTTTTCCAGTGTGTTGGCAAGGCGGATCTGGCTCATCGCCTTGAATTCCTCGGGAATCGCTTTCCAGGCACTCAAAATGGTCTCATCATCAGGCATCTCATCAGAGATGACCGGGGCTTTTTTCTCGACTTTCTTGGTTTCTTCCTCTTCCAGGATCGCATTCAGCGACAGGGCGGAGCCAGTCTTAGCCGGACGTTTCCGCTCCCGAGGCAAAGCTTGAGTTGGTTCCGCGGGTTTGCTGATCTCCCTCCCTTCAGCTCCTGCCGCCACTTTCACGTCATGGCCGATCTGATCGGCCGTCCCCGGAGCCTTCATCAGGAAGCTGAGCTTCATCAGGGCGAACTCTATGTGCAGTCTGGGATTGACTGCCTGCTTGTAACCAGCCTCGCAGGCTGTGGTCACGCTGAGCGCGTCGTAAAGGAATTTGAGGGAGCAGCGGGTCGCCTGCTCCACATACCGGCTTTTAAGGGATTCAGGGAGCTCAAGCAAAGCTTCCAATCCTCCGTTCTTAGTAACCATCAGGTCCCTGAGGTGTGAGCTGAGAGCGGAGCAGAAGTGCAAGGCGTTGAAACCTTTGGAAAGGATCTCGTCAAAGGTCAGGAGAGCCTTACCGTAATCCCCTGCGAGGAAGTCATCCACGAGGGCGAAAGAATAGTCATAGTCCAGGACACCCAGATTCCGGATCACGTCCTCATATTTCACGTCCGTGCCGCAAAACGCCACCGTCTGGTCGAAAATCGTGAGAGCGTCTCTCATGGCGCCGTCGGCTTTTTGGGCGATGACATGCAGCGACTCGTCGTCTATCTTTACACCCTCCTTCGCGGCTATATTCCTCAGGTTGAAGACCATGTCAGGGATTGATATCCTGTTGAAGTCGTAGGTCTGGCACCTTGAGAGGATAGTGGGGAGTATCTTGTGCTTCTCTGTGGTGGCCAGGATGAATATGGCGTGTGCCGGGGGCTCCTCCAAAGTTTTGAGGAAGGCGTTGAAGGCGGCGGTCGAGAGCATGTGGACCTCGTCTATGATGTAGACGCTATATTTCCCGACCTGCGGTGGAATTTGCACCTGGTCCATCAGGTTTTTTATGTCCTCGACTCCGTTGTTCGACGCGGCGTCAAGTTCATGGATGCAGTATGACCGTCCTTCCTGGAAAGAGATGCAGGACTCACACTGTCCGCAAGGTTCCATCTCAGGGGATGGATTGGAACAGTTGATGGCTTTCGCGAATATCCTCGCTGTCGTCGTCTTCCCGACGCCGCGGGGGCCGCAGAACAGGTAGGCGTGCGCCAGTTTTCCCCTGATGATGGAGTTCTTCAGGGTCTGGGCTATAGTGTCCTGCCCGATCAGTGTCTCAAATGAATCCGGGCGGTATTTTCTCGCTGATACGATATATTCTGACATAACATACAAATTTAGCATTATTTCCCGTAAAGAAAAACGGACAGTCATTCGGCTGTCCGTTTTTCTTTACTTGATAATGATGAGAATAGGGCTACACCCTCTGCCCGTAGCTGCGGTCGGTGGTGTTGACAGTGATCTTCTCTCCCTGGTTGATGAAGAGGGGAACCATCACCTTAGCGCCGGTCTCGAGAGTGACCTCCTTAAGGGCGCTTGTTGAAGCGGTGTTACCCTTCACCGCGGGCTCGGCATAGGTGACCTCAAGAGTCACATAAGTTGGAAGCTCGCAGGTCAGGCACTTCTCCTCAGGCTCGACGACGAACATCATCTCCACATGCTGTCCCTCTTTCATTAGGTCGGAATTCTCGACCACGTCGTGAGGCAGGTGGATCTGCTCGAAGGTCTCCTCATGCATGAAGTTGAAACCGTCCTCATCGGAATAGAGGAACTGGTAGGGACGTCTCTCAACAGTGATGACGTCGATCTTCATGCCAGCGGTGAAAGTGTTCTCAAGGATCCTTCCGTTCTCGAGGTTGCGGAGCTTTGTCTTGACGAAAGCGGGGCCCTTTCCGGGTTTGACATGCTGGAAATAGACTACCTGGCAAGGCTTGCCGTTGTAGCTGATGAACAGTCCGTTCTTGAAATCTGCTGTTGTTGCCATATACTGAATGAATTAAAAATCAATAACCATCAATCATGCAAATTTAACTAATTGACTTTTTTCATGCAAATAATATTGTCTGGGCGACTTCCTCTAGAAGCCAGTGGGGGGTGGAGGTGGCGCCACACACACCAACGCTTTCATCTGGACCGAACCAGGAGGGATCTATCTCCTTCGGGTCTGAGATGTGATAGGTTCTGGGATTCCTGGAGCGGCATAGGTCGCAGAGGACTTTTCCGTTGGAACTGGAAACTCCTGACACAAAAATGATTATGTCGTGTGATGAGGCGAACTCGGCGAGTTCCTCATGCCTCGATGCGACCTGCTTGCAAATCGTGTTGTGGACGGTCAGTCCGGCTTTGGCCCTCTCGGACAAGACAGAGCAGATCTCGGAATATTCGGTCGGACTCTTTGTTGTCTGTGAGAATATCTCCAGCGGGACATCCGTCCTGATAGTCCCGGACTCCAGCGCTGAGAGAAGCATGTCCATATTCTCAATCACCACCGCGTCACCTCCTACCTGCCCCAGCAGCCCCAGCACCTCCGCATGACCGATCTTCCCATAGATGATGATCTGCCCTCTCGGCGGCGTGGCCTGTCCAGATGGCGAGACCATTGCCACCCTCGGCACGTTAAGAGGGGGGACCGGAGCTTCGCTTTGCGAAGCGAGCGGTGGGGCCGAGCGAAGCGAGGCGGTCGAGCCGCTGGAGCGGGTCACGCCGCCATTGAGGCGTGAATAAACGTCGCGGATGTCTTTCTGGAGTTTCAGGACGACAGGGCAGGTGCAATCTATGAGGTTGATCCCAGCCTCTCGGGTGAGCTTATAAGTGGATGGCGGCTCGCCGTGCGCCCTAATCAGAACCGTTTCATTCTCAGGGGCTTGAATATTGCCGATGTCGTCATGGCCGATGGTCACGAGTCCCTTCCGGCCAAGTCTTTCCAGTTCGGCTTCATTGTGGACTATCGCCCCGAGGGAATAAAGCTTCTTCCCGGGGTGTGAGTCCAGGAACTCCTCGGCTTTGCTGATGGCGCGGATAACCCCGCCACAGAAACCGGAACGCTTGTCTATCTCGACAGTGAGGGCCATTACTCCAGAATCCCGAACTTGCCTTGGCAGAGTCCTTGGAACCAGACGGTCTCCTCATGGAGAGTCATGTCAGAGTTGTCCAGGACATAAGCGTCGGCCGCGCGGGAAAGGGGAGAGACTTCCCTGTGGGAATCGATGTAATCCCTCTCAAGGAGGTTCTTCATGACCTCTTCCATGACCGGCTCCTGCCCCTTCGCTTTCATCTCGTCGAAACGTCTCTGGGCTCTGACCTCAGGAGTGGCAGTCATGAATATCTTCACCTCGGCGCTTGGAAAAACCGTGGTACCGATGTCTCGGCCGTCCATGACAACCCTTTTGCGTTGTCCGAAAGCGTGGAGCTTCTCATCCACAAAGACTCTGACAAAAGGAATGGCTGAGATCGGGCTGACGTGACTGGAGACCTCGAGGGTGCGGATCTCTTGTTCCACACGGCGGTCTCCGATATATGTCCCGTCAATCCGGAAATCGAGGTCCAGGGTCTCCAGAGCTGTTTTGAGGCGTGCCTCATCGATTGTTCCGGACTCGTCTATGATCCCGTTCTCCAGGGCGTGGAGAGTGACTCCGCGGTACATTGCTCCGGAGTCCAGATAGAGGAATGAATATTGCTCGGCTATCAGTTTCGCGAGCGTGCTTTTTCCGGTTGAAGAGTAGCCGTCAATGGCTATGATAATGTCAGGTATGTTCATATGACAAAAATATCAAAATTCCGGGAAAAAGTCCGATATTCGCGTAAAGATGTGATTGAAAAGACAGCCTTTATGAAGATTCTTATTGTAGATGACGAGAGAGCCATAAGGAACTCTTTGGGTGAGATCCTTTCTGACGAGGGTTATGAGGTCGATACCGCTGAGGACGGGTCTTCCGCTCTGGCTAAAGTTGACAAAGAGCGTTTTGATGTTATCTTCTGTGACATCAAGATGCCAGGGATGGACGGCACTGAGGTATTGGACAAGCTTGTCGCCGATGGGATTGACTCCGCCATCGTGATGATCTCCGGTCACGGAGACATTGACACGGCTGTCGAGTGCATAAAGAAAGGAGCGTTCGATTTCATTCAGAAGCCGTTGGATCTCAATAGGATACTCATTACCATCAAGAACGCCACCGACAAGGTGAGCATAGTCAAGGAAAATCGTCAGCTCAAGAAAAAGGTCTATGGCCAGAAGATGATAGGTGAGTCTGAGCCAATACGTCACATATGGGATATGATCACCAAGGTCGCTCCTACCGATTCGAGGGTGCTGATAATGGGACCTAACGGATCCGGAAAGGAGCTCGTCGCGAGAAGCCTTTACGAGCAGAGCGCCAGGAGCGCTATGCCTTACATCGAGGTCAACTGTGCGGCTATTCCTTCGGAACTAATTGAAAGCGAGCTTTTTGGTCATGAGAAAGGTTCTTTCACCTCGGCTATTAAACAGCATAAGGGAAAGTTCGAGCAAGCTGATGGCGGGACATTGTTCCTCGACGAGATAGGCGATATGAGTCTCGCCGCCCAGGCCAAGGTGCTGAGGGTGCTTCAGGAGAAGAAACTCTCTAGAGTGGGAAGTGACAAGGACATCATTGTCGATGTTAGGGTTGTGGCGGCCACGAACAAGGATCTTCGCAAAGAGATTGAGAAGGGTAATTTCAGGGAGGACCTGTATTACCGTCTAAGTGTGATTGTCATAAAAGTGCCCTCCCTTGATGAGAGGAAAGATGACATCCCGCTATTGGTGGACTATTTCGTGGAGCAGCTCAGCACGGAGAAAGGCTTGCTATCAAGGCCGTTCTCTCCTGAGGCCATCAAGCTTCTTCAAGAGAAGTCATGGCCAGGAAACATAAGGGAGCTATGCAATGTCGTTGAGAGGCTGTTGATTTTCGGCGGCAATCCTATCAGCGCGGAAGACGTGAAGATGTACGTCATTCCTGTTCAATAGCCTTGCGAATCGTGGTGTCCACATCGAGGTACATCTTGTAGAAAGCGTTTTCTCCAAGTTTTGAATATCGACCTATCAGCGCCCGTAACTGCGGGAGCAGGTATTCCTTAGTCTGTTCCCACTCCTGCGTGGAACAAGAGATCCCGTCCACTCTTGACGCATATTCGCGGAACTTGGTGGGAATATCCATCTTGTCAAGAGTGCGGTTCAACTCGTCAAAGTCCTCGATTCCGGAGATAGTGCTCCTGTACTTGTCAAATATGGTTGACGAGAACCTCATCTGTGTGGCTTTCCTGTTACAGGCGATATAGAAATCCGTAGCCCTTGTAGTGTCCACAGGGACGAAGATGTCGGGGATAATACCACCCCCTCCGTAGACTGTCCTTCCGGCGACAGTCTTATAAGCGGCGGTGGAGTCGACCTTGATGCTGTCCGCATCGTACATCTCCCCTTCGGAGTATCGCTTGTAAATGTCGTAGCGGTAGTCATCGGAATATGGCTTCTGAATGCATCTTCCGGAGGGGGTGTAGAATCTTGCCACTGTCAACCTGACTCCTGATCCGTCGCTGAAATAGAGTGGCTCTTGGACTAACCCCTTTCCAAAGGAACGTCTTCCGATGATGGTCCCCCTGTCATTGTCCTGGATGGCTCCGGCGAAAATCTCACTTGAGGAAGCTGTTGATTCATTGATTAATACCATGAGCGAGACATTCTTAAGAATGCCTTTCCCGTCCGCCTTGTAGTCTTCCTTCTTTCGGTGGAGACCTTGCATGTAGACGATCTCATCTCCCTTTTCGAGGAACATGTCGCTTAGTAGGAGCGCCTGGTCAAAATATCCGCCGGAATTATCCCTGAGATCCAGGATTAGCTTCTTCATGCCTTGGGACAGGAGTTTCATGGAAGCGTTGCTGACCTCGCTGAAAGTTGTCTTGGAGAACTTCGCCAGTTTTATGTATCCTGTCGTGTCGTTCGCCATGAAAGCGGCATCCACACAGTGAACCGGAATCTTCCCTCTGGTGATGTCGAAGACAATGTTCTCTTTGCCTCTGCCCACAGTTATCTTAACTTTCGATCCGGCGGGTCCCTTCATCCTTCTCACCATGCTGTCTTGCGGGAATTTGACGCCGGCGATGACCTTGTCGTCAACTTTCAGGATCCTGTCACCCTGCTGCAATCCGGCTTTCTCCGAAGGGCCACCTTGGATGACCTCGATTACGGTGGCCGTGTCGTTAGGGACATTGAACTGTATTCCTATCCCATCGAAATTGCCGGCCAAATCCGTCTCAGCTTCATTTAGTTCCACGGGTGGCATGTAGACTGAGTGAGGGTCAAGCCTGGAGAGGGCCGCCACAATAGCGGCCTCGGTCACACTCTCGTTGTCCACAGTGTCGACATAATTCTTGTCAATCTGGTCCAGGATCAAGTTGAGCTTGCGCCATTGACCGTATTGGACATTGAGATAATGTTTCTTCTGGCGGTAAGCATTATATGTAGTGACGGCGAGGGCACCGACGATGATGCCCAGGACAGCTATCAGGATGGGGGAAATCTTTCTCATTCTTAATCTACCTTCTCAACCTCAATCCCAGCCCTTCGCAATAGGTCAATACCGTCCGTCAGGCGATATTCGTCCTTATACACAACTCTCTTGATGCCGGATTGGATGATCAATTTAGAGCACTCCAGGCAGGGAGACGCGGTCACATAAAGAGTCGCCCCCTCACTGCTGTTGCCGGATTTTGCCACCTTGGTGATGGCGTTCGCCTCAGCGTGCAGGACATACGGCTTTGTCACACCGTTTTCGTCCTCGCAAATGTTCTCAAAACCGGAAGGAGTGCCGTTGTAACCGTCTGAGATGATCATTCGGTCCTTGACTATCAAGGCTCCGACCTGACGTCTCTTGCAATATGAGTTCTTGGCCCAAACACCGGCCATCTCAAGGTATCTATGGTCGAATTTCTCCATTATTTGGCGTTTCTCTGGTAAAGATATCTCTTGATTGAACGCTTGGGTGTCCTCTCGAAATCTTCCGGCATGAACTCAATCTTGCGGATCTGGGCGTAGCCGGGAATCTCTTTGTTGATGTCGGGGAGGAGATCGTTCAAAGTCTTCTCAAGCTGGTCACGGGTCAGTCCGTCCAGCTCCGCTTGATGGTAGTCCGGATAGATGAGGGCAGTCAGCCCGCCATTATCCTCTATGACCAGGGAATCAACCACATAAGACACGGCATTGATGACGGATTCCAACTCCTCTGGATAGATGTTCTGGCCGTTGGGACCAAGGATCATGCACTTGCTGCGCCCCCTGATGAAGAGGTAGCCATCCTTATCGATGATACCCATGTCTCCGGTCCTCATCCAACCGTCCTCGGTGAACAGGCTCGCGGTGGCCTCATCGTTCTTGAAATATCCCAGGGCCATGTTAGGTCCCTTGCACTGTATCTCACCCTCAATCCTCTCAGGATCCTCGGAATCAATCCTTATCTTCATATTATAGGCCGCCTTACCGCAAGAATAAAGCTTCTTGTCGTTGAAATGGGCGTAGGTGATGATCGGGGCGCACTCTGTCATGCCGTAGCCGACGGTGTAAGGGAAGTCAATGTCCCAGAAGAACTTCTCCACCTCCTTGTTGAAAGCGGCTCCTCCCATGATAACCTCGACGAAGCTCCCTCCGAATGCGGTGACAAGCTCGGTGCGTATCTTCTTGCGCACCATCTCGTTCAAGACTGGAATCCTGAGCATGGTCTTTATGCTACCTTTCTCGATAGTCTTCTGGATCTTGGACTTGTACACCTTCTCGATGATGAGGGGAACGGCTATGATGATGTTGGGCTTGACCTCCTGAAGTGCCTGGGTGATGATTTTCGGGCTCGGAATCCTGGTCAGGAAATGGACATGCATTCCAATGGACATCTCGAACAGGAACTCGAACATCATACCGTACATGTGCGCGGTCGGAAGCATGGAGACAACGTTTGATTTGTTGTTCAGCTCCGGAAGAACATGCTTGGCGAACTGTATGTTGGAACAGAGGGCCCTGTAGGGGATCATGACACCCTTTGAGAACCCGGAGGTCCCAGAGGTGTAGTTGATCATCGCCAGCTCGTTGGGCGAATCCTTATAGTAATTCAAGTCCTCGGGTCCGAAGGTGTTCGGGTGGCGCTTTCCGAAATACTCGTTCATGTGCTCACGAGCCTCGACAATACGGTCATTCTTGGCATAGAGGAGCTGGAAAGTGTTGATTCTCACCACCGCATAGACACCGGGCATCTCCTCGGGGCTCAAACCCTCCCAGATCACGTCGTCCACGAACAAGACCTTCGCGTCGGAGTGGTTGACGAGATAGTGGATATTCCCGGGCTTGAACTCGTGGAGGATGGGCACCACCACGGCCCCGTAGGTCATGGCGGCGAGATAACTCACAGCCCAGTTGACCTGGTTGCGGGCGCAGATAGCCACCTTGTCACCCTTGTGGAGGAAGCACTTCTCAAAAGCGATGTGCAGCTTCTCAATCCTCCTGGCGACGTCTCGGTAGCACAGACTCACCCCCTGGTAATTCGAGAGCGCGAGCCTGTCCCAATTCTCCCTGAAACTCTGCTCAATCAGCTTGTTAACTGATTGGAACTTGAATTCTTCCATGATATTATCGTTTGTTTTTTTCCAACTTGAAAGTTCTTTCCTTGCCGTCGTGGCACTTGGCCACAAAGGCTCCTTTTTCATTTACTGTGATCTCGCTGTCGGGGCGGATCATCTTCTTGCCCTCTCCGATGAGGATGGGCTCACCGCCTTCGAACGGGCACACGAAAGATTGTCTTGAGGTACGTACAATCCAGTACTTGTTCCCTCCGCCTTCCAAAAGCTCCGGAAGGCTCTTTATGGTCTCCTCTGAGGTTATACCCTTCCATGAGGGCATAGGATTGCCCTTAAGATCATACAAGCCCACGGTGTTGTCCTTGAACAGGACCATCGCCGTGTACTCATTGTTCCCGGAGAAATCATACGCCTCGGGTCCGAGGGAAATCTTCTTGCCCAGGTCGACCGGAGTGCCGCCCACAAAGCGTCCAAGCCTGTCGATCATGTACAGTTTGCTGTCGGCGGCGAACAGATACTGAAGCTTCCCGTTCTTGTAGAAGTCAACTTCCTTGACATATCCCCGGAACGGGAACTTGAACGGAATGCCCCACATGTCTTTCCCATTCTCGTCCTTAAGGCATATCGAGAGGTGAGAATTCTGGTACAAGGTGTTGATCTTGCCTGTGGCGCTGTTCATGACCTTGAACTCTCCATTCGACACGGTCACGGTCGTATCCCTGACAGAAGGTACGGGAATCTTCCCGCCAGGAATCTCTGTCCTGGTCACATCCAGGGCGAGTCCCATCTTTTCCCCGCTAGAGATGGCGGAGATGATGGCAGGGACATATGACACTCCGGATATAACATCTCGGAAACCGTCAGCCATGATTGGACTGAATGAAGTGCCTATGAGGTTAGGATCCTCTGTCAAAGAATGGTACATCCAGAATCCACAGCCTTTTTGAGGAATCTTATCGGACAGTCCACTTGAGGAAAGCCTTTCCCGTAAAGACTCGAAAGACATCAAGGTGAACTCGTCCAGGCAATCTCTCTCGCCAATGACCATCCATCCGTTAACGACCGCTGACGCGGACTCTTCTTCTCCGTTGAATATATCCCCGAACACGGTCTTCGGGAACCCGGCGAAGCGGGTGAAATCACTCACTCCTTCAGCTTGGCGCTTACCGCCGGGCTTTATGAACAGCATCTGGCGGAGTTTGCCTCCAAAATGGAGATTGATGACAGCCACTTCCTTTATATCCAATGATTTAGCCCATTCCTCGGCTGACTGTCCCGACTCCTTCTTCTGTTTTGACAGCAAAGCCTCGTATTTGTCGAGCTTGGCCTTGGAGTCGAGATAGTTCCTGTAGGCCTTCAGGTAGGAGTTTATATTGCCGATAGGAATATCAATGATGAAGTCGGTGTTGGAAGGAACCACTTCAGGTACTCCGACTGCCCCGGTGCCGGCGTGGCGCAGGACATTCATGTAGAATGCCGGATCGCTTCCGTACAGCAATGTACCGTCCATGGAAACGTTGGAGTCTGAATGCCGGGTCAGGGTGAAAGCGGTCCATCCTGCCAGTTCCTTGAAGAAACCGCTGTATTTGCGATACTTCCGCGCGAAGTAGGCCTCAATAATATTGTCTGAATAGGAATTCGACACGAACATTATGTCGCTTCCGGGAACCTGTGAGGCGAGTTCGGCGAATCCGCTCGACTCAATCACGGAATGACCCTCCGCGAGGTGTCTCGCCGAAGAATTGGCGATTGTCTCGGAAGAAGATATGATGATCAAGTCTCCGACAACCCTCGAGAACAAGCCGGAAGAATCAGCGATCGCCCTGAGTTTGGAACTGTCGTTCCAAGTGGAATCCGAGACCTCCTTGCTGGATTTGACCACCAGGAGCGGAGGCATATCCTTGCTGTAGTGGATGGAGATGATCGCGGGATCTTTCTTGAGTCCATCAAACGACTCACGGGCGATCTTGTCGAATTTGCGGGAGGTCAGTTGCCTGAACACCGCTGTTGTGTCTCCGAGCAGTTCCATCGCCCTGCCGAAGTTCTTGACGCAGAACACGATGGCCGCATCCGAAGGAACAGCCTCAATCAGCTCATGGCGCTCGATGAACTGTCCGGCATCAACGGCCGGAGCTTTCCCCTTGGAGTCTGAATACAGAGAGGCTACTGCCACCGCGATCCCTCCGACCAGGATCACGGCAACGGCTATCAGAATATACAGGGTTTTCTTGCTCATTGCGCTATGAACATGTACACTATATTGCCGATCTGCCTCGGCGGGGCAGATGTCGACGCGGAGAATTTGGAGAGCCTCGCAGCCCGGATAGCGAAATCACGCAGACACCTGTCGGATGATGAGGCATCCTCCTGCACTTTCGCGTTGAGGACGTTGCCGGAAGGGTCCACTGTGATAATCACGGTGACATGACCTGATCCCAGGCACCTGTAGGCGGGAATTGAGAGCCTGCTGGCCTTTCTCCCGTCTAGTGCGTATGAGACCACTGACGGGCCGCTGTAGGCTTCTTTCTTGGGATCCTCCTTTTTCACTACCGGCTTGTTGATAGCCACGTAGTCATCGTCAGGCTCGTCAGCCTTGAATCCGTCCTTCAGCTCTTGGGCCAGCCTCTCGGCGTCTTTGTAAAGCTGCTCGGCATTGGTGTTGCGGTCGTCTTTAAGGATGGAGCTCCTGTCCACGGCGATATTCCTTATCGGGACACCGGCGGCTGAAGCGAGGAGCTGGTCAAGCCTGTCGCTCACCTCTTCCTTGAAATTCTCCTCAGCTTTTTTCTTCTCGACCTCCTCCTGCTTGGTGAAGTCGAGGACGAATGTGTTTTCCCTCTTCAGCACGGCACCGATTTGACAGGCCAGCAACACGATGATGACCAGGAGATGGAATATCACCGTGATGTAGAGTCCCGCTCTGTCCTCGCTGTTCATGATGAAGGGGGTGTAAGGTTATTTCTTTTCCTCTTTCTCTTCCTTTTTCTTCTCCCTCAACGACTTCTCAACCGTGGCTGAGATCATGTTGATGGCGACCTGGTTATGTCCACCCTGAGGGATGATGATGTCGGCGTACCTCTTGCTTGGCTCGATGAATTGGAGGTACATCGGCTTTACGGTCTTGGTGTAACGCTCGATGACTGTCTCCACAGTCTTGCCCCTCTCGAGGATATCCCTGGCCATGACCCTCATCAGGCGGTCGTCGTCATCAGCGTCAACAAAGATCTTGATGTCCATCTGGTCGCGGAGCTCCTTGCATGAGAAAATGAGGATACCCTCAATGATTATCACGTCAGCGGGAGAGACGGTCACGGTCTCCGTCTTTGAACGGGAGCATGTGATATAGGAATATACCGGCTGCTCGATGGTTTTTCCTGCCTTTAGCTCAGCGAGTTGCTGGCAAAGAAGCTTGAAGTCGATGGCGTCCGGATGGTCGAAGTTGATCTGCTGCCTTTCCTCCATCGGAAGATGGCTGGAATCCTTGTAATAGGAGTCCTGCGGAATGATCACGACCTTTTCCTTGAGCCTGCTTGTGATCGCGTTGACCACTGTGGTTTTTCCTGAGCCGGAACCACCGGCGATTCCTATGACTAACATATCGTGGATTATTAGAATTCAGCGTTCTTGGGAGTCCTCGGGAAAGGAATGACGTCACGGATGTTGGCCATGCCGGTGACGAAGAGCAAAAGCCTTTCGAAACCGAGACCGAACCCGCTGTGGGGAACTGTCCCGAAGCGGCGGGTGTCGATGTACCATTCAAGGTTCTTTCTGCTCATTCCAAGCTCGGTTATCCTCCTCTCAAGTTTCTCGAGGGAAGCCTCTCTCTCCGATCCTCCAATTATCTCGCCAATCTTAGGGAAGAGCACATCCATACCCCTGACTGTCTCCCTGCCAGGTGCGCAGCCTTCGTTCTGTTTCATGTAGAAGGCTTTAATGGCCATAGGGAAGTCGGTGAGAATCACGGGTTTCCCGAAATGCTTCTCCACCAGGTACCTCTCGTGCTCGCTCTGGAAGTCTGTTCCCCAACTCACCGGGAACTCGAACTGCGTCCCTTTCTTCACGGCCTCCTCAAGGATGGTCACGGCGTCGGTGTAAGTCAGCCTCTGGAACTCGATGCCGAGAACGCTGCGGAGTCTCTCGATCAGGCCGTCGTCGTACTTGTTGTTAAGGAATGTCAGGTCGTCCATGCAGTTGTCGAGAGCGTACTGGACGAGGTACTTGACGAACTCCTCGGCGAGAACCATGTTGTCATTGATGTCGTAGAAGGCCATCTCGGGCTCGATCATCCAGAACTCGGCCAAGTGTCTAGGTGTGTTGGAGTTCTCCGCCCTGAAAGTGGGGCCGAATGTGTAGATCTCGCCGACGGCTGTGGCTCCAAGCTCGCCCTCGAGCTGGCCGCTGACGGTCAGGCTGGTCTTCTTTCCGAAGAAGTCTTTGCTGAAGTCGACTTTCCCATTGTCCTTCTTCGGGACATTCTCAAGGTTGAGCGTAGTGACTTGGAACATGTCTCCAGCTCCCTCCGCGTCAGACTCGGTGATCAGGGGAGTATTAAGGTAAACAAAACCCTTGTCATTGAAAAACTTATGAATGGCGAAGGCCATGGCATGGCGTATCCTCAGAATGGCACCGAAAGTGTTTGTCCTGGGACGCATGTGAGCCACAGTGCGCAGGTACTCCAGCGAGGTGTCCTTCTTCTGGAGCGGGTATCTCATAGGGTCGCACTCTCCGAGAACCTCTATCTCTTTGGCCTGGATCTCCACCGCCTGTCCGCTACCGACAGACTCCACCAGGACACCTTTCACGGCGAGGCTGGCTCCGGTTGTGACTTTGGCGATAAGACTCTCGTCAAAATTGGCCATGTCAGCAACGACCTGGATATTATGGACAGTCGAGCCATCGTTAAGGGCGATGAACTTGATCTGTTTGTTTCCTCTCTTTGTCCTTACCCAGCCTTTGGCAAGCACCTCTTGTCCTGGCGCCGCCAGCAGCAGCTCCTTCACCTTTTTTCTTGTGATAACGCTCATTTCGTTCATTACTTTACATAATCCCACAAATATACTAAGAAATTATCTTTCGTCACACAAATAAACCCGCCATCGCTTTCAATAAACGATGGCGGGCCTTTAATGAATACTATCCACTAACGGAACTGGTCAAGAAATCGTTCGTCTGTGCTACTGGTCGCAAGCTCGGTATAGCCGATGAGGAGATGCTCCCCGTCCGGGGTGATAATCTTAATGCACAGATCTCCTTTCATCGGGGTCTTGAAGCGGAAACTCCCTTTCGCCCCATCCTGAGTCATCTCTCCTGAGATTGAGACTTTGCAATCCTTTTGCTTATTTGATAAGTTAACCGTATCACCAGACACGTCTCCATAGGTCAGAGTTCCACTGACAGTCTTCTTGCTGAATTGGATTTTCCCGTCATCAGACACCTTGAAAGGGACATCGTTAACGCACAGATACATATACAAGGCCTTTCGAACCCAGTAGGGATAAGAGGGATAATCAGAGCCTTCCGGTTTTTCGGTCGGATCCACTAATTGATATGACTTGAACAACAATGACGCTCTCCCTTTTTCGTAATCAGGGAGTATAGCGATTACACCTGTCTCAGGAAGAGTCACTGTCGCACTTCCCCAGTGGCTTAACTCAACCGTTACGACATTCCGTTGGGCCGATGTCCAGATGTCCGAAGAGAACTCATTCGACCAGTCGAATATGTCTTCAACAAGGTTGCATGAAGTCATGAAGATGGCCATAGTGGAGAATAAAACAAAATACTTTTTCATAATTAGCGTTTTTTCTCGAACCTACTATCTAAATCCAATTTTTTTATAAATCTTGCATCGTAATCATCGAAAAAGACGAGAAGATTGTAAATACTAGCTACGTAGTTATTAAATCCCATTATTTATCTTTGGTATCCCTTTATGTTTTCCTTTATTTATCATGAACACATGGTGTGGAACGATTCTCAATTTCTCGTGCCCATAAATAGCACCAGACCACTCTCTGCGTCAGATATAATATAAACAACAGGACCATTGACAGTTACACTGTTCGACTTAGAAGGATCGGCTCCAGAAATCCCGGACAACTGAATAGAGGAAGTCATGGCGATACTCCAATAAGAAAAGCGGATCCACTCATCCATGTTTTGCGGACTAGGCATTTCGGCAGTATTCCAATATAAACTCTTGAAGTCTTGATTCAGTAATGAATAATAGTCTTTTACAATGAAACTCGAGGAAACGTCCGGCATGATGACCGACAAATCTTTGGCAACTTGATTCTTGCGAATGGATTCCCATTTTTCCGCATCAAGATGATTTATAAGATCCTTGACCGATGATTTCTTATCTGGAAGCAGGGCTGTGAAACGAAGTTGACTTCCAACGATTGGCAGTGTATAAGAGGTATGATCCAACCCCTCCTCGACAAGCGGCCTGGAACTGTCAATAACTCCTTTAAGACAACTTAAAGCAACCAGATAGTATCCATAATAATCTACACCCTTGACCTTGAGATGGGGCAAGGTGTCTATCAGGCCATATGATTTCTCCTTAGCCCATAGATCACCAGGTCTTTCACCGGAGGGTAAAGAATCATCATATATAGAATAATTCGCATGATAGCACTTCTTGTATATATCATTCATCTTTTCGGGAAACTCTCCCCGGTTATACATCATGACCAAATTTGAAACAGACACTGGCGCTTGGGTATTACTTATATCTGAGAGCCGTTCTGTCAAGACCCTGAAATAATCATTAAACGAGGAGTCTAAAAGAAGTTCTTTGTCCGCATTAACCTCCGTATCCATTTGGTTGATCATCAAAGCCTTAATAATCTGTCCACCCAGAGGACTAAAAACTATGTCCGGTTTATCTTCAGCAAATAAGGAATAAGCATCGGAAAACATCTTGAATCCGAATTCATTGCTACCCTTGACATAATCAAATAACGAGGGCTCCGGATTGTCGAGAGAGGACGGTCTGGCTGTTGATGGCCTACTATTCATATTGACATACTCAACAACGATTTTGTCGTCGCAAGAACATATCAAAATGAAAGGAATAAGGAAAGCTAATTTAATTGTCTTATTCTTCATTGTGAAATAATAATTAAATCATTTACAAAGTTCGACATGAAAACAATCGCCTGCCCAGTTTACGCCGTTTAAATCGTGACAAATCATCCTAAAAAAACGCCCTTCCAGTGGTTTGTAGGACGCTTTTCCATTTTTCAGAATAAAAAAATCGTGACAAGACGGCTTAAAACAGCCTTAAATAATCCTCTTTGTGTCGGGATTCTGAATCAATAATCTTCGCCTTAAGCCTGCTTTTCATCTTGCGGAAGTTGTCTCCAGAGGACACATTCATGATTACAGTCGCGACAGTGTTATCGAACCCGGCGAATACCAGACATGCCATATTATACTCTTTCTCTGAGAGGTTGGGAAAATCTTGGCGAAACTTAGCCATTATGCCTCCCATCTCCTTGTCAACCAGGCCTTCCAGGCTCTTGCGGGCAGCTTGGCTTGTCCTTAGATCCCCGATCCTTGAGCGGATTATATTGTTTAGTCTGCTGTCATCATCTGGTGATCCGCCGTAAGGCAGATAGAATTCTTCATAAATATCGGCAAGGAAGGAGAATTTCGCCCTTGTTTTGTCTAGAAACTCATTATCCAGGCGATTCTCCATTTGGGACATCTCAGACCTCAGGAGTTTGACGGCGGTATCCTGCCGCTCCTTCTCAACTTCAAGTGACCGGATCCTCTTTTTATACAATACAAGTATATTGCTGGCTGCCAACACGACTGTCAAGAGTAAAAGAAACACTATGACAATTATGTTGTTCCTGTTCCTTAGAGTCAACGCTCTCTCCCGGCTGAAACTCTCTAAAAATGCCCGTTGTGAATTAGCCGCCGAACGTGCGTAAGCCTCCCTTGTTATTGTGTCTCTGACCTGTGTCGCTGACCACAAAGCATGATATGCTTTCTTGTAGTCTTTGTTTGAAATAGCATCCCTGTGCCTCCAATAATGATATGCGTACTCATCCTGCTCCGTAAGGCAATTTATCTTGGACCAGATGTCCTCGGCTTCCTTGTGCTTGCCCATTTTAGAGAGCAAGTACGCATAGGCGAAATAGTATGTTCTTCCTGAAAGGGGAACTCTTTCAGATAGCGATTCAGTCATTAATGAATATGCGAGAGTGTCATCCTGAAAAGGAGATGACAAAAGGAAAAGGGAGTAGTCCGCATTAATCTTTCTTCTGAAGTCGGGGCTTATGGTTGTGTCTGAGACCAGATCACGGAAAGTTGTTCTCGCATCGTCCCATCTCCGTAATTGTATTAAGTTTAGGGCTTTACGGACACGTTCTTTATCTTCTTGATCCTTTCTTCCACAGACCTTGAAGCAATTCAGAGAGCGTTCAATATAATCTGATGCGATGGCATGTTCCTGTGTCTTGGTGAAGGTGTCGGCCATAATTGAGTAAAGGATCCCCAAGACATTTTTGTCTCTGATCTCGTCGGCATTTACACTGGCGCGGTAGAAAGAAACAATGGCCTCATTGTACTTTTCCCCGTTGAATTGCTCAATACCGAAGTACATCCACGCCTTGAGGCGCTGCTCGGGGGTGCCGTGGCGATCGTACCAGTCCACGGCTGGCTGTACGACACGCGTGTCGGCCGTGTCGATGTAGTTCTTGTCAAGTGCGGCGGCGTGGAGCAGGGCAAACCTGGCCTTGGCCGCCCTGCCTCTCAGCGCTGTCGTGTCCACCTGCCTCAGCAAGATGAGGGCGCTGTCGGGACGGCTGTCGAGGATTGACTCGATGTCCGAAAACCGCTTTTGTGATAAGTCCTTGCCACAGGATACACAGAGGATTAATCCGCAGAATAGAGTCATCCCTGTTATCAAAAATCTGATGATTCCCTTTGGCATGATTAAATCGGTTGCTTATACAAATATAACAAAAAAGAGGCTGACTTTCTTTAAAGCCAGCCTCCTTTTTATGTGCGATTTGTCTTGACGGGTTACTGTCCTTTCTTACGGGCAGCGTACATGATCTTAAGGGCGGAGCAGCGCCTTAGCTCCTGCTTCACGTCCGTCACAATACCCATCCTGACATCTTCGTCAGCTTTAATGTCGACCTGCATCAACTGTCTGTCGGCCTCGCTCATAGCGTCGCGCTCGGCGGCGATGAAGTCACGGATGTCGTTGGTGGTCTTGAAGGAATCATTGAGCTGGATCCTAGCCTCGGTTCCGTACTGGCCCTGATACTGGGCGGTAGGGGAGCCGATGTAAATGTAGGAAGCCAGGTCTTTCCTCTCAAGTTTCGCGACCTCGGTAGCCTCAGGAAGATGAACCTTGACCTTGACCTCACTCGAACGCATCTGCGTTGTCACCATGAAGAAGAACAGGAACATGAACACGATGTCGGAGCTTGTTCCAAGCTCAGGCATGTCTTTTTTACCGCTTCTTTTGAAAATAGGCATGTGTTGGTCCTCCTGAATTACTTTTTGGTCACATCCTTAGGCTCAGCCTCCGAAATGTTCTGTGGAATGGCTTCCCTGGCGATCTTCTGCTGGTCCTCCGTGACAAGGCTGTAAACCCTGCCGAAGTTCTGGCGGCAGAAGTCGTCGCGGATCTCGTTAATGGCCTTCACAAGCTCGTTCTGAACGGCGATGTAGGCCTGATAACTTGTTCCACGGTCATTCTGGAGGGATATGACTCCTTTGGTGACCGGATATTCACCGAATCCCTCGATGTTCTTGGGCTCCCTCTCCGGGAGGTTGGGATCGTCGTTGGGGTTCGTCATGAACTCCTTGATCTTGTCCTTGAGCTGGCTAACATCCATGAGCTGGTCACCTGCGAACAGCCTGTCGGAAGAGTTGATCTTCACGATGATGATATTACGCTTGTTGACCTTCGTGTCCTCTTGCTTCTGCTTCGGATCCGGCATCTGGGGCAGACGGCGCACAAGACCGGACTGCTGGTCCATGGTGGAAACCATAAGGAAGTAGCACAACAGAAGGAAAGCGATGTCGGCTGTTGATTGGGTGTTCAGACCCGGAGTTTTCTTTTTAGCCATAGCCGAAAATTATTTGTTGATAGCGTTTCTGATTACACCGAAAATGATGGAGAGGATAGCCGCTCCTCCGAGGATGTACACCAGAACCATGATGGTGTCGGTCAACTTCAGAGTAGCCGAGCTGGGCTGCGTCTTGAGGCTGACGATAGGGTCGCCGGAAGCGAGCGCATAGGCGACCGCCACGAGCGCCGCTATTCCGACAATCACGCACAGGGCTTTGATAAGCCCCTTGGGATTGTTTTTGGCGGTCTGGATGATGGCGAGCCCCAACAGGATAACTACCGCCGCGATGAGCAGGAAGTAGCTGTACCTGAGGAGGAGGTTGACAGGGCCTTCATTTGACGCCTCACCCTTGGTGAGACACCAAATTCCCAGCACGATGCCAACTATTCCCAGCACCCAGCCGATTATTTTGGAAATATTCTTCATTTCAATAAGACTCTAAAGGTTGTTACAACTAATGATGATTATTTCTTCTCGTTCTTCGCGAGGGCGTCGACGAGGTTGATCGAAGCCTCTTCCATGTCGATGGAGAGAGCGTCAATCCTGGAAAGAATATAGTTGTAGAAAACCTGGAGAATCATAGCGACGATAAGACCGCCGACGGTGGTGATAAGGGCGACCTTCATACCTCCAGCGACGATGTTCGGGGAGATGTCTCCGGCGGCCTCGATGGCGTCGAAAGCCTTGACCATACCGATAACAGTTCCCAAGAATCCGAGTGAAGGAGCGATGGCGATGAAGAGGGAGATCCAGGAGAGGTTGTTCTCCATAAGGCTCATCTGGACGCCACCGGCGGAGGCGATCCTCTTCTCAACAACATCAAGACCCTCGTCATAGTGAAGCAGACCGTCATAGAAGATGCTGGCGACGGGGCCCTTTGTGTCACGGCAGACATCCTTAGCCTTCTCGACACCACCCTCGGCGAGAGCGTCCTCGACCTTCTTGATGAGCTTCTTGGTGTTAGTTTTCGCGAACGACAGATAAAGGATCCTCTCGATAGCGAGAGCAAGACCGAGGATCAAGCAGAGGATGATCGCGGACATGAAGGCGGGACCTCCCTGGATGAAGTAGGACTTAATCTGCTGGTGGAAAGGAACATCCTCACCGGTACCCTTGAGGAGGTCCTCAGCGGTGAGCTGGGTGGCCTGCTCGGTAGGGGCGGTCTGATCCTGAGCGGACGCGACGCTGGCGCAGAAGGTGAGAGCACCTGCTACAGCCAAGAACATGAAAAACTTTTTCATAACCGTTTTCGTGTGTTTTAATTAATAAAGTATTAAATAGTTATATCTTTCTTCTTGATTTCCTGGACAAAAAACCTCACAAAAAACCGTTGCAATTTACTAATTTATTTTCAAAAGGCAAGAGTTACTTTGAAATTTCTCCCCTAAGATTCTCCCCTAGTCTTGCCTTTACCCATTCGTTGTCTCCGCTCTTGCCCATCAGGTAGAAAAGTTTCGACAGCGCACCCTCAGTCGTGATGTCCAGACCGGACACGACTCCGGCATTCTCCAGGGCTTTCCCTGTGGCGTAGAGATCCATGTTCACGGTCCCTGAGAGGCATTGGGTCACATTCACCAGGATTTTCCCCATGTTTGACGCCTCGGCGACAATATCGAGGAACCAACCCTTTGAGGGTGCGTTTCCTGAACCGTATGTCTCGAGTATGACAGCTCTGGTCTCTGATCCGCAGAGAATGTTCCTCACCACCTGGGGGGTGATCCCGGGGTGTATCTTGAGGATTGAGACTCTGGTGTCAAGCGAGACACTTGTCTGGAGGGGGGCGTTCCATGACTCCGGTACACGGATGAAACTGTCATTATACCGGATGTTTATTCCCGCCTCAGCCAGAAGAGGGTGGTTCGGAGACGCGAAGGCGTTGAAATTCTCCGAATTCATCTTAGTGGAGCGGTTCCCGCGCATGAGCCTGGAGTCGAAAAGGACACTGACTTCCGGTACCCTGGGATGGCCTGCCTTGTCTTTCGCGGAGGCTATTTCCACTGAAGAGATCAAATTCTCCTTGCCATCCGTGCGAGGCACTCCAATCGGCAGCTGGCTTCCGGTGAATATCACAGGCTTGGAGAGATTCTCCAGCATGAAACTCAGGGCCGAGGCCGAATACGCCATGGTATCCGTCCCGTGGAGCACAACGAAACCGTCATAATCGTCATACTTGTCCTTTATCAGGTTGGCTATTGATTGCCAAAGCGACGGCTCCACGTCGGAGGAGTCGATAAGGGGGTCGAAAGTGTGGGAGTCAATCCGCACCGCGAATTTCCCGAGTTCGGGGACCTCCTCAAGGATCTGGCTGAAATCGAACGGTTTCAGCGTCCCGTCGATAGTATCCTGCCGCATGCCTATGGTGCCGCCGGTGTAGATTAGGAGTATTGATGAGGAACCTTTCATATTCCGAATAGATTTCTGGCGTTAGTTGTCGTCACCTCGGCCACTTCTTCGACCGGGACTCCTTTCAGCTCGGCGACTTTGGCCGCGATGAAAGGGATATAGGAGCTCTCGTTCCTCCTGCCGCGGTAGGGGACAGGAGTGAGGTACGGGGCATCCGTCTCAAGGACAATCCTCTCAAGCGGGACTTTTCTCACCACCTCAGCCAGTGAGGCGTTTTTGAAAGTGACCACACCACCGACCCCGATGTACCAGTCTCCCAACTTCTGGAGCTCCAGGAAACTCTCGTAGCTGCCGCTGTAAGCGTGCATATTACCCTTGAGACCCTTGTGAGCGCTAAGGATCTCGAGAAAGTCTCCCATGGCGTCCCTGAGGTGGATATTCACGGGCATCCCGCGCTCCGCGGCGTAATCCAGCTGCCAGTGGAGGGCCTCTTTCTGCTCTTTGGCATGCTCCTTCCCGTAATAGTAGTCCAACCCGATTTCACCGATCGCCACGATATCCTTTCCTGAATATTCAAGCATGAGGTCTATCTCTTTCCTCCAGTCCTGGTCCACGGAGCCAGGGTAAAGCCCTAGCATCGGGTACAGGACCCCTGGATGGCGGTCCACAAGGTCGAACATCGCCTTCCTGTCCCTGCTGTCCACGTCTGGCTGGAGCATAATCCCGACTCCGGCTTCCATGGCCCTGGCTAGGTAACCTTCCTCGTCTCCAGCGAAAGCCTCGTCGGAGATATGGCAATGGGTGTCGATGAGAAACATATCCCAAAGATACTCATTATTTCTTTCATTTCACGCTTTCGCGACTCTTGGGAAGCAATGCTGAAGCAGGTCAACGGAGATTAGGCCGTCGCATTCAAGGGTGTTGATTATCCGGCTGACCTTGCTGAATGTCCATCCGAGGAGGGAACAGATCTCATCGACGCTGATTCCACGTCTGGATTTCACCGCCATGGCGACTTTGAGGATGTCTCTCCTTGAGTTCTCATCCAAAGAAGAATAACAATCCTCAACTTCAGACTTGAAATCAGATTTCAGGGATATTCCTGTCCTTCCTAGCCCCAGCTTTTCGACCAGATCCGCCAGATTCCCTATCGGCTCAGCTATATTCTCCCTTATCAGCATGTTACATCCCTGGGACAAAGGGTCGTCAATCCTGCCTGGAAGCGCGTAAACATCCCTGTCATAAGAATTAGCCAGCCGCGCGGTCATCATTCCACCGCCTTTGATCCTGGACTCGACCAGGATAGTGGCCTGGCACATCCCGGCTATGATCCTGTTCCGTCGCAGGAAATTGATCCTGACCGCTTCTGTGCCGGGTGGATAATCTGTGATCAAAGCGCTTCCTGGTGTCTCTGCCATCATTTTTCCCACCTTCTCGTTTTGAGGTGGATATAAACCGTCGATCCCTGTCGCCATGACTCCGGTCGTGGGTAGTCCGAAGTCAAGGGCGGCTTTGTGGGCCGTGACGTCAATGCCGAGGGCCAACCCGCTGACAATCATCGGTTTGATCTTCGCTTTAGAAAGGGCTTCCACGATATTCCGACACCAGTCCCTGCCATAATAGGAGAGATTTCTTGTGCCGATAACGGAGATTTGCGGGCTTTTGTCAAAAACATCATCTGGCGGAAGGAGTCCTTTGTAATACAGCCCCAGTGGAGGGTCATCGCATTCGATCAGCGCCTTTGGGTATCCAGGCTCTCCCATGCCTATGAACCTGCATCCTTTGGCCGCCAGCCTTTCCAACTCGATGGAAGCGGACTCGAATGCGCTTCCGGTGATCATGGAAGCGTATTTCGTCCTGGCGAATTGCCCCAGAAACTCTAATACCTCATTTTGTGGAACTTTGAACACGGCAGCGGCGCCGCCAAAGGCCTCCACCAGGCCTCTCCCGATTTTCGGCTCGAATCCGAAAACCCGGTTGAGCGCGCATAGGCACGCCCTTTCCTCATTGAAATTTTCCATAGTTTATTAATATCAGGGGTCCCCCTAGAGGACGAGCATCGCATCGCCGTAAGGGCCGAAGCGATAGTCTTGCTCAAGGGCGACTTTGTAGGCGTTCATGATGTTGTCGAAGCCTCCGAAAGCTGCCACGGCCATGAGCATCGTCGATTCCGGGAGATGGAATCCGGACACGATAGCGTCAGGAATCGAGAACTCGTAGGGCGGGAATATGAACTTGTTCGTCCATCCGTCATATGGCTTGACCTCGTGGGTGGTGGTGACATAAGTCTCCAGTCCCCGCATGACTGTGGTGCCTATGGCGACCACCTTATGTCCTCCGTTCTTGGCCTTGTTTATGATCCGGCAGGCTTCCGCTCCGACAATCAGGCGCTCAGAGTCCATCCTATGCTTCGAAAGATCCTCCACATCGACCCTGCGGAACTGCCCGATGCCCATGTGGACGGTAATGAAAGCTTTATCAATATCCTTGAGGATCATCCTGTTGAACAGCTCCCTGCTGAAATGGGTACCGGCGGCGGGAACGGCCACAGCTCCTTCTTTGTCAGCGAATATGGTCTGGTAATTCTCCTTGTCCTCCGCCGTGACTTTGCTCTTGACCCATTTGGGGACAGGCAACTCACCGAGACTGAACAATGACTGCTTGAAATCCTCGTAAGAGCCATCGTAGAGGAAACGCAATGTACGTCCCCTGGAAGTCGTGTTGTCGATCACCTCGGCAACAAGGCTCTGATCCTCACCGAAATACAGCTTATTGCCTATCCTGATCTTCCTGGCGGGATCCACGATCACATCCCAGAGATGCTGCTCGCGGTTGAGCTCCCTGAGCAGGAACACCATGATGTCAGCTCCAGTCTTCTCTTTCTTTCCGTAAAGCCTTGCGGGAAATACCTTCGTGTCGTTAAGGACGAAGGTGTCACCTTTCCCGAAATAATCGATGATGTCTTTGAAAACCCGATGCTCGATCTCGCCAGTGTCCTTATGGACAACCATGAGTTTGCATTCATCACGCCATCTTGTGGGCTCCTGGGACACGCGCTCCTTGGGAAGGAGGAACTGGAATTGGGAGAGTTTCATAAATATCTATTATTCCGATACTTTTTATATACGGACATTGTCGGGAAAATGTTTCAGTTCCCTGAACACCTCCATTATCGACGGGTAGGTGTTCTTCAGGTAGGGGGCGAGGCTGGAACGAGGGACCCAGGCGGCCTTGGTGATGTCTTCCTCACGCTGTGGCGTAAGGTTCACCGGATCAGTGTGCAGCATCTCGTACCACCAAGTGTGCTTCAGATGCCAGATCTCGTTCCTTCGGTAGCAATGGTCGGTCACGCAAATCAACCTGCCGAGTTTCAGGTCAGGCACTCCGGTCTCTTCCTCCACTTCACGGATGGCGGTGACACTGATCTCCTCTCCTGGTTCCTGATGGCCCTTGGGGAGGTCCCAGAGGTCGTTTCTACGTATCAGTAGCACATCTTCCCTACGGTTTGACACAACTCCTCCGGCTGCGTTCACTTCCTTGAAACAAGAGCAGAAAGCCTTGTAAACCGATTCGGTGTCTGATGTCGGGATGTAGATCCTGGAGAGCGAGGATGACGACTCGAACATGTCCACGAGCTTCGGGATGTCCCCCGCTCCTCCAAAATGGAACTCCACGGAGTTGGGATCAGTCAGGGTCGGCTCCTCTGGCGGGCAGATGATGATGCATCTCTTTTCCAGGTAGATCTTGCGCATCTTGATGATTTAAATCGCTATATTTGTAGGCTACGACGCGAATTTAAAAAATCATTTGAAATGAATATGGAACAAATAGATAGAAAACTGGCGGAGGGGTTGCTCCGGATCGGCGCTGTCCTGTTGAAGCCGGACCAGCCTTTCACCTGGGCCTCCGGTTGGCATTCGCCGATTTATTGCGACAACCGCCGTATTCTATCCGCCCCCTCTTTGCGTTCGTTGGTGGCTGAGGCTTTCGCCGCGAAGGTCATTGAGCTTTATCCTGAGGCTGAGGTGGTGGCTGGAGTGGCCACCGGGGCTATCGCTCACGGGATCCTTGCAGCTGACAGGCTCGGCAAGCCCTTTGTTTATGTCCGTCCTAAGCCGAAGGATCATGGCACAGGATCGCAGATCGAGGGCAAGCTTCCGGAAGGGGCGAAAGTCGTTGTGATAGAGGATCTTATCTCTACCGGGATGAGTAGCCTCGCGGCTGTTGACGCCTTGCGGAAGGCCGGCGCCGAGGTTCTGGGGATGGTGGCGATATTCACTTATGGTTTTGACATCGCGGCGGAGAGGTTCAAGGAGGCCGGTGTGCCTCTCGTCACCCTCTCGAACTATGGCGCGCTTATTGAGGAGGCCACCGCCGAAGGTATTGTCGGACAGTCGGAGACAGAGTTGCTCCAGGATTGGCGCCGTGACCCGGCGAGTTGGAATAGATAATTATTATTATGAATATGAACACAGAGATAAGCAGCAAACATGGTATAGTCTCGAAGTCTCCATTTGAGCTTTATATGGCATTCGTGGACATGAGGAATTTCCTCCAGATGCTCCCAGAGGACAAGCGTCAGGGAGTGGAGGCGGACTATGACACGATCACGGCCACAGTGCAGGGCTTCAAGATAGGAATCATGGTCAGGGACCGTGTCCCATATTCACTGATCCAGTTTGTCGATAACGGAGCACCGTTCAGTTTCGGCGGCTCGCTCCATTTCGACGCTGTCCCGGATGGCTCCCAGAGGACTGACTTCCACGTGGAGTTTCACGCGGACCTCAATCTCATGATGAAGATGATGCTTTCCGGAAAGATCAAGGAGGCTCTGGACAAGGTCGTGGATGGCTTGGTGTCTGTCTCTGAGGGCAGGATGCCGGAAGGGGTCGATGAGGAGACCATGCGGAAGATGCAGGAGGAATTCGCCAAGCGGCAGGGGCAGGCATAGAGGCAGATGGAGGGAATCGAGGACAGGGTCTTGATGGACATCCTTTCCAGGGCGGTCGGGCCTGAGAAAGCCCGCGTCGCCTTTGAAGCCTTTTCCCTTCCCCCCTCAGTATCCATCCGCCTTAACCCTTTCAAATTACCGTCTTCCCAGAAGGGCCTTAGGGGCTCGACCGCCTCGCTTCGCTCGGCCCCACCGCTCGCTTCGCTCCGCTCCGCTCCGATCCCCCCTCTTAACATGCCGAGGGTGGCAGTGGTCTCGTCCCCTAAGCCCTTCTGGGAAGACGAGACCTGCGAGAAGGTGCTGTGGAACGAGTACGGGGTGATGTTGGCGGAGCGTCCGAGGTTCGTGATGGACCCTTTGTTCCACGCCGGATGCTATTATGTCCAAGACTCGTCAGCCATGATTGTCGGCCACATCCTCCGGGAGCATCTGGACCGTTTCGAGAGCATGGGAAGGCCCATCAGGGTACTGGATCTATGCGCCGCCCCCGGAGGCAAGACGACAGATGTGTCCACTTCTTTGCGGCAACGTTTCGGGGACTCTTTCCTGCTGGTGGCCAACGAAGTCATGAGAAACAGGGCCTCCATTCTGGCCGACAATGTGGCGATATGGGGTGATCCCAATGTCGTCGTGACTTCTCGTGATCCCAAAGCCTTCGCCGCATTGGAAGGGTATTTCGACATAATTATCACTGATGTCCCATGCTCTGGCGAGGGAATGTTCCGCAAAGACCCCAAGGCGGTTGAGGACTGGTCCCCGGAAGCGGTTGACCTTTGCTCTGCCCGTCAGAGAAGGATACTGGCCGACGCTTGGCCATCCCTTCGCGAAGGTGGGCTGCTGATTTACTCCACCTGCACCTTCGAGGAAGCCGAGAATGACAGCAATGTCGAGTGGACGGCCAAGGAACTCGGAGCGGAAATAATTGATTATGAATATTCAAGCCTCCCTGGAGTGATTAAGACAAGGACTGGTGGCCTGCTTGTCCCTGGATTCGTGCAAGGGGAGGGCCAGTTCGTCTCTATACTTGAGAAGACTTCCCCATCCGGGACAACTCGACAAGGGATAGAGATTCTCAAGCCGTTGCGGAATGGTCTTGAGAAGGGTATCTCAAAGGGACGGGACTTCGTGCCTTCAGCCGACTGGGCCCTCAGCATCGAACCGCCGCTTGACAAATATCCGTCGGTGGAGCTGGATAAGGAGACCGCATTGAGGTATCTCCACCGGGACGGCATATTCATTGAAGGACAACCGGAAGGTTACTTGATAGTTTGCCATGAGGGGCACCCTCTAGGCTTTGTTAAGAATATTGGCAGAAGGTGGAACAATCTCCACCCTCTTGAAAGAAGAATAAGAATAGATTTATGAATATGAGGAAAATACTTTTGGCCGTAGCCGCGGTAGTCTTCGCCCTTCCTTTAGCCGCTCAGGTGAAACCCTCCCAGAAGGATTATCTTGATCGTTATAACCTCTTGGTCTCCAAGTTGGGAGTCGTGGGAGTGGGCATTGAGACCCATCTGCAGAAGTGGGAGAGGGATTATCCCGACGATTTGGACATGCTCCTCGCGAAGTTCACCTATTATTTCAGCAAGAGCCGCTCCGAGAGTCTCCAGGTGAAGGAAGGCAACAGGTATCTGGGCGACGCTCCCTCCCTGACATTGAAAGACTCGCTTGGTAACGATGTGAACTATTTCATTATCTCAAGTTTCGATGACGATCTGTTCGGAAAGGCCACCCAGGCGATAGACAAGGCTATCGAGCTTAACCAAAACCGTCTGGATCTGAGGGCGTTCAAACTCTCAGCTCTTCTCGATTATGAGAAAGATAGTCCTGACATGGCACTCGAGACCTTAAGGTCATTGATTGATTACGACGGCCATAGTCACCCGACATGGGAGTATCCCGGGCTTGTCTCTGACAAGGATCTTTTCCCCGCCGTGATGCAGGATTGCTGCTTCGCTTTTTATAAGATAGGCACGCCAACCTCATATGAGGCTTTCAAGGAGCTCTCCGAGAGGATGCTCTCGTACTATCCGGACGCCAGCCAGTATATGACCAATATCGGCTCTTACTACCTTGTCTACAAAAAGGACAGCAAGAACGCCCTCAAGATGTACAACAAGGTCTTGAAGAAGCACCCCGATGACTACGCAACCATCAAGAATTGCGTGCTCCTGGCCCGAAACGACAAGAATGTCAAGCTCGAGAAGAAGTACCTCCCGATGCTTATCAGGGTGACTACGGATGAAATGGAAAAAGCCTCGGCACAAGCGAGGCTCTCAGCTTTGTAGAGGCGGTTTTTAACGCTTATCTCTCACACCATAAGAGGTTGAACCTGTAGTGAAGCCGGCTTGAGATGAGGTGGATGACTCCGTCAGGGGTCTGGACGCAAGCGAAATATCCCTTAGGTTCAGCATGGCTGTCATCCATTGTGAAATCCCCTGTCCACGCTCCGCCGGCGATGGTCTTTCCCGATCCGTCGGAGAGAAGTTTTCCTTTTGTCCATGTCTGCCCCTCATCGTGAGAGAGAAAGATAGTCATGCCTCTTTCCGTGAAAGTCGCCAGCATTATCGGTCCCTCCCGCAGTCTTTTCAGGACAAGCCTTTGGCCACTTCCTATAGGCGGGAAGCCACTTGCCTTGCTGGTCCAGGAATATCCTTTATCGGGAGAGAAACTCACGGGCATCATCCCATCGATGGAATTGCCTCTTCCGAAAGCCATAAGTCTGCCGTCTTTAAGCTCGACGATTCCGGCATGGATTCCTGGAATTGTGGCTCCAGTGTCTTCCCAGGTTTTCCCATTGTCCCCGCTAAGATGGATCGATGTACCGTCATCGCCACCGGGACCTGCGTCGCAGCACTGTACCAGGGTTTTGTCAGCAAGGATGATAGGACCTGCTATAACCTGGTGTCTGACAGCGTGTTCCGATTCGGCTAAAACAGGTTCGGACCAGCTCCTTCCGTTGTCGGAACTTCGTCTCACGACCATTGCAAGCCTCTTCCAATCTCCCGAGTCACCGACTCCGTTCACGTGCAGGATGGTTCCATCTTCAAGGGTAAGAAGGGCGCTTCCGGTCATATTCCTGTCAGGAACTTTGAAGAACAAAGAGGCCGGATCCCACTGCCGGGAGCCTTTGCGGAGCCTTGATCCGAGAACGACCATCTCCCTTCCGCTCTCCGCGTACGTGGAAAACCAGATCGCCAGCAGGTCCCCGTTCCGGCACCAGGTGATGGCCGGCTGGTGGTTGTGGCTGTAAAAAGGAGAGCCGTCTGCAGGCGGTATGACGAAAGGAATAGGGTCTATCCACACCGGCTCTTCGGATGGCTTTGCCCATCGGGCCTTCCTTTGCCTGACTTTGCTCTCGTTGAGTGGTCTGGCGGTCTCAACTTTGACGGTTTTCGGTACTATGTCAGTTTCCACGACCCTGAAACCTATCTGGCTGTGCTTGTCGGATGGCATCGCCGCCGACCTCGAAGCGCTACGTAGATATTCGACAGGAGTGTTGTGGCTGCCTCCTCTTGTGACCCTGTAAGATCCCTTATAGGGGCCTGCGGGATCGGTAACAGGTTTGGAGGGATACTCCCCGTACCAGTCCAGGCACCATTCCTCAACACCTCCGTGCATGCCGTGCAGGCTGAAACCGTTAGGGATGTCTAGTCCGACCTCCAGGGAGACAGGAACCAGTTCTCTTTCAGTCTTTTGGTTTTTGAGCATATTCTCCGGGAGGGTCTCGCCTGTGTAATAAGCAGTCGTGGTCCCCGCTCTGCAGGCGTATTCCCATTCTGCCTCGGTAGGAAGGCGGTAATGTCTGCCGGTCTTCTCTGAAAGCCATGCGCAGTAGGCGAGGGCGTCATCGTAGGAAACGAATACCACCGCCTCGTTGTCGCCTTTCGAGAAACCGTCCTTCCCTCTCAAGGCTTTATGCTCTGGGCTGAACTCCTCATACTGGATGTTCGTGATCTCGGTCGTGCTCATCCTGAAAACCCTGGAAATGGTCACTTGATGGATGGGGGACTCATCGTAGTCGTATCCACCCCTCTCGCTTCCCATCGTGAAAGTGCCGGGAGGAATAGTCACCATTCGGGGCATCTCCTGCGCATTGATGAAAACAGGAATAAGGAGGGCTGTTACGCAAATCGCTGACTTACAGCGGAACAGTATCTTTATTGGTCGGAGAAACGAGACCATCTGATTAGTTATTTTAATGATTATCAGCGACTTCCGTACCAGCCGCTTTACGATGTCTATATAGCTCTCCGGAGTTGAATATGTTCTGCCAGATGCTGTAGAGACCACCGGCGACTGAAGTGACAGGAGTCATCCAGGAATAACCCAGCCAGATAAGGAAACCGTTGTTCTTTTGTCCCAGGGCCTGACCCGCCGTTATTGAGTCGGTTCGCCTCTCAGAATCTGATGCGGTCTTCCGGGATTTTTTCCCGAGCAGGCGTCCGGAAGCGAACTGAAGCGCGGTGCAAAGAAGTGACACCACACCGATCATTATCCCTGTCCAGATTGATATTCCGCTGGTGATCATAGCCTTTGTGGCCAGAT
The DNA here is from genome assembly GCA_017557535.1 of Bacteroidales bacterium. Taxonomy (GTDB): domain Bacteria; phylum Bacteroidota; class Bacteroidia; order Bacteroidales; family UBA932; genus Cryptobacteroides. The sequence continues at coordinate 101,798 of JAFYYM010000034.1, read as the reverse complement.
AAATGGACAGGCAGAGTGTGACTCCCCAGACGTAGAAGGCCCAGCCGACAATCCTGAGAAGCTTATGGTGAAGCTTCTTCATAGTGTAGCGGACCAGCCAGGAGAGCAGGAGAGGCATGACCAATAGCGGGAATATCCGAAGGCAGATCGAAGTGAACCTTCCTATGAAAGATGTCCCCTCCACAGGGTGGACGATGGGGATCACCGCAGGAATCACAAGAGCTGCCAGGATATTTATTAATACAACGTATGTAACTGTGTCTGAAAGGTTTCCTCCGAGCTTGTCGGTAATCACCCCGGCTGCTGCCGCGGTAGGACAGATGATGCAGAGCATAGCGCACTCCACAAGGATTCTCTGGCTGCCGTGAGGGATGAGTGTGGCGACCAATGCGAGTCCGACAAAAAGGACTGTCTGGAAAACGAGAAGCCAGATGTGCCACCTTCTGAACTTAAGGTCGTGGGGGGAGACTTTCGTGAATTGGAGGAAAAGCATCAAGGCGACGAAAATGGGTTGGACTTCCTTGGCGACGCTGGAAAAAGCCGGTTCGGCGTCCTTCAACGGAGCCCAGAAGTGGAACGCCAAGCCAAGAGAGATCCCAGCCACAATGGCGATAGGAAGCATCCAGTCCTTGATGAATTCGACGATTCTTGACATATAGTCCCTTTTGAAGAGACAAATATCGTGAAATTATTGATAAATTCGCGAGTTACAATTGAATATTAATTATTTCATCACAATGAAAAAGCTTATCATAATGATGTCAGCGGCGATTGTTCTCGCGGCGTGCGGCCCGAAGCAGGCGAAGGTGCCGGCTATAGATCTCACTAACTTTGACACATCAGTATCCCCCGGAGATGATTTCTATCAGTATGCCACCGGAGGCTGGCAGAAGAAGAATCCCCTGAAGCCTGAATATGCCCGTTTCGGGACTTTCGACCAGCTTTCTGAGACTAATGTGGAGAGACTTAACGACCTATTCGCCGGTATGACAACGATGAAGACCGAGAAAGGGACAGTTGAGCAGAAGATATCCGACCTTTACAAGCAAGGACTTGATTCCGTGAAGCTTAACCAAGACGGTGCGGCCCCGCTCAAAGACATCCTTGACAGGGTTTATTCGATAAAGGACAAGAGCGGCCTTGTTGAGCTTGTCGCCGATATGCACAATAGCGGCCAGGGCGGATTCTTCGGAGCTTATGTCGGATCCGATATGGTCGACAGCGATAGCCAGATCCTCTATTTCGGCCAGGGTGGCCTCGGGATAGGAGACAGGGATTATTATGTCAAGCCTGAGAACGCAGCCTTGAAGGAAGGCTACCGCGCTTTCCTTGAGAAGGTTTTCGCCCTCGCAGGCAACCCTGAGCCCAAGAAGGCCTCGATGAACGCCCTAGCGGTTGAGGACGTGTTGGCGGATAATTCCTGGGACAGCATCAAGGAGAGAGATGTGGAGGCACAATACAATGTCTACAGTTCAGAGACTCTCCAGAAGAGTTTCCCTGGATTTGACTGGAACGCTTATCTGACCCGCAGAGGCATTCCGGAGCAGAAGAAGCTTGTTGTCGGGGAGCCCGACTTCTTCGAGAAGTTCGGTGTTTACTTCGCCAACGAGGATCTCTCCATCCTGAAGGATTACCTGGCAGCCAGGGTCATCAGCGGAGCCGCCAGCTCCCTGAGCGATGACTTCTATGCCGCGTCTTTCGATTTCTTCAGCACCCAGATGTCCGGAATCAAGGAGCAGAAGCCTCGTTGGAAGAGGGCCATGCAGGTGCCCAACGGCATACTCGGCCAGGCCGTAGGAAAGATGTATGTCGAGAAGTATTTCCCGGCTTCCTCCAAAGAGAAGATGGAGACTTTGGTTGATAATCTCAAAATCGCTTTCAGCCAGCATATCGACGAGTTGGATTGGATGGGTGACGAGACCAAGGCCAAGGCTCATGAGAAGCTTGACAATTTCATCGTGAAGATCGGTTACCCTGATGAGTGGAAGGACTACTCCACCCTCGACATTGATCCTGAGAATAGTTATTATGAGAACATATTGGCTGCCAGGAAATGGAGCGTGGCCGACAATCTTTCGAAGCTCGGCAAGCCTACCGACAGGACAGAGTGGGGCATGTCTCCTCAGACAGTCAATGCTTACTATAACCCCAGCACCAATGAGATATGCTTCCCCGCCGCCATCCTTCAGCCTCCTTTCTTCAACCCGGATGCTGACGATGCGGTCAACTACGGTGGCATAGGAGTCGTGATCGGCCATGAGATGTCCCACGGATTTGACGACCAGGGCCGTCTGTTCGACAGCAAGGGTAACATGTCCGGTTGGTGGACAGCTGATGATGACGCCAAGTTCAAAGCTAAAGCCAAGATACTCGCTGAGCAGTTCGACGCTGTGGAGGTCCTTCCTGCCAAGGACGGTCAGCCCGCCCTCATGGCGAATGGACAGCTTTCCCTTGGAGAGAATATCGGTGACCACGGCGGCCTGAGCATAGCCTACACGGCGATGCATAACGCCATCGCCGGTAAGGATCCCGGTCTGATTGACGGATTTACCCCTGACCAGAGGTTCTATCTGAGTTATGCCACTATATGGGCCCAGAATATCACCGACCAGGAGAAGGCCCGCAGGACCAGGCAGGATGTCCACTCTTTGGCTGTCAACAGGGTCAATGTGTCTGTGAAGAATTTCCAGTCATTCTTCGACGCTTTCGGCATCAAGGAGGGTGATCCCATGTGGCGTCCTGAGAGCGAGAGGGTCCATATCTGGTAAGACGTGGAAGCGACAGGCTTCATAGCCCGACGCCTTCGTTTCGGAGGGAAGATCGCGGTGGTGTCCATCGCGATCTCCTTCCTTATCATGATTATTTCCGTGGCGGTCTCATCCGGTTTCAGGGAGGAGCTCCGCGACGGTATTTCCGACCTTACAGGCGACGTGCAGCTTGTCCCGGCTGACATGAATTATATCAATGACACTTCTCCGATGTCTTCCTCTCCGGATTTCCTGGATGAGGTCGAGGGTATGCCGGAGGTAAGGCGGATCGTGCCGGCTGTCTACAGGGCCGGCATCATAAAGAATGGCGAGAACATCCACGGGGTGGTTTTCAAAGGGATTCCCGTTGAGAAAGGTGAAGCTGACTCAGTCAAACTCGCTGTGCGGATACCTTCACGGTTGAGGGATCTCATCGGAGTCGAGGTGGGAGGCAAGTTACTGTCCTATTTCATTGGGGAGAATGTAAAGGTCCGATCCTTCAATATAGTCGGGGTATACGACGGTATCATGGACGGGACTGACAATATGGTCGTTCTCTGTGACATCGCAGACCTGCAGAGGCTCAACGGCTGGGAATCAGATGAGGTCTCTACACTGGAAATTAGCTTGGCACCTGCCTACAGGAATTCCCAGGCCATGAGGGACGCCACTGATAAAGTCGGGATGAAAGCTCTGGAGAGCGAATCAGGGGATAGATTGATCGCCACTTCTGTCATGAGTCGTTATCCCCAGATATTCGATTGGCTTGACCTGATCGACTTCAATGTGCTGTTCATATTGATACTGATGACTATAGTCGCCGGCTTCAACATGATCTCGGGACTTCTGATCATGCTATTCCGGAATATATCCACTATAGGCACGCTCAAATCCATGGGCATGACAGACCGCTCCATAGCTAAGGTCTTCCTTAAGGTGGCGTCTGTGATAGTGTTGAAGGGAATGGTTATCGGTAATGTGCTGGCGCTGGTCCTGTGCGGGATCCAGAGATGGACCCATTTGCTTAAGCTGAATCCGGAGAACTATTTTGTCTCATTTGTTCCCATCCATATCGACATCCCCATGGTCTTGGTGGCTGATGTCCTCTCTTTCCTGGTCATCATGCTCCTCCTCCTGATCCCCTGTGTTTTCATCTCCAGGGTCGATCCCGCCCAGACTGTCAGGGCGCAATAGGCCTTCTTCTTTTTTCCGTCCCGAGAATATATCGTATTGGCGTAGAACCGCTTCCGTATAGGCTTCAGTGGCTGAGCTCCTTTCCCTCCCCTCAAGGTCTTGAAGAGCCCTGCCCCCTCCGCTGTTGTAGGCCGCTATAGTCAACCAAGATAGGATTTCCGGATCCTCGGTGTATCTCGAAAGTGTATTCTGAAGGAAAACAAGGTAGCGTGTACCAGCGGAGATATTCTCTTCAGGGTCCAGGCAATTGGTGACACCGAACTTTCCGGCGGTGGCAGGCATCATCTGCATTATCCCAAGAGCCCCCTTGGGAGATTTTGCCTGTATCATGAACTTGGACTCACTCCATGCCAAGGCGGCGAGAAGCCTCCAGTCCCATCCGAGTAGCTTCGCGTTTAACTTGAAAAGATTGTCATAAGGACTTATCGTTCCTGAAGAGAGCTTCCAGTTTCTGTTCACCCCATAGCTTTCCGAGAATCTTCTGACCAAGTCGGAGTACTCTCGGGTGCCTCGGTATCCGGCGTACCATCTGAATAGTTCCCTGTTGGCGCTTTTACCAGGTCTCATTACCCAAGTGACAGAGGTATCTCCCAAAACGAGATTCACCAGCCCTAAAGTGTCATTGAATTCGCTGGAAGGCATCACCAGAATATCCAGGCTATCTCTCGAGAGCTCACCCAAGAGGCTGGCGATGTCCTCTCCCGGAATTATCGATGTGGAGTCACAGTGACTTTTACTGAAAGCTTTGAGGAGCTCATAATTAATTCCGGCCTGATAGCCGTCAAGCTTGATGGCGCAACGCACCAAGTCTCCACGGAAGGCATACTTGTCGTTTTTGTGGAAGATTTTGTTTCCAGCGACAGGAAATACCACGAGCAGCAGCAAGCTGGCCAGGAGATACCGGAATACTCTCATCGGCGTCTCCCGAGACTTCCCCCTAGACCTCCTCTAGAACCGCGGGAACCTCCACCTGACGACAGTCCGGAGCTCGCCGAAACCCGGTGATTCTCGGTTGGCTGTAGATAGAATGGCCAATACACGCCGAATTTCAAAGCCCTCTGGGTCCTGATGTAGTTGTGGGCACTGAAATAATCAAATTTCTCCATCGGCCAACCCTGTCCCACATTCTCGACTTTCACGAACAAGCATGCCCTTTTCCATTGCACATTCACAAAGGCGTCAATCACGGGACCGTTGTTGTACTGCTCTTTCTTCTGGTTGTAGAACACGCCAACGGCAGGATTCCAAGCCGCTGAGAAATACTTGGTGTTGTACCAGACATCACCTCCGAGCTGCATCCTCATCGTGCCGCCTGAAATGTCGAATTGCAGGTACAGCCGGGAGTTGGCGGCGAGAGTGGGAACCGGCACCACATCCTGGTTGGAAGACACCTGGAACAGGATCCTGTTGTCCAAATGGAGAGGACCGAAAGCCAGATCCTTGTTCAATACAGCACTTAGCACACTCATCGGTTTGGTGTTCTGTCTCACCACCGCCAGCGAGTCGAAATAGATATTACCGTCAAGTAGGGCGTATCCCACCTCGGCGGATACTTTCCATCTCGGGATATCCAACTTCGCCTGGAGCTTGGTTGTTGATGTCTTGCCGAAATCATTATTCCATCGGAAGTGGTTGGAGAAGAACTGATTGTGGTAATGCTCTGGTTCCTTTATCGATGTCTCGAACTTGAGGTTGAGGTTGACCGGGCTTTTGCGCGCCCTGCGGAAAGGGTGCAAGGAGAACAACAGATTGCCCTTCAAGGACAAGTCATTCATCTCACTTCCGAGGAACACGTAGTCTCCTGTGGCATCCCAGTGGATATAGTCCCTTAACTGCCCTTCAACACCGGCATAGACGAATGTGGAATTCCAGATGGTGTTGGTGTTGCCTTTCAGGAATGTGGGGTCGAAGTCATACCAGTTGGTGATCCTGTTCCCGATACCTCCGTTCAGTTTCGACACGATCGCATCCTCGGACCATGGCTGTAGACGTATAAACACTCTGTTCTCCAGCTTAGACACCCTCACGGAATCGTATGAATTGGTCGGATTGTAAAGGAAGGCGTTGTTATAGAACCGTCTCCCGATCTTGTCGGAAGAGGATATCTGGTCGTTGTATCTCTTGCGGAACACTGAATACTCGGTGCTGTGCCCGATGAAGGCGGTCGTGATGTTGTCCGTGTCGAAAGTGTCAGCCGCTGCCCGCTCAGCCGCGGCGAGCGCGACAAGGCTGTCGACCACCGCTATCATGGTTGAGTCCCCGGACGCGAGTATCCGCTCCTTGTAAGCCTTGTTCCTTTTGTTCTCCTGGATTCTCGTTATGAAAGTGAACGGGATCCTGTATTGCTGGTCGAGGAAGAAAGTCTTCCTGAGAATGCTGCTGGAAGCGTTGGTAAGGTGGACGGAATATTCCCTGGCGTCCAAGGTCGTGTCCCTTACCATTGAGATGTCCGTGATACCTCCGTTCTCGCTTCTGGTTATCCTGTTGTTGATGTAACCGGCGTGCATGAGGTATTTCTTCCCCGTGTAATTCAACGACAGTGAGAGAGTCTTATTGGCGGTGGCCTCATTCTGCACTATGCCTTTTCCACCGAACCGGTTGTATTCCAACGTGTAATTGAACGCCGGGAAAAGGTTCTGGCTGGTAAGTATGTGGAGGTTGTCTGATTCCTTCTGCGAGTTGGCGAACAACGTCCCGGTATATGACAATTCGGTGTAGGCGGTCTTGGTGTTGTAGAACGGCAATGTCTTGGCCGAGTAGGTCCATGACTCATACGGCTCATAAAATGAGACCCCATTCTCGCTCGTCCGGTTGAAATAATTGTAGTACTGAAGGGCGGAACCGGCTACGCCCAACCATGAGGCGTTGACGTCCTTCCTGTAAAATGGATAGTCGTGGAACCGGAAATTGGCGGTTGTGTCCGGGATTTTCACGCTCATCTTATGGAACTCCCTCTCGTGAGTCCATTGGACGATCCTCTTGTATAGCATGGAGTCGGGCAGGGCGAAAGTCTCCAAGATTCTCGGGGTGTTCTCCCGGATACTGTCCTTTACCTGTAAGATACTATCCTTGATGGCTTGAACGCTGTCCGCAATGTGCCTTTTAAGCCTCTCTTTTTGAGCTATGTCGTATTTCTTCCGGTCGGTCTTCGAAAGACCGGCGTACCATGCTTCAAACTCCGCCTTTTTCCTGGCCTTGTACTCCAGGTTATACAAAGAATCGAGGATAGGCCAGTCAATGGAGTCACCAGCCTGCTTCAAGGAGTCACTCACAATGCTATGTACCAGCGAGTCTAAGATGGCGACATAGTATTTGTACCTGAAAGGGTCGATGTCTTTAAGTGAGTCAGGAGGGAAGATGGAATCCCTGGCCGTGACAAGCGGAACGGTGTCTATGGGTTCCAGGAAAATGGAAGTGTCATACTCCGCATTGGAGGCTGAAGGTCTTTTCATGAAGATGTTCCGGTAGCGGATGGTGTCGGGTTTCTGAGGCTTCCCAGATGACACGAAACCATACCCGGGATCTCCAGAGGACGGATGGACACCCATGCTTATAGCGTGCGTAGAGATGACGCACACTACCAGTAAGGGGAACCATATTCTTTTAAAAACCTCTCTCATGCGGGAAAGACGTATAATCCCACAAATTTACGCTTTTTCCCTTTTTCCAACAAATCCCGAGCCGTGATATCTGATGTCAATTATTTTTCGTATATTGTAAAGCTATGAGAAAAATGAAGAAAATATATAAGACTGACCCATGGCTCGAGCCCTACAAGGAGGCCATCGAGGCTCGTCATGAAAGGATTCTCAAGGCACGTTCGAGGATTGTACCGGAAAAGGCTTCAAGCTTGTCAGAGGGCGTGAACAACCATCTCTACTACGGACTAAACAAAGAACCTGACGGGTCCTGGGTTATCAGGGAGTGGGCCCCTAACGCCTCCAGGGTATATCTCATTGGGGAGTTCAACAATTGGAAACGAGCTTCGGCGTATGAGTTCAAGGTCGCCGGAGCCGGGAATTGGGAACTCCGTCTTGACAACATGTTCCTTTCCCACGGGGAATTGTACAAACTGTTCATCGAGTGGCCTGGCGGAGGTGGTGAGAGGATTCCGGCATATTGCCGCAGGCTTGTGCAAGATCCATCCACCAAGGTTTTCTGCGCACAGGTCTGGGATCCCGAGCCTTTTGAGTGGAAGCACGACAAAGTGCTGAGAAGGCCGCATCCCCTTATCTATGAATGCCACATCGGCATGAGTTCTGAAGAGCCTAAAGTATCCACTTTCAATGAGTTCCGTAAAGATGTCCTGCCTCGTGTTAAGAGCCTGGGCTATGACACCATACAGATTATGGCTTTGCAGGAGCACCCGTATTACGGCTCTTTCGGCTATCAGGTCTCCAATTTCTTCGCGTTGAGTTCCCGTTTCGGCACTCCCGAGGAGTTCAAGGAACTGGTCGACACCGCCCATGGGATGGGTATAGCTGTGGTGATGGACATCGTCCATTCCCATAGCGTGGACAATGAGGCGGAAGGGCTTGGGCTCTTCGACGGACGGGAAGACCTCTATTTCTACCAGGGTCCTCAGGGACGTCATCCCGCTTGGGGATCCCGTTGCTTTGATTACGGGAAGGATGAGGTCGTGAGGTTCCTTCTCTCGAATTGCAAATTCTGGCTGGAGGAATACCACCTTGACGGTTTCCGTTTCGACGGGGTCACCAGCATGCTGTACTGGGATCATGGGCTCGGAAAGGATTTCGGTGATTACGCGCTCTACTTCGATTCAGGGGTGGACGAGAACGCCGTGGCTTATCTCGCCCTCGCCAATATGCTCATCAAGGAGATTAAGCCGGAGGCTGTCACGATAGCCGAGGATGTCAGCGGAATGGCTGGCCTGGCGGCTCCATTCGAGGCAGGTGGAGTGGGATTCGATTTCAGGATGGCGATGGGAATCGCTGACCATTGGATCAAGTGGATTAAGGAGAAATCTGACGAGCAGTGGAGTCCCGGGGAGATTTGGTATGAGCTTACTAACAAGCGTTCCGATGAGAAGACTATCAGTTACGCCGAGTGTCACGACCAGGCCCTGGTCGGAGACAAGACGATAATATTCCGCCTTATTGACAAGGAAATGTATTTCTCGATGGAAAAAGGCTCGAAGAATCTCCTTGTCGACCGTGGGATCGCCCTTCATAAGCTGATCAGGCTTGCCACTCTGGGCACGGCGGGAGATGGCTATCTGAATTTCATGGGCAACGAGTTCGGTCATCCCGAGTGGATAGACTTCCCGAGGGAGGGGAACGGATGGAGTTTCGCCCATGCGAGGAGACTTTGGTCAATAGCGGACAATGATACCCTTCGTTACGGATGCTTGAGAGAGTTCGACAAAGCTATGATAAGCCTTGCAAAACGTTATGGCATTCTGTCCGTCAGGCCTGAGCTTCTAAGGGCTGATGAGGAAAAGAAAATCTTGATATTCAAGCGTAAAAACCTTATCTTCGCGATGAATTTCAACCCGGTGGATTCTTTCACCGATTATGGCTTCCAAGCGTCCCCGGGCAAGTATGTCAAAGTGCTGGATTCCGACGATGTGAAATTCAACGGGTTCTCGCGGCTTGCCGCTGACTCGGAGCATTTCACCATCGACGGTGTCTTGAGCGTTTATTTGCCGAGCCGTTGTGCTCTAGTGCTGAAATTTGAAGAATAGTTTAAGATAATTATGGCTTTTTTGAAATTCAACAAGTCCGAGCTGGTCAATCTCTCATATTCCTTGAAGAGGGAGATTATCAGCGCCAACAAGACTGGAGCCTATTGCAACACTTCCATAGTCACTTGCAACACCAGGCGTTACCATGGTCTTCTGGCGGTCCCGGTGGACAAGTTCGGAGGCAGGAAGCACCTGTTGCTCTCCTCGATGGATGAGAGCCTTGTGCTGAACGGCAAGCAGTTCAATCTGGGCATACACTGCTATGGCGACATTTATGAGCCCAGGGGCCACAAGTACATCATTGATTTCGAAGCCGACCCGGTGCCGAAAGTCACCTACAAAGTCGGAGGGATGGTATTGACAAAGACCATACTTCTCGTTCCTGACGCCGATCAGGTGATGGTCCGCTACGACCTCCTCAATGCTCCGGCCAAAGTCAAACTGTTGCTCACTCCTTTCCTGGCCTTCAGGGATATACATGCGTTGACGCTCGAGAACCCTTCTGCCCGTCAGCAGGGTTGGGAGGTCGCGAACGGAATGGCCTGGAATCTCTACGACGGTTTCCCGGACCTGAATATCCAGTTCAACACCAAGGAGGCCGTGTTTGTCTCAACACCGTGCTGGTACAAGGGGGTTACTTATTCTGATGAGTACAGGCGCGGTTTTGACTGTCGTGAGGACTTATATGTCCCCGGTCATTTCGAGGTCATGATGAAGGAGGGAGACGCCATCGTGTTCTCCGCCTCTGTCTCAGAGGTCATTCCCACTGGCCTGAAGCGTCATTTTGACGCTCTGGTGGCAAAGGCTCCAGAGATCACCTCATACCGCGACCAGCTTGTCCATTGCGCCGATCTTCTCATTCAAGACAGGAACGGAAAGAAGAAGGTCACGGCTGGATTCTCATGGATGTACACAGGTCTGTTGAGGGAGACCTTGATGGCCGCTCCCGGCCTGACGCTCTTCGCTACTGGTGATAGGGCGTCTTTTGAGGAAATACTTGATAATCTGATAGCTGACGAACAGGAAAGGCTTTTCCGTAAAACAACTCAGGTTGAGGCTCCGCTCAGGTTGGCGGCCGCGCTCAGGCAGTATATTGAGCTCGGTGGCAGCGGGAAGCACATTTGGAATAAGTACGGTTCTGTGGTCAAGGGGATTCTTGAGAGCTATCTTCCCGGAAGAAGGGTTGAGGTGACTATGCATCCCAACGGACTTCTCTGGGCACAGCTCGAAGGATGGGCTCTATCTTGGATGAACGCTTACATTGACGGTCGTCCGGTCACGGAAAGAGCTGGATATCAGGTCGAGACAAACGCTCTCTGGTACCATTCCATCGCTTTCGCCCTCGAGATGGAACGGAAATACGGTGATCCTGACGGTGATTTCGTGAAGGAGTGGTCGGGAATCAAGGCTTTGGTCAAAGAGAATTTCCAACCCATGTTCTGGAACGCCAGGGCGGGGTATCTAGCTGACTATGTCGATAACGCGGGGCAGCATCTCGAGGTGCGTCCGAATATGATCTATGCGATTGTCGAGGAGGATATGCCGGTCGATCCGGAAGTCGCCTCCGCGATTCTCCATGTGATTGACAATGAGCTGGTGACAAGGCGCGGTATCCGCACCCTTTCCCCCAGGAGCGTGGACTACAAGGGTGTTTACGAGGGATCACAGCGTGAGAGGGATCTGGCCTACCATGGAGGAAGCACCAGGGTCTATCTGTTAGCTCCTTACATCTGGTCTGGCTTCAGGTTCAAAGGCCAGTCTTTCGTGAAGAAGGCCGAGTGGTTGGTCGAGGGATTCTACGAGGATCTTAATAAACATGGCGTCGGAGCCTTCTCAGAGCTCTACGACGGGGATCCGCCCCATGAGCCCCATGGAGCGATATCTTCCGCTCTAAGTACCGCGGCTCTGCTGATGGCCGATTACGCTATCTCAAAATCCAAGAAGGAGGAATAAGCCATGAGAGTTCTGATGTTCGGTTGGGAGTTCCCTCCCCATATCGCCGGAGGTCTGGGCACCGCATGTTACGGTATAGTGAAAGGTCTGGTCGAGAATGGTGTCGAGACGCTTTTCGTCATGCCTTCCGCCTCGGGAGATGAGGACGGAAGTGTGGCTACCATCATCAATGCCAGTGATGTTCCTGTTATGAGCGTGGCTTCCTCTGTCGACGAGTTTCTTGATAAAGTCCGGTTCGTGAGGGTTGGATCCAACATGATTCCCTACACCAATCCGGACGAGTTCTATGAGTTGGTGGAAGCTGAGAAGCGTCATCGCGATGTCTCCGAGGATAAGATTTTCGGGTCCAAGTACCGCTTCTCCGGGAAGTATGGCTCCAACTTGCTTGAGGAGGTTGCCCGCTATGCCATGGTGGGCGGGACAATAGCGGTGGAGCACAAGGATGAGTTCGATGTCATCCACGCCCACGATTGGCTCACCTATCTCGCTGGAATCGCGGCGAAAGAATTGACAGGCAAGCCTTTGGTCGTCCACGTCCATGCCACGTCCTTCGACCGCGGAACCGAGGACATGATTGATTCCCGCGTCTATAGTATCGAAAAGAGGGGCATGGAGGCTGCTGACAAGGTCATGGCCGTTAGCGACCTCACCAGGAATATTGTCATAAACAAGTACGGCATATCCCCGGACAAGGTTGTCACAGTGCATAACGCCGTGGATTTCAGCGGCAGGGAGAATCTCCAGATTGATAGGGGTGTCAAGGATAAAGTGGTCACCTTCCTCGGAAGAATCACTTTCCAGAAAGGTCCTGAGTACTTCATCGAGGCGGCCGCCAAGGTCTTGAAAAGGACCACGGGGGTGCGTTTCGTGATGGCCGGCAGCGGAGACATGATGAATCGATGCATCCGCCATGCGGCCCGTCTGGGAATATCTGACCGCTTCCATTTCACCGGGTTCCTTCGCGGGACCGATGTCCAGAAGATGTTCGCCCTGTCGGATGTCTACATCATGCCTTCCGTCTCCGAGCCATTCGGTATTTCCCCGCTCGAGGCGATGAGAAGCAATGTCCCTTCCATTATCTCCAATCAATCAGTTGCGGCCGAGGTGCTCAAATACGCCTTCAAAGTTGACTTCTGGGATGTTGACGCCATGGCGGACGACATCTATGCGTTGCTGAGCTATCCCGCTCTCGCCAATTTCGCCGCTAAGGAGGGATACGAGGAGGTTAACCGCCTGAAGTGGAACCATGCGGCGGCGAAGATGAAGAAAGTATATGAATCTGTCATTAAATAACCAGCCATGAAAAAGAGTGTCTGTCTATATTTCCAAGTCCATCAGCCCACGAGGTTGAGACTGTATCGTTTTTTTGATATCGGCAAGGACTCGCATTATTACGACGACTACACCGACAGGACCATCCTGCACAGGATTGCCCAGAGGTGCTATCTTCCGATGAACCAATTGCTTCTGGATCTTATCAAGAAGTATGGGAAGGACTTTAAGGTCACCTTCTCAATCACGGGTTCAGCCCTCGAGCAGTTCGATAGGTACGAGCCGGATGTCGTCAGGAGTTTCAAGGAACTCGCTGACACGGGTTGTGTTGAGTTCCTGGCCGAGACATATTATCACTCGCTCGCCTCCCTTGCCAACGAGGGAGAGTTCAGGCATCAGGTCGAGAAGCATGTCAAGGCTATTGAGGATCATTTCGGAGTGACTCCTAAGGCTTTCAGGAACACTGAGTTGGTCTATTCGGACACTATCGGCAGGCAGGTTTATGACCTTGGCTTCAAGACCATGCTGACCGAGGGCGCGAGGCATATTCTGGGATGGAAGAGTCCTCATTTTGTCTATTCCAACCCCTTGAAGTCCGGATTGAAGCTTCTTCTCCGTGACTATCAGTTGAGTGACGACATCGCGTTCCGTTTCTCAGACAAGGGATGGAAGGACTGGCCGCTCACAACGGATAAGTTCCTCTCATGGCTGAATTCCGCGGATGGTGAGATTATCAATCTTTTCATGGACTATGAGACCTTCGGAGAGCATCAGAAGGAGGCTTCGGGTATATTCGATTTCATGAGATATCTTCCTGATGCTGTCCTTGGTGACGGTGGTTTCGAGTTCACAACCCCGACCCTCGCTACCCGCAAGCACAAGCCGGTGGCCGAGATAGAGGTCCCGGATCCCATCTCATGGGCGGACGAGGAGAGAGATGTGACCGCCTGGCTTGGAAACGAGCTTCAGCAAGATGCTTTCAACAAGCTTTATGAGCAATCTGAGAAGCTCGCTCTTTTGAACAATGCCGTCCTCTGGGAGGATTTCGGTCATCTGCAGGAGAGTGACCACCTCTATTACATGTGCACCAAGTTCTTCTCAGACGGAGAGGTTCACAGCTATTTCAATCCTTACAACACACCTTATGAGGCATTCATCAACTACATGAACGCCTTGAGCGACTTCATCATCAGGATTGATGACGCGGTCGCCACTTTCGGCCAGGAACCTGCCCCGAAAGAGAAGAAACCAACAAAGAAAAAGAAGTAAATGGCAAAAGAACTGATCAATCCGGACTACCTGTTCGAAGTCAGCTGGGAAGTCTGCAACAAGGTAGGTGGAATCTACACGGTTATCGCGACCAAGTCGCTTTACCTGAAGAAACAACTCCACAAACATCATATACTGGTTGGTCCGGATGTGTGGATGGATACTGAAAGCAATCCTGATTTCATTGAAGACAACCACCTTTACACGCTATGGAAAGCTCAAGCCGCTTCCGAGGGACTTCGTGTCCGTGTCGGAAGGTGGAATGTTCCCGGCCGTCCGATCGCGATATTGGTGGATTTCAAGCAGTATCTCACGAGGCAGAACGACATTCTCACTGAGTACTGGAAGCGGTTCGGAGTGGACTCCATCTCCGGAAACTGGGACTACAAGGAGAATGTGCTTTTCGGTTACGCTGCCGGCCATGTGATAGAGAGTTTCTACAATTTCAATCTATCATCGGCTGATAGAGTCGTGGCTCAGTTCCATGAGTGGCAGACCGGCTCCGGCCTTCTTTATCTGAAGGATATCAAAATCCCGGTGGCGACCGTATTCACTACCCACGCCACCGTGATGGGACGCTGCCTGGCAGGAAACAATCTCCCTCTTTATGATTCGATGGACATATATGACGCCGACCAGAAAGCGAGGCAGTTCGGGGTTGTCGCCCGTCATTCCATCGAGAAGATTTCCGCCCAGAATGCTGACGCTTTCACTACGGTCAGCGAGATCACGGCTAAGGAGTGCGCCCGGTTCCTGGGCCGAGAGGTTGATGTGGTGACCCCCAACGGGTTTGAGAATAGTTTCACACCCGCCACGGACGAGTTGTTCATTGAGAAGCGTAAGGCCGCGAGGGAGACCTTGATCGAGGTCGCGGCCGCCATGTCTGGAGAGGAGGTCTCAAAGGATGCTATATTAATCGGAATAGGAGGCCGTTACGAATATCGCAATAAGGGTATCGACGTTTTCATCGATGCCTTGAAGACACTCTCGGACACGCATCCTGTCGGCCGTGACATACAGGCTTTCATCATGATTCCTTCCGGCCACAACGGTGCGGACAAGGATCTGGCCGCTAAGCTTGCCGGAAATGATTCTGATTACACCACTCAAGTCTCCCATTACCTTATGGATCCCTGGTCGGATGTGATTACCCGCCGTTTCAGGGAGTTGGGTTTCAACAACGATAAGGGGAGCAGGGTGAAGGTGTATTTCATTCCCTCTTACCTGAACGGGTCCGACGGTATATTCAACAAGACTTATTACGACCTTCTGGCGGGACTTGACCTGACGCTCTTCCCCTCATATTATGAGCCTTGGGGCTACACTCCTCTTGAGAGTCTCGCCTTCAGGATTCCTTCCCTCACGACCAGTCTTTCCGGTTTCGGCATGTGGGTGAGGACCCATTACGGGGAAGATCATCCTGGCATCACCGTCCTCGACAGGAACGACACCAATTACTTTGAAGTGGTTGACGGTGTGGTCGAGAGGGTCAAGGAGATCGCTGATCTTGACTCCGATGGCAGGAGGGTATATATGGAGAACGCCAGGGACGTCTCCACGATCGCCCTCTGGGAAAACCAGATTAAGTATTATAAAGAGGCCTATTCGGTCGCCCTCAGCAAGATCGTGACCGCCGAAAGAGCCTTCCCTGACGAACTTGGCAAAGATAAATCAATGGCATACAATAAGATAGAAGTTAACGCTCCTTCTTGGAAAAGCGTAATGGTGACACGTCATCTCCCCGAAGCCCTCACCGGTCTCGAGACACTTTCTAAAAACCTCTGGTGGTGCTGGAACGAGTCCGCCAAGGCTCTGTTCAAATCCATAGATTCTGAGGTCTGGCACAACACCAGGCACAACCCTATGGCTTTGCTCGACATCGTGAGTCTCAAGAGGTTCAAGGCTCTCGCTAAGGATGAGGCTTTCCTCGCCGCTTACGAGGCGGTGATGAGTGAGTTCAACGCTTACATGGCCTTGAAAGCCGAGAGGACCAGTCCCCAGATAGGTTATTTCTGCATGGAATATGGTCTCGACACCTCCCTCAAGATCTATTCAGGAGGTCTCGGCATCCTTGCCGGTGACTATCTTAAGGAGACCAGTGACATGAATGTCAACCTTGTGGCTGTGGGCTTCCTTTACAGGTACGGCTATTTCACCCAGGTCCTCACAGGCCAGGGAGAGCAGGTGGCCCAGTACGACGCCCAGGACTTCACCAAGATACCGGCCGAGCCGGTTCTTGACTCCACAGGCAACTGGATGACCACAAGTGTCGCCTTCCCTGGAAGGAACATCACCGCGAGGATATGGAAGGTCGCGGTAGGCCGTACCGACCTCTATCTTCTTGACACTGATTATGAGGCCAATATCCCTGAGGACCGTCAGGTGACTTATCACCTCTACGGAGGCGATTGGGAGAACCGCCTGAAGCAGGAACTCCTTCTCGGAGTCGGTGGTATAAGGGCTCTGAGAAACCTTGGGATCAACCCTGAGGTCTATCATTGCAATGAGGGGCATGCGGCTTTCACCGGTCTGGAGAGGCTCCGTGAGTATATTCAGGAGGATAATCTTGATTTCGGTGAGGCTGTTGAGGTCGTCAGGGCATCATCCCTGTTCACGACCCACACCCCGGTCCCCGCTGGACATGACTCTTTCGATGAGGGTCTTTTGAGGAAATATATCGGACATTATCCGCAGCGTCTCAAGATAGACTGGGAGACCATGATGGCCCTCGGCAAGCCGGACGGCAACAATCAGGGAGAGAAGTTCTCCATGAGTTTCCTCGCCTCCAGCCTCTCACAGAATGTGAATGGGGTCTCCTGGCTCCATGGAGAGGTTAGCAAGGACATATTCAACAGGATGTACCCCGGCTACCTTCCTGAGGAACTGTTCATCAGCTACGTTACCAACGGAGTCCATTATCCGACATGGACAGCGGCTGAGTGGCAGAAGATCCACGCCCGTGTATTCGGACCGGAGTTCCTTACCCACCATTACGACAAGTCTTGTTTCAACGGGATCTACAATGTCAGTGACGAGGATGTTTGGAATACAAGGAAGGTGTTGAAAACCAGGCTTATAAGCCTTGTCAAGGAGATAATATCCGACTCTACTCTCTGCAATCATTATTCTCCCAGCCAGATCGTGGCTATCAAGGAGAATCTCAGGGATGATGTTTTGACTATTGGTTTCGCCCGCCGTTTCGCGACCTACAAGAGGGGAACTCTCCTGTTCACGGATCTTGACAGGCTCGACTCCATTGTCAATGATCCTGAGCATCCGGTTCAGTTCCTGTTCGCCGGCAAGGCCCATCCTGCCGACAAGGCGGGTCAGGACCTCATCAAGAGGATAGTCGAGATCTCGAAGCAGGATCGTTTCCTAGGTAAGATCGTCTTTGTTCCGGGCTATGATATCCGTCTGGCCAAGCGTCTTGTCCAGGGAGTGGATGTGTGGATGAATAATCCCACACGTCCTCAGGAGGCATCCGGAACCTCTGGGGAGAAGGCTTCCATGAATGGTGTCATGCATTTCTCGGTGCTTGACGGCTGGTGGGTCGAAGGCTATAAGGAGGGAGCCGGTTGGGCTCTGCCTCAGGAAAGGGCATACGACGATCAGGGCTACCAGAATGAGCTCGACGCCGCCACGATATACACGATCATCGAGAACGAGATCGCTCCCGCATATTACGATGTCGACAAGGATAAGGGCCTGTCACCCATGTGGGTTGGCTTTATCAAGAACACCATCGCTCAGGTGGCCAGCAACTTCACCACCAACAGGATGCTGACCGACTACTGTAACCAGTATTATATTCCTCAGGCCAAGCGCGCCGCCGAGGTGATAAGCGATGACTACCGTCTTGCCCGCAAGATCTCCGCCTGGAAGAAGAGGATCCGCCGCGAGTGGAAGAATATCGAGGTTGTATCTCTCACTCAACCAGATACTTCCTACACTTTATCCATGCGCAAGAGCATGAATGTGGAGGTGGTCCTGAATATTGGTGATCTGAATCCGGATGATATTGGGGTGGAGGTGTTGTTCGCCACGATGGACAGCAAGCGTCGCCTGCATATCCAGGAAAAGCATGAACTGACTGTCGTTGATTTCAATGACGGCACCGCCAAGTACCAGACCGCGATCGTGCCTGACAAGACAGGTATGTACCAGGTCGCTACCAGGATGTACGCCAAGAACCCGATCCTGCCTCACCGTCAGGACTTCGAGCTAGTGAAATGGTTATAGCCACAGGTTTTTTCGACGGTGTCCATCTAGGGCACCGTCTTGTGCTTGAGAAACTCTTGTCGATCGCCAGGGAGCGTGGTGACGAGAGCATGGTGGTCACATTCTGGCCTCATCCCCGGAACGTGCTCCAGGATGATGCCCGGAATCTACGCCTGCTCACATCCCTGTCGGAGAAGAAGGATCTATTGAATGGGTTGGGAATAGACCGTGTGGAGGTCCTCCCTTTCACGCGGGCTTTCAGCCGTCTCACGACGAGGGAGTATCTTGAGGAATATGTCAAAGGCCGTCTCGGCGGAAAGGCTATCCTTTTGGGATATGACAACAGGATCGGAAGCGATACGCTTGGTCCTGATGAGATAGAGAAGGTCGCTGTCGAGGTTGGACTTGATGTGGTCAGGACCGGATGTCTCGGGACTCCTGAGGGGAAGGTTGTCAGCTCCACAAAGATCCGGGAGGCGATCGCGGCGGGTGATGTGGAGTCTGCGGCCGGGATGTTGGGCTACAATTACTCTTTGACAGGAGTCGTTGTGGCGGGGAATCGTCTTGGCAGGACCATCGGCTTCCCGACAGCGAACATGAGACTGTATGAGCCTCTGAAGCTGTTGCCTGGCAACGGGGTTTATTCCGTTGAGGTTGAATCTCTAGGGCGAGTATTCAAAGGCATGTGCAACATCGGGACAAGGCCCACTGTCAATGTCGGAAGAGACCGGACTGTAGAGACGAACATCTTTGATTTCGACGAGGATATATATGGTCTTGACCTCAAAATAACCTTCCTGAGGAAGATTCGGGATGAGCGCCGCTTTGACTCGCTTGATGCCCTTAAGTGCCAGCTGATTAAGGATCGCCAGTCCTGCCTGGAAGGATGAAATCCAGCTATTGCAGCATGTGGAGCTCGGACTTGACGTAGGTGACTTCCTCCTTGGCGAAGTTGTAGTTCTTGGTGCCTTCCTTGCCTAGTTTCAGGTATTTCTCGTAGTACCGAAGGGCGGTGTTGTAGTTTTTGTTGAGCCTGTGGCAATAGCCTATAGAGACCAGCAAGGCTATGTCCTTGGGATTATATTCATATGCGGCCTCGTAGTGGGGGAGAGCTGTCTTTATGTCTTGCTTCATGAAATAGAGTTGACCGAGACCATTGTGGATCTTATACATGATTTCATGGTCCGGCTCAGCAATGTCACTGGCTTTGGAGAAGAAGCTGATCGCCTTGTCGGTGTTGTTGATCAAGACATCGTTCTTTTTGCGAAACTGCCTGTCCTTGGCCAATGAGATCGCGAAGTTGACGGCCAGTCTCACGTCTGACGAGTCTATCTGCCACGCCTCTTCGAAACAGTCCTGAGCCACCTCGAAACGGTTGAGCGCCAATGCGTTGAGGCCTGAGTAGTACATGGTCCCATAGGAGTCATCCCCGTCTTTGCGGAGTTGCTTGAAGACCTCGTAAGCGTTGTCCTGATCATCTTTAAGGTAATATGCCACTCCCAGGATCTGGGCGACTCCCATATTGTCCGGAGCCTGTTCCAAAAAGTCTTTGGCCAATGAGATTGTTCCGTCGTAGTCCTTTTTCCCGAGAAGTATGTTCGAGATGCTGACCACTGTGTTAGGATTGGAAGGGTTGAATCTCAATGATTTCCTGTAATATGCGAGGGAAGAGTCCACTTGTCCCATCTTCAGCAGACTAGCTCCGATGAGTGACAGGATTGAAGGGATGGGATCCCGAGAGCAAATGACCTTACCTTCTTCGGCGCAACCTTGGAAGTCGTTGATTTTGAATAAGAGGGAAGCCTTTTGGATTGAGAAATACAGGTTGTCCGGATGCTGCAGGGAAAGCAGGCTGTATAATCCCAGAGCATCATTCAACTTTCCGGAACTGACGTGGCAGTCAGCGAGTTCCCCTGCCACCTCGACATCCAGGGATCCGGGTTTCATCACGGAGGCTAATGTCTCCGCTGCCGCATCGTATCGCAGCATCTTCTTCTGGCACCGAGCCTTCTGAAGTGACAAGTCCCTGATCTCATTATCGTCCTGGGCGCTTTCCAATGCCTTGTCCAGCAGTTCAATCGCTTTTGAATACTCGTAACGGGAGATAGCCTCTTTCGCTGCCGCGAAAGGGGAGACCTCCTGGGCTTTTAAAGCCACTGTCAACGACAGGAGTGCTACCGTTATCAGTGATGTGGCAATGCTTCTCATCTTAATTGAAATATTACCGGGAACATGTAAGTCACGTCCACGTCTCTGCCTCTTTGCTTTCCGGGGGTCCAGTCGGGAGATGCGGAGACTACCCTTACGGCCTCGTCGTCCAGTAGCTGATGGGCGCTACGCAGGACTATGACATCCTTTACCTTACCTGTCTTCGTGACAGTGAATTGAAGTGTTACCCTTCCTTGGATTGAGCGATCTTTCGCGGCTTTTGGGTATATCAAATTCGCATTGACCCATTTGCTGAACTCATCGGCGTCACCGTTATTGAAGGTCGGTTTCATCTCAACTACCTGGAAAGAAACGAGTTCCTCATCATCGACCAGTCGGAATGGAACCTCATAGTCTGTCACCGTCTTGGAGCAAGCTATAAGGGTCAAGACTATTATTGGAATGACGTACAATGCTTTCAAGCCCGATTTCCAGCTCGCGTGCCCTTTAAGCATCATCTTGATTCTTTCTTTGATCGTTCCGGACTGGAGACCACTGACGAGCGACAGACCGTTCGTCAAGGCGGCCCTTTTAATCAGAAATAGTTGATATTCAGTCGGATTGGTTCCTTCCTTAATTACGCTTTCATCGGCCTCATACTCGTGGACTCCCCGCAGGTCAGTTCCTAGCGCCCAGATTGCCGGATTATACCATTGAAAGGCGGTGAGGAAGTCGGTCAATAGGATGTCCACGGAGTGTCGCAGGCGGATGTGGGCCTGCTCATGATGGATTATCTCGGGATGCCCGGTCTCGTAATCCTTCCTAGACAAGATGATATATCCCATCCAACTGAAAGGAGGAAGGTCATTCTCCGTGGTTATCAAGGTGATTCCGTCCTCGAGTATGTGTTTCTCTCCTTCTTTTATAAGGGAGTATAGTCTTATGGCCGACCAAGCCATCCTCAGAAGAACGATTACCACTCCTGCAAGGTAGATGGCTCCGAGGATTGTCCATGTGTTTATCCCTGACATGGAAATCTCCTCTAACGCACCGGCGGTGGCGCCGGCATCTGGAGCCGGTGATTCGACTGTCTTATGCACAGTGATAACGCAGAGGGGAAGAATCATTGACATGACAGGTGTCAGGACAAGAATCACCCTGTTGAGCCGGTGCAGGGTCTCCTTCCTCAGCAAAGCCCGCCAAAGGAGGTACAAAACCGCTGTCAATACGGCCGCTTTCAATGAATATACAACAAGGCCCGTCATAGTATCACTTGCTGTCCTCGGCTTTCTCAACCTCGGCGATCAATTCCTTGAGATCATCCACTGTGATTTTCTCGTCCTTGAGTAAGGTGGAGACCGCACTCATGTACGAATTGCCGAACCAATTCTTGATCAGTCCAGAGAGGGATTGCCTTCGATATTGATCCTCCGATATTATCGGGATATACTTGAAACTGCCCCCGTATTGTTTGTGGCCCAGGAAACCGTCCTTCTCGAGGATCCTGACCTGGGTCGAGACCGTGTTGATGTGTGGTTTGGGCTCCGGGAAAGTCTCCTGAATGTCTTTGACGAACATCCCACCGTTTTCCCAGAACAATTTCATTATCTCTTCCTCTTTGCGCGTAAGCTTTCTCATAAGCACCTGAATATAAACATCCAACAGCAAATATAACTATCGCCGTTGAATTATGCAACTATTATTTATAGTTTATTTACGCACCTTCATCAGATCGGTAAGAGGATGAAGACGAGGGCATCCCAAAGGGCGTGGCTGACGATGAGGGCGGGGAGGGCTTGCGGGCGGATCCTGTATATCAGGCCCCAGACAAGGCCGGCCACAAGAGCTGCCATCACAAGCATGAAATTGAAAGACCACATGTGGACTAGCGCATAGATGACAGCCGTCATGATAAACGCTTTGTCTTCAGGATGTTTGCCTCCCAAAACGCATCCTAAGGTTCTTTGGACATATCCTCGCCAGAATAGTTCCTCAGCTGGGCCGATAAGGCATAGCAGCAGGACAGCGATCATCCAGACAGGCAGTCCATCTTTCATGGCGTAAACGGAGTCCACTTCTGGTCTCGCGAAAGCGAACATCCAGGTTGAGACCTTGTCTCCAATCCAGAATATTCCCCAAAGCGCGAAAGCGATGACTATCCCGGCAAGAACCTGAGCCGCTGGCTTCTCAATCTTAAGAAGATCCTTTTTGTCAGGAGTGAAGCGCAACCCGAGTGTGGTCAGGATCACCGCCGAGCAGGACATGACTATCCAGAAATTCGGCCATCCGCCCGTCCATGGGCTGAACATGTAGAACCACAGCAGGGCGGCTGTGACTATAGTGACTACGAGTCGGGTATGGCTATTTCTCATAAAAGACCGGCGATTATCAATCCGATTGACAACAGGCCTGAGAATACCAGCTGCATTTGGGCCGACGCCTGGTCCAGTCCCTTCATGGCTTCAAGTCCATTTTGTTGATAGGTGGCCGCCTGCCTCTGGTTTTTCCAGGCAGGGATGGCCGCCAGGAAGCTGATTGCCGCGAGAGGGTGCATCATGCCGAGAATGATATAGACCAAGACGCAAATGAATGGTATGAACATGTAGCAGCGGTACAGAGTCGCCGATTTAGGCAGTCCAAGAAGCATGGCGAAGGTCTTTATGCCCGCCTCCTTGTCAGTGACGCTGTCATAGGTGTTGTTGGCGTGAAGCACAGAGACCGTGATTATTCCAATCGGCAAGGACAGGATTAGTGCCTCGGGGTGGTAACTACCTGTGAGAGCGTATGTTGTTCCAAGAACGGTCAGCACTCCGAAGATGATGAATATGTCCAGATCGCCCAGCGCGCGGTATTTCAGGAAAGAATACAGGTAGGTCAGAAGTACCCCTATTCCTCCCGCTACCAGAAGATATGGTCCGCTGAGAATGGTGATGACTATTCCCACGAGGATTCCGGCCGCTAACAGGATAATGCTGAATATCTTGTACTCTTTTGGTTCGAACTTGTGAAAAACGAGGTTCGGTACGGCGAAAGCGTGTTCGTTGTCAACACCGGTGCGATGATCGTACCAGTCACTTATTACATTACCTGCGGAGTGAAGCAATATGACCCCGATAATGGAGAGTACAAGATTGATGTAAGGGAGCGGCCCGGAAGGCAGCATGTCGCGGCTGAAAATCCAGGCGAAAGTGGCGACCACCGGCATCATCGACACCGGGAAAGACCAATAGCGGGTCACGGCCACCCATTCTTTAAAGGAGTGTCTCATATCGCGAATTTAACTTATCGGGATGTTTTTTCCTACTGTACGGAGATAATTGCTATCTTTACGAAGAAAATAGAATTAAGGTTTGATGAGAAAAACTGTGCTTCTAATAATGGCGATGCTGCCGGTTTTGTTGGTGGTCGGCTGCTCAGAATCGCCTGGCGGGAAAGGGATGAAGAAGTTCTATTCCAGCGAGATAGTGTTTCCGGAAAGCCTAGAGAGGATTGAGGGAAGTTCCGGAAGACACTTCGACCCGAACGCTCCCGCCATACGTTTCGTGGTGTACGTGGACTCCATCCAGTGCTCATCCTGCCACCTTAACAGGATGCCAAGGTATGCACAGTATGCCTCCTTTGAAGAGTTATATCCTGATTTCCAGTTGGTCGCGATAATGTGGCCTAACGCCGAGAGCGCTCCCACAATGGCCGCTGACATAGCCCACCGGGCCTTCCCCTTCGATGTTTTCCTGGACAAGGATGGCTCTTTCGCCGCCGCTAATCCTTCCATTCCATCCAACAGGGATCACCATTGTTTCCTGCTGGACCGTGACGGTCATCCGGTTTTCTCAGGAGATCCGGCCTCGACAAGAGGAAAAGAAATGCTTCTCCACAACACCCTGTTCTCTATCTACGAGCAGAAGTGAGTTTGTGTTTTTGCGGAGTTGTTATTTTTTTTGCTATATTTGCGACTGATGGACAGGGTTTCGCCAATCTGGCGGGACTCCGTTCAGTTTATACGAATTGAATATACATAGAATTATGGCAGATATCCATTACATGACCCAGGAAGGGTTGGACAAATTGAAGAAAGATCTGGCAGAGGCGCTTGCCCAGCGTCCTGTCATTTCCGCCGCGATAGCTGAGGCGAGGGAGAAGGGAGACCTTTCGGAAAACGCCGAGTATGACGCGGCACGTGAAGCCCAGGGACTTCTTGAGGTCAAGATCGCGAAGCTTAAGGATCTTGTGGCTAACGCCAAGGTCATTGACGAGTCGCAGGTGAGCACTGAGAAAGTGCAGATGTTGAACAAGGTAAAGGTCGAGAACATGTCCATGAAACAAGTCATGGAGTTCACGATTGTCGGGGAGACGGAAGCTGATTTCGCCCATGGCAAGCTTGCTGCCACGACCCCTATAGCCAAGGCTCTCTTAGGCCACTCCAAGGGAGATGTGGTCGAGGCGAAGGTGCCTTCTGGTGTGATCAAGTTCAAGATACTCGATATTTCAATCTAAAAGACATGGCCACTATATTCTCCAAGATAGCGGCGGGGGAGATCCCGTCCTTTAAGGTGGCGGAGAGCGAGGACTTCTACGCTTTCCTTGACATCAACCCGATGGCTCCGGGGCACACTCTCGTGATCCCGAGGAACGTTGAGGACGACTATATCTTCAACCTCGATCCCAAGACGTACGAAGGCCTATGGGCTTTCGCCCGGAAGGTCGCTCTCGCGATCAAGGCGGCAGTCCCTTGTAAGAGGGTTGGAGTCGCGGTGCTTGGGATGGAAGTTCCTCACACTCACATCCATCTCGTGCCGCTCCAGAGCGAGGCTGACATGGATTTCAGGAAGGAGAAGCTCCACCTCACCCCGGAGGAGAATAAGGCAATAGCTGAAAGAATATTCCAGGAATATGAGAAATTATAAAATGATTATAGCGGCGGCGGCCATTCTGGCGGCCGCTGTCTCATGTACGGAGAAGGCTCAAGTTGAGGGTACTCTCGCCAGTTCGCCGGATTCGAAAGTTGTTTTCAAGAAACTTGCGGGCGGATCCATGACTGTGCTGGACACTGTGAAAACAGGTTCTGACGGGTCATATTCATACAAGATGGAAGTTGCTGAGGGACAGCCGGAGTTCGTGTATATCTACGATGGTGACACCAAGGTGGCATCCCTCCTTTTGCAGAGTGGCGATAAAGTCAAGGTTGTCTCTGAGGCTAACGGGAACTACACCGTGGAGGGTTCGGAGGAGAGTGCCAAACTCAAGAAAGTCGAGGATGATTTCGCTGCTTTCATGAAGGACTTCACTTCCTCGGTTGAGGCTGAGGATGGTCCCGCCGCATCAAGGAAATATGTGGAGTATTACCGCTCCAGGGTCAAGTACATCATGGATAACTGCAAGTCTTTGACTTCAATCCCTGTGCTTTATCAGAAGATCAATGACGATTTCCCGGTGTTCGGACAGGCTACGGATGCTGTCCATTTCAAGAATGTTCATGACTCCCTGGCGAAAGTTTATCCTGATTCCAAATATGTCTCCGTTCTTGGAAACGAGACTGAGAAGAGATTCAATCTCCTGTCTCTTCAGCAGAGGTTGAGCGTTGCCAATGAGGCTGGTTTCCCGGATGCCGAGTTGCCTTCAATCGACGGGAAAAAGGTGAAGATCAGTGACTTGGATTCGAAGTTGATTCTGGTTTATTTCTGGCAGGCCGCCGACGCCGCCCAGAAGATGTTCAACCAGGATGTCTTACTACCCCTTTACAAGGCATATAACCCTAAAGGCCTTGAGATTTATTCAATATCCCTTGACACTGACAAAGGCGTCTGGGCAAGCGCTGTCAAGAGCCAGGCCCTGCCTTGGGTCAATGTCTGCGACGGCTTGGGCGCCGCTTGTCCCGCTGTTGGATTATATAATATCTCAAGAGGACTTCCAGTCGCTTATTTGATTGATAACGGGACTCTGTCGCCTGAGACATTATCCTCCGAGAAAGAGCTTCGCTCAACCATAGCGGCTAAGCTGAAATAACAGATTTCCAATAATATAACCACAAAATAACACGATATGGCATTAATGATAATCCAGCTGCTGATCGTACTCGCGGCCCTGTATGTGGGCTCCAGGTACGGCAGCCTTGCCCTTGGCGCGATTTCCGGAATCGGTCTGGCTATCCTGGTCTTCGGTTTCGGGATGAAGCCCGGAACGCCTCCAACAGACGTCATCTACATCATCATCGCGGCAGTCACCTGCGCTGGAGTCCTCCAGGCTTCCGGTGGTATGGACTGGCTGATTCAGATGGCGGAAAAGCTCTTGAGGAAGCATCCGGACCGTATCACGATCCTCGCTCCTCTCACCACATTCTTCCTTACCGTTCTCGTTGGCACCGGCCATGTGGTCTATACACTGATGCCTATCATCGTGGATATTGCCATAAAGAAAGACATTCGTCCCGAACGTCCTTGCGGTGTGGCCTCGGTCGCTTCCCAGGTGGGTATCACTTGTTCACCGATCGCCGCCGCCGTCGTGGCTTTCGTCACGATTTCCAACAGCAACGGTTATGGGGTATCGATTCCTCAGGTGTTAATGGTCACCATACCGGCCTGCATTATTGGCCTTCTGTTCGCGGCTTTGGCATCATACCGTAGAGGTAAGGATCTTGACAAGGATCCCGATTTCCAGAAGAGGATCTCAGATCCGGCTGTCAAGAACTATGTCTATGGAAGTGACGCCACCACCCTTGACAAGGTTATCGACAAGAAATCCAAGCTCGCGGTCTACATCTTCCTGTTCGCTATCTTGGTCATCGTCGGTCTGGCGTTCTGCCAGATGTTTTTGAGCAAGGAGGCTCTCGCCAAACTGCCCAAAATGAATATCGCCATCCAGATCATTATGCTCTGCGCATCTGCCTTGATGATAATGCTCTGTAAGGTCGATCTTAAGAAGGCTGCCGCCGGTGCCGTGTGGAGATCCGGAATGGTTGCCGTGGTGGCGATTTATGGTATCGCATGGATGGCTGACACCTATTTCGGCAACTATATGGATCAGATCAAGGAGATGCTGACCGGAATCGTGACCCAATATCCTTGGTCCATAGCCCTGGTGTTCTTCCTGGTCTCAGTGCTGATCAATTCCCAGGGTGCCGTTGTAGTCGCTATGCTGCCTCTGGCTTATTCGTTGGGCATTCCCGGGCCTGTGCTTCTAGGTGTCCTTCCGAGTGTTTACGGGTACTTCTTCATCCCGAACTATCCTTCGGATATCGCCACGGTCAACTTCGACCGGACTGGTACCACAGTGATCGGAAAATACCTTTTAAACCACAGTTTCATGATGCCGGGACTGATTAGCGTGATCGTCGCCACAGTTGTGGGATACTTGATGACCACAGTCCTCTTCCCGGGCTATTTCGCTGGGTTGTAGAAAAATTGTTGATTTACAATATCTTATAAAAAATGCGTAGCTATATTGGCTATGCATTTTTTTGTTACATTTTCATTCCTTTTTCGTTTATTAGAGTAGAGAACCGGAATTGATGGCGAAGGATTTCCTGACAGAGGCGTTTTTGTCGTTGAAGGATAGATGGAAGGCGGAAGACGCCCTCCAAGAGGCTTTCTGCCGCCTCTGGGGAAGGAAGTACAAGGCTGCGAGCCTTAAAGAGGCTGTCGGTTTGCTGTCAAAGACCGGAAGGAACATCGAGATTGACGAATACAGGAGGTCCAAGAGGGGGAAGACGGTCGCATTGGATGGGATTGTTGTTGTGGATGAGGGAGGCTCCTGTGGTGAAATGGAGTCTTTGTTCAGAATGGTCGAGGCATCTGTTGATATGGAATTGTCAACGACACAGAAAGAGATTATCAGGATGCATGAGTATGAGGGGATGACTTTTGAGAATATAGCGGATGAGCTAGGCATGGCTCCGGCTGCTGTCCGGATGCAGGCTTCAAGGGCAAGGAAACTATTAAGGGAGAAATTCAGGGAAGATTATGAATAATACTAATGAATTGATAGAAGGCTATTTCGAGGGGACTCTCTCGCAAGAAGAGGAGACTGTCCTGAAGGTATTCTTGTCATCAGAGGAAGGCCAAAACACTGAATATGATGAGGTTCGGGCCGTCATGGGGTACTTTGCCACCGGACGCTCTGTCACCCTGAATGCTGCGAAGGATCTCACTTCCCATGGGAGTGTTCGGCACCAGAGGATTCTATGGCCACGGATTACCGCTATCGCCGCCAGCCTGACAATAATCATCACCCTCGGGGTGAGTATATATAACAAGGAAAACATCTGTGTCTCGTTTGTAGGCGGGCAAAAGATTACCGACAAGGAGGTTGTAATGAACGACGTCGACAACATTCTGGCCGACCTGCTCTCCGACAGGACAGACATGGAAGAATTACTGAATGATTTTTTTGACAGATGATCTCATGAAAAAGATTTTACTCATAACCTTAAGCGCCTTCCTGGCCCTCTCGTTCAGCGCCAGGGCCCAGGAGGGATTACAAATCGACAGCCTTTTCAACGGCGGTTTCGTTCCCAAATCAAGGATCACCGAATCTCTTGTAACCGGAAGGGAACTCAAGCCCTACAATCTTGACTTTTTCCGCAGCGTCAGGCTCCAGGCCTCGGACGGGGAAATCCGCAGGATAGTCTCCTGGCTCGAAGGGGATGCCCTCATGGCCGTGGAGAAGGAAATGGATTCGGAGAATGGCGAGCTGGTCTATGCCTTGATGCGCTTCGCCTCGAACAATGGCAAAAACAAGTATGTGGGCTATCAAGTCAAGGAATCCTCTGGTGGAAGTAGATATGTCACAGTAGTTTACATGACGGGAAAGGCAACTGCCAGGGATCTTAAGGTAATATTCAAACATAGATAACAGGGAGGAAACGAGATGAGAAAAACAATTATAGCGGTTCTGGCGTTTGCTGTTGGGGTTACTACCCTTTCAGCCCAGGAAACGATAGAGAGTATTATGGCGAAAAGAGACAGGGCTGTGGCGGAAAGAGACTCGCTCCAGGAAGTCATCAGCAAGAAGCGGGAGAGACAAAAAGGAGAAGGTCACCTTGACTTCGACATCCCTTTCTACAGGAAAGTGAGGCGACCGAGGGCGGCAGACATCGGGAGCATCGGCGCTGGAGTATTGGTCTCCGAGTCTAGTGACGCTTTGGGCTTCAGCCCGCAGAACTCGTTGGAATTCTGGGGCTTCTTGCCATTATCCCACACTAAGGGGCGCCACTCTTTCACCTATGGACCCGGGATCGGTTTCAAGAATTACGGCATCACCGGCAACAAGGCGATGAAAATGACAGAGGATGGGGGCATCACTATCGGCCGGTTCAAGGATGGCGCCATCCCGAGGATCTCCAGGTTGACTATATTCAACGTTAACATGCCGTTGCTCTACAGCCTTGGCTTCGGAAAGGGATACGGGGTCACTCTTGGACCTGTCGTGAATTTCAACGTGTCAAGCTCAATCATCAACAAGTACACCATTGACGGGGACAAGCGGAAGGATAAATACAAGTATGTTCACTGTAATCTGGTCACCGTTGATGCCATGGTCCAGCTGAACCTGCGGGATGTCAGTGTCTATGGCAGATACTCCCCGATGAATGTGATGGATAGGAAATACTGGTCCGAGTTTAGCACCTGGTCTGTTGGGGTCGCACTGTCACTATTAAAATGACGTCTCCAAGTATTTCCTTTTTCGGGAAAAATCATTAAATTGCATAGGTTTTGGCGATAGTTCGCCGAGCCTATGTTTTTTTTATTAATATCTAAACAACCAACACATTATGTCACTGAACAAAGTAATGCTGATCGGTAACGTTGGAAAAGACCCTGAGATACGTTACCTTGATGGGAACAACCCCGGCCAAGGGGCGACGAAGGTGGCCCAGTTCACCCTCGCGACTACGGAACGATATCGTGACCGCAATGGAGAACTTCGAGAGAACACGGAATGGCACAACATCGTCGCCTGGAGGAATTCAGCCGATGTGGCGGAAAAATTCATCCGTAAGGGAACCCAGGTCTACATTGAGGGCAAGCTTCGCACTCGCTCGTGGACGGACCAGACCGGGAACAAGAAGTTCACCACCGAGGTAGCGGTTGACAGTCTCCAGCTTCTTGGAAAGAGGAATGACAATCCCGGTGGTCAGGCCGCTCCTTCGTACCAGCAGCCTCAATCACAGCCGGCCTATCAGCAACCCAGACCTCAGCAGCCTACCTATCAGCAGCCACAGAATCCTCCGCAGCAGCCGATAGACATCGGCATCGATGACAATCCTTCCGACGACCTTCCGTTCTAATATCCAGAAATCTTTTATAACAATTATTCGCAAGATATGAGCTCAAAACTTGACGTTGTCCTTGGCCTCCAGTGGGGAGACGAGGGGAAAGGCAAGATTGTGGACGTTCTGGCCGGGCGCTATCCGGCCGTGGCGCGCTTCCAGGGTGGCCCTAACGCCGGGCATTCCCTTCATTTCGACGGTAAAAGCTTCGTGGTGAGGAGCATTCCTTCCGGAATATTCCGTGAAGGTTCAATCAATATCATCGGAAGCGGGGTGGTTTTGGATCCCGTTACCTTCCAGGAGGAATGTGGTAACGTTTCCGCCATGGGGGTCAATCCGAAAGAGAAGGTTGTGATATCCAAGAAAGCGCACCTTATCCTTCCGACCCACAGGCTTCTGGACGCCGCTTATGAGGCGGCTGCCGGCAAGGGCAAGATAGGCTCCACGCTCAAAGGGATCGGGCCGACCTATACCGACAAAGTAGGGCGTCACGGTCTTCGTGTGGGGGATATCCTCGCCCCTGATTTCAAGGAGCGTTTCGCCAAGCTGAAGGGACGTCATCTCAGGCTTCTCGCGGATCTTGGCTTTGAGTGCGACCCGGATAGGGATGAGGCCGCATGGATGGAGGCCACTGAGTTCCTGAAGGAGTTTGAGCTCGTGGATTGCGAGTATTTTGTGGATGGTCTTCTGAAGGGAGACAAGCCTATTCTCGCTGAGGGTGCCCAGGGTTCCATGCTCGACGTGGACTTCGGGTCATATCCTTTCGTCACTTCATCTTCCACCACTGTCGGCGGGGTCTGCACCGGACTTGGTTTGGCTCCGTCAAGGGTCGGGAAGGTTTTCGGAATATTCAAGGCCTATTGCACACGGGTAGGAAGCGGTCCGTTCCCGACCGAGCTTTTTGATGAGACGGGGGAGACTCTCCGTCGCGTCGGGCATGAGTTCGGTGCTGTGACTGGGCGTCCCCGCCGTTGCGGCTGGCTGGACCTGGTCGCATTGAAGTACACTTCCATGATTGACGGTGTGACTGACCTCATCATGATGAAGTCGGACTGCCTGGACGATTTCGACACGATCAAGGTCTGCACCTCATACAAGGTGAACGGTGTTGAGACTAAGGAGGTCCCATTTGACATCGCCATCAAGGTCGAGCCTGTCTACACCGAGTTTCCCGGTTGGAAGAAGGATCTCACCGGTATGCGTTCCGAAGCTGAGCTTCCTGAAGAGTTCAAGAGCTATATCAAGTTCATAGAGGATTACATCGGCGTCCCCGTCAGCATCATCTCCCTCGGTCCCGACCGCGAAGCGACGATCGAGCGCTAGAAAGCGAGGCCGACAGTGAGCGTCAGGGCACGGTTATGACGGTCACCAAAGCCGGAGTCGCTTATGTCAGTGAGACCGTACTCGTATCCGATATTGGCATGGAGGACCGACCAAGTGATTCCGCATCCAATGGCTAAGCCGCTGTCTCCTCGACGGAAATCCGCATCGTTGAAAGAACTGCCGGAAACTCTTGTTCCATAGTTCTTTATCTGTCCTCCTACTCCAAGCCCCAGATAAGCTCCGGCGTAGGGTTGGATAACTGCCCGGTTGCCGGAAAAGATGTTTATTTTCAAGAGTAAAGGAATCTCAAGATAATTGAGGTTGCAGATGACTTTATCTCCGTCTTGCCGTCCGCTTCCTCCTTTCTCGACATAGTAAAGGCCTGATTCGAAGGTGGCGAAAGGACTGATCATGAAGCCGCCAGCCAGTCCTGTGGTTATACCGGACTTGATTCCTGAGGCATCAGGTTCTGAAGCGCCATCGGTAATGTGGGATGCCGTGATTCCGAATTTGATTCCGCCATAGAGGTTCGAGTCATGATAACCACGTTGGTTGTGACCGTAACCTCTGTTGTTGCCGGGATATGGTCCATGGCGATAGCCAGGCTGGGCTCCTGCCGTGAAGGCAATGACCACAAGGCTCAAAATAGTGATTATCTTTTTCATGGCTGTACGGTTTTGGTAATATTGTCACGACAATTACCAAAAACCGTTCCGAAATCTCATAACGCCTCTAGGGCTGTCTCCATGGCCTTGAGGTCGGGAGTGAGGCCGGTCATGAAGGGATAACCTGTCAAGGCTTGGTACAGAAGCCATTTGTCTCCGGGAATATAGGTCCCGTCGGCGGAGGCTAGTTTCGCTCTCGCCACGTCGTCGAAAGACGGGTTCTTGTAGTTGGCCTCAAGGATGACCTTCCCTTCGCAGGCACCCTCTCCTGCGAAGTCGTCAGCGCTGAACTCTTCTATTTCCGGGAGAGCCATGGGGAGGGTGTAAATGATCAGATCACATTCTTTTACGGCTTCCTTGAAATCCTTGATTGGATCCGGGATAAAGCCATATTCGGGCATGGCCTCGGCGATGGCTTGGGCCTTCTCAAATGTGCGGTTCATCAGCACCGTTCCAAAGCCTAGTTCCCCGGCCGCCACGGCGGCTGCCCTCCCGGCTCCTCCACAACCCACGATCAGGGCTTGAGGCTGCTGGTAGAAACGCCTTCCGAGGCTCATCAGGAAGAACTGGTGGAGTTTGATGAAGAAGCGTTCGCCATATTCCTTGATGAACTCTTCGACTATTCCCGGGTAATAGGCTTCAGCGATGGCGGCGACGATGCCGGTGAAGT
This sequence comes from Bacteroidales bacterium, assembly GCA_017557535.1. Lineage (GTDB taxonomy): Bacteria > Bacteroidota > Bacteroidia > Bacteroidales > UBA932 > Cryptobacteroides. The sequence goes on along the minus strand of JAFYYM010000034.1, from coordinate 68,371 downwards.
CGGAGTTGTGGGCGGCGATGCCTTCCGAGGTCTTCACAAGGAGGTTCGTGGCTCCGATTCTGGCGACTGGACCCGAGATCACACCTTTTCCCTGTTCGGCCAGTTCCTCGACTCTGGCATAAGCCAGCTCTTTAAAGGGGGCTGTCACGTTGATGGCAGAATATTCCTCCTCGAACTTCTTGAAAGAGGCCTCGAAGTCTGAACCTTCGATGAGATCGTATTTGTAAGCCGTCCCGTCGGGTTGTTCCTGCCCTTTATACGCCGCCTCGAAAAGAAGCGGGCTCCTTGATGTCGCTATCGGATCTCCGATCAAACCATATTTCCCCATCGTGGCGTTTTGTGTTGTTAATTGATTATTAATTATTTACGTAAAAGTGCATGGAAAATATTACCACGCAAAAACATGTAAATGACTATTAATGAATAGTTTCCGAAAAACGCCCTTCGCGCTGACGGACTGCTTCGTAAAGCAGGATGGCTGCTGAGACGGAAACATTGAGGGAGTCCAGGGCACCGAGCATAGGGATGCGGATGTGCTTGTCGGCGGCCTTGCGCCAGATCTCGGTCAGGCCGGTTGACTCGGTGCCCATCACAATGGCGGTGGGGCCTGTCATAGGGGTGTCGTAATACAGCGAAGAGTCTTGAAGCTGGGCGGTAAGTATCTGTATTCCATTGGCTTTCAGCCAGGAAATAGTATCCTCTGAGGAAGCGGCGACAACCTGTCTTGAGAATATTGCACCTATGCTGGCGCGGATCAGGTTGGGGTTGTAGAGGTCGGTCAGGGGATCGCAGATTATGACCGCGTCGGCTCCGGCGGCGTCGGCGCTCCTCAGGACGGCCCCGAGGTTGCCGGGTTTCTCCACGCTTTCAAGAACCACTATCAATGGATTATCACCCAGCTTGATATCCTCTAGCCTCCTTTCTTTGTATCTCATCTCGGCGATTATCCCTTCCGTTCCACCTCTGTAGGCTATCTTCTCGTACACTTCTGGACTGACATGGAAGACTTTACACCCCGTCGGGGAGGGTATACCCCTTGAAGGACGTGCCACCCGCGGCACGGAAGCGGGGGGACCGAAAGTGCAGGAAGAGGAGAGACAACTTGTTGTCTCGACGATTCCGGAGCTTTTGGTGGGGTCGGACGCAGTCCGACTCCTGAAGGGAGTATAACCATCCCCGACGGGGGCATATATCTCTGGGCAGATGAAGATGGTTTCGGGTATGAAGCCGGCGGCGAGGCAATGGTCAAGTTCGCGGCGACCCTCAACGACAAACAATCCCTTTTCACGACGTGTCCTGGACTTCTCCTGGAGCCCCAATAGCGCCTTGATCTTAGGGTTCTGCCCTGAGGTGATAATCTCCGGAACCATCATTAAATCAATGGGATATTATTCTTTGAGCAAAGCGAACGCATCTCCTCCGGCCAGACTGAGGCCTGTATTTCCCCAATGTGAGCTTTCCTTAGGAAGAACATGCATAGACGTGACTGGCCGATTCCGCCTCCGATACTCTGCGGGAGATCGCCATTAAGAAGCTTCTTGTGGAAATATAGCGAAGCCTTATGTTCCTCACCGGTGATGGCCAACTGTCGCGATAAAGCCTCGCGGTCGACACGGATACCCATGGATGACAACTCGAAGCTGTGCTCGAGGACCGGATTCCAGACGAGGATGTCTCCGTTGATTCCGGGGAGTGTCTCCCCGTCATATTCACAGGGCGTGCTCCAATCATCATAATCGGCGGAACGCCCATCGTGTTTGCTGCCATCTCCCAAAGCGCATCCTATGCCTATCACGAACACTGCACCATATTCCTTGCAAACCTTATCCTCACGCTCCTTGGGGTTCAACTCAGGGAAGCGGCGGCGAAGCTGCTCCGCATGGATGAAATGGATTGTCTCAGGAAGGATCGGACTGATTGAGGGGTACTTCTCACAGACCATGTATTCGGTGCGCAGGAGGGTGGAATATATCTTCCTGACTATTTCCTTGAGGAACTCCGGTGTGCGCTGACTCGCGTCCATGACCCTTTCCCAGTCCCATTGGTCGACGTACAGGGAGTGGATGTTGTCAAGTTCCTCGTCGGCCCGGATGGCGTTCATGTCCGTGTAGATTCCGTAGCCTGGCTCTATATGGTATTCGGCAAGAGTGAGGCGTTTCCATTTGGCAAGGGAATGAACTATCTCACAGACAGTTCCTTCCATATCCTTGACAGGGAAACGTACCGCTCTCTCAACACCGTTGAGGTCATCGTTGATACCAGTACCTTGCTCCACGAAAAGGGGAGCGGTAACCCGCCGGAGCCTGAGCTCTGAAGCGAGATTCATCTGGAAGAAATCCTTGATCTCCTTGATGGCCCCTTCTGTCTGACGAGGGTTTAGCAGAGGCGTATAGCCTGAAGGAATTAATAGTCTCATAGCATCTTCTCAGGGCGCATCTGCGGGAAGAACAGGACATCTTGTATGGTAGTTTGACCAGTCATGAACATGGTCAGTCGGTCTATTCCCATTCCAAGGCCAGAGGTCGGCGGCATGCCGTACTCAAGGGCGCGCACGAAATCATAGTCGATGAACATGGCCTCGTCGTCACCATGGCTCTTAAGGGCAGCCTGCTCCTCGAACCTTTCCAGCTGGTCGATAGGGTCGTTAAGCTCTGAATATGCGTTGGCCAATTCCTTGCCGCAGACGAACAACTCGAAACGTTCAGTCAGCGTGGGGTCAAGGCGGTGTCTCTTTGTCAGAGGTGACATGGAGACAGGGTAGTCGATAATGAAGGTAGGCTGGACCAGATGATCCTCGACGTAAGCGCCGAAAATTGCATCGATCAGCTTGCCTTCGCCCATGGACGGTTCGAACTCGACATTGAGTTTCTTGCAGGTTTCCCGCAATTCGTCAACACCCATTCCGGCTACATCTACCCCAGCGTATTCCTTGATTGCCTCAAGGATCGGGAGGCGTCGGTAACCGGCCTTGAAATCAACCTCGTTCTCGCCGATCTTAACCTTGGTGGTGCCGTGGAGCTTGAGGGCTATCTTCTCCAGCATCTTCTCCACGAACTCCATCATCCAGATGTAGTCCTTATAGGCGACATATATCTCCATGCAGGTGAATTCGGGGTTGTGGGTCTTGTCCATACCCTCGTTACGGAAGTCCTTGGCGAACTCGTAGACGCCGCTATAGCCTCCGACTATCAGCCTCTTGAGATAGAGCTCGTTGGCTATCCTCATGTAGAGATCGATATCCAGGGCATTGTGGTGGGTGATGAACGGGCGGGCGGTGGCTCCTCCAGGAATGGACTGGAGAATAGGGGTCTCAACCTCAAGGCAGCCGGCCTCATTGAAATATTCCCTCATCGTAGCCACAATCTGGGCCCTTTGGACGAACACGTCACGGACCTGAGGGTTGACGATGAGGTCGACATATCTCTGGCGGTAGCGCAGCTCTGGATCCGAGAACCCGTCGTAGACCTTGCCGTCAGCGTCGGTCTTGACGATTGGGAGAACCCTGAGTGACTTGCTCAGGACAGTCAGTTCCTTCACATGGACACTGAGCTGGCCAGTCTGGGTGATGAACGCGAAACCTTTCACGCCCACGATGTCACCAATGTCCAGAAGCTTTTTCCAGACAGTGTTGTACATCGTCTTGTCCTCGTCAGGGCAGATCTCGTCTCTCTTGACATAGACCTGGATCCTTCCTGTGGAGTCCTGGAGCTCTCCGAAGGAGGCGGCACCCATGATCCTGCGGGACATTATCCTTCCAGCCAGACAGACCTCCTGGAAGTTGCCTTTCTCGGGATCGAAACCGGCCTCAATCTCCTTCGCGGTCGTGTTGACCGGATATAGCGGTGCCGGATAAGGATTTATACCCAGTTCCCTCAATTTTGCCAAGGACTCCCTGCGGATGACCTCCTGCTCACTCAACTCAATGTTCGCCATATTATATAAAGAATTAAAAATCAACCTAAATAGCCTTTCTATTGGCCTCAACCTACAAAAATAAGACATTTAATCTACAAACCGAAATTGTAATTGTTGAATAAAGTCATTATATTTGCTTAATATGGCAAAAGAGCGCAAATGGATAATCAAGGATCCGGCTGATCCGGAAAAGGTGGGAAGGCTTTCCGCCGAGCTCGGCATTGACCGTGTCCTTGCGGAACTGCTTGTGAAGAGGGGAGTTGAAACCTTTGAGCAGGCGCGCTCTTTCTTCCGCCCAAGCCTTGACAACCTCCATGATCCTTTCCTTATGAAAGACATGGATGCCGCGGTCGAACGGGTACGCAAGGCCATCACTTCCGAGGAGAAGATTCTAGTTTATGGCGACTATGATGTGGATGGGACCACCGCTGTTGCCCTTGTGTATTCTTTCCTCAGGAGATATTCCCAGAAGGTCGATTTCTATATTCCGGACCGCTATGATGAGGGTTACGGACTGTCGTACAAAGGGATAGACTGGGCGAGCGATGGGGGATTCGAGCTTATCATCACTTTGGACTGCGGCATCAAGGCCAACGAGAAGGTTGACTACGCCAAAACTAAAGGAATAGACGTGATCATCTGCGATCACCATCTCCCGGAGGACAAACTACCCTCGGCAGTCGCTGTGCTGGATCCCAAGCGGGAGGATGACAACTATCCTTTCGACGACCTTTCCGGCTGCGGAGTAGGATTCAAGCTCGTCCAGGCATATTCAAAGAAATACGGGATTCCTTTCGAGACCTTGATTCCCCTGCTGGATCTTCTGGTGGTCAGCATCGCCGCCGACCTTGTCACTATGGTCGGGGAGAACAGGATACTCGCGCACTTCGGCCTGAAACAACTCAATGAGAATCCTCGCAAGGGGCTGCTCGCAATGGCGACTCTCTCCAAGCTTGAGCCAGGTCATTTGACCATAGATGACATCGTTTTCAAGATCGGCCCCAGGATCAACGCCGCCGGCCGTATGGAGACAGGAAGACTTGCGGTAGAGCTTTTGACAGCCGCGGACGACCATATCGCCAACATTGTCGGCGAGAGGATCAACGACAATAACAACGAGCGCAAGGGAATAGACCGGGAAATCACCCAAGAGGCCTTGGAGATGGTCCAGAACGGGACCGCCCTATCGACCGGCGCCGCTACGATAGTATATAACCCGACTTGGAACAAGGGTGTCGTCGGTATCGTCGCGTCCCGTCTAGTGGAGGCTTTCTACAAGCCCACTATAGTCCTCACCAAGTCCAACGGGTTCATCACGGGATCGGCCAGAAGCGTCGCCGGCTTCGATCTGTACGAGTCCATAGAGAGCTGCGCTGACCTGTTGGAGAACTTTGGAGGGCATGTCTATGCCGCCGGCCTTACGATGAAGGAGAGCAACTTGGACGAGTTCGTGAGCAGGATCGACAAATTCATCGCCGGAAAGATCACTGATGAGATGCTGACTCCGGTGACTGACATTGACGCCAAACTTGAGTTCAGCCAGATTACCCCCAAGTTCTTCAGGCTCCTGAAGCAGTTCCAGCCCTTCGGCCCCGGAAACAATAATCCGGTGTTCCTGACAGAGAACGTCTCCGACGGAGGTAACGGCCGCAAGGTCGGCGCTGGTGGTGTGCACATGAAACTGGATCTTATCGATGAGAAACAGCCCTTCCACCAGATTCCGGCCATCGCTTTCAACATGGCGGATTATTACGAATATATCAAAGCCGGCAACCCATTCGACATCTGCTATTCAATCGTCGAGAATTACTATCGAGGCAATTCCACTCTCCAGCTCCGAATAAAGGATATAAAAGAGCGGGAGGAATTTATATAGAGTAACACTAAAACTCATTGGATATGAAGCGTTTCTGTCTTTCCATCGCCGTCTTCGTACTGGCGGTTATCACTGTTGTATCTTGTTGTGGTAATAAGCAGGTATCTTTCCAGAGGGTCGATCCTTTGGAGAAAATACTCCCTGAGACTTCTTGGTCCCATCCATATTCTGAGGTAGAGGAAGTGGCGGCCGGGGAGCACGCCACCTTTCAGTTCACTCTTAGGAGCGCATGGGATCTTGAGGATCTCAATTTGTCATTCGAGGCTCCGAAGGATGACGCCGGACATGCTCTGGAGTCCGTGAAAACCGGTTTCGTGGACTATATCCACGTCGGCCGAACCACCCCTACGCCAGGAAGGGACGCCATCAAATCTCTCTCAGGTATGTATCCGGACGAAATAATAGATGACGCCAAGGATTGGGATGTTCCCGCCGGCAAGACACAACCCATATGGGTCACGGTTGCTGTGCCGAAGGATGCCACTCCCGGTGTGTACAAGGGAAGGGTCAAGGTGAAAGGCAAGGGAGTGAACCTGAGCGGCGAGATCGCTGTCAAGGTCTATCCAGTGGTCCTTGAGGAGCCTACTCTCTGGGTCACAAACTGGTTCAATGCGGCGGAGAGGTCTTTGAAGCATTTCAATCCGGACGCCGAGTTGTATTCTGAGGAGCATTGGGATTACCTGAAGGCCTTGGCCGAGGTAATGAAAGAAAGCTATCAGAACACGATCCTGATCTCCCTTGGTACAGTCGATTCCAAGGCCGAAGGGGACAAGTGGAGCTTTGATTTCACGAAGTTCGATAAGGAGGTGGAGATTTTCGAGGAGGCCGGAGTCCTCAAGAAACTCGAGGTCGGGCATATCGGTGGACGTGTCGGCTTGTGGAACAGTCCGTTCGGAGTCAATATTCCGGGAATGACGGAGAAACTGCCCATCGAGGATCCCATCGCCAAGAATTATTATTCACAATTCATCCCCGCTTTCGTCTCACATCTGAAGGAAAAGGGATGGTACTCAATCTATTGCCAGCATATCGCTGATGAGCCTGCGGGAGACAACTATCAGTCTTATGTGGATATAGCCAGATTCTTCAAACAGTACGCTCCCGACGTTCCGATCATAGAGGCCTGTCATTCACACAATCTCGCGGACATAGTGGACATCTGGGTCCCACAGTTGAATTTTTACGCCGACGGATATTCCTTCTACAAGGAGAGGCAGGCGGCTGGTGACGAGGTGTGGTTCTATACCTGCCTGGCCCCTCAGGGCAACTACGCCAACCGTTTCCTTGAGCAGCCGCTGCTGAAGACCCGCCTGCTGCATTGGATCAATTTCCGTTACGGGGCGACAGGTTATCTACACTGGGGACTCAACCAATGGAGGGGAGACGATCCCGCATACGAGTCAACCAGCATCAATCTTGAAGGTGGCAATATCCTTCCCGGAGGCGACAGCTGGATCATCTATCCAGGCGACAAGAAGCTTTACGGCTCCATCCGTCTCGAGGCTATGAGGGACGGTATAGCGGATTATACCCTCCTCCAGATGCTTTCCAAGAAGGATGAGGCCATGGCCAAGGAAATCTGCCGCCAGAACGTGTATGAATGGACAACTTACGACATGTCCACTCTACACTTCCGCAAGGCCCGTCATGAGATCCTCGAAGCATTGGCATCGAAATGATGAACAGACTTTTCCTCAGCTTGTCCGCCTTGCTGTCAGCGGCTTTGCTTACGTTCTCTTGCACTGACGGTGGACAAGTCTCCTTCATCCGTGTAGACCCTTTTGACAAGCTGCTTCCGGAGACATCGTGGTCATCTGCCTATTCGGAAGTGGAGGAGGTGGCCGCGGGAGAATGCGCCACCTTCCAGTATGCGCTTTGGAGCGGTGCCGCTCTGCAAGACGTCAGATTGTCCATTGATGCTCCCGAAGACGGCTCCGGCCACACCATCGAGTCCGTGAAGGTCGGTTTCGTGGATTATGTCCATGTGGGCCGTACGGTACCCAACCCCGGGCGCGATATCATAAAGTCGCCCTCAGGACTGTTTCCCGACCCGATAGTCGACGACGCCCCGTCCCGTGATATCCCTGCATTCATGACACAGCCTGTCTGGGTCACGGTTTCAGTGCCCACGGATGCCGTTCCCGGCGTGTACAAGGGCAAGGTCATGGTGAAGGGCAAGGGAGTCAACCTGAGCGGCGAGATTGCCCTCAAGGTCTATCCCGTGGTCCTCGAGGAGCCGACTCTCTGGGTAACCAACTGGTACAACTCCGGGGAGAGGGCGTTGAAGCATTTCAATCCGGACGCCGAACTTTATTCGGAGGAGCACTGGGACTTCATAAGGGCCCTGGCCGGTAAGATGAAGGAATCCTATCAGAACACGATACGTGTCTCCCTTAGCACCATCGATTCCAAGTCCGACGGGGACAAGTGGAGTTTCGATTTCACTAATTTCGACAAGGAGGTCGAGATATTCCAGGAAGCGGGAGTCCTCAAAAGACTGGTAGCCGGCCAGATCGGCGGTCGTATCGGTCTTTGGAACAGCCCGTTCGGAGTAAACGTGCCCGGAGTGGACGAGAGACTGCCCATAGAGGATCCCGTGGCCAGGAACTATTATTCCCAGTTCATCCCCGCCTTCATTTCCCATCTCAAGGAAAAGGGATGGTATTCGATCTACTGCCAGCATATCGCCGACGAGCCTGCGAAGGATAACCGCGAATCTTATGTGGCCATCTCCCGCTTCTTCAAGAGTCTTGCACCGGACGTCCCGATCATAGAAGCCTGCCATTCCCACGATCTTGCTGACATAGTGGACATCTGGGTCCCCAAATTGAGTTTCCTTGCTGACGGTTATTCCTTCTACAAGGAGAGGCAGGAGGCCGGTGACGAGGTCTGGTTCTACACGAGCATGACGCCTCAGGGCAATTATTCCAACCGTTTCATCGAGCTGCCGCTGTTGAAGGTCCGTCTGATGCATTGGATCAATTTCCGCTACGGGGCTACAGGTTATCTTCATTGGGGATTGAACCAGTGGAGGGAAGACGATCCTTGGGATGAGACCACCGGGATCAACACTGAGAGCGGAAACGTGCTGCCCGGCGGGGACAGCTGGATCATCTATCCTGGTGACAAGAAGCTGTACGGCTCCATCCGTTTCGAGGCCATGAGGGATGGTATAGCGGATTATACCCTCCTCCAGATGCTTTCCAAGAAGGACGAGGCCATGGCCAAGGAACTATGCCGGCAGATGATCTATGGCTGGGAAACATACGACATGTCTACCATCCACTTCCGCAAGGCCCGCCATGAGATCCTTGAGGCATTGGCAAAGTAGGTTTAATATTATCGGTATATGAAGAGACATTTCTGTCTGTTGTTTCTGGTTTTCCTAATAATCGCTTCTTGTTCTGAAACCGGAAAGCCCTTGAAATTCGCCATCGCCTCCGATTTCCATGCGCTAGATATGCCAGATGGAGGCGAGCGGATAGCGTCATTCCTCAAGGCCGCCAATGATGAGAACGTCGATTTCATCATTGAGCTGGGGGATTTTTGCCGCCTCGTTGATGGCTGCCAAGCCTATCAGGACTTGTGGAATACGTTCAAAGGGGACAGGTATCATGTCCTCGGCAACCATGACATGGAAATGAACACCAAGGAGGAATATGTGGATGCGATGAAGATGCCGGGACGTTATTATTCCTTCGACAAGGGTGGTTTCCATTTCATCGTCCTGGATGGGAACAATATTTATGATGGTAGCGAGTACCGGCACTATGCCAACGGCAATTTCTTCATTGATTCAAAGAAGCTGAATTTTGTTGACCCTGAGCAGCTTGAGTGGCTGGAAAAGGATTTGTCAGCTACTGACAAAAGGTGCGTGTTGTTTTCCCATGAAAGTATCGACATGGAGATGAGAAACGGAGATGCTGTGCGCCAAATCCTGGAGAAAGCCAACAGTCAGGCCGGATTCAAGAAAGTAGTGCTGGCGTTCAGCGGACATAACCATAGCAACTACACCAAGGAGATAAACGGGATAACATATATGCAGATCAACAGCGCATCATATGTTTGGATAGGTCAACCTACCCGTACGGAAGATCGGTATCCTCAAGAGATAAATGAACGTTACCCCTTGATGAAATACTCGATTCCTTATGACAAGCCCCTGTATGCGATTGTGACTATGACCAAAAAAGGGGTTGAAGTCAAAGGGACAAAGGCGGAATTCCTTCCTCCTACACCAAGAGATATGGGTATGAAGGATTCTTTGGGCAGATGCCCGCTGGTGTCCGTCATTGAGGACAAGACAGTCAGGTTTACAACAAAGTGACGATATCCACGGCGGCGGCGAGGTAATCGTCGCCGTCGACGTTAATGATGTGGTGGGCAGTCTTCTCATAGACAGGGCCGCGGGTAGCCATCAGCTCCTCGACCCTTGAACGGAGGCTCTTCCCGCCTTTCAGCATGGGACGGTCGCCCGGCCATTGTTCCAGATTGGCGACGAGGGTGTCCACTGAAGCCTTCAGATAGAAGCAAGTGGTTTTCCGGCGTATCATCCGCCTGCAGGCCTCGGTCGTGACCGTTCCTCCTCCGAGTGAAAGAATGTATGAGGCTCCGGTCAGTTCCCCGGTGAGGAAGATGTCGTCCAGGGCGGCCTTTTCCATATTCCGGAAGGAGGCTTCTCCTTCAGAATCAAATATTTCCGGAATAGTCCTACCGGTCATCGCCTCGATGTACGAGTCAAGATCGATAAGTTCCATCGAAGGGAGAAGCTTAGCCAGCTCTTTGCCGACACTGCTTTTCCCGCTCCCCATGAAGCCTATGAGTGAAATGTGGCTCATGATTCTTTTACATAGATATAATGCCCGGGCTTCAACCTGAGCGATCGGGTGCCTTCGTGGGAAGACAGCGCTTCCCTTTCCCCTCCGTCGCCTATTGAAAACAGGACCCCGGGGGTGTCGCACCATCGATCCAGTTTGATGCCCAAGCTGTTTTCGCGGTCAGTGATGAGTTCGGTGACGATGTTCACATAATCGCCGTTGAAAAACCGATCCCCCTTGATATCGATGTCGGGCATGAGATTGATGCTCAGTTCTCCGGGGGTTTCATCAATGAAATATATGCCTGTCCCGGAATAGCTTACGAGCGGGGAATCCCCCAGGCCGCAGATATGCCTTACCAGCGGAGAAGGATCAATTCCGCTCCATCCGGAAGCGGTTTCTCCGGAAGAACAGTAATAGTCGTTGTCTGAATATACCGCAGCGTCATGCAGTTTGGAGATGCACCAGTGTTCGTCGCGCATTTCATCGTTGACCGTGACGGGAAAACCCGGAGTCAAACTGTCGAAAATATGCTTTGCGACTACGAAGGATGCCGCTTTTGCCGGCGTGCATCTAAGGTTCAGGAAGTGGGATCCTCCGAAATATGGGGCTATCTCTTTGAAAGTGTAGGTCCACATGGTCGCAGCCTGGCCGCCGAGAGCCTTGATGTAGAGAGCCTGGACAGGATAAAGGTAGCCGCTCTGGTTGAAGAAGGTTTCGAACTCGTAAGCCAACTTAGCCTTGGAGGCGAAAGCTTCACTCCTCGTCCAGCCGTAACCGTCCTCCATTAAGAAGTAATGGTTGAACCAGTCGCTGAAGCTCCTGTCTGAGAAATCATACCTATAATTCCAGTATTTCTGTTCCACATAGTCCTGGCCGGGATAGTTGCAGAAAGACACGATGTCCGCCTTGGAGGCCGCTACGCCATCGAAAATGTCCTTATTGTCCCTGCGGAACCGGTGCCAGTTGAGATCCCAGCACACCGGATGGCGGTCTCCGTTGTCCCTGAGCAGCGCGACCATCCCGTCAATGAAGGACCTGACGAAGGCGGTCCTGTAAGAGGCGTAGCTTTCAGCGGAGTCTTCTTTTCCGGATTCCTTGAGCCAGGTGTGGTAGTCTCGGGAATACTCCGAATCCTTTATCTCCTGGTAGGAGAACATCTCGGGTTCGTTGATGAGCTCCCAGTATGCTATCGACTTGTTGTCCTTGTAGGCTATGCCGTCGCATGGGTTGACCCTGTTGATCAGCTGGGTGATGTAGTTCTTCAGGCAGGAGACCACCTCCGGGTCGTGGATCCAAGTCTTCTTGGACTCGTACTCGGTCCCGACCCATGCGGTGCCGGGGCAGTCGCCTCCCATAGTGACTATGAATCCGAAGGACAGGTACATCCCGCGATTCCCGGCTTGGGCTACGAGATGGTCCAGGGCGTGGAGAAAGGGGGTTTCAAGGAGATTGCCTTCCTCGTCTGTGAAAGCCGCCGGGGACAGGGCGCATCGCAGGAGGTTGGCTCCGAGAAGTGCCACGTCGCCGAGGTTGTTGTCAGTGACGGCGTTGAGGGACTCCTCGTCGTCGCCGATCCCGACCTTTCCCAGCCGCTTCGCCTCCCATGGCATGGGAGTCTGGAAGTTCACTCCCCAGAGGGACATGATGCCGCCGTCTGGAGTGTAGAGAAGCCCGTCCCTGACGTAACAGAAACCAACCGGGTCGCTTTCCTGTGCCTGGGCAGACAATGACAGGGACACGAGAAGGAGCGATGCTAGTATGAGGGACCTGCTCATTGGTCGGCGGTTGGCTTGTGGGAAGATCAAAACAGCGTTGGCTCGAAGAAGTCGCCTTCGGTGGGGAGGTCGTCGATGTCGGGGAGGCCGCCGGCCGGCTCGTCAGGCATAATGTCGATCGGCGCATCGGAAGTCTCAACGTCCTTTTCGACGTCCGGAGCAGCCTCCGGACTCAGGCCATACTCAGCCGTAGCGGAGCTAACATGGACTTGGCCTGGCTCGGATGGCTGTTCGGCAAGCTCTTCGGGCTCTTCGGGCTCCGGCTTGTCAAGCGGCTCGATGAAGCGGACCTTCTTCAGGTCGTACTGATGGCACTTCTTGCCCTTGGCCGTGTAGCCCTTCTTCGCGATGAACTCTTCAGCGTCAATATTCTCCGGATCACGGTGCTCGTACTTCTTCCCGAAGATCACCTGGAACTGCGGATGCTTGTCATCGGTGATCTCCACTAGGTATGACTTGGCGCCGGGAGCGATGAAAGACTGAGGGGTGTTGTCGCTCAATATGAAGCTGAACCTCTTGACATAGAACGCTTTGGCAGCGGCATCCCAATATAGGGCGGTGTAAGTCTTGTCCGGGTCGAACTTCTCTATTCTCAGGATATCTCCCTGATAGCGGTTCGATACGTCGAAGGATGTGGTGTAGAAGGTGCCGTCTTTGAATATGGCCAGAACCTTGTCCTCCGGGCCGAACTCGCCGAGGTACAGTCCTCTCTGCTCATCGTTGAGCTTCTGGATATCGGCGTCGAACCAAATGTCCTTACCGCCGATGGTGGAGACACCCTTACTCTTGAGTTGGATCTTGGAGATGGCGAATTTGGACACAAGGTTACCCCTTGAAGTCTTCCCTTTGATCGCGAGAGTTGAGAAGTCGTACTCCATCTGCGTCTTCTTGAGCTTCGGGCGAGGACGCAGGTAAATCCTGACACTCTCTGCCTCACCATTGTTGTTGACGGTGAACCAGAGGATCTTGGAACCTTCCTTCCCGGTCGTGATGTCATAGTCCTTGTCACGGGTCACGCTGGTGATCGAGAATCGCTTAGCGTATGATACAGAGGTCTTTCCGTCACGGTAAATGACATTGTAGATGGTCCTCTCGTCACCCCTGTTGAATACTCCGACATACAGCAGGTCCTTCCAGAAGAAGGCCTTGTCGGTGACTTTGGTGATACGGTATTTGCCGTCCTTGGAGATCACCAAGATCTCAGAGAGGTCGGAGCAATCGGAGACAAATACACCGTTATCGTCCTTCTTTAGATTCAGGCCCACGAAGCCCTCCTCGTAATTGGCGTAAAGCTTGGCGTTGTTGCTGACGACCTTAGTGACGGCTATAGTCTCGAAGGCTGAGATCTCGGTCTGGCGCTTGAAAGGCTTGCCGTATTTGGCCTTAAGACCCTTGAACCAGGCTATGGTGTATTCGGTGATATGCTCGATGTTGTCCTTGACTTTCTCCATCTCGGCCTCTATGGATGCGATCTTCTCATCCATGGCCTTGGTGTCGAACTTGGAGATCTTGCGGACAGGTTTCTCCACGAGTTTGTGGATGTCGTCCATGATGATTTCCCTGCGGAGAAGATCTTGGTAGTTCTTCATCTCGGCGAAAACATCCTCAAGCTGCTGTTCCCAGCTCTTCTGGTCTTGTTCGAGGATCTTGTAGACACGGTTCTCGAAGAATATCCTCTCGAGGGAGTCGTAGTGCCACTCGTCCTCCAGCTCGTCGAGACGGATTCGCAACTGCCACTCCAGGATGTCTCTGGTGTGATTGGTGTCGTAGATCAGTATGTCCTTGACACTCAAGAACTGAGGCTTGTTGTCTACAATCACGCAGGCATTCGGGGCGATGTTGCACTCGCAGTCCGTGAAAGCGTAAAGGGCGTCTATGGTCTTGTCAGGGGACACATCATTGGGGAGGTGGATTATGATCTCAACCTTGTCCGTAGTCATGTCCTCGATCTTCTTGATCTTAATCTTGCCTTTATCCTTAGCCTTGATAATCGAGTCCTTGATGACCTCAGAGGTCTTTCCGTAGGGGATCTCCGTGATGGCTATGGTGTTCTTGTCGATTTTCTCGATCTTGGCGCGAACCTTGACACTGCCACCCCTGGCTCCATCCTTATAGTTGCTGCAGTCTGCGCTTCCGCCGGTGGGGAAGTCCGGATAGATGGTGAAATCCTTTCCCTCGAGGATGCTGACCGAAGCGTCAAGCAACTCATTGAAGTTGTGGGGGAGAATCTTGGATGCCATACCGACGGCGATACCCTCGGTGCCCTGCGCGAGCAGGAGAGGGAAACGAACCGGGAGTTCTGTGGGCTCTTGGTTACGGCCGTCGTAAGATGTCATCCAATGGGTGACTTTGGGGTCGAACACCACCTCCTTCGCGAACTTGCTGAGACGTGCCTCAATGTACCTTGGGGCGGCGTTGCTGTCGCCTGTGAGAATATTACCCCAGTTTCCTTGGCAGTCAATCAGAAGGCCTTTCTGTCCCAGCTGCACAAGAGCACCCAGGATGGAGGCGTCGCCATGGGGATGGTACTGCATAGCCTGTCCGACGATGTTGGCGACTTTGGTGTAACTACCGTCATCCATCCTGTACATGGCGTGGAGAACACGTCTCTGCACTGGTTTCAGTCCGTCCACGATATGGGGGACGGCCCTTTGGAGAATCACATAGGAGGAATAGTCCAGAAACCAGTCCTTGAACATCCCGGAAAGCTTGAACTTCCGGCTGTCAGAACTGAGCAGCTTGTCATATTTCCCTGTTGAGGGAGCGGCCTCCTCCTCAATCTCAGCCTGTTCCTCCTGGTCTCTCTCCTCGGGATCCTGGATATCGTCCCACTGGTCTTCCGTAGCCATATTCCTTTCTCCTAGTTATTATTCCTCGTAACCGAACTTGCGCAATTCCTTTCTGCTCTCCCTCCAGTCCGGGTCTACCTTGACGAAGAGCTGGAGGAAAACCTTCTTCTGGAAGAAGTCCTCCATTTCCAGCCTCGCGTCTGTGCCGGTTTTCTTGAGGGCAGAGCCACCCTTGCCGATGATTATCCCCTTCTGGGAGTCACGCGCGACATGAATCACGGCGCTTATCTCGTACCTTTCTTTCCCCTCATGGAAAGCCTCGATCTCCACCTCGCAGCTGTAGGGGATCTCCTGGCTGTAGTTCTCCAGAATCTTCTCACGGATTATCTCCGAGGCGAAGAAGCGGAGGTTCCTGTCAGTGAACTGATCCTTGTCAAACCATGGCGGGGAGACCGGGAGCTTGCTCACGACAGACTCAAGCACGCTTTCGAGGTTGAACCTTTCCTTGGCTGAAACCGGGATGATCTCCGCTTTCGGGAGTGTCTCGTGCCAGTACCCCATCAATTCGACGACTTTTGGCTGATCACTGATGTCAATCTTGTTGATCACTACCACGACAGGGCACTCAACCTTCTGCAGCTTAAAAATATATTCCTTATTCTTATCGCTTTTCTCCACCACGTCAGTGACATAGAGGATAATGTCAGCGTCGCCGATAGCGGCGTCCACAAATTTCATCATGTCTTCCTGGAGGCGGTAGTTGGGCTTGAGCATGCCGGGAGTGTCGGAGTACACGATCTGGTACTCTTCGGTATTGACAATCCCCATGATTCTGTGGCGGGTTGTCTGAGCCTTGGCGGTGACAATGGAGAGTTTCTCTCCGACAAGGGCATTCATGAGCGTGGATTTGCCCACATTCGGGTTACCGATGATGTTGACAAATCCAGCCCTGTGCTCCATGACTTTCCCTTCTTTAGACATAGGCCCCCATTCTGAGGACGTTGACTTCGCCCTCGCTGAGGTATCTCCACTCGCCCTTCTTGAGCCCCTTCTTGGTGAGACCAGCGAAGTAAACCCTGTCAAGGGCCTTGACGGTGTAGCCGAGGCTCTCGAAGATCCTGCGGACTATACGGTTCTTTCCAGAGTGGATCTCGATGCCGAGCTTGCGGTGATCGTCGGCGTCGATGAACTCAAGCTCATCAGCTTTGATCACGCCGTCGCTGAGCTCAAGACCCTCAACAAGGATCTTCTCCTTGTCCTGCTCGTCAAGGGCTTTGTCGAGGATGACCTGGTAAATCTTCTTCTTGTTGAAAGAAGGGTGGGTCAACTGTTCGGCTATCTCACCGTCGTTGGTGAACATAAGCACACCTGTAGTGCTCTTGTCCAACCTGCCGACAGGGAATACCCGCGTCTTGCAGCCCTTGATGAGATCCATGACGGTCTTCTCAGCGTGAGGGTCGCTCGCGCTGGTGACGAAGCCTTTCGGCTTGTTCATGACAATATATACCTTCTCTTCACCCTTCAGTCTCTCACCGTTGAAACGGATGTCATCCTTCAGCACGTTGACTTTTGTGCCGAGCTCAGTTACGACCTCACCATTGACGGTGACGACACCGGCCTGTATGAGGGTGTCGGCCTCGCGGCGAGAGCAGACTCCGGAGTTGGCGATGAACTTGTTGAGGCGGATCTCCTCCTTGATCGGAGTGGGAACAGTGTCATTATCAGAGAAAGCGTTGTTATCAACCTGGGGTTTCCTTGAGATCATCTGGTTGATACCGGCCTCGTCGGCATGAGTGAAATGAGGACCGCTTTTGTGGACCGGTTTCCTCGGAGCGGGCTTAGAGAACCCGCTTCTATTATTACGCTGGCCGTATGAAGGACGTCCTTCGCCATAGCTGGGTTTAGCCTCTCCGTATCTTGGCCTCTCTTCGCCGTATCTCGGCCTATCCTCTCCGTATCTGGGACGATTCTCGCTCCTCTGGGGGCGGTCGCTGTTAAAGCGGGGACGATCGCTGTTGTAGCGAGGGCGGTCACTGTTATAGCGTGGACGGTCGCTGTTGAAGCGAGGCCTGTCCTCGCCGAACCTGGAGCCACTTTCACTTCTCTGGGGGCGGTCGCTGTTGAAGCGTGGACGGTCGTTATTGTACCTGGGACGCTCCTCTCCGTATCTGGGCCTGTCTTCCCCATATCTCGGCCTATCCTCTCCGTACCTAGGACGGCTCTGGCCGTAAGAACGACGTTCTCCGCCTTGGCTAAAGCCCTGGCGTTCACCCCTGTTACCTTCAGAATAATTCCTGTGATTGTTGTCGCTGTACGATCCGACTTTTCTCCTTGGCCTAAGTTTGCGGCCTTCGGCTGAATAGTTGCTTGCGGATCCTTCATTTCTCGCGTAATCCCTACGCTCATCGTGGTGCTCTAGACCACCGTTAAATTTTTCTTCCATGATTTGATGTGGCATCACGCCACTTTTTAAAATTAATTAGGTTTTGATCCTTTTTATTTGAGTTTGAAAATGTAAGTTATTGTTCCTTGCTGAAGCGCCGGAGCATCGGCACTCTGGTTGAAATGGGCTTTCATGGCCGCCGATCTGGCTGCCGCCCATAAAGTCTGGTTATTCACAGTTGTGCCTTGGCCTCCAGCCACGGCTTTGGTGACGTTTCCATAGTTGTCTACCCAAATATCCACGACGACCTTTCCTTCATCCTGGACGGCGTAATCAGGCCTCGGGAGAGCACCAAGCACGCTACGTCCCTTAACATGGGCGTTAGGGGCGCCGTCGGTCTTTCCAACCTGGGTGTTGCCCTTCGGATGTCCGGCTTTGAACTCTGCTGAGGGATTAGTGGCTCCGTGGGGGGCAAGAGAAGAGTCTTTCTTGCTCATGCCCGGAAATAGGGCGTTCTTGTTGATTTCTTCCTTAGGGGCCGGGACCTCCACGTCGCCGAAATCGTCAGGCTTGGCCTCGGCGGTCTTGTTGGTCCTGTCAGATTTGATGGGGGATTCGCTCCTTTGGATCAGCTCGACAGGTTTGGTTTTGTCCACATCCTCGGCCTGGGGTTGCCTGCCAAGCCTCTGCCTTCTGATCTGCTGAGGTTCATCCTCCTCGAAATCAATGAGAAATGTCTGCTCCTCGGGTGGTGGATAGATGTATTTCAGACCCGTGAAAGCGCAGGAGAGCAAGACGACCAAGTGGACAGCGACCGTAAGAACGATCCCTGTCGTTGTGGAGACTTTCGCCTCCTTCTCTCTTTCGCGAAGGTACTGTTTCATCATTCAGGCTGTGTTGCCAAAATCACTTTGTAGTGGTTCCGTTTGGCGATGTTCATAACGGAGACAACCTCCCTGACGGGAACTGTCTCATCTGTGTAGATAGAGAAGGTGGGATCCTCTTCCTCTTGGAGCAGACCCACGAGTCCGTCTTCCAGTTCGGTGAATTCGACCGGGGTCTCATCACCGTTGAGATGATAGGTGTAAGTCTCGCCACCCCAGTCTTTGATGGATACACTGACTGTAGGCTTGGCGCTCACCTGGCCCGTGCTCTTCGGGAGCAGGAGCTTCAAGGCGTTCGGGTTGACCAGTGTCGATGTGACCAGGAAGAAGATCAACAGCAGGAACACCAGGTCGGTCATCGAGGACATCGACATTTCCGCCGATACCTTTGTTGTTCTCTTGAATGCCATCGGCTATTTCTCCTCTTCGTTGTCAGCGGGTTCGTGCAGAAGGTCGATGAAATCGATCGTGGCGGTCTCCATCTTGAACATAAGGTTGGAGATCTGGGCGGTGAGGTAGTTGTAGCCGAAGTAGCCGAGGATACCGACGATAAGACCGCCAACGGTAGTGATCATGGCGGTGTAGATACCGCTGGACAGGAGGGTTATGTCGATGTTGTTCCCGGCATTGGCCATGTTGAAGAAAGCCTGAACCATACCGAGGACAGTACCGAGGAATCCGATCATAGGGGCTCCTCCGGCGATGGTCGCCAGAGTGGGAAGACCCTTCTCGAGTCTGGCGATCTCGACGTTACCTGTGTTCTCGACCGCGGTCTGGATGTCGGTCAGAGGCCTTCCGATCCTCTCAATTCCCTTCTCGACGAGACGGGCGACAGGGGAGTCGTACTTCTCGCAGAGAGACAGGGCGCTCTTGACTTTACCCTCGTGGATATAGTCGCGGATATCCCTCATGAAGTTCTTGTCGACCTGCTGGGCTTTGTGGATCATCCACCATTTCTTGCCGAAGATGTAAATGGCTATGACAGAGAGAATGGCGAGGACAATCATCAGCCATCCACCCTTCGCTGCCATCTCGATTAAAGAATAACTCTGCTCGATTTGCTGCGGGACTGCCTGGGCAGCCATGGCGGTGGTTTCGGCCATTTCCGTCGCGGCGGAGTCCAGGCCTACCTGTAAAAGATGGAACAACATAATTATAACGTACGTTTTATTGATTAGCTAACCATTTAATGACGTGAACTGCACATTTCACGCCACCAACCTGCAAAGATAGTGAAAAAAAACGACTTTACCTTAATATTCTACCTTACAGAGGAATAAAGCATGACCCGGGACGGATTCTCCAGCGTCACTCCGGGAGCCACCCTCCACAAGGGAGTCCATCCACTCTTCTCCATGACGTCCCCTGCCTATGTCCAGAAGGGATCCGACGACCGCCCGTACCATATTCCTGAGGAACCTGTCAGCTCTTATCGTGAACACGAGGTAATCATCTTCTTCGGCGGGATATCCCATCATGCTGACATGGTCGGGGATATATGTCTCCCATACCGCTTTCGTTACAGTGCAGACAGATGTCTTGTTGTCCCCGCCGACTTTCTCGAAGCAGCTGAAATCGTGTTTTCCGAGCAGTTTGACAGCCGCCCTGTTCATCTTTTCCACGTCAATCGGGAAGGTGTACAGGTACGAATAATGAGTCATGAACGGATCTTTTTTCCTATGGAGGAAATATTTGTATTCCCTTTGCCTGGCATCGAACCTGGAATGGAAATCAGGGGTGATTGGAACTATGTCGTGAACCTTGATTCCATGGGGCAGGATGGCATTTATTTTGTAGCCGACAAGCCCGGCGTCAAGGTCCTCGACTGATGTGTCAAAATGGGCGACATAGCCTATCGCATTGACAGTTGAATCAGTCCTGCCGGCGCCTGTGACGGCGATTCGCTCTCTAAGGAGAGTGGACAGGGCATCCTCGAGGCACTCTTGGATGGTTTTTGTGTCGCTCTGCGTCTGCCAGCCATGAAAACCGGAGCCGTCGTAGGAGAGGGTGATCTTGTAGCGCATGGAAGAGGCTGTTGTTGATACGCGAAAATATAAAAAAGAACATAAGATGGAAAGCGTTAACATCAAAGAATTGAATGACCGGATCCAAAAGGAAAGCGCGTTTGTGGACATGCTGTCCCTCGAGATGGGCAAGGTCATCGTGGGACAGAAACAATTGGTGGAGAACCTGTTGATCGGCCTGCTGGCCAACGGGCACATCCTCCTTGAGGGAGTCCCGGGATTGGCCAAGACCTTGGCGATCAGCACTCTCTCCCAAGCCATCGACGCCAGGTTCAGCCGTATCCAGTTTACTCCTGACCTCCTTCCGGCTGACTTGGTTGGCACCATGATATATTCCCAGAAAGACGATAGGTTCGAGGTCCATAAGGGCCCGGTCTTCGCCAACTTCGTCCTTGCTGATGAGATCAACCGTTCTCCGGCCAAGGTCCAGTCAGCGCTTCTTGAGGCCATGCAGGAGCGTCAGGTCACTATCGGTGACGAGACTTTCAAGCTCCCGGAGCCTTTCCTCGTGATGGCGACCCAGAACCCTATCGAGCAGGAAGGAACATACCCTCTGCCTGAGGCTCAGGTTGACCGTTTCATGCTCAAGGTCGTTGTGAGCTATCCCAAGAAAGAGGAAGAGAAACTTATCATCAGGATGAATAATTCCGGAGAGTTCCCCAAGGCCAGTCCGGTCATCAAGCCTGAGGACATCGTGAGGGCAAGGCAAGTCGTGAGGGATGTCTACATGGACGAGAAGATTGAGAGATATATCGTCGATATCGTTTACGCCACCAGGACTCCTGAGGAATATGGCCTCGGGAAACTGAAGGATATGATCTCATTCGGAGGCTCCCCCAGGGCGAGTATCTCACTCGCGATGGCAGCGAAGGCTTTCGCTTTCATAAGGCGCAGGGGATATGTGATACCCGAGGATGTCAGGGCGGTCTGCAACGAGGTCCTGCGCCACCGTATCGGCTTGACTTACGAGGCTGAGGCCGAGAACGTGACCACAGAGCAGATTATCGCCGAAGTCATCAACGCTGTCCAGGTTCCTTAATCTTCTCAAAGATGCCGTCTTCATCTTCAGCCAATGATCTCCTCAAAAAGGTCCGCAAGATAGAGATCCGCACCAGGGCTCTGTCTCACCAGATTTTCGCGGGAGAGTACCACAGCGCTTTCAAGGGCCGTGGTATGGCTTTCAGTGAGGTACGGGAATACCAATATGGAGATGATCCTCGCTCCATGGACTGGAATGTGACAGCCCGTCTAAGGGCTCCGTACGTAAAGGTCTACGAGGAGGAGAGGGAGATGACAGTTGTCCTGCTGATTGACATCAGCCGTTCGGGTCTGTTCGGGACTGTGGAGAAGACAAAGAGGGATCTTATCGCGGAGATAGCCGCCGTGCTGAGTTTCTCAGCGGTGATCAACAACGACAAAGTTGGGGCTCTTTTCTTCAGCGACCATGTCGAGAAGTTCATTCCTCCGAAAAAAGGCCGTAGCCATCTGCTTCACATCATAAGGGAAATCATCGAGTTGAAGCCGACTTCCGACGGGACTGATGTGGGAGAGGCATTGAGGTTCTTGACCAACGCCCTAAAGAAGAAATGCACGGCTTTCCTGCTCTCGGACATGCTGGATGTCACCGCGGACGGTTCCCCTCGTTATGAGGATGCCTTGAAAGTGGCCCGTAACCGGCATGACATCTCAGTGATAAAGGTATATGACCCACGGGAGAAGACCATCCCTTCGGTGGGGTTGGTGCATGTGAAGGATTCTGAGACAGGCGAGTCCGCTTGGGTCAACACGTCCAGCAGGAAGACCAGGGCTGAGTATTCCAAGTGGTTCGGACGGGTGGATGATAACGAGAGGAAACTCTTCAACCGTTATCAGATTGACTCTGTGGGTATCGCCACGAATGATGATTATGTCAAGGGACTGATGGGCTTTTTCGGGAGGAGATGAGAATGAGGAAGTTATTGAATATTATCGCTTTGATCCTAATGTCCGGAGTTTCGGCCCTTGCACAGGGCAGGCTTGTCCAGTCCGAGGATTCCTTCTTGGAGAAGTTGCAGGAAAGAGACTCTGTCCTCATCGGGGACCAGCTCCGGTATGGATTCCATCTGAAGAGTGTCCCTTCCGGCGCCGGGCTGATGCTTCCGGATTTCTCGAAGAGCTTCATGAAGGGAGACAGCGTTGAGATCGTCCGTTCTTGGGTGTCAGACACTTCCGCTGTCCACGGGAGCAAGAAAGCACCGAAGGCATACGATATCGACTGCTCAGTCATCATCACATCATTTGAGGAGGGAAAGTATCTGCTTCCTCCTCTCTCTGTCATCGAGGAAACCTCTCCAGGTGTTTTGGATACGTTAGTGTTCAAGCCATTGGAGCTAGAGGTATTCACCATTCCGGTGGACACGGCCACATACAAGATACATGACATAAAAGGTCAGATCAAGTATCCGGTCACATTCTCCGAGATCCTGCCCTATCTGGTGGCAGTTCTTCTGGTGACTCTGTTGGCATTGCTCATCAGGGCGCTGGTCATTGCCAGGAGGAGAAAGGCTTCCCCGGAGGAAGTCTCCAATGAGCCTCCATATTTGGTGGCTTTGAGGAAACTTGAGAAATACCGTAGCGACAAGTATTGGGCGAAGGATAAGCAGAAGGTCTTCTATTCAGGAATCACGGACACTCTCCGGGAATATATCGACGCCCGTTATGGGATCGATGCCCCTGAGATGACCACGGCTGAGATCTTTGACAGCCTCGGTCATACAGACGTTCCCGCCGACTTGTTTGTCCAGACCAAGGAACTGTTTGAGACTGCGGATATGGTCAAGTTCGCCAAGGCATTCGCTTCTGATGAGGAGAACGCCGCCGCCGTACCGCTGGCGGTGAGGTTTGTCACCACCACTTATCAGGTTGACGGCAAAGATAACGAGGGAGGGACTGAGTGATGTATTTCGAGTATCCGAGACTTCTGTGGCTTCTCCTGGTTCCGCTTCTGCTGGTCCTGAGGTACTTGTATCTCGAGATTAAGGATCGCAGGCCACATCTCCGGGTGTCCAAGGCTACTCCTTGGAAAACAGGCGGAGGCTCGGTCCTCTCTTTAGTCCGCCATATTCCATTCATACTCAGGACTGCCGCTCTTTGCCTGATTGTGGTGGCTATCGCGAGACCCCGTTCCTCCACAAAGGTCGACAGGGTCGACACAGAAGGAATCGATATTGTCCTGGCGATGGACGTCTCGACGAGTATGCTCGCCAGGGATTTCACTCCCGACAGGATAAGTGCGGCTAAGGATATCGCTATAGAGTTCATATCCCAAAGGCCTACGGACCGCATGGGAATCGTCGTGTTCGCTGGCGAGAGCTATACCCAGTGCCCTCTCACCACTGACAGGGCGACCTTGATTAACTTGATGAAGGAAGTCTCCACCGATCTGATCGAGGATGGCACCGCTATTGGTAACGGGCTTGCCACCGCTGTGGCGAGAATAAAGGATTCAGATGCGAAAAGCCGCGTCGTGATACTTCTTACAGATGGTGTCAACAATAGTGGTGAGGTGGCCCCGGAGACAGCCGCCGAGATCGCCAAGACATATGGAATCAGGGTGTATACAATTGGTGTCGGAGCCAATGGTGAGGCGCCGTATCCCGTGATGACACCTTGGGGTGTGCAGGTTCAGAACATGAAGGTCGAGATTGACGAGAAGTTGCTCTCAAGCATAGCCACCACGACTGGAGGCCGTTATTTCAGGGCGACAGACAACACCAAGCTCTCGGAAATTTATG
The DNA here is from genome assembly GCA_017557535.1 of Bacteroidales bacterium. GTDB lineage: Bacteria > Bacteroidota > Bacteroidia > Bacteroidales > UBA932 > Cryptobacteroides. Next base: position 44,132 of record JAFYYM010000034.1, on the reverse strand, counting down.
CGGAGATCAACAAGATGGAAAAGGCAAGGGTTAGCGTGGACAGTTTCCCCGTGTATAAGGAACTGTTTGGAGGATATGCCCTCGCCGCGGCTATATGCCTTCTTCTCGAGTTGCTGATCAAGGCTTTAGCATTAAGGAGGTTGCCATGATTATTCTCGCTCGTTCTGAATACCTTCTGCTGTTGTTGCTGATCCCGTTCTTCTTCATAGGCGTGGCGTTATGGATGAGAGCGAGGCGCCGGCGTCTGCGCGCTATCGGTGACGAGGAGTTGGTTAATGAGTTGATGCCCTCATGGTCACGCTCGAAGATCTGGGTGAGGACGGTCATATATTCCCTGGCGTTTTTCTTCTTCGTCATCGGTCTTTCCAGGCCCCAGATTGGAGCCAAGTTGAAGGAGCAAAAAGTCAAGGGTGCGGAGATTATGATCGTGTTGGATGTCTCCAACTCGATGCTCGCCAAGGATTATTCCCCTGACAGGCTTGAGAGGGCGAAACTTGCCATCTCCAGGATAACGGACAAGCTGCAAGGGGACAGGATAGGCCTTATCATTTTCGCCGGAAGCTCTTTCGTCCAGCTCCCGATAACCACGGACTACGTGAGCGCCAAGATGTTCCTTAACAACATCTCGACGGAGTCCATTCCTATCCAGGGTACGGCGATCGGTGATGCCATCAACACAGCTATCAGGAGTTTCAGCGCCCAAAGTGAGAACAGCAGGGCGATAATAGTGATCACTGACGGTGAGAATCATGAGGATGATGCAGTCGCTGCCGCTTCCCAGGCTGCGGAGACAGGGATAAAGGTCTACACGATAGGTGTTGGATCCGTTGAGGGTCAACCGATTCCGATTAATGGAGGGTTGCTTAAGGATAAAGAAGGTAACATAGTCGTGACCAAGCTTGACGAGGAGACTCTGAAAGAGATCGCCTCTGCTGGGGGCGGGGCTTATGTCCATGCCGGAAACGATGAGTTCGGCCTCACGCCCATCATAAATGACATCAAGAAGATGCAGGAGGAGGAGTATAGCTCCGTGGTGTTTGAGGAATACGACGAGCAGTTCATGTATTTCCTCGCTATCGCGTTGGCTCTCTTCGTGCTGGAGATGTTGATTGGCGAGAGGCGCTCCCGCAGGCATTTGTTTGACAAGAGATGATGACAGGATTCAAACATATTCTCACATTCTCGTTACTGTTGCTGGTGAGTCTCAATGTGGGCGCCCAGGTTGACAGGAAGGAGGTCCGTTCAGGTAATCGCAAGTTCGCTAAGGGTAATTGGCAGGAAAGTGAGATAGACTACAGGAAGGCTCTGGTCAAAGACACGGCCTCTTTTGCGGCGTCATACAATCTGGCAGGGGCGTTATATCGTCAAGACAATTTCGAGGAAGCCGGTAAGGCTTTGGACAAATTGAAAGAAGTTGCCGCGGATAATGATTATGCCGCTGATTATTATTACAATCTCGGAAATGTCGCTGTGCAGGGAAAGGATTGGGCGGCTGCCGTGGACGCATACAAGCAATCGCTCCTTAGGAGACCCGGGGACATGGATGCCAAGGAGAATTACGCCTATGCGAAGCTTATGCTCCAGAAAGATGGTGGTGGCGGCGGAGGAGGCGACCAGAACCAGGATCAGAACCAAGACCAGGATCAGAACAAGGATAACCAGAATCAAGATCAAGACAAACAGAATCAGGATCAGAACCAGGATCAAGGTCAGGGAGATGTCAAGATATCACCTCAACAAGCCCAGCAGATGTTGAACGCGATCCAGGCTCGTGAGAAGGAGACCCAGGACAAGGTCAACAAGGAGAAGGCCGCTGTCTTGAAATCCCGCCAAAAGGATAAGAATTGGTAATGATGAAGAGATTATTCCACATATTAGCCCTCGTGGCCTTATCGATTCCCGCTCTCGCCCAAAATGCAATCAAGGTTGAGGCTCCGAATGTCGTCGGGGCGGATGAGAGGTTCAATGTGACTTTCATTATTGAGGGGGAGAATAGCCCTTCCGACTTTTCATGGTCGCAAGGTGATGATTTCCAGCTGGTTTGGGGGCCCCAGAAGGGAACCTCAACAAGCATTCAGGTCATAAACGGAAAGAGGACGTCCTCTCATCAGACCACATTCACGTATATCCTTCTTCCGAAGGCTACTGGTACTTTCCAGATCCCGGCGGCTACGGCTACATTATCCGGGGAAAAGATATCTTCCTCCCAGGTTTCGATACAGGTTGTCACAGACCGCGACTCCCAAGCTTCTTCATCCCAGGGTTCTTCCAAGAGTGGATCAAGTGAGTCACGCCAAAAAGCGGCCTCCGGTGAGATTCCGGCCGATGATCTTTTCATGAGGCTGTCACTGAACCGTTCGGAGGTCTATTTAGGGGAACCTGTCACAGCGACCTTGAAGCTCTACCAGAGAGTGAATATCGCCGGTTTTGAGAATGCCAAGTTCCCTTCATTCAATGGTTTCTGGAGCCAGGAGACTTATTCCCCCACAAATATCGAGTTCAAGCGGGAGAGTTTCGACGACAAGATTTACAACACCGCTGTATTGAGGTCTTATGTTCTGATTCCTCAGCAATCCGGAACCATCAATATCGATCCCGCGGAGCTTGTCTGCCTTGTCAATGTTAGGGTTAATACAGGCTCCTCCAACAGCATATTTGACAGTTTCTTTCAGGATGAGACCCGTACGATCCGCAAAAGGGTGGTGACGTCACCTTTGCGAGTGAAGGTCAAACCCCTTCCCGCCGGTCAGCCAGCCTCATTTGGAGGAGGTGTCGGTAGTTTCGGGATATCCTCACGGTTGTCCTCAGATGAGCTGAAGACACATGATGCGGGGTCGCTTGTCATCACCATCTCCGGGCGTGGGAACGTATCTCTTCTTGAGGAACCCAAGGTCAGTTTCCCGCCGGATTTCGAGGTCTATGACACCAAATCCACGGAGAACACCGACAAAAGCAATGGAGGCACCTCCGGGAGCAAATCTTTCGAGTTCCCGTTCATCCCTCGCAGCGCCGGGGATTTCACCATCCCTCCTGTCGAGTATTCATACTTTGACATCAACTCCGGCAAATATGTCACTCTTCGCACGGATCCGCTCCATATAAAGGTGAGCAAGGGGAAAGGATCGGAGTCATCCGGCCCTGTGACTGTGACACCCGGGGTGGAGAGGCGTGATGTCAAGAGTCTCGCTGATGACATACGTTTCATCTCGACCAAGATGCCGTCACTTACTAAGGAAGGCTCCTTCTTCCTTGGATCCACTCCGTTCCTGATTATCTTGGGGCTCATTATCGCGGCCGCCGTGGCTATCTGGCTCGCGATGCGGAAGGCCGCCGCATTGAGGGCCGATGTCGCCATGACCAAGAACCGCAGGGCGACGAAGATGGCTAAGGCTCGCCTGAAACAAGCGGGAGATTTCCTCAGCAAGAATCTCTACACCGCCTTCTACGAGGAGTTGCATAAGGCGTTGATAGGTTTCATCTCAGACAAGCTGAATATGGATATGACAGATATCAGTGGAGAGAATATCGCCTCCGCATTGCTTGAGGGAGGCGTGTCCAAGGATGATACGGACGCTTTCACCGGTCTTCTAGAGGCGTGTGAGTTCGCCAGGTATTCTCCCAATGCGGGACATGAGGCGATGAACGCCCATTATGAGACCGCCATCAAGGTCATCACCGCCATCGATTCCAGCCTTAAGGGTGTGAAATCCAAGGCGAGAGGAGTCTCCGCGATAGTGGCTCTGTTCCTCGCCACGTCATTGTCTCTCAATTCATTCGCTCAGGATCAGATGGTTGTGGCTCAGATTGATAGTTCATCGGCTCCAGTCCAAGAGTCCGTCGCTCCTGGTGAGGCGGATCTTTGGCAGGAGGGGGTCTCAGCATATTCTGACAGCCGTTTCAAGGATGCCGTCGACTCTTGGGAATCGATAGTCGCCACAGGCGTGGCCTCACCTGAACTCTATTGCAATATAGGTGACGCTTATTTTAAGCAGGGTAATTACCCGAAGGCCATATTGAACTATGAGAGGGCCTTGAAGCTTGATCCTTCGTTCTCGGATGCCCGATACAACCTTGATTTCGCACAGAGTTTCACCCAGGATAAGATTGAGGCTGTCCCTGAGTTTATTCTCGAGAGTGTGGGAAGGAAGATGTGTTACACTATGGGATCGGACACATGGGCTGTGCTATTCCTTGTATTCCTTGCCCTGACTGCCGCCTGCGCTCTGGTTTTCCTGCTCGCTTCCTCGATTGGAAAGCGCAGGACGGGGTTCTATTTCGGAATTGTATTCCTGCTTCTCTCACTGCTTTGCCTTGATTTCTCAGCGTGGCAGAAAAGGGATTACGGCAAGAAAGACAGTGCGATAGTCATGCTTCCGGTGTCTTCTGTGAAAAGTTCGCCTTCGGGTGGCAAGGATCTGTTTGTCATCCATGAGGGCACAAAGGTCAAGATTCTGGATAATGTCGGGGATTGGCAAAATATAGCCCTGGCGGATGGCCGTCAGGGCTGGATCGAGTCTTCCGCGATCGAGATTATCTAGTTTACTCCCACTCGATGGTGGACACAGGCTTGTCTGAATAATCCCATAGCACCCTGTTCACTCCTGGCACCTCGGCGATTATCCTGTCCCTGATGGTCCTGAGAATATCCCATGGAATCTCCACGGATTTGGCGGTGACCGCATCTTTTGTGTCAACGGCACGTATTACCGCTGCCCATCCCATGTAACGCTTACCATCCTTGATTCCGGTTGACTTTACATCTGGAATAGCCACAAAATACTGCCATGGAGTCGGATTCATCTTTCCAATCTCTTCACGGACAATGGCATCTGCTTCACGGACCGCCTCGAGTCTGTCACGGGTGATGGCTCCGACGCATCTGACGCCCAATCCCGGGCCAGGGAATGGCTGGCGATAAACCATGTTGTCAGGAAGACCTAGGGTTTTGCCCACAACTCTCACTTCGTCTTTGTAAAGGAGCTTCACAGGTTCGACCAACTCGAAATTGAATTCCTCAGGCATACCGCCGACATTGTGATGGGCCTTGATGCCATCCCTGGACTCCAGAATGTCCGGATAAATGGTTCCTTGCGCGAGGAACTCGATACCCTCCAGCTTCGAGGCTTCCTCCGCGAAGACGTCAATAAACTCTTTACCGATTATCTTCCTCTTGGTCTCAGGATCTTCCACTCCGGCGAGTTTGTCCAGGAACCGGTCAGTGACGTCCACGTAGATCAGGTTAGCGCCCAATTCTTCCTTGAACACCTTGATTACCTGCTCCGGTTCCCCTTTGCGGAGAAGCCCGTGGTTGACATGCACGCAGATCAGCTGGTCACCGATGGCCTTGATAAGCAAAGCGGCCACAACTGAAGAGTCAACACCTCCAGAGAGCGCCAGAAGGACTTTTTTGTTCCCCACCTGCTTCTTAACAGCTGCGATTTGCTCATCGATAAAGGCTTGCGCCAATCCCGGAGTAGTGATTCTCTCCATAGTTTCCGGTCTGACATTTGGATCCATTTTGTTTCCTCCTAATTATTGGTTTAAACTATAATAATCACTCGTTATAAAGTCTGTCCTCCGATGAATTCCCTCAGGATGGATGTCGGAGGGATGGCGGCGATCTCTGATGGTTGGAGGGCTACAATGTAGTCCAGGAATTTCAGCAGCCTGACAGTCTCCGTGTAAGCTGGAGAACTTGGGGAGATACGCCTAAGGAGCGGCTCTGCGTAGTATTTCAGTAGCGGAAGCTCAAAGATGACTCCTGAATTGAACAGGAAATCGGCGTTCTCCTGGAAGGGGAAGATGTTGCGCATCTCCCCGCGGCGGACACTGTTCCATCTCAGCAGGGTCTCCTCCGGGGTGGTGTTCCTGACACGGTTGTCCCTGACCATCCTACGCAGCAACCTGTTGTCTGAAGTCGACAGGTTGCTGTTCTCGTCAAGGTTCAGGGATGTCATGGCGGAGACATATATCCTGAATATCCTGGAATTGTCCACTGCGGAGGTCATCTCCGGGTTGAGGGCATGGATGCCCTCCATTATCAGGATGTCCTTCTCCTCAAGGTGAAGCCTGTTGCCGACATAGGTTCTCCTTCCCAAACCGAAATCATACTTCGGGATCTCGACTTCTTTTCCCTCGAGCAGGTCATTGAGTTGGCTGTTCAGAAGTTCCAGATCCATGGCGTGGAGCGACTCGAAGTCAAGTTTCCCGTCCTCGTCGAGAGGGGTCTTGTCCCTGTCCACGAAATAGTTATCCAACTCGATTACTTTAGGCTTGAGTCCCAGCACCTTACATTGGAGGGCCACCCTTAGGGAGGATGAGGTCTTACCACTTGAGGAAGGCCCGGCTATCATGACGATCCGCTTCTCGAAGCGGTTTTCGTAGATCTTGTCGGCGATCTTGGAGTAATTCCTCTCGTGCAGAGCCTCGGCCAGGTTGATAATCTCAACGGCCCTTCCATCCTTGATGGCGGAGTTCAAGGTGCCGACGCTCTCAATCCCGATAATTGAGCACCAGTCTGAATATTCCTTCAAAGTCGCCGCTATCTTCGTGTGCCGCTTCATCGGCATGACCTTGCTGAAATCGGTCATCTTAGGCCCCTGGAGGCAGAATCCGTCTCCGATTCCGGTGATGTCGAAAGTCTTCAGGAATCCTGTTGAGGGAATGAGCGGCCCATGGAAGGAATCAGCGTTGCCATCGAGATAGTAAACGCTGCAGGTGAAGGTGCCGACACTTTTCTGGAGGCTCGCCTTGTGGGGCTGGTTATTCTTGATGAATATGTCCTGGGCCTCTTCAGAGAACATCTTAACTTTCTTGTAGGGGAGGTCTTTGGCGATTATCTCCCTCATCTTGGCCTTAATGGCGTCGATTTCATCGTCAGTGACAAAATGGACCTTCGCCCTTCCGTCCTCCTGTTTTCCGAGCTCGTGGAGTTCGCAATATAGACCGCTCGGCAGGGAATGATCCACGACAAGTACCTTGTCCGGGTGCAAAGCCCTCACGGCGTTCTGAAGCACGAAACAGAGGGCACGGAGATAACACCTTCTCCCGTCGGGGTGGTTGAAGCCGATAAACTCAACCTGATGGAAGAGCATAGGCCTGTAATCCAGTTCCTTGAGTTTATTGTCCACCAAGGCTGCCAAGACGTCGAGTTTCTGCCCGGTCTTGGGATCGGTGACGGTTTTGCACCATTTGCGTGAGAGATCTCCCAAAGTCCCACCGGCCTCGATTCGGTGGTTCTTCCCGTCGTTCTTGCAGTAGATCGTGATTTCTTTGTTGTCCATATCACAAATATACTCAAAATACATTAACTTTATCGTGGAATGACCAAAACTCCTTTTACCATGCGAAGAATCAGAACCGTAGTTTATTGGGTGGCACTCACGTTGATCGCCGCTCCTGGAATGTCCGCTCAGACTCCCGAACCGGAATATCCTTCCACCGAGAATCATTTCGATGCCCTGTACTCCAGGGCGGAGGGACGGTACGTCTGGAGCGAATGGAAAGGGAGTGTCCACAAATGGCAGAAGCAATTCAGGAAGGATCTGGAGAAGATCCTTGGCCTGGATCGTATGCGCAAGGAAATGAATGGGTTCCGTCCCGAAGCGAGGCAGCTGGATAGCGAGGATGCGGGGACTTTCACCCGTGAGCGTTGGGAAATATACACTGAGCCGGATGTTCTCCTGCCGATCATCATTCTTCGTCCGAAGAACTTGACCGGGAATGTGCCTATCATGATCACTCCCCATGGTCATTCCAGGAACACGGAACTATATGCGGGAGTCTATAACAATGAGAGTGACCGTGAACTGGCTGAGGAGGGGGAGCGGAATATCGCTCTTCAAGCGGTCGAGGAGGGCTTTATAGCTATAGCCCCCACCGCCAGGGCCTTTGGTAAGACCCGGACAGAATCAGGCTTGAAGGCTGATGCCGTTTCTTCCTGCCATGAGTATATGCTGCATGACTTGATTGTAGGTCGTACCCTAGTGGGCGAACGAGTCTGGGACATAATGAAAATCATCGACTGGGCCCTCGAGAACCTGCCTGTGGATCCTTCCAAGGTCATGGTATCCGGCCACTCTGGAGGTGGTACCGCTACAATCTACGCGGGTGCCGTCGACACCAGGATCGCTTACTGCCTTCCTTCCGGTTCTTTCTGTTCCTATGAGAAAAGCATCCTGGCGATGCCCCACTGCGAATGCAATTACCTACCCGGAATGCTGAACCTTGGTAATATGGGAGATCTCGCCGGACTCCTCGCCGGAAGGTATCTGTGTATTATCCAGGGTAAAGGCGATGGAATATTCCCGATGGACGGAGCCCAGGAGGAGTTCGCCAAGACAGAAGAGATATTCAAAGCCGCCGGGAAGGGGAGGTGCGCCATAGCTTTCGGGGATGGAGGTCATCGTTATTATAAGGAGCCGGCCTGGCGTTTTATCCATGAATGCATGGATCAAAACAGCAATTTCTGATTCTTATAATCGTTTTTTCTGTTTTTTATAAGGATTGCCGTTCGCACTCCTTATCTTAGCCCAGTAACTTTAAACTCAAACTATGCTGATTAATATATTGGCCGCTAAATGCATTGGCATAGAGGCGGTTCCGGTCACGGTTGAGGTGGACATCACCTCGGGGATAGGAGTGCATCTGGTAGGGTTGGCGGATGTCGCCGTCAAAGAGAGCCTTCTGAGGACTATAACAGCCCTGCAATCGCTCGGGTTCCATATTCCTGGAAAAAAGATCGTCATTAATCTGGCTCCTGCGGACATGCATAAGAACGGTGGCGGGTATGACCTGCCTATCGCTCTTGGCATAATAGCGGCTTCAGGCCAGAAAGAGCTGCCTGGATTGGGAAAGTATATCGTGATGGGGGAGCTGGGACTGGATGGCTCCCTTCGGGAGATTCAAGGATCCCTTCCTATAGCGGATTTGGCCTCATCTCTCGGGAAAAAGGGTTGCATACTTCCATTGGTGTCGGCCTTGGAAGCCACCGAATGCTCCGGTCTGGAGATTTACGGAGTCCGTGACCTTCCTGATGTGCTGAGAATCTTGGAAGAAGTGGACGATAGGAGTGATCTGCTGGTCTGGAACTCAGATTTGTACAGAACACGCTCATCCTCTGAAGTGAGCAATCCCTCAGCCTCCGGAGTAATGGATTTTTCCGAGATAATAGGTCAGGAGAGTGCGAAGAGAGGAGCCGAGATAGCCGTGAGCGGGGGACATAATATGATCTTAATTGGCCCGCCCGGAAGTGGTAAAAGCTCATTGGCAAAGGCTCTTGTGGGGATTCTCCCGCCGATGACAAAAGAGGAATCCATTGTGACCAGCAAGATATATTCAGTCTATGGAACCAAAGGTTCCGGAATAGGCTTGATACATGACCGGCCATTCAGGGCACCTCACTATAGCGCCTCTCTCCCTGCGATTATCGGAGGCGGAGCCGGACAGGACATCCGTCCCGGGGAAGTGACACTGGCTCACAACGGGATACTCTTCCTTGACGAATATGGCCAAATGCCAAAATCTGTCTTGGAGGCCCTCAGGGGCCCGATGGAGGACAGGAAGGTGACTATCTCAAGGCTCCGGTCCAAACTTGAATATCCCGCATCATTCATGCTGGTGGCCGCCTCCAATCCCTGCCCTTGTGGATACTACGGCGAAGGCGACAGGTGCCGATGTACCCCGGGACAGAGGGCAGGTTACCTGTCTAAGCTCTCAGGGCCGATTCTGGATCGTATAGACATACAACTGTGGATTCATCCTGTGGAGACCAGAAAATTAGTGGGTAGGAAAAAGGGTGAGCCAAGCTCGGCCATAGCCGCGAGAGTCTTTGAGGCCAGGAACATCCAGCGGAAGCGCTTCGCAGGAGAGGGTATTTTCACGAATGCCGAGATGGGTGGGAGGTTATTGGAAAAGTACTGCCACTTGGACAAAGAGTGTGTTGAGTTCATGGGTAAAATAATGGACAAGATTGGCTTATCAGCGAGGGCATATTCCCGTATCTTGAAGGTGGCCAGGACAATAGCGGACTTGGAGGATGAAGATCGGATAAAGCCGGAGTTCCTCGCCGAAGCAGCCTCCTATCGCTTCCTGGACAGGATTGAGGGGATATGATGCGAGATGTCGAAAAAAAACATATATTTGTATATTGTTTGTGAAGTTTAATTCTTTATACAATGAAAAAGTTACTAATCGCACTTGTCGCCTTTTTCGCGATCACGACTGTCGCATCAGCCGCTCCTTACAAGATTGATGACGCTGTTGTTGACAACGCCATCGAGAACGCTGTGGCTGTCACTCCTTTTGATTTTCTGAGCGAGGCACCGTCTAGCCTTCCTGCCGCTATTCCCGCCTCGGCTTCCATCTCTGCCGGAAAGAGCCCTGTAGGCGCCATCCTTCTCACTTTCTTCTTGGGAGGATTCGGAATTCATCGTCATTATATGGGCACCCGTCCATGGATGTGGGCTATTTATACCTTCACGTTCGGAGGAATATTCGGTGTCGTCCCGTTTGTCGACTTCATCGTTGAGATAGTGGCGGCGGTTGAGGATAACTCCATCGCCCGTTATTGTGGCAACACCTCATTCTTCATGTGGGGTTAATGTCGCTCAGAAGACTGCTCATAGCGGTTTTGACATTTGTCTCCATCACGGCCGCCGCCCAACGAAGGGTGGCGGCTGAGGTGGAGGTTAAGACCTTGTATTCCGGCAAGGTCACAACTGTGGAGAGCAAGGTATTCTGCTCTTCCAGCGGGCGTCTCGTCCAGGTTTTCGAGAGTCCGACCTTATACTACACCATCACAAATCCTGACGGCGAGTTCAAAATGTACGTCCCTGGCACCAACGAGGTGTATTCCGAACGCCGCGAGGATTATAGCGACAGGGACGACCTTCTGTACCTCTTCCTCTCGGGAAGGGGTGATGATCTTGGGCTCAGGCTCTATGGCTACAAGCTTTCCTCAACTACAAGGGAGGAAGGTGGTCTCGTGAAAAGAACCTATCTTCCCACTGTTCCAGGTAAAGGTGTCTCGAAAGTTGAGCTGGTTCAGGAGAATTATCTCCCGATTTATCTCGCGTATTACAATGATGGAGGTGACGTTGTCAGCCGTCTGTATCTTTCTTCCTACGAGCGGTTCTCTAACCTGATGTTACCCCTGAGGATGACGTCCGTTCAATATACATCCAAGAAAGACTCATCTCTGACCCGCACCATCTATTCCAATGTCAAAGTGGACGGACAGGATCCTATGTTCGATTTTCAGGTTCCGTCTGGAGCCAAGCCTGTGAAGAATGTCCCTACCGGCAGGAAGAAATGACATCGGGATGTCTCGCCGTAACCTTCTTATAGTATTATTTCTCCTGGCCACTTGCCAGGTTTTTGGCCAGACTCCTGGTCTGTTGGGTCTGCCGGACAGGATAATGTCATCCTCGAGGATTGGCAGGGTTTCGGCAAGGAATACCCCCACCGTTATTAACGTCGACACTGTCACGGTGGTTTTCCCTTCATATGGGACGAAAAGTGTCTCTAAAGATTACGACTTCTTTAAATACTTGTCCGACAATGATTTGAAGCAAGATGCCAAGACACTTCTTCAAGGAGCTTACGTTCAGTCGGACACCTTGGATTTCCTTCGGGCGAAGGTCCTTTTCGCGGAAAACAAGTTCCATCAGGCATCCAGCCTATTCTCCCGGGTCCCGTCGGCTTCCTCTTTCGGACCGGAGGCGTTTTATTATAGAATCGTGGCACTTTCTTCTTTAGGGGAATATGACATCGCAAGCGGGTTATTATCAGAAGGAGGACCGTATGCGGAGCTTTCTTCACTTCAGGCGGCCGGGCTGGCTTTGCTCAAAGGGGAGAAAGACGAATGGGCCCGGAGAAGCGCCTCATTCACTTTCGATGACTTCGCTCTCTTGGAGAGCGAGAAGGTCCTTTCTGAGATATCTATCAACCGATTTGAGTCAAGAGGGAAGCGGGCCGGCATCGCCGCTTTGGCCTCGACCGTTATTCCTGGTGCAGGAAAAGTCTACGCTGGCAGGCTCGGAGAGGGAGTCGCCGCCTTCATGACGGTTGGGTCACTCGGAGCCATCACGGCGGAGAACTGGAAAAAACATGGGTTGAACGACTGGCGGACCATCCTGGCCGGGTCGTTGTGCGCCACTTTCTATCTCGGGAATATATATGGCAGCTATATGTCTGTAAGCATAGAGAACGATAAACGTATCGCTAATGAGAACGCCACTATCATTTATCATCTCCATCTTCCTCTTCGTTCCGTTTTTCGCTAATGGTCAAGAGGTTCCGGATGATAACCCCCTGGAGGAAGCCCTCCGGTGGGAGAGGGTCGTGTTCTCTTCGGACGATCCCGGGACTGTCAATTCAGCTCTGATAGCCAAAGCGGAGTGTTATTCCAAAGCGATGTTGCCGGATGAGGCCTCCAAGACTTTGGAGAGGGTGAGAATGTATTTCCTAGATCCGGAGGCAGCGTCCTCCGTGCTTCTTCTGAGATCCCGATACAGCAAAGAATCCGGAGATATGGGAGCAGCGTTGGGGTTCCTTGAAGAAAGTGGCCAGGCGGAGGATTATCCTGAATTGTATTCGGTTCTCCTTGCCTATTCCTGGAGACTGGATGAGGCCAGGGATCAGGCCTTGCTGGCCGTTTCTTCAGAAGCCGGAAGAGATGCGGTTATGGATTTGTTCAGGAGGTCTCCCAAACAGAGGAAAGAGAATCTCGCCGCAGCGCTGTCGTTTATCCCTCCAGCCGGCCAGATCTATCTCGGACGTCCCTGGGAAGGCCTTTTGTCAATGATCTTGAATGCGGGGGCTGCGGGATTCACCGCTTATGAGCTGATCAGCCATGATTGGGTGAGCGGGCTTCTTGGAGGAGGGCTGCTCCTTAATGAGACATTCTTCAAGGCTAATATGGAGAAAAACATCTCCTCTGTCGATGAGTTCAACAGATATTCCATTAACAAATTCGCTCTTTCTTTGGAGGAGCTGCTCGGAACCATTAGGCAGGAAGGACTCTAATCTTCCCAGCTGATAACCCTGGATTCGTCTGGATTGACCGTGATACTGACCTTGAGAGTCTCCTCAGGGAGTATTTCCTCTATATTCTCAGGCCATTCCATCACACAAAGGTACCCACTGTCCACATAGTCAAAGAAGCCGATGTCAAAAGCTTCACTGATTTTGCTGAGGCGGTAGAAATCAAAATGATACATAGGATCGCCATTTCCGGTTCTGTATTCATTGACAATGGCGAATGTGGGGGAGCTGACAGCGTCTTCCTTGACCCCGAGACGACGGCAAAGGGCTGTCGTGAAGGTGGTCTTTCCAGCTCCCATGGGGGCATAAAAGGCGATGAGCTTATGGTCTCCTATCTCGGAGAGAAACTCCCCGGCCGCCCTGTCCAATTCATTCAGGTTATGGATAGTGATTTCGTGTCTCATGACAATTATCTGGGCCTCAGCCATGTCTCCGGGTTTTGTGGAGTCTTCCCGGACCATATCTGGAAATGGAGTTGGGTCTCGCCACCGATGGTGTCCACAGTTCCGAGGGATTGCCCTGTCTTGACTTTGTCGCCTTTCTTGACACTCACATTCCCCATCTTGCAGTAGAAAGAGAAGAAATTGCCGTGCTGGACAAGGACGCATTTGTTGTATCCGGGCATCACCACGACCTGCTTGACTTCTCCGTCAAACACTGCCTTGATGGAGGATCCTTGCCCTAAGGCTATGGAGATACCATTGTTGAATGGCAGCTTAAGATTCGGATACACAGGGTCGTAACGCTGCCCGTAGTGTTCCACCACCGCACCCTCCGCGGGCCATGGCAGCTTACCTTTATTCGCCTCGAATTTCTTGGCGAGTGTGTAGTCTATGGGTTTCGGAGCCTCCTTTGTGGAGGAGGATTTCCCTGATCCCTTGGAGCCACCCTTCTCATTGAGAGCCTGACTGATGATTCTCTGGATTTCGCGATTAAGCGCCTCCACTTCCTTCTGCTTCTTCGACAGATCCTGCTGGTACTTCTTCTTGTCCCGTTTAAGCTGGTTGACAAGCTTTTGGGAGTCGTTCTGCTCAGCCTGGAGCTTACCCATGTCCGCCAGTCTCTGACTTCTGAGGGTCTCAGCGTCCTTCTTGAGCACCGCCAGGGCCTCACGTTCCCTCTCAAGAGTGTCTTTTGCCGCTATTATTCTCTCAGCCTGGATATTCATCTGCTTGGAGAGATCCCGGAGGTAACCGTAACGACGGAAAGCCTGCCCCACGTTGTCACTGGCTAGGATATACATGTACCAGACCTTCGGGTTACGGTTTTTGTAGGCACCACGCACAAGTCTCTCATAGTAGTCGGAGAGAGTGTCCAGCCTGGCCTGCATGGCCTTGATATCTTTCTCTTTCGCGGATATTGCCTTGGTAAGCCCGGATATTTCCCTGTCACTCTCCGCGACAAGTTCCTTTCTGGCGTCGACTTTTTTGCGGATGAGAGACAAGTGGTTGATCGCATTGGCGCTTTTCGTGGTTATCGCCTTGATCTGACTGTCCAGGATCGCTATTTCCTTCTGCAACCGCGCTCGTTTTGTCTCCTGCGCTTTCGTGTCCTGGGCATAGAGTCCTCCCGATCCCGCCAAGAATGCCAGGATCAGGCTCAAAAGCAGTATTGGCAGACGTTGTCTCATTCTTTTCCTTCGGCCTTCTTTTTAGCTGCCTGGCTTCGGTAGACTTTCGCCAAGTCTGTTTCTCCCAGAGCCTCAAGCACTTCCGCATAATGCTCCATGCAAGTGGCGCTTTCCTTTCCGCCATATATCATAGCCCTCTTGAACACCGCCTTGGCATCCTGGTCCTTCCCGAGCAGGTGAAGTATCCATCCATAGGTGTCAAGGTAGGTGGAGTTGTCGGGCTCCTTTTCTATCGTCTTCTTGCTCATGGCGCAGGCTTTCTTGAGCTTTTTGCCCTTGAGTGAGAGATAGTAGGCATAGTTGTTAAGGGTAGGACGGTAATCGGGATTCGTTTTCAACACTTTCTTGTAGCACTCAAATGCCTCATCCTCCCTTCCCATCTCGTGGTACATGTCACCGATGTTGGCGAGAGCCGGGATAGTCACAGATGTATCGTTGGGTGCCAACTCTATGACTTTGAGACTATTGTCTATTATTCCCTGCCAATCTTTCCTGTTGTAAAGGGCGACATTCTTAATCTCATAGAATCCGGTCTCTTTGGGGAATCTCGCCAAGGCGCTGTCAGCGGCGGGGATGAGGGCATCCCAATCGCCTTGATAACCCAAAAATTGGAGGTATGTAGCGGTCGCGTCAAGACTCGTCGGATTCTTCTCCATGTTCTGCCTAAGCAGGGATTTGGCTTTGTCAACCCTCTCGGTGGCATAGTAATACATTCCGGCGGGTTTCAGGGCATTGCTGTCGGCCGGGTGTTGAAGAACTAGATGATCGTACAAAGAGTCTATGCTGAACTTATGGTTCTGTATGAAACGGGGTTCTGATCTTTGTAGCAGCATTCCGAGGTACTGGGTCTTCGCCGTGGTCTCTGTCTGCTCATCCTCGATGAAACGTCGAAGGGACTTGAAATACTCACCGAAGTTCCTCCTGACCCGCCACACCTCGGCTTCCCCCAAAATCGCCGGAATATAATCTCCTTGAAGATCAATGGCTTCCTTATAATAATCCAGGGCGGCGGTATCCTTGTATTCAGCCAGACTATGGTCACCGAGTTTGGTGAGAACATATGGCGAGGAGAATTCCTTGTTGTAATCCTCAAGGACTTTCAACGCCTCTTCAGGCTTGTTCTGGCGTAGAAGGATGTCATATTTAGTGACAGTCACATTCTCGTTTTTCCCGAAGGCGGCCTCTATCTGGTTCATGGCCGATATGGCTTTGTCGAACTGGTTCTGTTTGAGGTACAGATTGACCAGGGTGAAGTAGATGTCGTTCTTCTTCGGGTATTCTTTGAGAAGCTCCTCGTAAGTCGCTATCGTCAGGTCGTCCTCGCCTGACATTGAATATGTCAAGGCCAGTCTGTCCTTGTACCAATAGTTGCTTGGATCCAACTCGGAAGCCTTCTTGAAAGCTGTCTGGGCTCCCTTGAGATCACGGCCGTAAAGCCGGCATATTCCATAGTAGAACCATGCGGCGTCGTTGGAAGGGTCTGCCTTAACCACCTCATCCAGCTGTTTTGAGGCTTTGTCTATCTGCCCGTCGCCAATTGCGCCTACAGCGTCTATGAGCTTCCCGTCCAGTCTCCAGTTATCATTAGTCTGAGAATACGCCTGTCCCGCTCCCAGAGCGGTCAGGACGGTCAAAGACAATATTATTCTTCTAACTAATCTCATTTTGACGATGCGTCTTTTTCAGCCGGAAGACATTATGCAAAAATAATGCTTTTGTCGTGAAAAAGAACTAACGTCCGCCAGAATGACCTCCACCAGAGAAGCCTCCGCCACCGCCGAAAGAGGTATGGCCACCGCCTCCGCTCCAGCCTCCGCCACTATTGCGGCTGGCGTAGCTCGTGGCCGCGCGGTTGAAATACCGTGTCGAATCTTGGAAAGTGCTCCACACGACCGTCGGAGTCACATCCTGGAACTGTTCCATGGTCTTGGACAGGGTGAAATACTCAGGACAGACTTTCTTGAAGTCTTTGTAGACCTGTTCGGCGATTCCATAAAGAGAGGCGAAGATCAGATAGTTGTTCCAGAGCCCGACCTCGACAGCCCCCCTGTCTTGTATAAGGGTGAAATCCTTGAGGAACTTCTTGAGTCCGAACACCTCCCGTACATCCTTAGCCTTGAGTGTCTTGAGCGAGATGGAGCTGTCCTTGATCTTATTCTGCCAATTGTAGATCCTTTCCCCGTGCTTGTTGGCCCATTTCTTAAGCTCCTTTTTCTGGAGTATGGAGTCCTCACCGGCGGCATCCTTGAAGAAATTATAGAGGTCTAACTCCATGTTAAGATCCGCCCCGGAGACATCATCATTTGTGAGAGTCAGCTCATTGATCTTGAATGCCGGGTCACCGCTCAGCTGTGGGACAAGCTGGAAAGCGCCGCGGTAGAAAAGACGCATCATGTAAGCGGATATAAGCCTCTCACTCTCACCCTGCCCGGAAGCTGTTGAGAATGATTTTTTGGAGATAAGTCTGATTATGTTCGAGGCTTTCTTGAGATCTCCATCCACGGGAATTCCCCTAAACCAGTCCACATCGCTTTCCTTGCCTCCAAGAAGCTCTTTACGACGCTTTTTGTTCCAGACTTCCGCCCAGATGACTCCACCGACCAGTGCCAGGCTGATGAGTCCGAGGAAAGTGAAAAGCAGGAAGTCAAAGACTATAGAGAAGAAGTCCTTATCTTTTTTGTAAGAGCTGCCTTTGAGAGCCGTCTTCTTAACTTTCTCAAAAGTCTTGTCCTCAGTCAACTCGGGATTGAATATGCCTTTCTCAAACCCGATCAGGGCAATCAAGGTGCTCCTGCCGGAGAACGGTTCGGTAGACCAGTACTTGGCCGCTCCGTCCACCACCTCAGCCTCGCCCTCGAAGCCGAATCCCCACAGGAGAGTGTTCTCGGGAGTGAGGATGGTTCCGTTTTTCCGTATTGTGAGAGAGACATCGTCGATTCCGCTATCAGTCGTGGTGATGAATTGGTAGTTGAATCCATCCTTGTCTGAATAACCCTTTACCAGGCCGGAGAGAGTGTATGTGACAACGAAGGTATGGAGTCCGTTACTGCCCACACCCCAACAAATCTCATAGCCATTAGACTTTTTGACAAGACCGCACCGGAAGGCCTTTTTCTCACGGCTACGGTTTATGTTCCAATTGGTTCCTTCGTTGAAGAACTCTGTGCCGGACTCGTCTGTGACACTAAGGTCAAAGATGTCCATTTTGCCGAGGTTCTCCTTGCCGAGATACCATTCGGAGATATCGCTCTCAACATCGATGACCCATGTCTCTTTAACGAACGCCGAACCGTCGTCCTGTAATTCAACATCTATCCGTACCGACTCAACCTGGTTTCGGGCCAGAGAGGGAACGGATAGACAAAGAAGGACGACGCCCAGGATGAACCTAAGCCGTCGCATAACTTTTTACTTGTTGAATATGTCCGAGACTGAAGGGGCCTCCGCCCTGGCTGGATCTTCGGGAAGGAGATCGTGGGTGGTGAAGCCGAACATCGAAGCGACCAGATTTGAAGGGAACTGGCGGACCATCATGTTCAGTTTCGTGACAGAGTCGTTGTAAACCATCCTGGAGAGACGGACGTTCTCCTCATACTGGCGGATGCTCGCCATACTGTCGGTGAACATCTGGTTCGCCTTGAGGTCGGGATACGCCTCGGCTACAGCGTTGAGACGGGTCAACACATCCATGATGGCGTTCTCCTGATCGGCCACCTGCTCCGGGGAGACATTCGTCGCCCTGCGGGCAGCGATGACATCGGTGAGGGTGTCATGCTCGTGCGCGGCATATTGCTTAGTCATCTCGACGAGATTGGTGACAGCGTCCCACCTGGATTTGAGCTGTACATTGATCTGTCCGAAGGCGTTCTTCATCTTCTCCTCAAGAGCGACGAAAGCCCTCTGGGTCCTGATGATGTAGAGGACGATGATGACCAGCAGGGCAATGATGATTATTGTTACCATTTTGCTAAAGGTTTGTTGGTTAGTTATTTCCGTTATCCGACCACCCACACTAACACGTGGTTGTCAAAGGTGATGTACTCAAGTTCAAAGTCTTCCTCGTAGCCGTCTTTGTGGATGAAAGTGGCGTCCAGCTCACCCTCGCCCCTGGGACGGAAACGCTCGACCTCGATTTGCTCGGCGAAGTCAACTTTGTAAGCGGAAACCAGCTTGTAAATGGCTTCCTTGGCGCACCAGTAGATCGCCAGCTGCTCGTTACGCTTCTCATCGTCAAGGTCCTCGATCTCATCCTCGGAGAGGGCCTTCTTCTCCACCACGGAGAAATCCCTCGCCAGAGACTCGATGTCGATACCGACATCCTCGTTGTCGTTGAGGATAACCGCCACATACTTGGCCGTGTGGGTTATACTGATGTTGGTGACGCTGTTCTCGAGGTAGGGCTTGCCATTGTCGTGGTGGCTCAGGTAGACCTTCTCCCCGAATAGCTCGCAAAGGAGAGCCCTCACGGCCAACCTCTGCTTGCGGAGCGATTCACTGCTGATGAATGAGATCTCCTCCATCTCGTCGCTAGGGACGGATGCGAGCTCCCGAAGTTCCTCTTCAGTCTCGGTTATTTGCCAGACGCCTATAAGCGACCGGCTCTCTTCCAATTCTTTCTTTAGATATAGTGCCATAGTTAAAATGCTCTCCGGAACGCTCCGGCGAGTGATTTGTGAATATTCAGTGAGGAGTACGACAACGGATCGTCGGACCGGGGGTCCGCCTTGGATGTGTCAGTCAGAATACAACTGGGAGGCTCCATAAACTGTTGTCGCTATTATCACCACAAATATAATGATTTTTTGAAATACAAAGAAAAAAGCCCTGAAAGTTATTGGAAAAGAAGATAATTGCTATCTTTGCTCCGCCAATTAAATAGATTCAATAAAATACTAATAATATTCAAGAAATGGCTTTTTTGACTAATGACAAACTGGTCATCGTCGGCGCCGCCGGAATGATCGGATCGAACATGGCCCAGACCGCCGCCATGTTGAAACTTACCCCCAACATCTGCCTTTACGACATCTTTGAGCCTGGTCTCCTCGGAGTCCTCGCCGAGATGGATCACTGCGCTTTCCCTGGTGTTAATATCACCGCTACCGTTGATCCCGCAGTCGCCTTCAAGGATGCCAAGTACATCATCTCTTCCGGTGGAGCTCCCCGTAAGGAGGGCATGACCCGCGAGGATCTTCTCAAAGGTAACTGCCAGATCGCGGCTGAGTTCGGAGAGAACATCGAGAAGTACTGCCCGGATGTGAAGTTTGTCGTGGTCATATTCAACCCGGCTGATGTCACCGCCCTCACCGCTCTTATCCGTTCCGGTCTGAAGCCTGAGAAACTCACCTCTCTTGCCGCCCTCGACAGCACCCGTCTGCAAGAGGCCCTCGCCAAGGAGTTCGGTGTCCAGCAGTGCAAGGTGACCGGCGCCCACACTTACGGTGGTCACGGAGAGGCCATGGCAGTGTTCGCATCACAGGTCAAGATTGATGGCAAGCCCCTCGCTGAGATGGGTCTTTCCGAGGAGCGTTTCGCTGAGATCAAGCACAACACAATCCAGGGTGGAAGCAACATCATCAAGCTCCGTGGCCGCAGCTCATTCCAGAGCCCGGCTTACTGCGCTGTCAAGATGATCGAGGCCGCTATGGGTGGCGAGCCTTACACCTGGCCGGCCGGAACATATGTGAATAACGAGAAGTACCAGAATGTCATGATGGCCATGCCGACTGTCATCGACGCCACCGGCTGCCACTTCACCAATCCTGAGGGTACAGCTGAGGAAATGGCCGCTCTCGACGCCTCCTACGAGCACCTCTGCAAGATGCGTGACGAGATCATCTCCCTCGGGATCGTCCCCGCTATCGCTGACTGGGGTAAGGAGAATCCCAACCTGTAGTTTATCGGAGACAGAGGTCTTCTGAGTATCAATAACTTAGACAAAATGCCACCACTGATATTAGTGGTGGCATTTTGCTTAATCCGCTGATTGTCAATGCGAAAGCGTCTCCTTATTGTTCTTTGCCGCTGGGAGACCTCTCACACTGCTTAACCCGGGAGGTGTCTATTCTTTGACGAAAAAGCTATTAAAAGTGATGTCATTATTGACTGAGAAGGCTTTCTCCCCGTTTTTCCAAATAGTGTGTTTTTCGGAGCCACTTGAGTAACGACTATCACAATAGACATCTCCCTTTGATGTGACAGCGATATTACCGGCATAGGTTAGATCATCATCTTTTAGGGTGTAGATCACATTCTTGTTCTTGTAGACTTTCACACACGAGCTCTTGTCGCCGTCATATTCGCAGATTGCCATATACACGTCATTCCCGTTGACGGCGATATCACACTTATAAGTTGAGGCCCTGCTGCAATTATTGGTTACCATATATTGCTTCTTGCCGTTCTTGTAAAGATTTATCTCATAAGCATATTTCGAATTGTACCCTCCCTCGAATACAAGGCAGAAGACATCACCGTTTTTGTTTACCGCCACGGCGTCGACAGCTGGGCCGTTCTTGATGAAACCGGTGCCGTCAGAATAATAGGTTGTCGTGACTTTATCGCTGGCGTCAACTTTCCAGAGAGTCGCGAGGGTGGTGCTTTCGTCCTTTCTTGTTTCTCCGGCCACGTACAGGTTACCTTTGGAGTCGGCTGCCATGTCATAGACCCAGATAGCGCCCTTTTGAGTGCTTTCAGATATTATTATCTTCTTGGTGGTTCTCTTTTTCGGATCGATCTTCAAAATCGACAGAGAGGTACTATTCGCATCCCTGTTGTCGACAAAGAAATAACCTCCTCCCGCCGCGGTGTTATCCCAGCTCGATTGTATGTCGCATTTGTATGAAGGAACACCGTGCACATGGACGTTATCGTCAGAATGATAATAGATAGCGCCATCCAAGTCGATGCAGGGATTTATATAGGTTTTGATGCCTAAGCTTTTCCCATCCTTGTGGATCATGTCATCCTGTAGCCAATAAACGCCTGCCTTCATGAGTGAAGTGACATTGACCTTACAGGTGGCTTTAAACCCTCCATCCTCGGAAGTCGCTGTGATAGTGGCTGTTCCCTCCTTGATACCCTCGACTATGCCGCTACTTGAGACTTTAGCTGTTGCCTCGTCGGAGCTCTTCCATGTCACCCTCTTGTCCGAGGCGTTCTCAGGCGTGTATTGAACGGATAGTGTGACGGGCGTGCCGATCGTGACCTCTTTTTCGGCCGGAGAGACCGCGATCTTGGTCAGGGCTACTGTTGAGACGGTCACGGAGCAGGTGGCGGTCTTGGAGCCGTCCGCCGTGGTGACAGTTATGGTGGCGGAGCCCGCCTTTACCCCTGTCACTTTCCCGCTATAGTCAACCAACGCCACTCCAATGTCAGAGGAACTCCAGCTGACGCTCTTGTTTGTCGCTTCCGCGGGTGAGATAGTGGCGGTCAAGGCCTCTGAATCACCCTCCGCCAGGTTAATGGAGGTCTTATTTATTGATACTCCACTCACCGATATGGTCTTGTCCCCTTTTTCAGGGTCGCAACTGGTGAGGATAGCCAAGGATAAAACGGCTACAACAATTGCCGCGGCAATTTTAGAAATAGTCTTTTTCATATATGCGATCATTACGATTTATTCCAGGATGACTAGGCTATTTGAGAACATGACCTCTGAAGGAGTGTAAAGGACTTTTCCGTTCTTCCATATATAATACTGGTTTTTACCGGAACTCTGAAATCCGGAACAATAGACATCCCCTTTAGAGGTGACCGCTATATCCATGGAGTACACATTCACACCGTGCTTCAGATCGTATAGGGCGCTCTTGTTCTTATACACCTGATTCTTAAAGGTCTTTTCATTCGATGTGTTCTGGCCATTATACTCATTCACGAGGATAAAGACATCGTTGCCAAGGACAGCCATGTCGCAACACTGTGTGTATTGCCTGCTGCATTTGCTTGTGACGAGATATTGCTTCTTACCGTTCTTGTAAAGGTAAAGGTAACAATACCCGTCGTAGCCATATGACCCGTCCCACACAAGGCAGAAAACGTCACCGTTCTTGTTCAAAGCCACGGCATCGACAGACTCAACGCTCTTTGAGGTGCCACTAGAGAGGGATGTCTTTGTGACATTATCGTTCGGATCGATTTTCCAAAGCGTGGCGGTATAATAATCGGGACTATTCTCTATGTATCCCGCGAGATAAAGGTTGCCCTTCGAATCGGCTGCCATGTCATTGATCCAGAATGAATGAGCTGGACCGCGATACACCTCTATGTCCTTGATTTCACCGGCCTTGGGATCTATCTTCCATGTCCGCAAGACAGAATGGTCGTCGTTGTAGTCTGGGATGAAGTAATATCCTCCACCTGAGGTTGAATAAGTCCCGTTGCAATTCTCACTGAATCTTAAATAAGGCACTCCGTTCCAGAATATATGCCAGGTGTTGCTCACATTAGTCCGGTGCATGGAGCAATAATACATGTCCCCGGCAGGATCGATACTGACACCGAACGCCACGGGCATATTGAGATCCTCTCCATCGCGATACAGTGATCTATTCTGCACCCAATAGACACCAGGCTTTAAGACCGCGAGTACCTTGACCTTGCAAGTGGCCTTGAATCCACCTTCCTCCGATGTGGCGGTTATGGTGACCTCGCCAACGTCTACTCCCAAAACCTCGCCATCGGAAGATACTGTCGCCACGGCATCATCGGAGCTTTCCCAGGTTACGTTCTTGTTCTCCGCATCGGCCGGAGTGTACACAACCTTAAGTTTCTCCGTTTTGCCCATAGTAACCTCCAACTCGCTTTTGGAGAGGGCTATTCCCTTGAGCCTCAAGTCTTTTTTGACACGAATACTGCATGTTCCCTTAATTCCGTTCACAGCCTTAGCCTCGATTGTCACGATGCCCTCTGAGACGCCAGTGACCACTCCCTTGTTGTCCACGACCGCGATATCCGTAGAACCGCTTTCCCAGGTTATGCTTTTGTCTGACGCGTTTTCCGGAGATATTGTGGCCGAAAGCGTCACTGTCTCGCCCTCAAAGACTGATGCGGTCTCCGGGGTGATCGCCACACTTTCCACCTCGATTATCTTGGCTGAGACCTTCACTTCGCATTTAGACGTCTTGGAACCGTCTGATGTGGTTACGGTTATGGTGGCAGAGCCTGCCTTGAGAGCGGTTACCTTTCCGTTTCCGTCGACTGTCACCACATCAGGTGCGGAGGACGTCCAATTTATGGCTTTATTCGTGGCATTGGAAGGGGCGACAGTCGCTACAAGTGATTCCGATCCTCCCTCTTGCAGGCTGAGTGAGGTCTTGTTAAGTGACACTCCCGTGACAGCGATCGTGGAGGGAGTCGCGGGTACATCATCGTTTCCTCCGCCGTTATTGCCGCCGGGTTGTTCCTCGGGCCCGCAACTGATGATGATCGCTGAAGATAACACGGCAACCGCGATGGCTGTGGCCAATTTAAAAATAGTCTTTCTCATATTCAGTCTTCCTCTGAAGTGATAAATATATAAAGCAATTCCTATTTTTCAAAATAGAATATCCGCTGGAAGTGGTTAGTTAACTGCGAAATCGCGAATATAGCAGCCTGACCGGTCGCCTTTCACTACCTTGAGCTTGAGGATGTGACGGCCGGGTGCAAGACCGTCGGCCAGCATATGTAGCCATGGGATATGCAGACCTTTGCTCCAGGGGGTGAAAGTGTCCAGCAGGGGATATTCCTTCCCGTCGATGGAATATGACAAAACCCCCGCATTAGGGCCGCAGGTGCAGTAGAGGCCGACAGCGGTCCCGTCAAATACCAGAGTCAGTGAACCGCCGTCCTCACAGACCAAAGTTGGGACATGGACGTATTGCCCGCGGGTTCCCGCGCCATCGGCAGGCACCCAATCCTCTTCGAGACGGAAACCCTTGACTCTCAGCGCCGCGGAAGGTGGAAGTAAATGACCGTTTGAGTAGCAAGCGTCTTCCAATGGTTTCTCAGGAATGTCATGAGGGACTTTGACATATTCCCCGGAGGGCTTCGCACATGCGTCTAGAAGAGATTCGATGGCCGCCGCATAGATCTGATGTCCGAAAGGTGCCGGGTGTGTGCCTCCGAACTTCTTCCAGTCGAATTCCCCTGACTTCATCCTTGCTGAGACTTCCGAGGCCAAGTCTATCGAGGGAAGGTGGTAATGATTCGCGACCCGTTCGTGGTTGAGGATGACATCGGGTATCTCCCCACTTTCCAGCATGGGGATAAATGGATCGTAGATGAAGTGGAGGAATATGATGTCCATATAAGGGTTTGCCTTAAGGGCGTGCCTGACTATTCCTTCCATCCCCAGTACCTGTTCCCTAGGGCCGAAGAAATTCGTGTGGTCATTGACTGCGGCCTCAACGAAAAGCAGGTCGGGGACACCCTTCTCCAGCACATCCTCCTGGAAGCGGAAAGCATGTGGAGTCGAGCCCAGCGAGGCTATTCCCGCATCGATGAAATTGAACTCCGTGTCCGGGAAGCGTTGTCTCAGGTCATCCTTAACCATGTCTTTCCAGCCATTCATCTCGGTTATGGATCCTCCGAAGAAAGCCACCGTGGCCTTTTTCCTGACAGTCATGGCTTCCAGAGAGTTGTCCAGACCGCCGCGGAGATTGATTCTCTGATTCGAGGTGTACGAATCTGTGTGGGCTTTGATGAAATCCACGACCGGAGCCGGGTCCTCAAGGCTGTGTGGATGGTGCCCGCATTCAGGCTTAACTATAACCTCGACAACTCCTCCCATCTTCTGATAGGCTTCCCGTACCTTAAGCATATTCTCATGATACGGGACCACATCGTCCGAACCACCGCAGACAGAAATGATTGGTATTCCCGCTTTAGCGATACGTGGAAGGTGGTTTATGGCGTTGCCTTGGAAACCACTGTCCACATCCTCATCCTTGACGCCCCATTCCCTAAGAAACCCGTTCCACAGCTCAGGCTGTTTACGTCCAGGCCAAGACGTTATGTCACAGACAGGAGCGTCGACATAAAGGGCTGAGACTGTCTCCGGATATGCGTCCGCCCAGGCGAAGGCCATATATCCGCCACGGCTCAATCCTTCAACG
The DNA here is from genome assembly GCA_017557535.1 of Bacteroidales bacterium. Taxonomy (GTDB): domain Bacteria; phylum Bacteroidota; class Bacteroidia; order Bacteroidales; family UBA932; genus Cryptobacteroides. Next base: position 18,359 of record JAFYYM010000034.1, on the reverse strand, counting down.
ACAACCTTTTTGGCAAGGCTGAACTCCTTGACAGTGAAGTCGTAGAATTTCTTTGACAACTCCACCGCTCTCGGACTTCCATACAAGTGAGTCACATCATAATAAGCCAAATGCCAGCCTTCTTCCAGAAGAGCTTTGTCGACAGAGGGAAACGCCCCGAAGAAAGCGGGCCGCCAGATCCATGGCTTCCCCGGTGCGGCTTCCTTGGGCACAACCACCAGGGCGTCGCGTCCCTCCACCTTAAAATCATACCTGTCACAGCCTTCCCACGAGGACCTTTCTCCAGGGAGAACTTGTGCGGACAGATTAAAGGAAAACAGGAGAGCTAATGTGAATAGCAAGTGTCTCATACAGGAAGCGAAGTTTGATCAGATTGTCAAGTAAAAATAGTAATTTTGTGTGAATACCACAATTATGAAAAGATACAAAACCGCCGCCAGCCTTGTGGCGATCGCTCTCTTGGCCGGCAATATCCAAGCCCAGAATAATGCCTCAACTTTTGAGATGCGTTATTTCACCAAAGATTCCAATGCTGATGGTGTCACCGATTTCCATGGTGAGACCGAATGGCTCGACACAGAGGGACGGGTGGAGGCCCTGAGGGTCTACTCCGGATACGCGTCCCGCTTTTGGGGAGATCCAGGGCTGGACAAGCCGCTTTTCTCCGACTCGGATGTGAAAGGACAACTGTCAAAGATAAAGCCCCAGCCGCTGACCTCTGTGAGGCAAACAATCAGGCTTGATGAATGGAGGGCATACGGCTACAAAAAGGGTAAGGAGACTTTCAAGGCCGGGAAATGGGCTAAGTGGACGGCCGCTGGCGCCAGCATTTCTGATGGATGCCTTGTCCTTGACGGGAAGTCGGCCTCTCCTGAGATTCCCGCACTTGACTGGCGTTTCAGGATGAGGGTTTCATTGGCGGAAGTCCCACAGGACCTGCATGTCATTATGGGCGGAAGCGGAGAATCCTCCAACCTCATTGACATCCCTGTCGGTCCATTCAAGGATTTTGAGATTTACGGCGATCTTCCCAACCGCAGGCTTTTCCTGTCCTCGGAAGGGAAATCTGTCCGGGAGATATACATGGACTCTCCATCGTATGAGGTGGAAGTTCCTGTGGATAAGCAGACCGCACCGGTGGTGGAAGGCTCCGACGTGATTACTTCTTTCGCCCTCTCGGCTTCCGAAGGCAAGGCGTCAGTTGATAAGTTCTCTTTGTATGCTTTCGTTCCTCATGAGGATGACCATGGTACCCCGTATTGGTCGGAAATGATTTATGATGAGGACTTTAACGATGTTCCTTCCATGGCGGGTTGGCAGGATGAAGGCTATGACGACTCCGGGTGGGATATTGTCCGCCTTCCGTCAGCTCTTGGTGGGCAGAAGGCTGAGGGTGAGAGTTATTATCTCAGGACGAAGGTGAAAGTCGGTGAGTTTACCCATGCTTATCTCGTTCTGGAGTCGATGGATCCCGCTGGTGATGTCTGGGTTAACGGAGAGCCGGTAGCTGTTCTTAAAGGCAAGATTCCGAGGAACATAGATGTCGGTGAATATCTCAAACCTGGCGAGGAGAATGTCATCGCTGTCAGAGTGAAGCCATATTATTCAACGAATACGATGCTCCACTCGACCTCGGACCATAATTTCGGCTGGTCATTGGGCCGGGCGACACTGGTTTTGAACGGGACTCACGAACATATTGCCGGCGCATTGGTCCACACGGCCGCCCTTGAGGGCTCCAAAGCCGTTCAGCACCATAGGATTATTCTGCGTAACGAGACCAGAGACTCTTGGAAAGGAAGCCTGGAAATCAATTACTTCCCCTGGTTCCCTGAGGATGGTCTCAAGGTTGCCTCCCTTTCCCGTGAGATCGAGTTAAGGCCGAGAGTCGATAATAATGTCGACATCGACCTTGATCTGGACGATCCCGAACTCTGGTTCCCTTATGACCCAAGGCTTTATAAGGTCGAGGTCATTCTCAAGGATGAGTCCGGGAAGCCGATTGATGACTATGTCACTACAACAGGAGTCCGCCTGATTGAGCAGATTAAGGGTGAGCTATTCGTGAATCACAAGCCGGAGATGCTGAACGGAGGCCAGATATTCGGTTACCGTCTCCCGGTCGAGAACACGCCGGTCACGATACGTTGCGCCACCGACGAGATGGTCATGAAGGATGTGTTGATGGCCAAGGCTCTCGGCAACCTGTTAAGGATCCACGTGCATGCGGAAAGCTCCACCCCGGAGGGCCTGAACGATGCTAGATACGCCGAATATGCCGACCAACTGGGACTATACCTCATCTGGCAGACTTCCGGATGGATTCGTGAGGGGGAAGTCTGGAACGTGGATATTGAGAATTATCCGGTTTATATGAAGTCGGTTTTCAATCATCCCTCGATTACTATGTGGGAGGCCAGCAACCATCCTAACAGGTTCAAGACGCATGATTCCAGCGATACGGATGATTATTTCAAGAGCATAATCTCCACTATCGCCGGTACTGATTCTAGCCGCCTGATATCCCCGACCTCTTTTTGGCAGCACTCACATTACGGAAACTACGATGGCACAAAGGATTATAAAGGGAATCCTTTGCCCCGTAACCCTTGGCTGACGTATAAGATGGTTACACGCGGGAGCCAGGATTCTTATTCCGGTTATAACAAAGACTGGAGCCATTTGCGGAATATCCCCAGTCCTTGGGCGAAAGCATGTCTGGACGCCAAGGATGTGTGTTATTTCAATTTTGAGCACGAGGAGTCCATCGCGCAGCCGAACTGGGCACTTGGCCGCGAGGAGCCTTTCTACAAAGTGTTCTCCTATGAGAAGAATTATGAGGAGGCTACTGTCGGAAGACGTCTGGAGACGGGCGAATGGAGGATCAGCCAGGCGTATCAGTCTTTCTCGGCTTGGGAATCAATGAAGATTCAGACCCTTCTCGGAGTCTGCGGTTTCTCTTGGTGTTCGTTGGAGTCCGGCCCCAATATGTTCACTTACCAGAAGCCTCTCGTCGATCCTTTCAATGTCCCCAAACTGGCTTTCCACGCCAACAGGATGGTGTTCGGCCGGCTCTGGGCCGCAAGTGGAGACGTGGACACTGTCTATGGCCCCGGAGACTCCATCGAACCTGTCATATTCAATATGGATTCAGCTTGCAGGGTCAATCTGACGGTGGAACTCCAGAACGAGAGGGGCAAGGTGCTGGAGCGTAAGACATTCAAGAATATAGATGTTCCTGAGGGGCGCTCGGTGACCCGTTTGGATCCCTTCCGTTTCCGGAATAGTTCAGAAGGGATTCGGTTCATAGTGTATAAGATCGTTGTGTCATGAGTTTGACACGAAGGTCAACTCTCGGGCTCGAAGATGTAAGTTCCGTTCGAGATAGTCGGGATCCGGATAGTGTCTCCTTGAGCCTTTATGGTGGCTCCATCTGGTGTCTTTATCCGAATTCCTTTTCCTTTCCATGGGTTCAGCATCGTGAGATCGCGGCCTTTCTCACTGATCAAAGAGACATCTCCGACCATTCCGTTCTTCAGGGTCGATGACACCAGGAATGCTCCTTCCACTCTTATCTGGTGGAATGACGCATCCATTGACCTTGGCCAAACGGGGAATAGCCTTACTATTCCTTGATGCCCCATGCAAAGCATCTCATTGATGGTGTTCGGCACGGTACTCCAATTCTCGTCCCCGTGAGGGTTGTCGAGCTGGAAACCGTTGGGATAGGTATGCTCAGAGTATTCCTTAAGATGAGTCAGAATAGTGTCAGCAGGGTAGCCGACCCTCACTGCGGCGGGATAGAAACTATTAGTCCCATTAAAGTCAAGCCAGCAAGCCATCTCCGCAATCGTGTTCCGGGAAATCTCCAGCAGACACTCATCGCTCGCCAATCCTATCTGGCCTGCGGGATAGATGTGTTGGATGCCGAGAGTGTTGCCTTGCCACCAGGCCACACCTCTCTCGGTATATCGGAATACGGTCTTTCCGTTCCTTTCTTGAAGAGGATATTCGGAGATATGGTCCCTCCTGTCTCTCCAGGCCTGCCTCCGGTTCTCATCCAATCCAAGGAACTCGCTCATATCCAAAGCGGTATCCATAACCATCCTCACAAGTCCAAGCGACAGGATCGGATTCATCGTGCCAATGGTTCCCTCGTGGATGGCGTCATTAAGGATGATGTAGCGGTCTCCATCAGGAACAAGGTATTTCTCCCAGAAAGTCGCCACGCCCTTGACAAAGGGATAAACCTTCAAGGCATATTCACGGTCCCAAGTACGGTAGAACCGCATCGCCATATTGACGACAGCATAGGCTGAGTTACTTTTCTGCCCCCAGAACATGCCTCCTTCCTGTATGTTCCCGCTCTCCAGCCAGTCCCTGTGATTCTTCTCCAATGAGTCAGACCATCTTGTGGTCTCTATTCCGAGAGGTCCGATTCCGACAGGAAGCATGATTCCTCCAGGTATTCCTGTCACTTTCTCCGAGTACCATTCCCCCCGCGGGATAGAGGCCAGAAGCGGTGCCTCATATGGCTCTGCCTGCTCGATCCTGTTGGCTGAATACAAGGCGTAAAAAGGAGCCATGAAATTGTAGTTGAGGTGGTAATCTGCCATCCAATAAGGTGGCTCCTGGGTGATCCAAGTGCCGAATAGGGGTGGTGGGAAGTCTGGATCCCGGCTGCACGACGCCATCCCGTACAAAGAAAGATAATACTGTTTCTCAATCACGGGATCAGGGATGCTCACCCAAGACTTGCTCCAATAATCCTTCCACCATGTCTCGTGGCTCTTCCTTATTTCACGGAGACGTTTGGCGTCCGTATCTTTGGCTTTTCCGATCACGGTTCGGAGACAGTCTTCCGACTTGAAATCGCTGGAAACAGCGCAGACAATGGTGAGGGATTTTCCCGGGGCTATGGAGAAAGTACCGTCAGTGGCGGTTCCTGCCGTCAATGAGGCGGCCGCCCTGGAAGGAATATCCACAGATGGATCGTCGTAACCTCTTGAGATATAGTATATTCCTTCAGGAGTAATCCCGCTTTCCCGCTTATCTGTGAATCTCGTGTCCGGCTCCGGCAGCTCGAGGGCGATGGAGCCTTCAACGGCCTCGCTTCCTTCTGACTTGAGATTAATCACAAGCAGGTCTTCTGTCGCCGCGAGATAAGTCTCAAAGGACAAGGTCCGCCCATCTTTGCTGAAACGGCCTTTGGTAGTGGCGTCGTAGAGGCTTTGATCAACTTGATATGAAGCTCCTTCGAGTTTTGGAACCATCAATTTGACAAGGCCGAGGACAAGAGGCCATGTTTCGTCATGTGCTGACTTCAGTCTCCAGAAGTCATTGCGGGCAAGGTGGAACACCAAGGCCTCAGGGGGACCTGACAAAGCTACTCCTGTGAAGCCGTTACCCATCAAAGGGGCGTCCACGGAGCACGGGGATGGAATCCGCCTAGGTGGCTCATTGAAGCGTACTTCCTGCCTTCGTAAGATTCCTTCAACCGCGGAAGTCTTTCCTTCTCGGCAAGAGACTATAAATGACATCGCCATGAAGGTGAAGCATAGGGACAATACCACTCTGGGCAGATGGAATCTATTCATATTCAATTATATAGAGCAGGAAGAATGTTGTCCCAAATGTGGTTGATCTCCGCTTGCATATCGCCGACATGGGCGGTGACGGCAACCACCGCATCCTGCTCAGGCATCACTATTATGTACTGCCCGTAGGCGCCATCGGCCCTGAAGGCGTTGTGACGGCAACGCCACATCTGGTAGCCGTAACCCTGGAGCCAGTCGCTCGTGGAAGGATCCTGTGGGTTCTCTCGCATTTTAACCTCGTTGGTTCCGGAAGGGACAGAAGGAACTTGCCTGGCGGACATCTCAGCTACCCACTCGGCGGGGATCACTTGTTTCCCTTTGTATTTGCCGCCATTCAAGAGGCAAAGACCCATCTTGGCGAGACTCTCGGTGTGGAGATATAGTCCCCAACCGCCGGTGTTGATTCCTGCGGGGCTCTCCTGCCACTTGGGTTTCTCGATATTGAGAGGCTGCCACAGGCGGGTGTCCAGATAGTCCACTATCTTCTGCCCGCTCACCTTTTGGACTGCCGCTGAGAGGACGTAAGTGCCGAGGCTGTTGTAGCAATAACAGGTGCCGGGCTCATATTCAACAGGCCATTCCATGAAACCCTTCACCCAGTCGCCGTCGCTGTTGTTGACGGACCTTGTCGGGTCTGTCGCATGTCCTGAGTTCATTGTCAACAGGTTCCGGATAGTGACCTTCTTCAGGTTTTCCGAGGGGTTTTCAGGGACGCTCTCGGGGAAGATGTCCACGATTTTGTCATCCAGCGATAGGAGACCTTCCGAGATGGCGAATCCAACGGCGGTTGAGGTGAATGTCTTGCTGACAGAGTGGAGCACATGTGCGGTGTCAGGAGTGAAGAACTTCTCCGCCAGCACTTTACCATGCTGGATCACCATGATACTGTGGATTTCCTCAGAGCAGTCGGCAATCACCTGGTAGTATTCGCTCATGGCTTTATCCAATTCTTTGGAAGCCTTTCCTCTTGGGAGTGACCCGTCGGCTTGGGAACAGCCGGATAGAGTCAAAGACGCCATGATGGCGGTTATGACTCCGAAAATGACGATTCGTCTCATAAGCGTTTGAGTGTTAGCTATTACAAAGATAATCATTTAATAATTTTGACTACTTTTGTTATGAACTAATCATCAGTATCATGGCGACGATAAATGTTTATGAGAGGTATTTCGAGGCCGAGGGCGTTTTCAACGGTGTGGAGCGTAAGGGTGTCAATGTATTGCTGGTCAGCGACTCTGAGGCAGGGCATATCCGTTACGAAGTGGCGGTCTCCTTTTTCCCACACACCAGCGAGGATGATTTCCGGATCTCTTACGACGCTTATTTCAGCAAGGTGGTCTTTGAAGGGGCCGGGAGGCGCTCCCGCAAGCGTGAGGAGGGTCTCCTTGAGTCACTTCGGAATGAGGCTGACCGCCTGGCGATCGACCACGGTGCCAAAATCTTCTGGGACCACCCTCTCATCGACGAGCGTCGAGGCTAGATTCCGGACAGGAAGCGAGGGAGATACCTTTTTGTCATAACCAACATTAATCAGTATGAGTTTTTTAGCCATATTTCTCACCGCCATCACCCTGTCGGGCAGTTGGCAGTTCCGTTTTGAAGACAATAAATCCATCGAAGAGGTCCGTGATCTGGAATTCGTGGCAGACGATGTTATGAGCGTCCCTGGGTGCTGGGATATGATGCCCAGGTATTACCTGAAACGGGGTACGGCTTTGTACCGCAAGACGTTCCATGTGGACGAGACTATTAAGGATGCGGTCCTTGAGGTGGACGGAATGGGCTTGAGGGCTAATTTCGCGCTCGACGGGAAGGATCTCGGGACATTCCCGTATCCATATTCAAAACTGGAGATTCCTCTGGGGAGGCTTTCAAAAGGGGAACACGAACTCTTCGCCGCATTGGACAATCGCTTCGATTGGCAGACTAACAAGCTGGCCTTGCCATATTATGATTTCTACTTTTTCGGTGGATTCTACCGAGGCGTCAGGATCGTGGAGAAACAACCGAAAATCTTCGTCCGTACCCTTGATTACCGGACAGGGAAGGTGGAAGTGGAGATAGAAGGGGTGAAGAAATACGAAGTGAACGTACCGGATTTCAAGCTTTGGAGCCCGGAGGAGCCCAATCTGACAACCATGGAAATAGACGGACGGCAGGTGCGTTTCGGAATTCGGCAGATAGAGGCGAGAGACAGGAAACTGTATCTGAACGGCAAGGAGTTGTTCCTGAAAGGCGTGAACCGGCACGACCAAAGCCCCCTATTCGGCGCCGCTGTCCCTGAGGCGATGTGGTTGATGGATCTGCAGAACCTGAAGGCCCTCGGAGGTAATTTCATCCGTGGGGCTCACTACCAGCAGGCGGACCGTTTCCTTGAGTTGTGCGACGAGTTGGGAGTATTGGTCTGGGAGGAGTCCCTGGGTTGGGGGAATGGTCAGACCTACAACAACAATCCCCATGCTGGGGAGGAACTTACAGATCCTGATTTCCGGGCACAGCAGATTAAACAGACCAGAGACATGGTCCGGAACAGCTTCAACCATCCTAGCGTGATCATCTATGGCTTCTTGAATGAATGCGCCAGCGACAAACCCGAGTGCAAGTCACTTGTCGACGAACTGATCCAAACCATCCGGGATGAGAAAAGCGGCCGTCTCGTCACCTTCGCTTGCAATAGCTGGGAGGGTGACTTGTGCCACGAAAACACAGACCTTATCGCTTTCAACACCTACCCGGGCACAATCCCGATGGTCCCGGGCGAGCCGGCTGACCTAAAGAAAAAGGTCGAGAACTCATTCACCAAGATTGTCAGCTCATTCCGCCGACGCTACCCGGATAAGCCTATCATGGTCTCCGAGTCTGGCGTGTCAGCCGTATACGGGATGCATGATCCCGCCGCGAATGTCTCTTCAGAAGAAATGCAAGCCGAATATCTCGAGGATATTTTCGAGACGCTGTGGGCCAACCCCGATGTGATCGGCTTCGCCATCTGGCAAATGAACGATAATCGCACGTATTCCCGCACCAGTGTCCTCCAGAGCGGCAAAATAAACTTAGGATTTTCAACCGCGGGAATCTTTGACCTCCAACGTCGTCCCAAACTCTCTGTCTCTGTGGTAAAAGAATACTTCTCAAAGCGATAAGTCGGGGTACCGTGACTCGAACACAGGAAGCTCCGCCACAAAACCATCCGTCAGGCGATCCGGAGACTGATTCGTTGTTATTCTTTCAAACAATTTCTATCTTTGTTTACATCATGGATTGATAAATGAAGAAGATTTTTACTATACTATTCGCGCTGGTCGTGTTCCTTTTCTGGATGTTCGTGTTGCCTTATCACGTGCTTTACCAGGAAGAAATACAGATTTTCCCGTATACATGGCTGCATCTGAAGCAGTGTCTGGCGTTCCCTGGTGGAGTGGCTTCATATCTGGGCGAATTCTTTGTCCAGTTCTTCCATGTCGCATGGCTGGGGGCGCTGTTACTGGCTGTTTTGACCGCTTTGGCGCAGGTTCAGAGCTGGCGTGTGGTGAGCTCTGTCAAGGCAGATGTCAATGATGCTTGGTACCCCCTCAGTTTCATCCCGGCGGTTTGTTTTTGGGCATTCCTTTGCGGTGCCGGTAACCTTGTCAGCGCACTGGTGGCTTTCTTACTCATCTGTGAGGTCGCATTGATTGTATGTAAGAGCAAGTGCGATAAATTATGGCTGCCCGCCATTGCCTTGGCGTATTATCTCGCGGGACCTATGGCGTTCATCCTTGCCGTTGTCGCGCTTGCGGATATCTTTACCGCAAGATCGGCGAAAAGGTCTGACAAGGTGCTGGACACAGTTTTGACTATCCTTACGTGCGTTTTGGTCGCGGGTGTCTCTATAAGCATCTTCACCCAGTATCCCGTGAAGAGTCTGCTGTGTGGAATTGAATACAGCCACATACCTGGCCAGTATACGGCAAGCTTCTGGACAGCTGTCTTTTCCCTTCCTGTGGTATTGCTTGTATCATTGTTACTGGGAAGAAAACCCTTGGCAAACAAAACAAGGATTTATGTCCTGATCGCTGTTTCCGCGGTTATTTCTCTTGCTTCATACGCATATGTGAAGAAACATTGCTCCAAGGACATGGAGCGAATATACGCATACGATTATCATGCGGCTAACAGGCAATGGGACAAGATTCTAGCGATGGCGGAAAAGAAGACCCCAAGAACGCCTTCTGAGGTTATCTGCCTTAATCTAGCCCTGGTTATGAAAGGGGAGAGCGGAGATAGATTGTTCGAATTTTTCCAATCCGGTATACCTGGCTTGTTCCCAAATTACGACACATATGTATTCCTGAAATTCACTGGTTCGGAGGCTTTGTATCAGGCCGGGCTCTTGAATATGGCTTTGCATTACGCGTTTGAGGCTTATCAGACCTTCCCTGGAGGAAGAGAGAGTGCGCGCCACATTAAACGAATGGCGGAAGTGAACATGATCAAGGGTACCGAAGATGTTGCCGAAAAGTACTTGAAAGTCCTCTCCCATACCTTGTTCTATCGGAAATGGGCAAAGAAATACCTGCAGGATCAGTCTCTTATGTTGGAAGATGCCGAGTATTCACGTCTCGCAGGCTGCCGTAACAGCGCATCGGACATATTCGATGACATGTATGACTACCCTAAGCAGGCTATCCTCAGGGACCAGGTGGCGAAGTCAGGGAAGGCGGATGAGTCGTACCATTACCTTTTGGCGTATGATTTATTGGCCAAAGATACAGAGTCTCTGGCGAGCGATATCAGGCTGGCTAAGATTGAGGGACCAGTCCCGGAGCTATACCAGGAAGCCCTTCTAGTACCATGGATAACTGCTGGTGGCAATGCGGATTATGATAGGGATCTTGTGTCGGACACAGTCCTGGCAAAGGCTCAAGCCTTCGTGAAGGATCTCCAGACGGGACGCACTGTATCCTATATGAAGGTTCACTACGGCAAGACTTTCTGGTTCTATTATTCAAGCAAATAAACAGACTCGGGCATGAAGCTATATAGATTCATCATTTTGACAATCGCATCCGCATTGTTCATATCGTGCTCCGTTCCGAGCGCTGATAAGTCCATTGACAGCTATCCTCCTATCTGGCCGGACTATGTCGGAGTCACGGTACCGTCAACCATCGCCCCGTTGAATTTTTCCGTGGCGGAAGGATGTGGGCACGAAGGCATAGCTGTATCGGTATGTGATGAAAGCGGTTCAGAGCTGATCAGTATTTCCGATAAGGAGACAATAAAGTTCCCTATCAGGAAGTGGCACAAGGTGCTTAAGTCTAACGAAGGGAAAACTCTCTCCTTTGCTGTTATCATAAAGCAAGGTGGAGAGTGGACCGCTTATAAGCCATTCGGCGTTGACATCAGCGCGGATGCTATCGATTACGGCCTTACATACAGGCTGATCAAGGCGGGTTACCAGTCTTTCGGGCATATGGGTATTTATGAGAGGAATATCTCGAATTTCCGTCAGAAAACCATTCTTGACAACAGGATGTTCGATGACGGATGCCTGAATTGCCACACTTCTAACAGGACGGATCCATCATCATTTAGCCTACACGTCAGGGGTGGCCATTCCGCGACATTGCTCGCCCGTGATGGTCAGATGGAGTGTTTGAATACTATAACTGATGAGACAGGGGGCTTCTTCGTTTATCCATCATGGCACCCTGGCGGAGAATATCTAGTATATTCAGTCAATAAGACCCGCCTCTCATTCTATACTCATACCGATAAGAAAATTGAAGTATATGACCAGGCTTCTGACTTAATAGTATATAAGCCAGAGACCCATGAGGTGATTCTGAGCGACCTTGTCCGTAGAAAGGACAGGTTCGAGAACTATCCTTCTTTCTCAGCTGACGGAAACGAGATTTATTTCGTCTCATCCCAGGCAGGGGATCTCCCGAAGGAAATGGAAGGGAACCAGTATAGCCTCTGCAAGATAGCATTTGATGCCGAAGCCGGCAGATTCGGTGACAAGGTTGACACCTTGGTGAACGGGCCTGCTTTAGGGATGAGTATTAATACCCCCAGGCCATCTTATGACGGACGTTTCGTGATGGTGGCCGCGATGGACTTCGGAACCTTCCCGATCTGGCATCCTGAGGCCGACCTGTGGCTCTATGACATAAAGACGGGTGATTTCCGTAACATAGAGGAGATAAACAGTGATGCTCCGGACAGCTTCCATAACTGGAGTTCAAGTTCACGTTGGGTAGTATTCACTACCAGGCGTGACAATAGCCTGTATACTTTGCTGTACATAGCTCATATGGATGAAAACGGGCATTTCGGACGCCCATTTCTCCTCCCTCAGAGGAATCCGCGCAAGTATTATGACCAGTTGATGTATTCTTTCAACACACCTGACTTTACATCAGGGCCGTCCCTCCTGAACCCTCGTTCCGCCAGAAAGATGCTTCTTTCTACCGATCGTTCCGGCGTCCACGTTCGCTGACATTCCAGTATTCTTAAGGAGTTGTCTCGTATCGCTTTTGTCAACATCAAACCTTGCTAAAAAATTTTTTTTATATAGCAGGGGACATGAGGAATTTATTACTATATTTATACGCGCAACTAATTAGCCATCAATAATTATCAACGATTATGAAACGTTTTTTCTTCTACCTTTTCGCGGGTTCAGCGGTACTGCTGGCCGCCGTTTCCTGTGTCAAATCTGAAATAGAACAAGACGAGTTTCCTGTTGAAATCGGTTTCAGGGCCGTGACAGATCTCGCTACCAGGGCGGATCCGGAATTGACCGGCGCCTCTTTGGGCACTGACAATGACTATGTCATCTATGCGGCCGCTTCCGCCGATGGCTCCCCCAAGTATTTCGACCCCGATGCCGCGTCCTACGGAGGCCAGCTTTTCGCATATTTCATAGACGGCGCCAAATGGTTCCCGGCTTCTGGGGACGGGGCATATACCAAACAGCATATCTATTGGCCTTTCGGAGGCGTGAAGGTGGATTTCCTGGCCTATGCCCTGACTCCTGCCGCCAAAGAAGCCCTAGCCCCGACTTTCCATTCCGAAACCCATGCGCGCGAGTTCACGATCTCCGATTGGGACACTTTCTCCAACCAGTATGACGTGATGTACGCCGTTGCCAACGGATGCGTTCCTGGCACCGATGGCAACGTTGCCCTGGGTTTCAAGCACGCCCAGGCTCTCATCGCCTTTACGGCCAAGAAGAGCGCCACCACTACTGTGGACCTGACGATTAACAAGATCACAATCAAAGATCTGGAATACAAGGGTACGCTGACGGTCGACAACTACAGAGCCAACCTGAAAGCTAGCTGGACTATTTCCGCCCACGGTGACAAGGATCTGAGCTCTGCTGAGGGTATAGCGGATTTCCCTTATACGCTTAACAGCACGGCCACCCAACTCACCACTAATCTGCTTGTCCCGGAGCAGTCTGCCAAGCAGATCGTTATCAACTACTCGATGGGTGGAAAGACCTTTGACTATGAGCTCAACATCCCGCGTACACCTTGGGAAATGGGCAAGAAGTACACATTTAACCTCGAGTTCTCCGCTGCGGAGATCACCTTCACCACTTCGTTGGATGACTGGTCAGAAACCGTTGACAACGAGCAAATCGGTTAGTGTCCGCTTTTAAGATACTATGGGTCGCACCTCTCCTGCTTCTGGGGTTACTGGGGGAGGGTCAATCGTATGCGCAGGATATCAGGACGGATACCGTCTATGTCACTCAAGTCATACGAGATACCGTTTATATCCCCATCACGCCTTCTGCGTCGAAGGAGCGGAAATCCATCGGCATTGACTACTCGGACCGCCGTATGTTGTTTGCCCTGCGGACCAACATACTGGCGGTTCCGTTAGCGAACCTTGGTATTGAGGTTCCTCTGGGCCCACGCTGGAGCGTAGGTTCCGACATCTATTATCCATGGATTTGGCGTTCCGGCCACGCTGAAGGTGTGGATCGGAAAGGTGACTGCAACGAGTTGATGGCTGCTGATCTCGAACTCCGGTATTGGTTCCCGCGCAAGGGCCAGAAGGATGGTCAACGCCTGGTGGGGTATTCCATCGGCCTTTACGGAGCGGCTGGACAGTATGATTTCGAACGCGATTGGTCCGGCTATCAGGGTGAATTCTACAATACCGGTCTGGACTTCCTCTACGCCACTCCGGTATTTCGGGGCAGGATGCGTCTGGAGATGGAACTAGGCCTAGGTTTAATATGGTCGGCCGCGCGTCCCTATGACTGTCTGGAGCCCGGAGGAGTTATATACCACCGCAAGGGAGTGACGCGGAAAGTCACGTGGTTAGGGCCTACCAGGGCCCAATTCTCTCTGACGGTTCCCATATATGCGGGCAAGAAAGGAGGTGCCCGATGAGAAAGATGAAGAAGAGCCTCTTCGTTTTGGGCATGTTCCTTATCGCGTTGGCCACGGGTTGCCAGCGTATCCCGATGTACGAGAGAGGCTCGGGGGTATATTTGCGTATTTCCATTGACCAGTCCCTTGATCCCTTGATGGAGGCGTATCTGGAAGCTGTCGGCAATCCTTCAATGCGCGAAAAGGTTGTCGGCAAGATGCCGGAAATCGTGCGAGTATGTTTCTACGATGTCGTGAGCCATGAACTGGTGAAGGAGGATTTCCTTCCACCAGGAGGGGACTTCGTCGATGTCCCGGCCGGAGTATACGACGTGGTTGTGTACAGTCTGGGTACGGAAGTCACTCAAGTGTCCGGCACGGAAGAGCGCGCGAGCGGTTATGCGTTCACGAGTTCCACCGGTATCCGGGTGAAACCGCAGTCCGCGCAGGCTAAGGATGACGAGGACGGCGAGCGAGTTGGTACCGACGATCAGCCGGTCATATTCGAACCCGATCACATGTTCGTCGGGAGACTTGCCGGGGCTGTGGTACCAGTTCAGCCGGATGATGCGGAGACAGTAGTACTCTCAGTGGAATTGTCCCGCATATCCGAAAGCTGGACGTTGGAGATCGCGAACGTGGAAGGCGCGGAACGTATTCAGAAAGCGGAGGTTTACGTCACAGGCCAGGCAGCCGGCCGTTTCCTTTGGGACGAGCGGACAACCAACCATCCTTGCGCTATCGCCCTTGATTGCGAGATCGACGTTCAGAATGGCAAGATATCTTCGGTATATAACACCTTCGGAAAATATCCTCAAGAGGATAGTGACGTGCTGGTCCTTGTGCTTGTGACCACAAACAGCGGCGCCCGCTGCCTTTATGTCTATGATGCCACGAACCAGTGGCTCAACCCTGACAACTCGGAGCGGCAGATCACCTTCACGGAGATGATGGAGATTCCTGATGATGACTATCAGGGCAACGGATTAGATCCTTTTGTCATTGATTGGGACGGTGAAGATATCACGGTGATAATTGGTTGTTAGTGAGATTGACACACTCGAATACGATGAAAACCGGCGGAAAGAAGAACAGTTATCTTCTCACTTGCTGTATCTCCCTGTTGCTGATTTCTGGTTGCCAAGGGGGCAATCGTCCGGCATACGACAGCGAGATCCGGGCCCTCCCGTTGAACACTCGGGTAACCACACCCGAACTCATCAACCGTGACGCTATGATTCCGTTCGAGCATGCGTTACCTTCCCAGAACCTGGACGGTCGCCATAATGGCACCTACAACAATGTCGAACTTGCGATTCCTGGCGTCCTGACCACGAGTGACACTGATCTGGGGATGATGATGAAATGGCTGAGGGACAATGTGTGGAGCGGCAGGCATACCGTATTTGTGGATGGGGAGGCAATTCCGGTTTACAAAAACTGGATTCGGGATCACGTACACACGATGAAGGCGTTCCGCCACTGGGAGTATAACTTGCGCGCCTACCTTAATTTTACCCTGGCGCACCAGCGTCCGGACGGCAGTTTCTATGAACTCATAAAGCAGATGGACGACAGCCACTGGTCGTATGTCGCTGAAGACGATGTCGAGTTCTTCCCCGAGGACAACCTGTACCTGGCGCGCCTTGACATCGAGTCGGACGTGGAATATCTTGTGGTGGAAGGGGCTGCTGAGTATTATAAGGCCACGGCCGACCGCGGATGGCTGCGCCGTAACTTGCCAAAACTGGAAAAGGGCATCGAATATTCCACCTCCCATCCGAAACGCTGGGATCCTGAGCTGGGGCTTGTCAAGCGCGCTTACACCATTGATACCTGGGACTTCACGTATGAAATAACATCTCCCCACGACCGTCGAATTACTCCTTCCACCCCGATGGCCGTCATGCACGGAGACAATTCAGGGGTGTTCCAAGCTATGAACCAGCTTGCCTGGATGAACGACGAGCTCGGGCGCCGGGCGAAAGCGGGACAGTGGCGTCGGAAAGCAATGGATCTCCAGGCAAATGCCTTCCGATATCTATGGAACGGAAAATTCTTCACCCACCAGCTACCATTGGGATGCGCCCCGGCTGATGACAAGGAGGACATCCGCCTCACGCTTTCAAATACATACGATATCAACCGCGGGTTCACAACGCTAGAGCAGGCGCGCTCGATTGTCGAGGAATACATGTTTCGCAGGGACACGACCGCCGCGTTTGCAGAATGGTTCACAATAGATCCACCCTATGAGCCTTGTTTCGGGGAGGTGACGGTACACCCCGCCAATACCTATATCAATGGATGCGTCACTTCCTTCACAGCAGGAGAGCTTGCCAAAGCGGCATTCAACTGCGGATATGAAGCGTACGGGTGGGACATCCTGTACCGTTTATACAAACTTATGGCGGAAGACGGCGGAAACATCTATTTCCTGTATAACCGCTTCACCAAAAAACCTGAGGATGCCAAAGTAGGACCGGCTGCTTGGGGCGCCGCGGCTGTCATTTCCGCCATCGACGAAGGCCTGGCCGGCATCGAAGATCTGGGATGCAGGTACCGCAGTCTTGGCTTCTCGCCCCGATGGCCCGTGACACCATATAAAGAGCTTCGGTATTTCAGTGGATACGAGGTGAATGGGGATATCGTGGATGTGCGATACATCCTCACCGATGAGGGGATGAGATATCGCGTGGATTCTCCTGCTCGAGAGATACGGGCTCACATTTTGCTTCCGGACAGCATGGCCGCCTCCACGGTTCTGCTGAACGGGAAGCCGGTCGCTTTCCGGGAAACCCTGGTCGGCGAAAGCCGCTATGTCGATTTCTCCGCCGGGAGCCTTGCCGGCAGCGCTGACATCGAGATTGTATTCAATTGACTGATCAGCCGGATCAGAAGAGCTTCTTGAATATACCCTTCGCGAGGTTCTTCAAGTCATCGGTGGAAGTGGGTATCTCCTGCTTCTGGGGCTTGGGCACATAATCGTCCACATAGAACGAGACGGAGATCCTGCCGCCGTTGGAGGCGTCAGTCCTGTTGAAGGCGTGGCAGACACCGCCTATCATCTTGTAATAAGTGTCGGCATTGAGATCGTCCGGTTTGGAACCCATCGCCACGAATCCGTCCGAGCGTAATTTGGAGGCGTACATTTCCACGAGGAAAGGCCTTCCGGTCAGGCGGAGGCAGAACGCCGGATGACCGTTTCTGGGGGTAAGTTCCTCAAGCTCAAAGTCTTCCCCACCAACATCCCACTTCGGATAGGCTCCGAGATTTGTCGCCCAGTTATCGAAGATGGCGGCCTGGTCCGCGACCTTGTTTGCCCTTTCGGCCTCGATCTCCTTCTTCGCCATGGCCATCGCTCCTGTGAACAAAGACCCGAGGCCTTTAAGTGCCTCGGCAGCCTCGGCGGCCTGGGCTTTCTCCTCAGGGGTGAGCTGCCTTTGGGGTGCCGAAGGAGCGACTCCGGTCTCGGCTGCAGCCGACAAATCGTTAGTGGCTGCGACAGCGGACTCCGTCACAGCGTCTGCGGCGTTGACCACCTCAGCCTGCGCGGCGTTTATGCTTTGCTCAATGTTCTTGGAAGCGTTGTCGAGCGCCTTGGCCTGTTTCTCGGCGAAACGTTCCGCGGCTGGAGCGACGGTTTTTTCGACAGCCTTTCCGACCGCCTTGCTGATGCCATCACCGATGGCGTCAGCCAGAATGTTTTTAAGGAATCCCATCGTTGTCAGAAATTTACGTCTAAATATACGCGATATTTTCCGTTTATGTTGGGAAAGTCGTATTTTTGTTATAACCATGTATCAATAGTTCATTCATGGGCAGGATCAAGGACATACCCGTTTCTATCTGGCGATTCTATCGCGACGGCTTCAGGAACATGACCTGGGGCAGGCCTCTGGTATGGCTTATCCTGCTGAAGGTCTTCATACTTTTCGCTATCCTCAGGGTGTTCTTCTTCAAGCCTGCGATGAAGGGGATGACCGATGCACAGAAGAGCGAGACTGTTGCTGAGAGAATCACTGAACAACCACATATTCAAATAGATACAATAAAACAATAAGTTATGGACGCAGTTATCTGGTCTAGGATCCAATTCGCCATGACGGCGGCCTATCACTGGCTGTTCGTCCCGCTCACCCTCGGGTTGGCCCTCGTGATGGCGGTGATGGAGACCATCTATGTCGTCAAGAAAGACGAGTTCTGGAAAAAGGCCGCGCGTTTCTGGATGAAACTGTTCGCGGTCAACTTCGCGGTGGGAATCGCCACCGGAATCATCCTGGAGTTCGAGTTCGGAACCAACTGGAGCAATTATTCCTGGTTCGTCGGGGACATCTTCGGAGCCCCGCTCGCCATCGAAGGAATATTGGCATTCTTCATGGAAGCG
>JAFYYM010000033.1 GCA_017557535.1 Bacteroidales bacterium | reverse complement strand
GCAGGTGTAGTACGTGGGCTTTTCATCCTTGTCGCGGCCGTCATTGACCGCTACGTCGAATCGGAGCATCTCAGCTCCTTCCTTGCCCTGGATCACCTCGCAATCCTTGGCGAGGTTCCCCGAAATCAAAATGGTTTGCATAATGCGATTGTGTTAAAATGTTGAACTTTGGTATACAGAAGGCCGATGCCCGTCTCACGGGCCATCGGCATCATCATTTTCCTTCTCATCTCCTTCCTCCTCTTCGTCCGAATCCAGCACTGCCGCCCGAATCTCGGTAAAGGTCTTCACCATTCCGTCCATCATCCGTTTCATCTCCGACATATCATGCTCGATGTCCCTGGCATTGACAATGGCGTTGCCGCGCCGGTCCTTCACGTTGGCCAGCCGGTTGAGCGTCTTTACACGCTGGTTATAGTTCACGCCGATACGCTTGAGGTCCAGGCGGAGCAGCTCGATCTGCTTTGCCACATTGGCCTCGTTCAAACTCAGATTCCTGCGCCTCACGCGCGTGGAAAGGAGCGAATCACGGATATATCTTGACCGATTGTTATACCCCGAAAGATGCATCTGGGTATTCAGTTTCTCGAACTCTTTCTCCGAGAAACGCACATTGATGTAGTGTTTCCTAATCTCTCTCACAATATCAATCTCCTCTATAAACACTATTGCTGTCTCAACCCGGGCCGCAGGCCCGCAGCAGGCGACTTCGGAGCCTGCAATGCCCGCCGTCAGGCGTACGAGATGTCCCGCAGGGGCAGCGTTCGTGACACGAACGCACATCTCGCAATTTGGACTAAGGCCCAAATTCCGCGCACCTCTGAAAGTCGCGCTGCAAACATAGGGTTTTTGCAGCAAATTGACAAATCTGATTTGACAAAGTAAGGCAAAACTTATACATTTGTGCCGGAGTTTTCTCTATTGATCACGAGAACCCCAGATTATGAGGACTGTAGATTACCAGAACTCGTAATTACGAGAACACGAGAACTAGCAATCTCCAGAACACTAGAATCCGAGAACCAGAGATTACGAGAATTATATAACTAGAGAATACGAGTATGAGTCAGTTGAATGATTTCAGGGAGCAGCTCAGAAACTCCCGCCCCGAAGAAGAAGAGAAGGAACAACCGAAAGCGGAGCTCCGGACGCCCCCTGCCCCGAAGAAGGTGAGAAGAAAAAAGGACTCGAAGGCGGCCGACCACTCATCGGTCTGGCTGTCCAGGGATGCTCAGCGGAAGGCAAAGCTACTCACCCTATGGATGGATGCCGAAGGGATGGAACGTCCCGGTTCCATCGGCGATTTGCTGGAGGAAGCCTTGGATGTACTGATCGAGAGTAAATACCCCAAGGCGAAGAAATATGTCGAGATGAAGTAGCACTTGTTTTTCTTCGTATTTTGATTTATATTTGCGGTAAATATTACCACAATGGCAACAAAGATAAAGAAAATACTCGATTTAGTTCCAAGGGATTCCCTGCTATTCTCTTCCTGGATGGCCAGTCAGGGATTGGACCGGAAGGAACAGACTTTGTATGTCCGCAGCGGTTGGCTTGAACGGGTGGCTCAAGGGGCGTATAAGATAGCCGGCAGTACGCCAACACTCTATGGCGCTGTCGCTTCATATAACAACCAGCTGGGCAAGAGTTGCCATGTCGGAGCTTCGTCCGCACTGGATCTGCGCGGCTTCTCCCACTTTGTTTCCATGGGAAAGCCCCAGGCTTACCTGTTCACGGCCAAAGAATCCCGTCTGCCCGGATGGCTTCCTAAAAGCGAATGGGATATGACGGTGAAATACTTTACATCCTCCGTATTTGGCAAAGAAACGGGGCTGGAACTATATGACTACAATGGGGCGCAGCTGCTCATTTCCTCACCGGAGCGGGCTTTCATGGAGTGTCTGCTCTTATCCCCCGAACAGTTTTCGCTCATGGACAGTTACTACGTGATGGAGATGTTGACAACGCTCCGTCCATCACTTGTCCAGCAACTTTTGGAAGAGTGCTCTTCCGTCAAGGTCAAGCGCCTGTTCCTGTATATGGCAGAAAAAGCCGGCCACAGCTGGTTCAGAGCCCTGGATTCTTCAAAGATCAATCTTGGCAGCGGCGTGAGGAATATCTCCGCTACTGGACGATTCATAAGTAAATATCAGATGATCATACCTTCAGACTTGGCAGACTATGAATAGAGAATATGCAGAGAAAGTGGAGGTCCTCCTGAGGCTCCTCCCCATCGTGATGGAAGAGAAGGTTTTTGCCGTCCATGGAGGTTCGGCTATCAACCTCTTTGTCAGGAACTTACCTCGTTATTCGGTTGACATTGACCTTACATACATACCCCTGGAAGGCCGGGAGGAAAGCCTGGAGCACATCAACGCTCATCTTATGAGTATCGCGGGTAAGGCAAAACGCGCTTTCCCCGGGATGCACATTGTACCAAAACTCACTACTTGCAAACTCCTATGCGAATATCAGCGCAAGCAGATAAAAGTGGAAGTGAACCAGACCAAGCGTGGGATTGTTGGCGGCGATGTGCTGACAGTGCCTCTGTGCAAGAAAGCGCAGGATGAATTCGGCCTGTATTGCGAAGCCGATATCGTGTCCATGACTCTGCTTTACGGCGGGAAGATTGCAGCGGCGCTTTCAAGACAACACCCACGAGACCTCTTCGATGTCAAGTACATGGAGTACCCCTTTGAAAAGACACGGGAGGGCTTGCTGTTCTGCCTTCTGGGCAGCGACCGGCCTTTGCACGAGTCGTTTGCTCCCAACCTTATTGACCAGAAGGATGCACTTGCCAATCAGTTTGAAGGGATGACAGACGTGCCCTTCTCTTATGAAGATTATGAGCAGGCTAGGGCAAAATTGATTGCCGATGTAAATGCCATGATGACGGCAGAAGACAAAGATTTCCTTGTGAGTTTCGAGATGGGTGAACCGGACTGGGACAGTTTTGATTTCCCTTATTTCAAAGACTATCCTTCCGTGCAATGGAAACTCAATAACCTTCTGAAACTGAAGAAACAGAATTCTCAAAAGCTTGCCGCGGAGGCGGGTAAACTTCAATCGATATTCGGATTGTAGCCTTCCGGCCCGGCTTGTCCGGGCTGGAGGGCGGTGAAAGGCGCGGCCCGAAGTGACAGTCTGGTGACGGCCCCGCCGGCGCCAGTCTGTCCCCGGGTGAGACTTCTGCGGCGGCTTGCCGACGTAGAGGTCTCAAGCGCCGTGGAGCGGAAGTGGTGTTGACGGTTCTGCCGACAACACGACTGGAGCGACCCCCTAAAGTGAATACAAAAAAACCGCCAG
>JAFYYM010000032.1 GCA_017557535.1 Bacteroidales bacterium | reverse complement strand
GTCGCCTTGAACAGGATGCCGGAAAGGATATGCAGGCAAACCGTCTTGTAGTTGAACTCGCCGGAAATCCCTTTCCTCCCGCCCAGGAAATCCAGTGAGGCTTTCGTCCAATCCATGCTGGAGCAAACCTTGCTCCAAGGATCGCCCTTTCCTTTATACGGGGCACGCATGGTGAGCAGGTGTTTCACCGTAACGCCATAAATCGTCCGTTCTCCACGTTT
The DNA here is from genome assembly GCA_017557535.1 of Bacteroidales bacterium. Classification (GTDB taxonomy): domain Bacteria; phylum Bacteroidota; class Bacteroidia; order Bacteroidales; family UBA932; genus Cryptobacteroides. Next base: position 1,553 of record JAFYYM010000032.1, on the reverse strand, counting down.
TACCTGATAATCCGGGAAGTAGGAAAGGACCTTGTCATCCACGCTCCCAATCATTCCCTTGTCGACGGCGATTCCAACAAGCAGCGCCATGATGCTCTTCGTGGCGGACATGATGTGCGTACAGTCAGTCCTCTTATACCCATTCCATTCGTGAGAATAGAGTTCCTGTCCGTCCTTCAGAACGCAAATCTGACAGATATTCGGCTGACTCCCCGCGATATGGGTTTCGAGATCCCCTATGTCCATGGCTCTATATATGTTTCAATTTTGCCTTAAGCCGCTGGCGGGCCTTGGTGACGGAGGCGGGCGAAATGCCCAGAAGGATGGCCTGTTCGGAGACGGAGAACTGCAAGCGAGAAAGGATGTAGGTGCGGATGTCTCCTTTAGTAAGTCCGGGATACGATACTTGAAGGGATTCAGGAGTAAGATCGAAGGAGTTACGGAGCACGCGTTCCAATTCGGCCCATTCTCCATCCTGGATGTACCGGGGAGCCGCGTGGAGCTGCTCCAGCAGGTGGTTTTGTCCCGCCAGCATTTGCAAAAGCACATAAGAGTCAACATCACCACCAGGGCCTGTGTCAGCTTGTGGAACGAACCTCTCCCGCTCGTCGGCTCCGGCGCGGATAACCATCAGGAAGGCCCGGACATTCATCCCTAGGATTCCGGATATTTGCGGGATGCTGAGGGGGCATCCGCCCCGTGTACTGGCCTGCGCAAGTCCAAGTACGACCAGTACCATCTGATAATACAGCATTTCAGCATCATGCCCCCGAAGACCGAAAGAAGCGGTGATGGCGGCAAGGCTCTCCTGCTTGAAGCCTACATATGTATCCACATAGTCTTCAAATGACTCCGTCGGCATATCCGCTTCCATGACAAGCGAGTAAAGCTGAGGCTCGTCCATGGCGAACCACAGGAAGGCCATCCCGAAGCCCTTGAAGGGAGGATTGAGGGAAAACCCGGCACCGACCCTCCTCCGGTACAGGGCTCTGGCCTCCTTATTAACGGCATCACGAACCCCTTGGATGGAGCCGAAAGATGAGAAGATGGCGTTGACTCCGCAGCCCAATGCCTCGCAAAGGCTGCGGACAGTCAGTGCCGACGGACCGCCTGAACGCACCAGATTCAGGGCGGCAGAAAGGATCCTTTCCTTTGTAACGGTAAGCGGTCTTGCCATAATATATGTTCCGAAACAGTTCCTTACAAAAATAGAAAAAGTGGCAGCGTTGTCCAAGGGGTATTTGGCGTAAAGGGCTGGATTGTCCACATATTTGCCCATATCGTTTTTTGTTTCGGAACGCAGGATACGCTAACTTTGTAGCCGATAACATATGGACAAATAATGGAACAGAAGTTTTGCCAGAGCTGCGGGATGCCGCTCACCGATGAAATCCTCGGCACGAATGCCGACGGCAGTAAGAATGAAGATTACTGCATGTATTGCTACAGGGATGGAGAATTCTTGCAGGACTGCACGATGGAAGAGATGATCGAACATTGTGCTCAGTTTGTCGGTGCAGTAAACGAGGGGTTGGAGAAACCCATCACCAAAG
>JAFYYM010000031.1 GCA_017557535.1 Bacteroidales bacterium | reverse complement strand
GGGTTTGTCCTTAAACACGTTGAAGAAATGGACGATGTCCCCGCGGGCATCGGCGATGTTGTCATAGGCCTCGATCTCCCGGTCCGTCAGGTGATACTTGGGCTGGTGTCCGAGTGTACACTTCCGGGTGTACCTGCTTACGGTCATGCCACATTCGTCGGCTCGTTTCTTCACCAGGTCATACTCCTCCTGGGTGACCCGGGCGTCCAGGTGCAAAGTGCGCCTGGGGGTGTCTTCTTTCTTTTTCTTTTGTCTCTTCATAAACTATTGCCGTTCAATTAATGCGAGCTTGCGAGCATTCAAGGATCCATTGTGGACAAACCGCGGCGCGGATTTGTCCGACATTGGTATTTCTTGCTTAACATAACAGGAGCAGTTTGCTCCCGTTATGACTCTCAGTCTGCCGCTTCGCTCCCTTTTCTTCATGTCATTTTCTCCTATGGCCTTTGCCGCTCCGGTTTGAGGTAAGGGAAGGGAAAGGAAATGGGGGCCGTGTACAGGGGTGTTTCGGCCTTTGTGCCTCCTTCCCTTCTAATGATACTACGATACTATGATACTTTCGGGTATCATGGCAATCCTCTGCTGGCAAAGTATCAAAGTATCGTAGTATCACTTATTCAATCTTCGCGTATTTCCCATGTCCAGTCTTCTTCAGGAACGGGCCGTCGGCTTCCTGTCGGAGGTATCGGAAAACGGTGTTCCTAGATATCCCGATCCGCTCTCCGACAGCAACGGCTTGGTCGGCAGTGAAAGTCGAGTTCAGGCAGTTCAGCAGGTCGAAAAACTTCCCGTGGTTGAACCCTCCCATCTGCACAAGATTGTAGGTCTCCTTCGCTGTAAGGAAGAAGTATTCCGCAAGGATGGTCGCCCTTAGGGCGGTGTCTTCGTCGATGGTTTTAGACCGGGGAATCTCTTCCGCCGCCTCACGCATCACGTGGATGATGAGACAGAAACGCAGGCAGTAATCCTGGATCTTCCGGAAGATGGCGATCACTGACTCCGGCTCGTCCTCCGCATTTCGCTCTTCAATGCCGTTCTGCCAGTCTACCAAATAATCCCAAGCATCATCACTGAAGGTGTAATCCGTTTCGATTTCCTTTTCATCGAAGTAGCCCGTCGGTCTGAGAATCGAATTGATAAACTTTCTCCATTCCTCATCAGATCCGGATGGAATGTCGGCTCTCCTCCACAAGAGAGGCTTCCCGTCCTCGTTGTTGTTGACGAAAAGCAAGCGGTAGAAAAACCCGTTGTCCATGTTGCTTCCGCCGAACAGTCGCGGGAGGATTCCCGGCTGCATGCCGCCGATAACGCCGACGAATGGGTCCGCTACGAAGGTGATATCATCTTCGCCCTTCCTGTTCACGGTGATGGGAACCCCGTTGTAGAGACTGAGCCACTGCTCGAGGTCTCCACCACCGTTGCGGTACTTGTTGAAGGAGGACACCCAACCCTTCAGTTCGTCTACGAACACAAAGATGCCGCGTCTGGTCTCTCCAAGGATCTTGGTGATGGCTTCCATCGTGATGTCCTGGACGCGGAATTGCTTTGCCTTCGGCTTCTTCCCTCTGGATTCGGCGGGTGTCTTGCGCCATTCTTCGAGGCTGCTCTGATACTTCTGGATACTTGACTTATCCAACCTCAAGAAGGGTGCAACCGCGAAGTTGATGGGGTGGGTTTTCCCCGAGCCAGGTGTGCCGATCAGGGCCATGAAGAGGATGGCCTTGACCTTAATTGTCCCGGCCATCAGGGTACGAAAATTCCCGACAGCTACAGAGGCGGCAAAAAACAATGCCGCGGCAATGTAGTTGAGAGGATAGTTCGCCTCCTCGCTGGCCTGCTTGACGATCCTTTGAATCTTCTCCGGGAAGATGACTATGGGGAAGACAGGATCCCTGTTCTCGGGTTTCATCTCTGCTGGCTTTGTTGGGCCAGTTCGCGGGCCTTCTCGACATCGAAGACGATCCGTCGTCCTATACGGGAGACGATGGCGTCTCGGAGGACACCTCCGCCGTCAGCTGATCCGTCCTCACGCGGCGTGCGCATGAGCACGTAGATAGTGGAATCGGAACAACCCAGCTCGAGGGCCAAGGCGTGGACGCCGAGGGCCTTCTTCCCTCCCTGTGCGGGCTGGGCTGCTGCGTTCGGGGAGTTCGTCAGGGCGTAGTGCGTGAGCTCGAGATACTCCTCACCGGTCATCATGTAGACGGGCTTCTCCAGGAGCCCTTCAATGGATTTGATTTTACTCATAGCGG
>JAFYYM010000030.1 GCA_017557535.1 Bacteroidales bacterium | reverse complement strand
GGTTTCTGCACGATGTAGTCCTTGCTGGCCGGGTCGTGGATGACGGAGGTCCGGCGCTCCTGGTTCACGTTCAGCTCGCCCAGTTTGGTATGGATGGGCCGCTGCTTCCCGTCAAAGTCCAGGCGCAGGTAGTCGTACATCTTATAGGTGTAGGAGCCGATGGTCAGGGAGCCGATCTCCAGGATGACCTGGTTGCGGCCGCTGGAATGGATGGTCCCGGCGGGCAGCATCACCTGCAGGCCCGGCCGGGACTCTTCGTAGCTCACGTATTTGAGGTAATCCACGGGCTTGTGCTCCGTGTCGGCCGCTTCGATGTCCCGGAAGAACTGCGGGATGTCCGCGTCGTCGCGGAAGCCGATGAAGGTTTTCGCCTCATGACCGGTGATGACCACGTAATAGCTCTCGTCCTGCCGGCCGAACTCGTGGAAACGCTCCTTGTTGAAGGCGCTGCCGCTGTGGCACTGGATGCTCATGTTGCCGGTGGAATGGTAGCTGTCGTCCCAGTTGAAGCGGATGGGGAAGTAGCCGCCGAATTTCTCCACGACGGCGGGTCCCAGCACCCGGTCCCCCTCCTTCATGAAGAAGGTGGAGAAGGGGAGTTCCAGGACGGTCCCGGCTACTTCCACGAGGACGCTGACCTCCATGGGGATGAGGTCGAAAACCCAGGCCGCATTGCGCATTTCCTGCGGAAGCTTCCTCAGTTTCTTCATGTAGGTGCCGCCCCAGACGCCCTCCAGATAGACGGGCTTGCAGCGGAACGGATAGGTCGCCAGGGAGGCGGTGATCTCCGAGAACGCGTCGAACGGCAGCAGCTTCATGTCGTCGGGATGGTCGTTCTCGACATAGAAATCGACATTTCCGGGCGCCGCCAGCAGTTCCCTTCTCAGGCGGACGGCGACCTCGAAGTCGCAGTAGTAGCAGCGGCGGATGATCAGCGGCGTGGTCAGGGGCGCGTCCATTCCCAGGTTGACATACTGTCCACGGCGGATGCGAAGGATGCTTTCCTTGGGCGTGACGTCCAGATAGACCTTCTGGTCGTACAAATCCCGCAGCGCGGGAATCAGGCAGCCCTGACCGTAGACGAGGAGGACCTCCTGGCGGGGTTCGGCCATTTCTTGCCGGAGGGCGTCGGTTTTCTTCTCGTCGAGGAGCCCTTCATAACCGTCTTTATATACCCTACCGAACAGGAGGGTCGGGTCTTCGCTCCGGTCCCAGCTCAGGTGCCGGTCCACCAGCTCCCACAGCTGCTCCCGGCTCTTGAGGCAGCTCCGGAAGTCGATCTTACGGGTCTGGAAGCCCTTGACGTGCAGCTGCTGTTCCAGCAGGTTCACCGTCCGGGCGAAGTCCGCGCCCACATAGCCGTCGATGCCAAAGACACTGCCTTCCCGGGCCTTTGCGGCCAGGAAAGCCGCCACTTTGACGCTTCCCCTGACCAGTTTCCTTGCGGTTTCCTCCCCGATGGCCGGCCGGTTGACCGGCGTCATGTCATCGAAGGGAAACGGATTGTACATGAAACTCATAGTCTGTTCCTTGTCATTTCGAGTTGTTCCTTGTCATTTCGAGCGAAGTCGAGAAATCTATCGAATACTGTAAAACTCGAATCCCATCATCTCCGCCAGCGCCTCCAGCTGCGGCCGGTAGTCGCCGTCGACGATCGCATAATGCTGGGTGACGCCCACCTTCAGCACCTGCTCGAAGAGCTGCTTCACGGGCACTTCGGGCCTGAAGATGGTATGGCTGTAGGTAGCCAGGAGATGCTTCTTGCCGCTTTGCGGCGTATCCTTCTCGCTCAGGCTTTCCGCCAGGAACGTGACCAGCTTGTAGCGGCCGTTCTGCTCGTAGAGACCGGCCACGGTCTTCATTCCCGGGCTGATGCGGTACCAGGCGAAGGGGGCGCCGGCGTACTTCCAGGAGGTCTTGGCGAAGCGGACGTCGCGGGCGATGACCACGTTGTCCTGCCAGGCCGGATCGTTGTGGTCGTTGGGCCCGGCGTGGCCGCCGGCGAACGTGCCGAAGTCGTCCTCGATGTGGAACGGTTCGATGAAATTGACATGCTTGCCGCTCAGGAGCTTGAGGATGTATGTGGCGAGGCCCGCGCCGATGTCGGCCTCCGGCACCAGCACGCTCACGTTCTCATTGAACCACTGCGGATAGAAGCCCGCGCGGCAGCCGGCGGTCCGGAACGTCGCCTGGTCGATGTCGTTGTACACATAGCAGTCGATGTCGTTCTTCTCCGCCAGTTTCCGGAGGGCCAGGGTGGCTTTCACGCAGCCGATGAACTTGTCGTACTCCACGTCCGGCATCATCTTGTACCGGGACGTGAGTTCATCGGCATAGGCATTGACCTCTTCGTCCGCCAGGTTCCCGATTTCCGTCCCATAATCGCTGTAGGGGAGGTAATGGATCTCCGGGCCGATCTTGGTGAAAAGGTCGTAATTGTCGATGTAGGTGCTCCACATCGCCTCGTTCATGTTGGCCATCAGGCCCACGTTGGAGCGGCGGAGGATGGCCCGGACGCGGGCGGCATCGGCATAGATGCGGACTTTCTCCGTGATTTCCTCCCGCGTGCCCAGGACGGTCCGGACATTCCTTCTGGGAATGCGCCTGAGGCTTCCGGAGCCCTCCAGCGAGCCGACCAGCGTGCCGGCGCAGAGGTAATCCACGAAGTCGTCCTCGTCCAGCGTGGTCTCGAAGGACATCCTGGGCTTGGCGACATTGCAGAAGAGGATGGGCATTTCCGGGCAGTCCCTGAGGAAGCGGATCCAGGCGAAGTCCTCGCTCCAGGAGAGGAATTCGGCATAGACGAAGTCGACCTGCTCCGCGAAGAACAGGTGCAGGGCCTTTTCGGCGTCTTCCCGTTCATACACGATGCCGGGGTCCACGATGTCCAGGAAATCCAGGGTCGCCTTGATCTCCTGCACGGCTTTGTCCTTGCGTTCTCCGTAGGTGCCCCGCCGGGGACCGTACAGGTTCTTGAACCGGGGGGACGCGACCAGGAGCAGTCCCGCCTTGGGTTTGCGTTGTTTATCAGTCGTTTTCATACAGCTTGGAATGATCGTGGTTGTAATGTCTGTAACTCACCCAGAGGCAGGCCAGGCCGCAGACCAGCCAGATGGCGCCCAGGATGGGGAAGGTCGCGTTGAGGCTGCCGGTGGACTCCTTGATGAGGGCCAGCACGTAAGGGGCCGTGGCGCCCACGGCGAAGCCGGTCATGATCATGGCGCTGGAGCAGCTGGCGTGCAGATGCGCCGGGGTCACGTCGTACAGGGCGGCATAGATGTTCGCATCGAAGAAAGCGCGGAAGAAGCCCCAGCCGGCGAAGCAGAGGTAGAGCAGCCAGAGGCTCTTGGCCGTGCCCATGAACGGGAGGAAAGCCGCCCCCAGGATCAGGCCGGCGCCCTGGATCAGCATCCGCTTCTTGGGATCCTTCGCGGCCCACTTGTCCGACAGCGTGCCGGCCAGCAGGACGCCGGCAAAGGCGGCGGCATAGGTCCATAACATGGAATGGAGCCCCGCCTGCGCGCCGCTCTGGCCGAAGTTCTCCTGCAGGAACGTGGGAACCCAGGTCATATAGCCCGTGATGACGAAGATGAATCCGCAGAATCCGAGGGTGACCATCAGCGCGGTCGGGGTCGTGAAAACGGTCTTGAAGCCGGACCAGATGGACGGCTTCTCCGTCTTGGGCGCCTCCGTGCGCGGCAGGTCCTTGAGCCGGAGCGCCATCACGGCGGCCCAGAGGACCCCGGCGCCGCCGAAGAGGTAGAAAGCGTACTTCCAGCCCAGATGGTCGCCGATATAGCCGGCCAGCCAGCCGGCCAGGATGACGCCTACATAATAAGAGGTCTGGTGGATGGACATGGCCCGGGCGCGGGTGTCCGTGTGATACTGGCCCAGCAGGGAATAATTGGCCGGCCCGAAAAACGCTTCTCCGCCGCCGGTCGCCACCGAGCGGGTGAGGATGAGCAGGAAAACCCCGTTGGCCAGGCCGGTGAGCATCGTGGCGACGCTCCAGAAAAGAATGCTGAGGGTGCAGACCCATTTCCGGCTGAAGCGGTCGCCGAACCACCCTCCCAGCGGGACCATGGCCGCATAGAACAGGTTGAAGAACACGGCGATCAGGCTCACGGAGGAGTCCGTCAGGCCGAGACTGTCCCGGATCAGCGGCAGGACGGAGTTGAAGACCTGGCGGTCTCCCTGGTTCAGGAGGTAGGCGACCCAAAGCAGGGCGAGGACCTCCCATTTGTACCATTTCGGATTGGTTTTCATAGAATCGGCCTGTCTGTTATCTGTGGTGTACTGTGGTACAAATGTAAGGAAAAATCCTTACAATCCCACAAAGAATCCAAAAGATTTTTACAGGTCGAAGTATTCCTTGTAGCGATCGTACAGATGCCCTGCCTGGAGATAGGCGCTCTGCGGGCTCATGAAATGGCTGAACTCGAAGGTGATGGCCTTGTCGTAGCCGCAGCGCCGGGCGGCTTCCAGTTTCAGGCGGAGCTTGTCGAACTTGATGGGGAAGAACTTGATGGGCATGTCGCGGTCGAACGTCTCCGCATTGGTCCAGCACTGCATGCCGTAGCGGTCCGCCAGCTTCTTGTTCACGCTGAAGAATGCGTCCAGTTCGTCATAGTCGATGTGCCCGTCCTGGAAGGCGCAGGCATCGACATACTCGTGGATCCCGTCGAAGATCTCGTTCCACTCCCTTTCGTGCTCCTCGACCGAAACGGCATTCTCCTTGCTGAGGGCGCTTCCGGCCGCTTCCACGGCCTTTTTCCCGTCGATCCAGGGGGAAATGAAGGTGGGAAGGCCTCCGGATACCTCCTTGCATTGACGGCCCATCTGCCGGAAACTCTCGATGGCGCCCTTGGTCGCCCGGGAAATCTCGCCGGAGATGTACCAGCCGCCGAAACTCTCATACTTGCGGCCGTACCGCTCCCAGACCTCGTCGATGACGTACTTGTTGGATTCCACCTCATAGCCCATATCGCCGGTATCCCAATACTTTCCGGAATCGTACAGGCCCAGCATGAACTTCATCCCGTACTTCTGCGCCAGGCGGCAGAACAGGTCGATCAGGTCCACCGAGGGCATGTTGCAGCCCTTCCTGAGCAGGTAAGGGGAGGGGTAGGTGATGAACTTCCGGTACCCGCAGCGGATGTCGATGACCGTGTCGATGCCGATGGCCTTCATGTACCGGAAATCCCGGTCCCACTCCTTCTCGCCCCAGTTCTGATGCGGGATGTCGTGCGAGATCTCGTCCAGGAAGGTTCCCGTGATGGGGAGGGCGTTCCCCCTGGGGACGATGAGCCGCTCCCCGGAAAGGCCGGGTTCCTGCCGGCAGCTGTCCAGGACGGGGGAAACGGCAGCGGCCGCGGCTGCCAGGGCGGTTTTCTTGAGGAAGGACCTTCGGTTTTCCATGACTGTGGTGTACTGTGTTTCTTTTTTCACGCAAAAGTATTATTTTTGTCTGGATTATCAAAGGAAAGCCCATGACGAAACAAGATTTTGGAAGAGATAGCCTGCCCGGGGAAAAGGTGAGCGCGCGGATCCTTTTCCTCGCGGTGGTCGCCGCCATCGGCGGAATCCTGTTCGGATACGACACCGCCGTCATCTCCGGAACCACGGAAGTGGTGAAAGCGCAGTTCGGCCTTTCCACCGGCGGGGAAGGCTGGTATGTGGGCTGCGCCCTGATCGGCTCCATCCTCGGCGTCCTGGTGGCGGGAATGCTGTCGGATTTCCTGGGCCGGAAGAAGACGATGCTCATCTCGGCCCTCCTGTTTTCCATATCGGCCATCGGATGCGCCGTGTGCGCCGATTTCGCGCAGCTGGTCGTCTTCCGCATGATCGGCGGATTCGGCATCGGCATCGTCTCCATCGTTTCGCCCATCTATATCTCGGAAGTCTCTCCCGCGCAGGTGCGGGGGACGATGGTCAGCCTGTACCAGCTGTTTATCACGATCGGTTTCCTGCTGGCCTATCTGATGAATTTCCTGATCCTGAAGGGCGCGGCCCTGGATGCGACGGACCCGGAACTGGGCAAGGCCATGTTCAACCAGGAATACTGGCGGGGCATGCTGGGCTGTGAGGCGATTCCCGATCTCCTGTTCCTGGTCCTCATCTTCTTCATCCCTGAAAGCCCCCGCTGGCTGGCGGTCCGCGGAGAGCGGCAGGATAAACGCGAGGAATGGAAGGCCCTGCGGGAACCGGGCATCCTGAAGGCGGTGCTCATCGGCAGCGCCATCGCCATCCTCGGCCAGTTCATGGGCGTGAATGCCGTCTTGTATTATGGACCCAAGATCTTTGCCGATGCCGGTTTTGAGGATCCGCTCTTCTCGACGGTCCTCGTCGGTGTCGTGAATATGCTCACGACGGTGATCGCCCTGGCCATCATCGACAAGGTGGGCCGCAAGCAGCTGGTCTGGTGGGGCGTGGGCGGCATGATTTTCTGCCTCGTGATGATCGGCCTTTATTTCCTGCCGGTGACGAACCTTCCGACCGGGTTCATGCTCACGTTCTTCCTGCTGTATGTCTTCTGCACGGCCATCTCCATCAGCGCGGTCGTCTTCGTCCTGCTGAGCGAGATGTATCCGAACCGGGTGCGGGGGCTGGCGATGTCCATCGCCGGGTTCGCGCTCTGGATCGGCACTTACCTGATCGGGCAGCTCACGCCTTGGATGTTGGAAAACCTAACGCCAGCCGGCACGTTCTTCCTTTTCGCCTTCATGTGCGTCCCGTACCTGCTGATCATGTATAAATGCGTGCCGGATACGACCGGAAAGTCGCTGGAAGAAATCGAGGCTTATTGGAAGAAGTAACCATGCTTTTGGAACTCCATCATCCCCTGGACGGCTATTACGAAGGCACCCGTTTTGATAGAAGCGGGGTCTTCAAGTCGCTGGTTTTCAGGGGTGTGGAACTCTGCGCGCCGTGGTTTGAGCAGTATGCTCCCACGCGGCACGATGCCGTTCTCGGACCGGCGGAGGAGTTTTCACTCCTGCAGGCCGGCCCGTATTGGCTGAAGCCGGGCGTCGGCCTCCTGGCGCCCGACGCGGATCCTTATGACCGTTTCAAACTCTATCCGGTCATCGATCCCGGGCGGTGGGAAGTCGAGGAACGGGGGACCTCCCATTTCTTCCGGCATACGCTGGACGGCTATTATTCCTACACAAAGGAGATCCGGAATCTCTCGGATCATTCCTTTGAAATCAGCCATGCGTTGCAAGTGCTGGTCCCCTGGGACGGAACGGTGTACAACCACAATTTCTTCACGCTGGGAAAGCTGGAAACGGGACCTTCCCGGCGGATCGATTTCCCGTTCCGGCCGGAGGGAGCCTGGCGGGCGGCCTACGACTCCGTCGCTTTCACGGAGGGAGGCGTTCGCTTTTCCAGGACACTCCGGGAGGGGGAGTCGGTCTATTGCGGCGATATCCACGAGGCGGGGAAAACGGGGATGCCGTATGAGATCACCCTTCGCGAAGGACCGCTGTCCGTTCACATCCGGGGAGATGCTCCCGTGACCCATACGGTCCTCTGGGCCAATCACCGGATCGCGTGCGTGGAGCCCTACAACCGGCTCCAGGCCGCTCCCGGAGAAACCCTCCGCTGGACCCTCCGCTATCAATTCAATTGTTCGGAACCATGAAACGATTCTTGTCGGCCTTCCTTCTTATGAGTGGAATCCTGGCGCAGGCCCAGGTGCTTCACCGGGCTCCGCTGGAACCCTCCCGGTTCGCGTCCCTTCCCATCGGCGCCGTCCGGGCGGACGGCTGGCTGCAGGAACAGCTCCGCCTGCAGGCGGCGGGACTTACAGGAACCCTGGACGAAGTCTATCCCGAGGTCGTGGGACCGGACAATGCCTGGCTGGGCGGCGATGGGGATGCGTGGGAGCGGGGTCCCTACTGGCTGGACGGCCTCCTGCCGCTGGCGTATCTCCTGCAGGATCAGGCCCTGATCGACAAGGCGCAAGTGTGGGTGGAGGCCATCCTGGCGTCCCAACAGCCGGACGGCTATATGGGACCGTCCACGGACCATCCCTATGTCTATGGCCTGCAAAGGGGACAGACGCACGACTGGTGGCCCAAGATGGTGGTCCTGAAGGTCATCCGCCAGTATTACGAGGCGACGGGGGATCCCCGGGCATTGACCTTCCTGACGGCCTTCTTCCGGTATCAGGCAGCCCATCTGGCGGAGACGCCCCTGGACCACTGGACGGACTGGGGCCGGTGGCGCGGCGCGGACAACCTGGATGTCGTCTTCTGGCTCTATGACCGGACCGGGGAGTCGTGGCTGCTCGAATTGGGCGAACGGATCCATGCGCAGACCAAGGACTGGACGTCCCTGTTCCGCACCGGGGAGATCTTTACCCGGCAGGGGAGCGTACATTGCGTCAACCTGGCGCAGGGATTCAAGGCGCCCCTCGTCTGGTGGCGGTATTCCCACGCGGAATCCGACCGGGAAGCGCCTGCGATGGCCGCGGAGACCATCGGCCATACCGTAGGCATTCCCAACGGACTTTGGGCGGGGGACGAGATGCTCCATTTCGGTTCCCCTTCCCGCGGCAGCGAACTGTGCACGGCCGTGGAGATGATGTTTTCCCTGGAGACGATGCTTTGCCTCACTGGCGACGTCCGCTGGGCGGACTGGCTGGAGCGCATCGCCTACAACGCTCTCCCGACGCAGGTCAAGGACGATTATTCCGCCCGTCAGTACTACCAGCAGACCAACCAGGTCGCCTGCACGAAGGAGTGGCGGCCGTTCTCCACGCCCCATGATGATACGGACAATCTTTTCGGCACCCTGAACGGGTATCCCTGCTGCCTGTGCAACATGCACCAGGGTTGGCCCAAGTTCGTGCAGAATCTCTGGTATGCATCGGCCGACGGAGGGCTGGCGGCTTTGGTCTATGCCCCATCGACAGTCACGGCCAAAGTGGCGGGTGATGTCGCTGTAACCGTCCGGGAAACCACGGACTATCCTTTCGAAGGTACCGTGACGTTCACCGTCGATTTTCCGGACAAGGGTGTCCGGAAGGCCTCTTTCCCCCTGTATGTCCGTGTTCCTTCCTGGTGCGCGGATGCATCGCTGGAACTGAACGGCCAGCCTTTGCAGGCTTCTGTGATCGACGGAATCATCGGCCTGAACCGGGTATGGAAGAAAGGGGACATACTCCGTTTGCGGATACCGATGGACATCCGCATCGAGGAGGGTTGGGATCAGGCCTGGAGTATCCTCCGCGGTCCCCTGGTGTATGCGCTGAAGATGGAGGAGCATTGGAAATGGACCCCTTTTGCAGGCAAGGACCGGTATTATGGAGCCGGCGCCTGGGAAGTAACCTCGGACAGCCCCTGGAACTATTGCCTGATGCGGGACAGTTTTCGGGCTGATTCCTGTGAAGTGGTCTCCCGTCCCGTGGAAGGCTATCCTTGGAACCTGGAGAACGCACCCGTCCATCTGACCGTCCCCGCGCGCGAACTGCCGCAGTGGAAGGCCCAGAACGGCTCCGTGGGCGAGATCCCCTATTGGACGGAGGACGGGGATGATACGGGGGACGCCTGCCGGATCGAACTGATCCCTTACGGCTGCACGACGCTCCGCATCGCCGCCTTCCCGACACGCATCATCCCTTGGGACCGCGCATTGCGCGAAGAGGCCTGGTAGGGGACGCCGGCGCTTCAGTTCAAGTCATTCCTAGTGAGGAGGAGCGCATCAACATGTACCCGATGGATTATGAAGAGTTCCGTTGGGCTCTGGGTGATACCGCTACCGTTCCTCTGCTCCGTACAGTCTGGGAGCATCCCCAACCACTGAACGAGGCACATCGGAAGATGATGCGGGATTTCCGTCTGTATATGCTGGTTGGCGGAATGCCGCAGGCAGTGGACACCTACCTCAAGACCAATAACTTTGAGGCAGTTGACCGGGCCAAGCGACTGATTCTTGACCTGTACGATGAGGATTTCGGCAAAATCGATCCTTCGGGAAAGGCCGCCAGGATATTTGCCGCCATTCCGGCGCAATTGAACAGCAATGCTTCCAGATATCAGGTTTCCAGCGTCATCGCCGGTGCAAGTGCGGAGGATCTTGTTGAACTGATTTCGGAAATGGAGAAGTCCATGACCGTCAATATCTCTCATCATTGTGATGATCCGAATGTCGGCCTTGTGGCCAATGAAGACCTTTGTCAATATAAGATGTTCACGGGTGATACCGGTCTTTTCGTCACCCTTGCTTTCCGAGACAAGGCATTCACGGAAAATGTGATTTATGAAAGGCTCCTGAGCGACAAGTTGCCGGCCAACTTGGGATACCTGTATGAGAACATCGTAGCCCAGATGCTGACTGCCTCTGGCAACAAGCTTTTCTATCATACCTGGCCGACGGAAAGCGGAAAACACAATTATGAAATTGATTTCCTGCTATCGCACGGGACGAAGATAACTCCTGTCGAGGTCAAGTCATCCACCTACAAGACGCATATCTCCATGGACAAGTTCTGCGAAAAGTACTCATCCAGGATAACGAACGAGCGGTATCTTGTTTATACGAAAGACTATGCCAAGGAAGGGGCCGTCAGTTATCTTCCGGCATATCTGGCGTATTATTTATGACCTCCTCCAAAACCGGTGGTTAAGTTGTGGTTAAGTAAAAAAGAAAAATCCCGCTGGAGGCTATTCCAACGGGGTTTTATCGTGACTCCAACAGCGAGGGCTGACAGAAAAACTGACGCCTGAATGACGGTGTAGGAGACCATAAAACTGAAGATATCAGGCAGTTAACTATTTTAGAAAACTTTCTCTCGTCAATTTCCTAGCATACACTTCAATGAACCTTTGAAGGTCGGGGGAGGGGCTTCCCCCCTCATTTTTTGGGGTGCTTTTTGTGGCACACGCACATGTGTGGGCAACACAAAATTGAAGATGTATGATAAAGATTAATTACACCACGAGGGTTTTTCCTCAGGAGTCAGGATCCGTCGCCGTGCGGGTTCGTTGGGATCACAAGAAGAATGAGGTCGAACTTCCGACCGGAGTTTATGCTGATCCCGAAAAATGGGATTTCACGACACAACGCGCAGTAAACAATACGAAGCACGTTGTGCGCGAAAATGTATGTAGTGCCGGGGCAATCAACAAGAGAATTGGGGTAGTCCTAGGCTATGTTGAAGATGTCTTCAACGATTTTGCAATGGCAGACGAAGTGCCAGATAGCGGCGCATTTCGCACGGCTATGAACAGAATCTTTGAGGAAGAGAATGCTCCGGCAGCTGTCGCAAAGAAGTCTTTGACATTGGAGAAGATGGATACAATCTGTAAGAAATTCATTGAATCTCAGAAACTTGAGGCTTCATGGAAAGACCACAGCCAATTCAAGTATTCACAAGCGGTCTCCTATCTGCTCAAGGCAAATCCTGGAATCAGAATTGACCAGATTGATAAGGGAGCGTTGCTGAAGCTTCGAGAGTATTGTTTCAAGCAGGGCAGACATAATCAAACCATTGTAAAGTGGTTTAGCAGCCTGAAGACTCTTTTGAGGTGGGCACGGGCAAATGGATATACTGTCCAGGATGAAGCTCTCAATTTCAAGCACAGGGTATCTGTACCTGAGAAGCGGATAACCTACTTGAAGTATGAGGAGTTGCTCGCTTTCCACAAGTTTGAATTTCCGGAAGGAACGAAACCCCAAGTCATCAGGGCTCGTGATATGTTTTGTTTCATGGCATTCACCAGCCTTCGATACTCAGACATGTCCACTTTGAAAAAAGCGGACATCACGCCGGAGTATATACAAATATACACCGTCAAAACACGAGACATGCTTCAGATACCCATTCTGTCCTATGCTCAGGAGATTATCGATAAGTATAAGGATACAAGAGGGGAGAGGTTGTTCCCGGCTCCTGGGAATACTGTCCTCAATGGGTATATTAAGGAAGCAGCAAAGTTGGCAGGCCTAAACCGAGTGGTCGTAGAAACATATTTTGTTGATAAGGAACGACATGAGAAGGTTAGTAAATTGTGGGAAACGCTTAGTTGCCATGATGGAAGACGGACTTTTGTATGTTGTTCCTTACAGCTCGGAATCACTCCGACAGCGGTAATGAAGTGTACTGGCCATGCTAAGTATGAGAATATGAGACCCTATATTGAGGTTGCTGACGAGGCTGTTGCAAAGGAAATGGGCCTTTGGGAAACCTCAGCGGTCAAACGAGAGATCATCAATCTTCTTGACTCAGCAAGTGATGATGTTTTGAAAAAAGTACTGAAACTGTTGAAGAAGTAAGATACTAACTGTTGTCCACATAAGAACCATCTCCCTTCTCCGGGGGATGGTTTTTTTGTCTATTGGCCAGTTTTAGTGAAACCTCTCCAAAACAGGCAAAAAGCCCCCACTTTTTAGCCGATTTTTTCTGTAATGCCTTATATATGAAGACAGATATGAGACCTTTTCACCATACCTGTCCTTTGTATGATGTTTCAGAATCTAATAGAAAAGTTGTTCGGCTCAGGGAATAACAGTACCGAGTCGAACCGCCAGAGTATTGCTGTATTGTCTGGCGAAGCAAGTAAACAATCAGCACCATCACCCTCTGGCTACGATGATCCAGAGATGGAAGTCTTAGCCAGGGAGTATGGAGAACTGACCGAAGGAAAGATTATCGAGGTCCCCCTTTCCGACCTCCTTCGAATCCTTCCACGGTCCAGAAGGAAATCAGATGCCTACAATGGTCTGAAGAAGAGATTGGAAGCGTTAGGTGTCCAGCTTAGAGTGGCACCAAGTGTTAAACCTAAAAACCATGAGTAAACGAGGAAGAATTAATCTGAAGAAACTGAAGAAAAATGCAGACGGCCTTTATGAAATCACCGCCTACACACTCAAGAACTTAATCACAATGCTGTACTATTGCGGCGTCACTTCACATCCGGAGAACAGGAAGTCAGTCTGGAAAGGTCTGAATAACAGGTACGCCGGAAAGAAGATAAATGATGCCCGGAAGAAATATGGTGTCGGCGAGGATGTCTGGAAATATGAAGAAACGATTGTCCTTGTCGCCGATATAAATGATGTGATTGCGACGATGGATGATGTTGAGACGGCGTTAATTCTCAAATACGACTCTTATCGGAACGGATATAACTCAAACCTCGGCGGTCCAGGAAGAGGGTCCAAGGGTCATGTGTCGGTTTCAATTCCAGGAGTCGGAACTGTAGTGTATAATTCTTGTGAAGATGCGGCAGCGGCTCTTTGTATGTCTCCCGGGATTGTCTACTACTACGCCTATACCAGCAAGACCCATAAGAAGAAGGCCAATGGCTATGTTTTCAATGTCGTGGCTCCTTCGTGGACAACCTCTATATCGACCCGGCCATGAAACATAAACTACACATAACGGGAGTGGAGGTTGATCTTAGCCTTCCCACCACAGATATTCTCGCCACAATTCAGGCCTCTCTCGACCGCTTTTATCCGAATCAACTGGTAAAGGCGGATTCTTATACGGAAAAGGACGAACGAACCATTGAAATCGTCTTCATCCGGAATCTACCCTACGAATACTGCAACGTCGTGAACAGTTGCATCAGTTATATTGACGCATCCATTCTGTCCGGACTGCCTGAAGACAATTTCGAGTTCAATCCTGTGTCCGGAACTCAACCCATAATCGGTCCGCTCATACCCTGGGGAAAGTGCTGGTTTGTTCCGATATCCTCCTTCACCAGTCTCCTTAAACAGATGAATGAAACCCTTCTTGGTGAGATAATAAGCCGGATGCAGGTGGATATCTCTACGGACAAAATCATCGTGAAAGTGAAGTATCCTCGGGCAAAAGGTCGGTATGATGATGACGTCCTCGACCTGGAATCCGAACTGGACGGTCCCCTTGAAAATCATCGAGGGGAAACACTAAGGTATCGACTGAAAGACCTGGGCCAGATATGTGAACGGCCCCAGATAAAAACCAAATCGTACATGGGCCTGAAATCGTACCTGAAAAAGGCCTATGACATAACACTTGAAATACTATGAAAAGCAATGAAACACTAATCGACTATGGTAACGGCAATCAGATACTCTTTCTGCATCAGCCGGTATCAATTGAAAAACTGAAACAAGACCTTTCCGGGGCAACAGAAGCATACCGAAAGAGTCCAGGAATACTAAATAAGCTTGACTGGATGTACGCTAAGGCCGAATATATGTTTAGGACGGGGAAAGAGAAGGATGCGGCGGAGTTCATGGAAAAAGAAATTGCCTCGATTCATGAGATTAGCAATTCCCATGAGTTCCTTACGAGATATCTTGCCGTTCTTGAAACAATAACAGAAATCCTTATCTGCATCAAGCGGCCGGATGATGCCCTAAAATATGCTAATTGGGTGATGGAAATCTGTGATAATCATTTTCACGAATCGGTTGAATACGCCTACGGAGAACATCTCTATGCTTGTGTCTGTCTTGCTCTCGGCCGGAAAGATCAGGCAAAAGACTATCTTGAAGACGCTCTATCCCGAATCCAGGACGAACTTGATACGATGAAACGCATTAAGGAGGATATCGAAGAGAGTTTAAGGACCGAGATGGACTGAAAACCATAGCAGCTGGGAAGATAGACCGGCTGCTTTTTCTGATGCAAAAAAAAGACGTGCCGAGATGAGCAAAAGAACCGCTAAGCCCCACCATGGAAGGAACAGGGTAGCGGTTCTTTTTTATTTCAACAGGGTGGCAAGACCAAAAGCCAGAAGGAATCCGACCGTGATGATGGCCATCACGATTCCCATGCCCATTGCTCCGTCCTTGAACGCCCCGACAGCCTGCCTGTCTGATTCCTCATCCTCTATCGGGTAGCGTTTCCGCCTGATGATGAGCGACACGACCATCCAGATTATCAGAACAAAATATGCGATGCTGGCAATCAGGATCAAGACCCTATGCATCCGGATACCCTCAATCATCCAAATGACCGCTAGTGGCGTATAAAAGATTACGGGGGTCAGCTGAATCCAAAACTGTTTCTTTGTAAGTCCTTTCTGTTCCATCGTTCAATCATCTTTCTTAGAAATCTTCGAACCCAGGACATAGAAGATACCCATAACAACGGCGACCACAAGACCCACTCCCAACCAGGCTAACGCATCTTTCCATGAGTCCAACTTGCCGCCAATCCACATGATGAGAGGATAACCGATGATGAAGCCCAGGCTGGAACCCGAAATGGCCCTGAGTATCCGTTTTTGTTCGCTGTCAAGTTTCATCGTACCTGAATCTTATCAGACGGTGTCATTCTGCGTCGGAAACACCAGGATTCTCTTCAGCGGCTTTCTTCTTCAGTTCTTCTGCCTCTTCCCCCCTGTTCTTCAGGAATTGGTCGCTGAAGTCGATTTTCAATTCGACCCACAGAGGGAGATGGTCTGACATCTGGTATGTGCGCCATCCCCTGAAGAAAGCCCGTCTGCCTTCTTCGGTGTCCTCATTCTCTGCTTTGCCCTTTGCCTTCAGCTTTGCATTAGTCTCTGCAAGTTCGCCAAGGTAAGAATCCAGATAATGATTGATGTAGATATCATAATCCGACACATCGTCACTGTCTCTGAAGACCGACTTCGTGAAGTTAAAGGCGCCCGCTCTCTGCTGTTTGTCTTTGTACAGGACCATCTCGTCTTCGAGTTTCAACTTGAATGCAATCTGGTCGTAATGGCTTACCTGTCCCAAGTCCGTAGGGTGTTTCTTGATCTCTTCCGGAACAAAGAATCCCCTTTTCTTGGAGAGGGCATTGAAATACTCTCCGTTCGTATCAGGGATATTGAAGTCGCCAAGGAGGATGTAGGAGACGTCCTCTTCTTTCTGCCTTTCCAGCAGTACGGATGATATCGTCTCAATTTCTTTCTTGCGTCTCTCCACGATTCCCCGTTCATTCTTTTCGCTGCCATAATAGATATGGACGGTGCAGATGTTGAATGAAAACCAATTGGCCATTAACGATACCATGAACGGTGTCCTTGCGAACTGAACCTTCGACTGCACCTTTCCATCAACCAATACACCGTCCACCAGCACTTTTCCTTCAACGATGGATCCAGCAAGTTTCTTAGAATTCTGAAGGACTATCTCTCCCGCCAAATGGGTGAACTGCACCTTGTTCTTGTTGTAAACGAACGCCATGGCCTCACTCCCTCCGTCGGTACCCTTGACTCCGTCGGAAATGATATATGACCAGTTGTCCCCAAGAATCTTCATCACGGACTTGAAACCGTCAAGTTTCTTCGAGTTGATTTCCTGGATGACCACGATGTCAAAGTGGTCGATAATCTCCGCTATGTAATACAGGCTCTCCTCAAGTCTGTTGTCTCCAAACTCGCGGATATTCCATGTAGCAATGAGCAGGGTCTCGGTAGCGGTCTTTTCCGGGATTTCGTCTGCCAGTTGAGCCCTTAACTTCAGCAGTCTGTCGACAACTCGTAGCCTCGTGTCAAGATCCGTGATGTCCTGGATTTTTTTGTAGCTTGCCATAACTTATTGGGAATGTTGGTGTTGATGCTCGATGGATTTGCTTGAACAAATATAACCAATAGTTATGACAAAGGAAAGACACTCCCGTCAAATTCTGCTCAACCACGCCCAATGAAATAATTTCATGCTCGATAAGATGTTGATATTATCGAGACAGGATTGGATCTCCACAGAACTTTTTCCGTCCGCAGTCCTTGCACTTGAATCCCGCCCAGACAGAGTCAAATTGGTTAATTGCGGCTTCAACAAGGGCTGGTTCATCGGTCAGGATTCCTGCCTCAAAGTTTCGGATCCGAGAACTCTTCATACCAATCCCTGCCCCCGTCAGATTGGCAGAACCGATATAGGCAGTCTGGCAATCAAAGACGATGATCTTGAAGTGGACACGGGGACAAAGGGCACGCTCAAGGCCGGTAAAGAGGACAGGATAATGGTCGAAATCCTCTCTAAAGTTCGGACCGGGTTCCTTGGCGTGAATGAGACGAACTTCCTTCCCCTTTTTGATCAGGTCGGCCAGGATTCCCAGGAAAGGGCGGTCTTCAACATAGAGGTCCTTGATATCCGCTGTTCCTATCCAAAGCGAACGTTTCACCTTAGGGACCCGGGCAATCACCTCCTTGAAATGGGCGTCATCTGAGATGTACTGTGTCATGGGGACAAAGATAGGGCTTTTTCAGGTTTCGTCTTCGTTTCCGGGTGACAATTGCCGGATCATGCTCTCCCGATGATTGATAAACAACTCGTATACTCTATAGCTGTCGGTCTCCTCATACTCCTGATGATTGACGCCTGTTTCATCAAAAGCATAAATCTCGGCCCCGGGTATCGCCAGCAAAATGGGCGAATGTGTGACAACGATATATTGAGAGCCCTCCTGGGACATCTGCATAATTTTGGAAAACAGCGACAGTTGCCGGTTGGGAGAGAGAGCTGCTTCCGGTTCATCCATGAGGAATAGTCCCTTGCCCATCGTCGTGATTACACTCATGAAACTCTCCCCATGGGATTGGGCATGAAGGGTTTCATCGCCGAACATGGGCCCGGAACACCCCAACCGTTCATATTCCAGCGTCTTTGAGGCGACATTGTAGAAACTCTCGGCCCGGAGAAAGAATCCATGCCGTCGCCCCGCTACACCTTTCCCGATTGTCATGGCTTTGTAAAGCCCTGAGTGATCGTCGAATGTGGAGAAATTGTAATTGAGAGAGCCGCCTTCCGGGTTGAATCCATAAGCCACTGCAATGGCTTCCAATAAGGTGGATTTCCCGCTACCATTTTCTCCGACAAAGAAAGTGACGGGAGAATGAAACCGAAACTGTTCAAGGTTCCGGATAGACCGAATCCCGTGTAAGTAGGAATCTGGTTCCACCTTCTCCCACGCCAATCTGATGTAATCAATGTACATATTCACTGAGTTTTCGTCCAGATTGCAAAGCTAAAAGGCGGATGTGCCAAACTATGGCCAAACAGGATATCGTTCGAAATACATTTCTATCTGTTTCGCTTTTTCATGTCAGCGATGGAGGCCTTCTTGTTGTTAATTTGTTTGGTCAGCGAATCAACAGCACCCTCCCAGCCAGGATTCCTGAACTTCTTGTACATACTGATTTGCTGCTTGAGGCGTTCTATCTGCTCCTCTGCAAAACGTATGGATGTATCAAAATTACCCATAAACACTCACATTATTCCAGTAGAAGCGATTGGTCATCTTGGAGACGAGGCATCCAATGCTTGTGCTTCACCCACATGAAACCTTCGGAACGGGTAATGACGGCTACGTCAATGGGACCGCCGACGGACTCCTCGGAGGAACTGATGTGACGCTGGAGATTGGTGACGGAGACGAGGCTTTCGGCCATATTGACCATATCTTCTATGTTGAAGGAGTTGACGGCATCCACGATTCCGTCGATGAATTCGTCCTGAATGAACTGATCCATCGACTCTTCATAATTGTTTTGGATGTCGGAAAGGTCCGTCTCCTCCACCTTCTTCATGGCCTTTTTCGTACAACCGGCTTCCTTCATTGCCTCCAGCATCTTTTCCTTGGCTTTTGTGAGGGAATCCGCATGCTTGCTTTCCACGTAGCGGCGTAGTCCCGGATGGATCCCTTTCATCAACGTGAGCATCACGTCCACCTGGGCAAACGGAATGATGGTGGCAGAGTTGTCATTGTCAATCTTGTCCGAATCATCATCGTACGAGAAATAATACCGCATCCGCCGGTCGAAAGCCCCAGAGATATAGACAGTCAGGATGGACGGATAGATATCCTTACTGCCATAGCCGGCGAACACAATCCCTGTCCCTGAGAAATACAGTTGCGACCGAATATACTCAAAGAAACCCTCCTCCCAGGTATCCCGGAAGTCGACAGGGAAGCCGGCTTCCTCACAAACCTCGGCCAGGGAATCCAGGCAATCCTTACCGAAAGACCGAAGATGAGCCAACGTATAATCTTCAAACTCAGGGCTCACACCATGATCTTTGGCCCCTTCCGTAATGGCTCCGATCCGCCCGACAATGAGTTTCCTGACCAGTTTGTCCTGCTCTTCTTCTGTCAAATCGTTCTCGTCCAACTGCTCTTCAAACTTCTCGATGACATAGTCCTTGACTTTATGATAGTATGCCGAAACCTCTTTTGTCAGGTACTTTTCCTGGCTCCTCGGACTGCTGAAATAGTCTTCGGCCTCCAGGAAATGGAGAAAGTTGCGGGCATACTCTTCCAGCGTATTGAACCCCTGATCTCCCTTCCGGTCACGGTATAGTTTGAAGATGACGTCCCACGGCGTTCCCATGAACCCTGCCGAATCAAAAATCATCACGCCTACCGGATGCTTCTTTGAGAGCCGGAAAATCTTGGTGGCCGTATTGTAAATCTTGGTTCCGCTGTCCGAATTCACAGTTACGGCGCTATCAGCTGCCATTACGGCAGCACGTTTGTTGAGAATTCCTACGATAGCTGTCATACTTGGTCAATGGTTTAGATGTAATTCTTCGTCCGAACACAACATCCCCACCCGGTTTTTGATGTAGTCGGACAGTTCTTGGATATTGGCTTTGTTCTGTGGAATGACAAGCGGATTAACCAGGATCTTGCCTTTCGATTCTATATGGACATCGGATTCCTGTGTCCCATCTGCTACGACTCTAATCCTGATATTCTCACCAAGCGGAATCAAAGACCAGCCATGAGAAGCGGACACAATGAACCGGTCGTCATCGCATCTCACCCGTTTCATCCCTGGGGTGTTCTGGATAACATGTTTGACCGCTGTATAAACACGGCGGGCTGGTTGAAGAAAGTGAAGGGATTCTTTTGACACTCTATAATATGAATCTTCCGAATGTGCCCATACTTTGTCCGAATATTGAACTAGCATTCAAGTCCATTCGCACTTAAACAGTTTAGTCAAGAACTTAACTGTGGTCACCAAAATCGATGGATATTTTCTCAACAAAATGATGTGTCTCCCTGCAGAGGCTTTCAATATTAAAACCGACCTCACACTGAACAAGTTTAAGGTTTAACGCCGCATCACGAGCGATTGATAATTCCTCTAAGAAGGATACTTCGATTTCCTCTGAACCTTCCAGTTTACCATCTCGTTCAAGTCGATCTATCCAGGCCAAAATTGTGCTTTCTCCCCCTAAACCATGTGTAAAAGCATATTGGCGTATATCACCTGCGCTCTTTGAAGAACGGTTGAAGGGCTTTAATCTTATAATAGCTTCAAGGTTCACTTCTTTGTGCTTATTTTGGTGAAGTGAAAGAGATCCTTTATTCGGTCCTTTTTTCCCTTTCGCTCCAATCTTTAAATCTTTATCCTGTTTATGTTCAATCGTATGCTCTAACTCTGCCGAAAAAGCCCCGAGCATTACTAAGACCTCTCTTAAAGCAACGGCCTTTGCTTCAATGAAACTCTTTTCTGTATTCTCTGCGGAGATATCAATGTAAGCACCATTAAAAACATTTCTTACATAGACCTTATTATCTTTGGGTGTAGCTATTCCGTACTCTGTTGTCGCTTTATCTCTAGATAAAACAATGACATCTCCGGTACTTAGTTCTTCTTGGAATTCAGGGTAAGCACCGTGGTTTATACCATATTCATAATCCTCATCAGGGATAATAATCAGTTGTGGGTAGTGTTCCATGTTATTCATCTATGTCTGGTTAATAATATCTGGCTTATTCATTATTAATTTCAACCTATTTCTATACTCTTGCATTGAGAAATCTGATTGATAATACAATTATATGGAGATAAAGTACTACTTGTCAACGGATTAAAGTGGGTCTCGCTTGATTATTCTCAGCCATAGGTGAATTCTTGCTATTAATGCAGATTATTGCTATTAATGCGACAATAAATGCAATCACGAAAACAGCAAAACCAATCTTCCGTAATTGATTATAACGCGACTGGTTATCGAGACAGGTTCTTGTTTCAGCGTTTAACTTATAACCTATACTCTCAAGGTCATGAAGTAGCATACTCTTCCCTTCCATGAAACGGGTTACTCTTGAACAGTAAGTGAATGACATTTCATTTCCGTTCTCGTCTTTGTCCTCAAAACACCCCTTTAAGAAAAAGTGTCCGTTTAAAAATCCACACCATGGACTTCGATGCTTTCCTGCCTGGAATGATAGGTCTACAATCTTTTGTATCTCCTCCCTCTGAGTTTCGCTTTCAACGCCATTAACAAATAAAGCGGATGTGCCTCCCGGCTTTGCGGAAAGAACATGAAGAATACTCGGGTTATTCATAATTAAGCGCCAATTTCATTTTTGATAATATCTATATAGTTTTTTTTGAGATATGCCGCTTTTTGTGGGTCCAACTCCGCAACCATCATAATCTTACTATAATTGTCCACCGTCAGCCTCTTTCCGATAACCCCTCTTCCCTCGCTACCTTTCAGTCCATTTAGGAATTGACGATAAAGCTCATACTCACTATTAAATGGATTACTCTTAGTATAGTCATAATAGTGCGTAATAATGAACTTAAAACCTAGTTTGTCTTCCGGAATCTTTTTACTTTTCACGATTTTATCAATCTTCACTAAGTCTGATCTAACTCTTACCAAATAATCATGTAACGTAATTCTGTTGGCATCCACAAGGTAGTATATGAACGTATCTTCTTTTATCAACTTTTCATATTCACAAACGTAATCATCCTCACCTCCAATATCATAAGTGTGAGATATTACGACAGTCGTCCCATTAGCACGGGTTATCGTAAAGGACTGAATAGGTTCAACTTGCGTATTAGGCTTATACTCTTTTATACCGCCAAGGCCTTTCCAGAGTGTTGTCTTTCCCGCCCATTTAGTACCGATGATAGCGATACTTTTCGCCTTGGACGGAAACAATAAACCAATAATGATATACAAGAGGGATCCAAAAGGGTATGTGTGTGGGAGAATATGATAATAGAAATACTTTATCGTGTCGGAAAACTTACTCATTTCATTAAGTGCTTATTATCCTATTTGTTTAACATCAAGATACACCGGGCTGCAAACACCTGCCCGACGGATATCAATGCCATAAATCCTCATGAAAGCATCCACAACGGGCTGGCCTCCATTGATGAGAAGAGGATTTGAATAATCTCTGGTGATGACCTCGACAGACATCCCGGGTTCGATGCGAATGCCGTTGAGTTGGGTCCGAGACTTGGTCGTGATTCTAAATCGAGGCATAGTATTTAGTGTTATAATCCCCGTCCACCTCCCAAAGACGGCCACAAACAAAAAAGGCGAGGAGATTCAGTAACCCTTTGGTTCCTGACCCAGAGCCCCCGCCAAGAGGCCCATCAAGAAAACCCAGGAAGAAACATCATCTCTTCGCCCGTTTGTTATGAGGAACAGCAGGAAGCGCTGTCCGACATAGACAAATGGAAAAAGAGAGCATCACTTCTCGGCCTCTTGATTATAAATACTTGGCGGGTATTATTGGGTCAAGGCCAAAAATGCTAATGCACCTTTATCAGAGGATTTCTCCCTCTGACATTTGCAAATATAGCAATTATCTGAAATAATGCTCTCTGGAGAGATGATGTTTCTTCTGAATTAAGGCATTAATCGGAAAAGACAAGGATAGACAATAGGATACACCAAACATTCAAACCCTTACCCTTGTAGAAGAGCCAATCTAACCGCTATCCCCTGGTTTCTCTTGCTTTCACCGGCATTAGTCTTATGTCGGGTGGGGATTTCCGCTCTTTATGCCCTGTTTCTGAGAGGATTCAGGGCTTTCTTTTGATGACCTCAAAGCCTTATTTATATAATAATCAACACCTTAACACAACAACATCATGAAAGCAAGCAAAGTTTTCGAAACCATGGAGAAGGGCTTCGGCCCCGCTATCTCCATCCTCATGCTCGTGGACCTCGGAAAGGACATCTACGAGTACACCAAAGAAAAGGTCCAGACTCGTCGCCAGAGAAGGACCTCCAACCTCACCCCCGCCGGTGCCCATTAATGGATAAACTATGGGTTACTACCGGACGGAATCTCTTATCATCGTCGTCCTGGATACCACCCTCACACTCTTCAAAGGAGTCCGTGAGCTTCGGTGGATCCTGAAAAAGAAATCGGCGAAACTCAAATCAGCATTTACCAACAAACACAAAGAACGCAATGAACAACGAGCAAGCACTAGTAGTCGCCTCTCCGGAGGAAGAACTGCTGAACTTCGAGTTCGAGGGGACCGCTGAACCGGAAGAAGAAATCTCCGGTGAGCATCCCAACTTCATTGAGTCCAACACCCAGGCCATATCCATCGAGGAGCTGGCCACCAGGTGTTTAGTCCCCACGTTCGCGGACAATTCGCTCACGATCTCGCATCAGGCGGCGATTGCGAGCGTATACAAAGCCGCCGAAGATGTATTTGGGGAATTAACCCTTCCTGAGTGTCGGGTAAGTCACGCCATCAACGGCCGTGTCGCCTCTGCCCTTCACAAACCGACCAAGGACCTCCTGGACGAAGAGAAGACCATTTTCTATCAGAGACTGGCCTTCGTCGCCCATGTAAAGTCCCTCACTCGAATCGTTGCCGGACAGCCTGTGGAACTGACCATAGGAATGTGTCGGGCGTATAACGAGGACAAGTTGTATTCACGAAAGTCACCCGAAAAGATGAAGATCTTTGTTGGGTGGCAGGTCCGTGTTTGCAGTAATCTTTGCCTGACCTGCAACGGGAACTCAGGCACCGTCGAAGTTCTCACCGAGGCAGACGTATATCAGAAAGCTTACCAGCTTTTCCGTCGCTTCGACCCTGAGAAGGAAGACACCCTTCAGCTCATCGAGAACCTCCACAATACGAGGATATCCGAGAGCCTGTTCTGCTACATTATCGGCCGGCTCCGCCTTTACCAGGCCCTGCCGACCGAGGTGCGGAAGACCCTGCCGATGATTGATATCGGCGACCAGGCGGTCAACGCCGCCGTCAGAGGATTTGTCAGCAATCCCAACTTCGGACTGAAGGAGGGAGAAGGCAGCATCACAACCTTTTCGATGCTGCAACTCTTTAATGAGGCCATCAAGCAAGCCCAAATTGATAAATGGCTTGACCGCAACCAGAATTGTACTGACTTCCTTTTGGGAATCCAGCGAGCCCTTCAGGGGAATGACACAGAGGGCTATAGCTGGTTCCTGCAGTAAGGTGAAATACCCTTACCGAACTGACCGGAGAGGATCGTTCACAACACAACGTGAGCGGTCCTCTTCTCTTTTTGAATAACATTCTTAACATCAATCATTATGACAGAACAAGAACTGCATCAGTCGAGGGAATTCCAGGCAGCAAGAGCCCTGGAAGACGCCCTCAACACCATGAGCTGGAAGCCGGAGGTCTTTGCCAAAAGCATTAGATTCTATCACCGGACCCTGCAACAAGAACTCTTTCGTACCTTGATTGCCGTCATCATTGAAATGGCCAAGGACGATTTCATGACAGATCCAAGAAACCAGGCCTCCCATGATACCGCAAAGGCTATCGTGGAGTCCGGAATCCTAGATGAAGCCTATTTACCCTTTATCTGATCCACCATGAAGAACAACATTATCTACAACGCCATCCAGAACTGCCGGAATATCCTCATCAGGGAAGTCCAGGCTGAACTGGAACGAAGGAAAGAGCATTCAGTCAAAGTCGACATTCTTCTCCCTGACGCCAATCATATCACAACCGTCTGCCTCTATGGTGGACGGCCCTTGGTGATATACTCGGACGCCTACGGAGAAGAAGCCGATGACCTAGAGCTCTTCACTATCGATGAAATAACCACAATAATCGACGCCTTATGAACAAGAAGAAACTAACTTACAAGGGAAAGGTCGTAACCATCTCGACCGATACCTACAGGAACAACGGCTGCCTTGCCATCATCCTCACCTATAAGGACGGTGAGCGGGAAGTCATTACCACCAACCTCAACAGCCCCCTCCAGTCTGCAACAATGGCATTCCTGGATACCAACAACCATCCGACCATCGAAAAGTGGATTCAAGATCATGGTTTTGGATTGCCTCTGGGCTATTCTGAGAGGTCGGGCTTTTGTGATTATCCTCTTTACACCATTTTCATCCCTGCCTTATGAAAAACAACAAAACGTTTTACGATCCATACCCTCCAATCTGGCTTGTAATTCTGCTTTTCCTGAAATGGCTGGAAGTGAAAGTGCAAGAGAAAATCAACTCTGATAAAAAGGAGGATTTATGATAAACAACTGTATCCTGATCGACCCGGCTCCTATGCCCGGGTATCATCTGTACATGGCCATTAAAAAAGCCATTGAAAAGATGAAGAATTGGGGGCGTCAGCGGAAATGACGCTCCCTTCTCGAATACTAAACGTTCGTTCAATTTATTAGAAATAAATGTACGTTGCCTATTTACGTCAATCCACAAAAAAGCAAGCTGTCTCCGGACTAGGAATCGAAGCCCAGAGGGAGATTATCCATAACTTCCTTAAGGACGAAAAACCGATTGCCGAATTTGTGGAAACAGAGAGCGGCCGACACAATGACCGCCCTAAACTTACCGAAGCTTTGGCTCTGTGTAGGAAAACGAATTCTACACTAATCGTTGCCAAGCTAGACCGACTCTCCAGGAACGTTGCCTTTACCAGCAAACTCCTAGAGTCAGACGTGGAAATCAAGTTTTGCGACTTCCCGACGGCGAACAAACTGGTCCTACATATTATCGCCAGTATAGCCGAATACGAGGCTCAATTGATTTCCACCCGTACCAAGCAATCCCTCGAAGCAAAGAAAGCCAGAGGGGTGGCTTTGGGTAAACCTGAGAACCTTACCGCCAATCTGGATAAGGCAATCTCAAATTCCAGGGAAACCAACATGAAGAGAGCCCGTGAAAACCCGAATAATAAACGAGCTGTTGCTATGTTGAGGGTCCTGGTAAAACAAAACCTCACGCTGACACAGATGGCAGAGACCTTAAACTCGGAAGGATTTCTTACCTCCCGGGGGCATAAGTTCACACCATGGGCAGTCAGCGTCTTGATCAA
This sequence comes from Bacteroidales bacterium, assembly GCA_017557535.1. Classification (GTDB taxonomy): domain Bacteria; phylum Bacteroidota; class Bacteroidia; order Bacteroidales; family UBA932; genus Cryptobacteroides. The sequence continues at coordinate 26,817 of JAFYYM010000030.1, read as the reverse complement.
AAGATATAACCTTAATCAAACCCACCATGAACACATTTCTGAACAAGATTGAAATCAAGGGCTACGTGGGAAGCGTCGCCCTCAAAGACATCCAAGGAACAAAGATGGCCCGCTTCTCCGTTGCCACTGAACTGGCATATACCGGAAGAGACGGCAGCCCAATCGTTGAAATCACATGGTTCAACTGTACGGCCTGGGAGTCTGAGCGAATCAAGGACCTCGAGAAGATCCAGAAAGGAAAACTCGCTCATGTCATCGGCCGTATCAGAGCAAACCGCTATACAGATAACAACGGAGTCGAAAGATCCACCTGGGAGGTCATCGTCTTCAGCGTAAAAATCGAGGAGGACTAGGATATGCCGAACTGGTGTGATACGACTTACAAAATAGTCGGCCCCCTGAAGTCCAGAAAAGCCTTTGTCGCCATGCTGGACCACTTGAACTCCCTGCCCGAGCCTCTTGTCCCTAATGGATTTGGAAAGCTTTGGCTCGGTTGCATCGTATCCTATCTCGGTGGTTCCTGTGAAGAAATCTACTGCCGTGGACAGATACTTGGTTATCGAAGAATCCGGAATCTGCTCATCCTCAATGTTGAATCGGCATGGGGAGAACCAATGGAAACACGGGAATTCCTACAATCCAAGTTTCCCGACCTTCAATTCTTCTATCAGTCGGAGGAGCCTGGGATGTGTGTTTTCGAAACCAACGACAAGGAGAGAAAATACTTCCAAGAACGCTATATCCTGGACTTCAGCGATGAATCCAGGGAGAATTGCTATCTGTGGGTATACTTTGGAACCCTACGGTCGGCAGCTCAATTCGTCTCATTCCACTGTGTCGAAGGAAGGAAAGTAAAGCCCACAATGGAAGGGATTCGGGAAGCATTGGACGATTACCAGAACGAACACCCAGACCCCGTAAGCTATATGTTCGAGGAATTCAAGGTTATCGAGGATTAAATCTTTGGGAGAAAGGACTGTAATGGTCCTTTTTCTTTCGCTCCTCCTCCATATCAAGACCTTTTTTGCTATATTTGTAAGATAGCAAGAAATCACATAACAGCATGGCAAAGACCAATAGTACCACAGAGTTGGGCTTTGAGGATAAAATCTGGAAAGCGGCAGATCTTCTCAGAGGCAATATTGATGCATCCGAATACAAGAATGTCGTACTCGGGCTTATTTTCCTGAAGTATATTTCCGACCGATTTGATGAAAAGTATGCTGAACTTGTACAGGAAGGCGAAGGATTTGAGGAAGATAAGGATGAGTATACCTCCTGTAATATTTTCTTTGTTCCTGCCGAAGCAAGATGGGCTAAAGTTGCAGAAGCCGCCCATACCCCCGAAATCGGAAAGGCTATTGATGATGCCATGAGGTTGATTGAACAGGAGAATCCCCAACTCAAGAACATCCTCCCTAAGAATTTCGCCAGACCCGAACTTGACAAAAGACGGCTCGGCGATGTCGTGGATCTCTTCACCAATAGTATCAAGCTCAGTTCTGACGATGATAGTAAGGATCTTCTAGGCAGGACGTATGAGTATTGCTTGAGGAAGTTCGCCGAAAAAGAGGGAAAGAACGCTGGGGAATTCTATACTCCTGCTTGTATTGTTAGAACGATTGTGGAGGTCATCGAGCCGTACAAGGGAAGAGTTTATGACCCTGCTTGTGGTTCTGGTGGAATGTTTGTCCAATCTGCCAAGTTCATCAACGAACATCAGGGAAATCTGAAAAACATCTCCATTTATGGTCAGGACAGCAACCCTACGACCTGGAAGATGGCAAGGATGAATCTGGCTATTCGGGGACTGGAGGCGAACTTGGGCAAGTATAATGCAGATACTTTCTTCGATGATCAACACCCGACTCTGAAGGCCGACTTTGTTATGGCAAATCCGCCCTTCAACCTCAGCGACTGGGGTGCCGGAAAGCTTCAAGATGATGTCCGCTGGAAGTTTGGTATTCCACCAGAAGGAAATGCTAACTTTGCTTGGCTCCAACACATGATTTATCACCTCTCGCCGGTCGGAAAGATAGGAATGGTTCTGGCCAATGGTTCTCTCAGTTCGAATACTGGTGGAGAAGGAACGATACGCGAGAATATCATCAAAGCAGACCTGGTAGAAGGGATTGTCGCATTACCGGAAAAGCTTTTCTATACAACGGGAATTCCCGTTTCTTTATGGTTCCTTTCCAGAGATAAAGCACAAAAAGGGAAGATTCTTTTTGTTGATGCTCGGAAAATGGGCGAATTAGTGTCTCGGAGCCTTCGCGAATTAACAGAAAGAGATATTCAAAAGATTGCTAAATCATTCGCCGCTTTTCGGATAGGTACCCTTGAAGATGAAAAAGGGTTTTGTGCAGTAAAGACCCTTGATGATGTTATGAATCAAGGCTATATCTTAACGCCAGGTCGATATGTTGGATTAGCTGACCAGCAAGAAGATGAAGAACTCTTTGAAGAAAAGATGGATCGCCTTACCATGGAACTTAAAGACCTTTTTGATGAAGGTCATCGAATAGAAGAAGAGATAAAGATACAATTGAGAAGCATTGGATTAGACTTTTAGTTTTATTGGGGCGTTTATGGAGGACTGGAAAACATATAGTCTAGGCGACGTTTGCAACGATATCTTTAGTGGAGGAACGCCCTCTTCTATGAATCCCGAATATTGGGGAGGTGAACTTCTTTGGTTATCCTCTGGCGAAACATCTCAAAGGTTTATTTACGATACCAAGAAGAGAATAACTCCTATAGCTGTCGAGAATAGTTCTACTCGTCTAGCCAAAAAAGATTCAACCGTAGTCGCCACTGCGGGACAAGGACGTACAAGGGGACAAGTTAGTTATTTGAAGGTCGACACATATATTAACCAATCAGTCATCGCCTTAGAAGCTAATCCAGCGTTGCTAGATCCTCTTTTTTTATACTATAATTTGGATGGTCGATATGAAGAGTTCCGTCTACTTTCCGACGGGACTAGTACTCGTGGTAGCCTTTCTGGGAGAATACTAAAATCAATAAACATTCGTATTCCACGACTAGATGTCCAAAAAAAGATAGTATCCATCCTCAAATCTTTGGACGATAAGATTGAGCTTAACAATCGTATTATTAGGAATTTGGAAGAACAAGCTCAGGCGATATTTAAACGTTGGTTCGTTAACTTTGAGCAGTTTCAGGATGGAGACTTTATGGATTCCGAACTTGGAAGGATTCCTTGTAAATGGAGAGTTGGATCTCTAGATGAGATTTGTGAAATAGTTGGAGGTGGGACACCCTCAAAAAGTTGTATTGATTATTATTGCAAAGAGGGAATAGCATGGTTAACACCAAAAGATTTATCGAATACTAATGCCAAGTTTACAGCTAGAGGAGAGAATGATATCACCGAATTAGGTTACAAGAATAGTGGGGCTAAGTTAATCCCGAGAGGATCTATCTTGTTTAGCTCACGAGCACCAATAGGCTATATATCTATAGCAAAGAATAACGTCTGTACCAACCAGGGCTTTAAATCCGCAGTTCCCCAAATGGCAGGAACAGCTTTTTTGTATTTCTTCTTAAAATTGAATACTAAAACTATTATTGCTAAAGCAACAGGATCGACTTTCAAAGAAGCTTCCGGGGCCCTAATGAAGTCGTTACACACGATTATTCCTCCAGTTGAGATTCTGCAGTCATTTGAAGAATTAGAAAAGCCCTTTTTCCAAATGCAAGAAAGCCTAGAGGCAGAGTCAAAATATCTTTCTATTCTGCGGGATTCCCTCCTTCCAAAACTTATGTCTGGTGAGATATCCGTCTAGTATTATGATCGCTCTTTATAATGAAAGCAGCTACGAGAAAGCTCTGATTGACTTATTCAGGGACAAACTCGGCTATGAATATCTCTATGGACCGGATGTAGAGAGGGATTACTATGTTCCTTTCTATGAGGCTCAGCTTAGGGATAGTGTCTCGGCCATTAACTTTGGCAAACCCCACCAGGCCGTTGAGGAAGCCATCACCAAGCTGAAGAATATCGATACTGGCTCACTTGTCCAGAAGAATGAGGTGTTCATGGATTATCTCCAAAATGGTGTCGAGGTTTCCTATTACGATGGAGAGGAAAAACATGATATCGTCTATCTTGTCGACTATGACAATCCCCATAGGAATACGTTCCAAATCATCAATCAGTGGACCTTCATCGAAAAGAGCGAAAAGAGGGCTGACCTGATTGTCTTCATTAACGGCCTCCCTCTGGTGGTGATGGAACTGAAGTCTCCGTCAAGGGAAGAAACGGATGCATCTGCCGCCTATCGCCAACTTAGAAACTACATGCATGAGATTGAATCCTTGTTCGTCTACAATGCATTCTGTGTGATGAGCGACATGTCGGAGAGTAAGGCGGGGACGATTACTAGCAATGAGGACAGATTCCTTCAGTGGAAATCCGTTGATGGAAAGTATGAGGCCGTTGAGGTGGTTGATTACGATACTTTCTTTGAGGGGATGTTCAAGAAAGAGAGGCTGCTGAATCTGATTCATAACTTCATCTGCTTCGATAAGGGTGAAGACCGGACAGGAAAGATCCTGGCTGGCTATCATCAGTATTTCGCCGTCTCGGCAGCAATCGAAAGAACAGAAAAAGCAGTCCAAGAGGACGGAAGGATTGGTGTATTCTGGCATACGACGGGAAGTGGGAAATCTCTGTCCATGGTTTTCTATGCCCACCTCCTTCAGCGAAGCATCAAGCAACCTACCATCGTAGTAATCACCGATCGAAATGACCTTGATGATCAGCTTTATGGTCAGTTCTCCAGGTGTGAGCACTTCCTCCGACAGAAACCCGTTCAGGCTTCCAGTAGAGAGAATCTGAAAGAACTCCTGATTGGTCGGGAAGCGAATGGCATCATCTTCACGACAATGCAAAAGTTTGAGGAAAGTGATGAGCCGCTTTCTGAACGGAGCAATATAATCGTGATGTGTGATGAGGCTCACCGTGGTCAGTATGGCCTTGATGAGAGGGTAGATCCTGAAACCGGCGAGGTCAAGTTGGGAACCGCCGGCATCATCCGAAAGTCGCTGCCTCATGCCAGTTTCATCGGCTTTACCGGCACCCCTATCGAGCAAAGGGACAGGAACACCCGAGAGGTCTTCGGAGATTATATCAACATCTACGACATGACCCAGTCTGTCTTGGACAAGGCCACCGTTCCCGTCTACTATGAGAGCCGTGTCGTGAATCTGAATCTTGACCCTGAGATTCTGAAACAGATTGACGAGCAGTATGACCTCCTGGCAGCCGAAGGTGCGACCGAAGAGCAGATTAGCAGAAGCAAGCATAAGTTTGCCCATATCGATGCCCTCCTGGGTGCCGACTCCACAATAGATTCCCTCGTTCGTGATATTATCAAACACTACGAGGAGAATCGCCAGTATGAGCTAACCGGCAAGGCGATGGTTGTCGCATATAGCAGACCTATAGCCATCAAGATCTATAAGAAGATGCTGGAACTTCGTCCCGACTGGACCGAAAAGGTGAAGGTGGTTATGACCTCGGGGAACAATGATCCAGAGGAATGGTATCGTATCATCGGCAATAAATTAACCAAACGAGAACTCGGCAAGAAGTTCAAGGATGACACAGACCCGATGAAGATAGCCATTGTCGTGGATATGTGGCTTACTGGATTTGATGTCCCCTCCCTTGCCACGATGTATGTCTTCAAGCCGATGAACGGGCACAACTTGATGCAGGCCATAGCACGGGTTAACCGGGTGTTCAAAGGCAAGAGCGGAGGCTTGGTCATTGATTACGTGGGTATCGCTCAGGCTTTGAAGAATGCCATGAGGGACTATACCGACCATGATAGGAGCCAGTTCGGTGATATGGACATCAAGAAAACGGCCTACGTGAAGTTCCGGGAAAAGCTGGAGATATGTGATGATCTGATGCATGGGTTTGATTACAAGGGCTTCCAGCATGTTGGCGACCACGAAAGGGCTCTGCTTATTAAGGGCGGTGTGAATTTCCTGCTTGCGGTCGGAAAAGAAGAGGTCCTGGCTAGTTTCAAGAAAGAGGCCCTGCTGTTAAGAAATGCATATTCCCTCTGTCGAAGCATAGTATCCGAGGAAGAGAGGTGGTATGCTTCCTATTTTGAAACTGTCCGGATTATGATACTGAGGATTACCGGCAATGGGAAAGCGAAGATGGCGGAGATAAGTGCCAGAATCTCCGAGTTGCTTAAACAGAGCGTCCGGAGCGAAGGTGTCATCAACCTATTTGCAGATGCCAACAAAGAATTCTCTCTCAGTGATCCAGCCTTCCTGGAAGAGCTTAAGAAGATGGAAGAGAAGAATGTTGCCATCGAGCTACTGAAAAATCTAATCAAGGAGAAGGTCAGCGCCTATAAACGGACGAATGTTGTTCAGAGCGAGAAGTTCTCCGAGATGTTCAACAATGCCCTGTCCAGTTATCTGAAGGGGATGCTGACTAACGAGGAGGTTATTCAGGAGTTGATAAAGCTAGCCCAGGAAATCAAGAAAAGCGAAGAGGAAGGAAATGAACTTGGGCTTACCACGGAAGAAAAGGCTTTCTATGATGCCCTCACCAAGCCACAGGCTGTTCGTGATGCTTACGAGAACGACGAGCTGGTGAACTTGACGAGGGAGCTTACTGAGCAACTTAGGAAGAACCGGACCATCGACTGGCAGATGAAGGAATCCGCCAGGGCTGATATGAGAAAGATGGTCAAAAGGCTCCTTAAGAAGTATCATTATCCGCCGGAGGAAGCCCAGAATGCAATGGAAATCGTCTTAGCACAATGTGAGCAGTGGGCGGACTATAGTGAAGCAAGCTAAAATGAACGACGCCGAGAAGTATATTCAGTACTGCCGCTATTATCACGGCGAGGAGACCTGTCCCGAAAGTATCAAGCAGTTGCCGGCGGGAGAGGGTATCTGGTTTTATGAGAAGAGGTGGGTGGAGTTCAATATGGAGGGCGAGGATCATCAGCTGGATATCGATGAGTACAATGCCTACGGAATGTCTGATTTCTCAACGGATGATGGAGTGCCGGTTTCCCTGAAAGCCCTCCTTTTCAATCGGTACTATAGAGGTGGGTACGTGGAGATTGGAGGGGCGAGTTTCCGGAAATGGTATCAGGAAACGTATCTTCAGGGATAGGTACACAATAGAATGAATCATTCGCATGGAGAATCATCAGTTCAAACTAATCCTATCCTCCGAGGAAGATGTCTATCGAATCCTTGATTTGACAGACACCTCGCTTGTGGGGATTACCGAGATGTTTGAAAATGGTGATGAAAGAGAAAGAGCAATACGTGCCGAGTATACAAAGGAGATAAAGGCGAATAAAGGGCTTAGGGCTAAGATTACAGGTTATGGCATATTTGTCTCCTTTGATGATGAGAATACAAAGTGGATTCCTGTCCCTGAAAGGGGCTATCTCCTCGCCGTGTTACGTCAAATGGCAGTTTTCTTTAAAGAGAATGTCATTGATAAAGAGCCGGAGTTGTTTGAAGCCTATCTCATTCCCGGACGTAAAGGGATAAATCGGAGGTCTCCTGTGGCATCTATCCCTTCTGTTTCCGAAGAAGCGAGTTCAAAAGGATTCTGGAAAAGGATTACTGAAAAGAATGAATATGTGGTCTATCTCATTGCTTTTGTTTTGTTTTGGGGCGTTATCCTTTTAGATGTTTTAGTGTTTGATTGTTGGCTGATGGACCACATTGAATCATTGGTTATACGTATTCTTTCAATCTTTTAATGGTAACGAAGGATTCCTTAAATTGCATAACACATAATGACGGCTTTGACACATTCTGAAACTCTTCTGAAGGACCTTGGTAAAATGCCAATCTTCAGACTCTCTTTAGGTTCAAAGGAATTGTTCCATAGCAACTTTCTGGAACTATTGTGGCGTTTGGATCGTTCTTCTTTTATTAAGATGATTAGACAATTGCTAAATGATGATAGCTTTTTGCCATTAGATCCGAAGGAGTATGTTTTAAGCCGTGAAAAGGAGCATTTCGACATTTGTATCTTTCATAAATATAAGAATTGTATTATCTATGACCTTATTTTGGAGAATAAGGTCAAGAGTATTCCTGAAAAAGGGCAACTGTCTAGGTATAGGGCAACGATTGACGAACTTAATACAAAAAAGAAAAAAGAAGAAACAAAAAGCAGTCCTCGATACTTACTTCTTTCGTTGGCTACGGTTTTCCCAGATAGCCCTTCCGTTTTAAAGCCATGGGAAATTGTTCATTATAATTCACTCAAGGCTGCAATTGAAAAACAGAGTTGGCCAGAAACGAAGGATGGCTTCAACTATAAAGTATACATAGCTGATTATTGTGAATTCATCGGCAAACTACATGAGTTGGCAGAATCGATTCTTGTTGACCTTGACAATGAATTCCTTTTTCAGGATGTTAATGCTTTTGTGGGAGAACGCATGCATGACATATATATCAAGCTCCGTTGTACGAGTTTTATGTTGAGATTAAAAACTCTGCTTGAGAATAACGAGAACAACGTTCCTGTTAGAATCCTTGCCGCTGAATGTATTCGCAAAGAAGATGAGAATGGAGCGTACATAAACAAAGCCGGTGTATATTTAAATGTGAATATCTTTAATGCTGTTGGACAAATAGGAGCACTTATATGGGATGGTGCTGGAGATATCTATGAAGTCGTTATCCAGGGTGAACAGTATCGGCATGGTATAAATCCGAGAAAGAAGGAGACCGGGAAAGACACGAGAGAAATGCTTGATAAAATGTGGAAGAGGCATATGAATGACCAAAGAGCAAGCCGGTTTTTGAATAAGATTCTTGACAAAGCCCCCCACGAATGCGATGATCAAGAAAAAGCCGGGCCATATAATCAATACGATGACGCTTATGTCTATCGGTATGTGAATTATAAGAAGGATCTTAATCTGATAGTTGAAGATCTTTTGGGTGTAATGGCAGATGATATAGTAGCTACCTATAGAACCCTCACCCTACAACCAACACTCTGAATGAAACTTGAAGAAGCCATCGTATACATCCTTGCCTCTTCAAATCAAGGCATGAAGACTGACCAAATCGCCCGTGAAATCAACGAGCGTGGCCTTTATACACGCTGGGACAAGGAGCCGGTTTCTGAGAAGCAGATATGGGCGGTGGTTTTATCGCATCCGGAAACGTTCTGCAAATCGGAGGGGAGGATACGGCTGATGATTTGAGTTTGTCTTCTCTAAGCGAATTATTATCTTTGTGAAAGAAATACAGCGTCAGTTTGTTGGCGCCCAGGCCCGTCTGCCGACGGCCGGCTCGCTAAGGGTCGGCCGTTTTTTTCTGGAGATGTGAGTTCTAGGATTTGGTTGTTTCCCTAGCTTTTGCTACATTTGCATTAAACTGGAATTTAGCCGAACATTCAATTATAAAATAAACTATATGAAGCGCCTAGGAACAAAGGTGAACATCAAGGCATTTAGGCAGGCCAATAACCTCTTTCAGAGAGATATATCCGAGTATTTGGGTACTTCAATAGCCTTCATTTCAGCAGTAGAGAGGGGGAGTGCAAAGCTTCCTCAGGATAAACTTGAATTGCTTCTCGATAATGATCAGGGATGGGATACGTCCACATTGGTCCCGGACACACCTAAGTCAGAGGATGAAAAACTGACGCCTGCAACCTATACGAATGTGATGGGAGCATATGGAGACCTTCATCTTTTGATCTACGACAATAAGCGTCTGACGGAAGAGAACGAGCGATTGAAGGAAGAGGTTAGGTACTGGAGGGAACAGAATGAGCGTCTGCTGGCATTATTGGAAAGTAAGAAAACTGAATAAACAAAGAATAGAACTATGATTGAGAGAGGCAACACTATTGACGAGATTATCGATTACTATGATTCACTTGAGGAATGGGCGAAGCCGGTTCATTCAATGGATACGCCTTTGAATTATTTATTGGAGGAAAAGAGAAAGGCGAGTGAGAGCGATGTGCCACTTACATATGAATATGATATCGCGATTTCGTCAATGAAAGCCATGAATTGTGTCATTCTTCCATTCTTCAACCTTGAGAAACGGATTAAAGTACAGATTCATAGAATGGCAGATTGGGGAACGATATCTCTCCGGAAAACTGGTTACAAATTATTGCCGCTTGAAACAATTTTCGGAACTCTTCGGCAAATTAGCCCTGAGAAACGAGAAACTATTTTCCGAAGTTGTTCATTCTCATATAATGTCCTGGTCAAATTGCAATCCTCTCTGGAAGAGAATAGTATTACGGATTTTATTTCAACAATGGGAGAGACACGGGACGTGGGATTCATTTCTGATGTCTGTCAAGAGTATGGTATAGTTGATCCGCCTTTGATGCCTGATTGGGAAGATGTAGTATCTGATATGGATAGTATCAAGATGAAGGAACTCTTGAATCTATCACCAAAACAGTTAAACGATAAAAGACCATTAAGTAATGATAAAAGTGACAAAGGTCAGGTTTTAATTAACATCGCTGGTAAAATCTATAGTATTCTGATAGATCATATCGAAAATGATTTGGAGAGTTATCCCGATGACTATTTTACTGACAGAGAAATGGAGATGTTTGCTAATATTGTAAAAAGGCCAGAAGGGAAGGTATTCCGCTATCTTTACAAGACGTATCTAGAGGCTCATACGGGACCCTCTATACTTGAACCCTTACCTGGAGTGCCGGAAGAAGGGATGCCGATGATACAGAATGAGAAGCAGGATGATGGGAAATATCATTTTGAATGGCCGTCATGGGATGATTTTAATAATCGAACGACTGTGGGTATTCCGCCAAGATTTGAGTTTATTACGAAACATGTGAAGGCTGTTGAAGAAGATCTCAAAAATCCTGAGGGTTATGAGCATTTTAAAGGTTTTATGAATTTGGTCGCCGAATATGGTTCTATAGATAACGATACTGACATGAAGACGTTACTTCAATTCGTCACTGGAAAAGCATTTGAAGGGTCAACTATGAGAATCAGATGGAAAGCAGATAATTACCTTGGCCGGACACTATTCCTCGTTGTCCAGTGGATTTCAGATGATAATGACAAGTTGGGGATGACGGCCCGGATGACGGAATTTTATTTCGAATCAGGTAAAGAGGATGAAGGTCTTACTAATCCAAGTCAATTCCTCCAAAGAGCAAAACAAATCGATAAGGGAATATTAAAAAAGCTTCATGACCAGTATTCCTTCTTTCCTAGCACTAAGGCAGAAGCCAAAACAAAGAGGAAATAAACGAATCAAGACGTATTAATCACTTATTACTATACTATTTATTGACCGCCCTAAATCAGGGCGGTTTTTCGTATTCATTTCCCAACTATCACATGATAGTTAGTAGATAGTCTTTTGGTGGTTGTTTGATATTATAAAGTTCTTATAATCAATTATTTACGCTGGTTTATATGGGGGAAAGGTTGTATTTTTGCATCCCCGGATTCTGCGAAGTACGGCGAGTGAAAAGTAATACCTTATATAATAAAAGCGTATGGAAGAAACAGACAATCAGAACAACCCACCTACGGAAAGCGAGGCGGTTACAAAGTCTCTTGCCTTCGATGACTGTACCCAGGGCATATTCGGCACCTACGCTGACTATACCCGGGTGGACACCACCAACAAGATCGTGAGCTCAAACAACTCGACGATTTCCTCTTTGACGGCATCGCGGACTATGTTCCAGACCTACCAGTTCAAACCCCTGGTGAAGTTCTTGAACTCCCCAAACCGACGGATGCTTGTCGCTGACGAAGTGGGCCTTGGGAAAACCATCGAGGCCGGTTACATTATGCAGGAGCTTAGGGCGCGCGGCGAACTTGGCAATGTCCTCCTTGTCAGCCCGAAGTCGCTGCAACCGAAGTGGCAGAAGGAGATGCGAGATAAGTTCGCGTTGGAGTTCAAGATATATGCAAAGATCTCCGACCTATTCCTCGACCTTGATCGCAATGACGGCCACGTTCGCGCCATCATCAATTATGAGCGCATCCGGAGGCGGAAGGATTACGACAGCAAGCATGAGTACGACACCGACGCCCCCGTCAATCTCGTGGACTACCTGGTTGGGCACAAGACTCGCTTCAGCCTGGTCGTCTGCGATGAGGCGCATCGGATGAGGAACGGCAATACCCTGACCTACAAGGGCGCCGAGATTGTCATGAGCAGGGCGGATGCGGCTGTGTTCCTTACCGCCACTCCCATGATGACCGGGACGGGGGATTACTATAACCTTCTTCACCTCCTCGATCCAGACCGGTTTGAGGACTACAATGCTTTCTTGAACCTGCTCATGGAGACCCGGCCTTTCATTGTTGCTGCGACGAAGGTAAACAACAAGACACCGTTTTCCGAAATTATAGAATGGTTGGAAAGCTACGAGGTCAAGGTTTTGTATCGTGATGAGTCGGCGAGCATCTCACTCAGTAAAACGGAAACAATCTCTCAGATTTATTCCGGGAATCCACTCTATGATGAGATAATTAAGCTTCTTGACGGCAGCGATACGCCGGCGACCAGAGCCACAATCCTTAAACGCCTTGAATCCATCAGCCAGACGAACGACATTTTCACCCGCACCCGGAAGAGGGAGGTCAACACATCCACGACAAAGCCGGAGCGCAAGGCCCATATAGTCGAGGTTATCCCAACGGCAGAGGAAACTCTGCTTGAAAAAGAGGTCATTGGGAAATACCTCAAGGAAAACCTTTCGCCGACGAAGTTCGTTCCTAGTGCGAATCTAATGGCACAATTGGAGGCACTGTCCCCAGGGCAGCGTATGGGCTTGATGCAGATCCGGCGGCAACTCGCCAGCAGCGTCCATGCCTACTTGAGCACGGAGGATGATCTTGAGAAAGGTGTCGATGCTTTCGTTGCAAGTGTCGATTCAAAGGTCGACTGTCTCGTGGAGCTAATTGAAGGTCGCGTCAAAACTGGCGGCCAAAGAAAGGTGGTCGTTTTTGCAATCTTCCGGAAAACACTTGAATATCTACGGATCCGTCTCCGTAGGCAGGGATACAACTGTCTCATCGTTCATGGAGGTGTTGACAATCGGGACGAGGTCATCGGTCAGTTTCGGAAAAACCCCAATATCCACGTGCTCCTGGCTTCGGAGGTCGCTGGCGAAGGCCTGGATCTGGAGTTCTGCTCATCCATTGTGAACTTCGATCTTCCTTGGAATCCGATGGTGGTGGAACAGCGAATCGGCAGGTTGGACCGTTTCGGCCAGAAGGCGCCGATCGTCCATATATATAATATGGTAATGCGAGGGTCCATCCAAGAGCACATCTATTCTCGTTTGTTTCAGAGAATTGGGATGTTCGAATGGAATATCGGTGAATTGGAGGAAATCTTGGATATGCCACTTAGTTCTTACTATTCCTTGCGCTTCGCGGCCTTGCAGCAGTATGAGGACCAGTATTACCGAGGGGAGCTGACCGATGAAGATGTCCTTCGCAAAATCGGCGAAGTTGCCATTGCCTGCGAAAGTCGGCAACAGGGTGCCCGCCTGTTGAATGAAGACTTGGAGGAGACGCTCACCTATGATTCGTATTGTTGTGACAAGATAAACCAGATTCTGACAGGCCGTTCATCCTTGGGCAGTGAGCAACTTCGAATGTACCTTGAGGATGTGTTGACGGTCGCTATTCCTGGCAGCATCTTGGAGGACAGGGAGGACGGGACCTGCCGTATTCACCTGCCGATGGGCCGGTCGACGGCGCTTGTGGACTTTCTCCTCGATAATCAGCCAGCCGGTGACGACAATGTAAAAATGTTCTCCGATTTCATTTCTGACATCAAAAGGAAGTATCCCGTTACCCTGACTTTCGATCAGGAGGTGGCATTCGCCAACCGTGACTTAGTTTTCGTCAATATGTTCCATCCCCTCATAGCAGCCTGTGTTTCCTACAACGAGCGCACCGGCAAGACGCGGCAGGAGACCTTCAGCTTTTCTCTCCCGTATGGCCCGGTCCGTGGTGATTACTTCCTTGCCCAGTATGAAATCGTGACCAAGCGCGATGTCCACGGCGTTACCAAGACCAGCACGGAGTTATTCCCTGTTCTTTACGATGCCCAAGTGGGCGTGGTCATCCCTGACCAGAAAGTGGCAGAAGATTTTTACAGGTGGACCCAGGGAGTGGCCCAGGACCGCAAAGCCGACGAGCGGTTCCTCGCCGCGGATGTCCTGGCTCAAATGCGGAGTGACCTCGAGGAGTATGTTGGAAATGAAGCTGAAACCAGGCGCCTTGAGCTGGTCAGTGCTTCGCAGGCGGCCGCTGAGCGCCGTACGGCCCGAACGCGAGAATACTACGAAGCCATCATCCATAACAGGCAGCGTGCTATTGATTTGTGGGAACATGTGATTAAGCATAACTGGTTCCTTACCTTGAAGGAGCGTAGATGTCTCCTTGGCGCCATCCACGTGACCCTGGAGAACATTCGCGATGCCCAGACCGAGATGGAGGAACGCATGGCGCTGATCACGCCAGGCGAAGTACAGGTCGAAACACGGCTACTATTACTCAGCCTGATTCACGTTGACGATACCATTGAGAACCGCCCCTAACCGGGCGGTTTTTTCATGACTATCAGCAGTCTATCAAGTGATAGTTTCTTGATAGAGAGATGATAGTAATCAATTGATTTACAATTAGTTGCAACAAAAATTAATTAGTATTTTTGCATCCGGAAACTGGGACGGTCTCAGTTCGAAACTTAAAGCTGTAAAGCCTATGGCTGATACAAAAAAACCTGAGGATCTGAACAAGAACCTCACCCCCGATCCCAACGCCGAGACGGGGAATGTTAAACAACACAACGAGAACGAAATGTTTTCCGAGAACACGCCCGAGGAGCAGACGAGAGATGCTGCCTCGAAGAGCGGTGGGCCAGTCAACGAGCAGGCCCACGCTGAGAATCCGGCCCCGAGTGCCGGGGCTGACACCACCGAGTCCACCGCGCATGCGGAGGACGGTACTACTGAACTCACCGATGAAGAGAAGCTCGCCTTCCTTCTGAACGTTGAGAATCTTGCAACACTTGTCACCTTGGTCAGCTTCCTACCGAAATCCATCCAGAAGCGCCTGGTGATCCGCATCTCGTACCGGGAGGCCGCGAAGGAGGGCGTCGTGATGGTTTACAGCAATGTGAACCGGCAGATTGACAACGCCCAGGTCAAGCGCCTCCTGGCATCCGCGAAGGAATCCGCGCGCAAAAGCTTCGAGAACCCGGCCACGGTGATTCGTCTACGTGATATCTTGGAGTATCAGGCGGCGAACGTCGACGAGAAGGATCGGCTGCACTTCTTCCGCTTCGATACGGGTGTGGAGATTACGCTCGACACCCCGGCCGAGATCCTGGACAAGTGCGTGTATGTGGATGACGGACAGCACCGGGTATTCTGCTGCCTTGACGACGCCGAGGTGGACGTGGACCTGGTCTTCGAGCCGTACACCGGGAAGGACCTGTCGAAATCCGTCCGGATCCAGAACTACGTGAACAAGAACTGGACGAAGGGAGACCTGGAGCACAGTAACATCGAGCGCGGAATCATCAAAGCGGACTTCTACAATGATCGCGACGACCTCGTGAAGTGCCTTGGAATCACAGCTAAGACCGCCGAGAAGTACCTCACCTTCAAAACAGACAGGAATACGAAGAAGTCTCTGTCTGAAGGGAAGGAGGGCATCGTGTCGAACCCGGCTGACAGGGCACGCGGCAAGGACCTGGCTTACGCGGTGCGGGTCATGAGCGACACCCCCGAGGCTAAGAAGTTACCCATGATTGATGCCATCGTCGAGGTGTATGGGAGTAAAAGCGATACGGATCGCGCTTTCTTCCGGAACAACATGGTGGCCATGCTGGTAACCTTCCCCAACGAGAAGGTCGCGAAGATCGTCAGCCTCATCAAGGACAACAACCTCGGACAGTTGAAGGCCTTTTTCAAGGACGAGTACGATTCCTTCTGCGAGGAGCACAAGGAGGACATCGCCAAGGTCGTGAAAGATGCTGACGAGAAGATCGCTGCCAAGAAGAAAGAGCTGGGTGCCAGCGCCGAGTCTGCCAAATTGAAGCAGGCGCGCCCCGAGATCCTTCTGGCTCAACGCCGGATGGAGAAGGAGGAGAAGGCCACGAAGGAAGCGACGAAGAAGGCCGAAGAGGAGAAGAAGATGGCGCTCAAAATGGCTGAAAAGGTCGTAAAGGACGCCAAGGTCAAGGTTGACGAAGTGGAGGACGAGTAGTTTAGGTTTAACCGGGCCCGGCGGCGGTCGGGCCCACAAACTAACGCAATATGAAAAGATATAAAAGATCTGATCGACATTATTGGAATCAGTACTGCAAGAGCCTCACTGGCTATTATCCGGACAGCGACAATGCCCAGCACTTGTCTGTCTCCGTCAGTGGGGAAGGGAAGGTTGACAACGTTGTATTCGTCGTGACGCAACCAGTCCCCGTTGCTCCGGCTCACCCCGAGGACGCGGCAGTAGAGACGGCCACGAAGCAGCAGCCAGCTGCGGCCACCAGTCAGTCCACCGCAGGAAAGAAGGGCGGTAATATCTGGAAATGGTGCCTGGGCGCTGGCCTTCTAGCTGGAGCGGTGATTCTCGGTCGCCATTTATGGAAATCGAATAGGGCGGCATAGGTATGAGCAAGGTTACGGCTACGGGCAAATCGGCCTGGAAATATGCTAAGTACCTGGCACTCAAAGAGGTGGCAAGGGCTTGTGTTGCCCTTCACAAGCTTCGGGAGTCGCTGAAGCGTGGACTGAAATCCATTTGTAGTTCTACTGCCATCTACCGACCGGCAGGGGCGGCCGCCGAGTATAGCAAGGTTGCAGCCGGGTTTTACGTCGGCTGTCCCAACGGCTGTATTTACTGCTACCTCAAGATAGGCCCGACATCAGGCACACTGGGCGGGAGCATCGTTAAACTGAAGAAGGGACTCAAATCTGAGGCTGACGCTGTCGAGATCTTCTTCAACGAACTCTTTGGGGGAACGGGAGGAGTGGTCCGACCTGAAATACTTCGGGACGGCCTCTTCTTCACCTTCACGACGGACCCGGGGCTGCCGGAGACGTTCCATCTATTTGCCGCCGTCATCGCCGAGACTGTCAAACTTCATGTCCCCATCCACTTTCTCACCAAGATGACGGGCTGGATGGAGTCGGATATCTGGGAAGACCTGCTATCCATCCCCGAGACGAAGGAGTATCTGGCCATTGGTTTCACCCTGACAGGACGAGATGACCTTGAACAGAAGGCTTCTCCGAATAAGGAGCGTTTAGTGGCGCTTCGGAGGCTTCATGACGAGGGTTTCAGGACCTTCACCAGCATCGAACCGGTCATTGACATCGAGGCGAGCTTATCCATCGTCAAGGAGTGTATCGGCGTCGTCGACCTGTTCAAAGTAGGTCTGGAATCTCATCGGAAATACGACAAGGAGGAGGTCTTGAGGTTCGTCGGTGACCTTGCCGCACTCCCTGAGAAGCCATGTATCTATCTGAAGGATAGCATCATAGACCTCATTGGGCGTGAACGCGATTCCTTTGGAGAAAACTTCGTCGATGCCAATTTCAGACCTTAATACGCTAACCCGGAAGCGGGTGCATGCCCGCTTCCATAGATTTCAATATTTATGAAAAAAGAACCAATTGTTTTAACCGCCAGCCGCCTCGTCGATCTGGCAATGTGGTACCCCGAGGTGCTCATTGATTATTACAATAATGCCGTCTCGAGGGGCTGGAACCCACACACCCTCATGATTTGGACAAAGTATCCAAAATCTCTTTTCCGTGAACCGTTGCATTCCTTCTTGATGGACATCCAGGATCAGGGCGTTCAGATTTG
Source organism: Bacteroidales bacterium (assembly GCA_017557535.1). Lineage (GTDB taxonomy): Bacteria > Bacteroidota > Bacteroidia > Bacteroidales > UBA932 > Cryptobacteroides. The sequence continues at coordinate 8,914 of JAFYYM010000030.1, read as the reverse complement.
CCTTCAGCTTACGATCACGGGCATGGGCGGTACCGAAATCGAACCTGGGGTTCCTGCCTGGGAAGATGCCGTAGCAGCCATTCCCTCGGTCGCCGAATTCCTCGGTGATATCCGTCGGATTAAGTTGAGAATTGATCCGCAGCTTCGTTACAAGGACGCTGACGGTGTTGTCCATAGCAATTATGACATGTTCGAACCCGTCATGGCGGCTTGCACCCGGCTTGGCATTGAGGACTTCACTACCAGTTTCGCTGAAAATGAGCAGTTTAAGAAGGTGGTGGCAAGGTTTCGTAAGAGAGGCTGGACGCTAGACGCGCCCGATACAGCCGAAAGACTCCAGATTGCCGAACGGATGAAGGCGGTAGCTGCCAAGTATGGAGTGAAAATCGCCGCTTGTGCCGTCCCTGGACTGCCGACCAGCCATTGTCTTGACGCTGACCGTCTGGAGGAATTGCACCCGACTGGCAGGAAGCTCATCCATGAGAAGAAATCACATCTTGGGCGAGAACTCTGTGGTTGCTGCTTCGACCTTAACCTTGGTGGCTGGCCTCCACAGCGCTGCTATGGTAGGTGCATTTACTGTTACAGCAACCCTGACTTATAGTATAAACCCGGGACGCGATTACCGGGGCAGAGGTGTCGCGTCCCTAATTAACTCAATAGAAAAATGATAAAAAAAGAATTTAATCTATTCCCTAAGAATTATTTCGTTATCGTTGAGAAATATACTCAAACAGCTGCTGCAGCCGCATATGTCGGCTTCGGTGACCCTGATGCCGAGAAGTATCTTGACGAAAACAACATCACAGTTTTAAATTGCGTCATCCGTTTTCCTTTATCAAAAGAATGTTCCTTTCAGATAAAGATTCCGGATGGCAAGGACTACTTTTTCCTGCCAGATGTCGTTGTGGCGATTTGTAATAAGTACCGTGAAATCTATGCTGAGGAAGATGCAACATCTTCAATTAAAGCGGAGAATCTTCCCAAACTGATAAACAGAAATGTCACAAATGGAAAGTGGGGAATCAAATTTCACTATTTGGATGAACTGATTATTAATGATCTTGTTCTTGACACCTCAACGAACACTATCGAGATTAGTTACAGTACAAGACCATCTCCGTCTCACCTATAGAAATGTATGACTCGGGATACCGGTCGCATCTGCCCGGCGGCCGGTCCCATAAAAATATAGATAATGGATTTCTATTTTAGAACCCTTTCCTCAGAGGAATGGTCCAATGGGCCAGGATTGTGTCCCTATGACCTTGAGGCTCTACTCGACGAGTTTACTAGTGATGGCTATGTTTCTTATTGGTCGGAAGAAACAGATTGTGGCATATATATGATTGATTCAGAGTGCCTCAAGAAAGTTATCGATGGGCTTCATGGAATGACAGATGACGAGTTCAAGAATCGGTTCAGCTTCGAAGACGATAGTTTGTCCGATGATAGGGAGTTTGTCATTTCAGAACTGGAATACCTCTACGACAACCGCGATATGAACTGGCGTGGTGGAGAAATAATCTATTTAGACTGGTCTTAACAACAATTACATGCTCCGGATGGCGGGCAACGGAGCATTTGAGAGAACTATGTTAACAAAAGGCATGTTTTCAAGTGGAACGGATGAATGGGCGACGCCCACGGCCACATTTGCTGCTCTGGATGCTGAGTTTCATTTTGACCTCGATCCATGTGCTAACGATATCAACCATAAATGCCCTGATTACTATACGAAAAAGGAGAACGGACTCCTTCAGGACTGGAAAGGGAGGAGGGTGTTTTGCAATCCACCTTACGGTCGGGCGATTGCCGGCTGGGTAAAGAAATGCTCCGAGGAGGTAAAGAAGCCGGGTACCCTCGTCGTCGCCCTTCTTCCCGCCCGAACCGATACGGCCTGGTTTCATGACTACATTTACGGGAAGGCGAAGGAAATCAGGTTCCTACGTGGTCGCTTACATTTCAACGATGCCAAGAACGCCGCGCCCTTTCCATCAATGATCGTTGTATTCTGAGAAATCCATAAAACAACAATAGAAATGAACAAACAAGAATATATTCAAAACTTCATGAGAAAACTCCGGGAACAGGCGGCCTCTACGGAGAGGCAGCCTACCCGTGAGGACGAGGACAGGAAGGTCAAGAACACCATCAGGTCTTGGTGGAAGAATGAGACCCCTGCCTACCAACATTTCAAATACAACGGCCATGGCAAACCGAAAACCGACATAGAGTACTTCGCCCATCACTTCGCCGAGGCGGGCATCGGGCTGAAGGACAGTTGGGAATACACCAAGGAAACGCTTCGTGGTTATATCGACGCCGAGTCCTTGGGCGACGGAGAAGACAACTGGCATGAGTACGTGGACGAATACAACCGGACCGCCTATCGCCAGGAGTTTCGGGACAAGATTGTGAGCTATGGACTCCGGTAAGATTGATGCAAAAACTTTAAAAATCAACAAATTATGAAAAACAATTCTAAGATTGGCCTCGTGATGCAGCCCTCAGGCGTTTCTGGGAAGGCTTTTGGTAAAGGAGTAGTCATTGGCAGGTTTGTAATCAATGAAAGCGATGGAGAGAAGGAAGTGGAGATAACTGACATCCAGGATGGCCTTGCAGTTGAAGAATTAATGCCAAGGGTACAACGCGGCGATGAGGATGCCCTCCGTCAGCTTGCCCCCATCATCCAAAAGTACGACCCATTAGCCGCTGCTACGCTACTAACTGATGCTGGAGATCTTGGTGAGGCTTGGGTGGTCACCGGTGATTACTGGGATGAGGTTGGACAGGAGGCCGACGCGTTCAAGGCATACAAGGAATCCGCCAAGTATGGTTATCCCTGTGGCAAATGCAAACTGGGATGCTACTGCGCTCTGGGGAAAGGCTGCAAGAAGAATGTGAGATTGGCGAAGAAGTGGCTGGAAGAAGCCGCCCAGGTGTGCCCCGATGCCGAGAAGTACCTTGATCAATATGGCCTCCGGTAAGATTGACATTGCGGTGGATGCAACGGGACAGGTGGAGATGCAGTTCTTGACCTGTTCCGCCATCCTTCCCGACAGGAAGGGCCTATTCTTCCTATCGCCTTCTTGCGGGTCCGGGAAATCCACGGTCATAGCGAAATTGGCGGCAAAGGCGACGGGGGGCGTCTTGATCGTCGTCCCCACCATATCCGATGCTATCCAGATGAGAAGGAGAATCGTTGTCGACGAGGGCCGGGACTGGACTGATGTCTGTGTCCTCCATAGCCAGGATTTCTCTGTCATGGACACCTATCGAGATAATCCGATGGCATTCACGGGGAAACCTATTCTTATCATCACGACGGCCAGGCTTCAGGTCGATCCGATTCAGCCGTTCATGACCTACAGGGGAGGCTCTCGGGATATGGTCCTTATCGACGAGCTCATCAACTTCTACCCGGACCCCTTCGAAATCCCGGCCGAACTTCAGGATATCGTGACCTATATCGACGGACATAAGAGCCACTCCGGAAAGCCAGCCATCGAGGACGTTCTCATTGACGGAAAGACGTACTACCGGCATATCTATAGCAGGGTCGACATGATGGAAGCGGCGGTACAGGTGGCAAAGAAGAGATTGAAGAATGATATCCTCAAGGGCGAGGGAGGCCTGAATTCCTTCAAGAGAAAGACTATCCTTGAGCATATCAGGGACCACGGCTTCACCCCCATCCAGAAAAAGGTGGTGGACCTGGCCCAGGATGCGACCGTCATTCTCTTTGATGGAACGGCAGATATCATAGTCCCTAAGAGCGACCCCAGGCTCGTTCCCATATCCGGCATGAGATACGGCAGCGACATCGAGTTCGGCCGTTTCGAATTCCGGATGAAGAGAAGGCATACCGACCACTGGGGAGAAGCGGATTTCAAGAGGATGGCCCCGGAGTTCATCAAGCTCGCCGTTGACCTCAGCCAAGGGGAGAAAATACTGATAATCTGCTGGAAGACCCTGAATGTGGATACAAAGAATACGGGCAACGCGGATACACTGGAGGATACCGGGACCATTAGCTTTCCGGAAATACTGCAACGTGTTCTCCTGGATGCCGGCGGAAAGGAGGAGAATATCTTTATCACATATCGAGGATCCGGCCATGACAGAGGATCCAATGAGTATCGTGAGTGTTCAAGCGTCATCTTCCTGGGAGAATGGCGACTACCCGAGGAACCGATCACGGGCCAGATATCCGAGATGTTCGGCTTCAAGATGAATTTCAAGGACTATAAGATGTCGCTCTTGGTCCAGACGATCTGCCGGACCAGGATAAGGGAGCACAAGGGACTACCGGTGAAGGTATGGTTCTCATCCGATATCGACTACGACCTGGCATGGGAGACACAGGAATACTTCAAAGCCAATTCCCCAAAAACAAACAGGATCGGCGGCCTCCTGAAACCTTCCCGGAAACGATCAAGGCCGGAGAAAAAGTACCTCTATTATCTCTGCCGGCTTTATCTTTATGACCCACGGATCCGATTTGCGATCGAATCCGGGACTGCCTACAGCTTCACAATCCCATTGTCTATCCTTTACGGATTGGTTCCCATATCACCAAGAAAGGCATCAGACCGGTATAAGACCTTCATCAAGTTCCTTTCCGGATTACACCTAAGAATGACTATAGAAGGAAAAGCATAAAGCCAACTACTGCCAAAAATTTTCCCTTCTCTATATATGAGTTTTAATATGATACTAAAATTGGCACAAGAAAACCGCGATTTTTTATGGCACATCTAAATCAAATCCTGGTCTCGACATTTGAATCCATCTATGAGACCAAGACCCCCTGTCATCGTCCGCTCCTGGAAGTCTTGGAGGAGATGCGGAATCCTGGTGATGACCTAAAAGACAGAATCAAGTTAATCCGTAAGGCTAAAGCCCCAGCGGAGCAGGACCAGATGAAAATGGTCCTGCTGCCTGTGGTCTGCCCGTCAGGCACATTCTCCGAAAGAAACGATGCCGCCCTGCTTCAGTATTCTGGCGTTGTCTGCCTTGACCTGGATGACGTCATTAGTCCCCGTGATATAAAGGCCCTGGCTAAGACCATTCCGTACACCTTGGCCGTGATGACTTCTCCGACTGGTTCCGGTGTAAAGGTATTCATCCTTACAGACAGTACCGACCCATCGAGGCACTCCGACCTATACCATCACCTTGGAGTCGTTACCGGGTTCAAGAAGCGGCTTGACCTCAAGTTCGATCCGTCCTGTTCCAATCCGAGCCGGGCGTGCTTCTTCTCCTATGACAGGGACCTGTGGATCAACAAAGATGTAGTTCCATTCCATGTCGACTTCGCCACCGTCCCCGTCTATACTCCGCCGGCTAAGGTCGCATCAACAGTACCGTCTGCGACTAAGTCACGGACGGAACTTGACTATGACAATCCCGTCTTTCCCGCACCCCTTACTGACCAGAATGCTATCCGGGATGCCATCATCGATACCCACAGCCTATTCGAGGATTATCATGCCGTCTTTCTTGGCGTCCGGAACAACAACCTTTATATCCTGGCTTTCTTCTTCCGGCTTGAGGGGATTCCGGAGGATGTTGCTACCGATTACCTGGTCGCTTACTATGTGGACCCCGCCGGCGGCTTCTCGGCTGATGAAATCAAGAGAACAGTACATTCAGCATATATACGTTAACCCATTAAATCATTATGCCCAAAGATCAATTATTGAGTGATTTTGTTTTTGCTCCGTTGACCAGTATCAGCGTTGTAGCAGTAGAGAGCATTTCCGTTAGTTTAGAACCCGTTAGAAATGGAGGTAATCGAAGATAAGAAGAAATAGGATAAGATAAGATAGATAGATAATAGCAGTAAGTAGTTTCTTTTTGGCAAGAGATTCCGAGATATGGCCGCTGTAAAGCAACCGAGAAGGAATTATACAGAGAAGGATCTCATCGGCAAGATAGACAAACTTGAAGGTGAAATCAAGGATCTGAAAGACATGGTGAGGACCCTGGCAGAGATTGTTTCAGACTCCAAACCGCCAAAAAAGAAGGAATATGTATACGGAATTAAGGGTATAGCAGACTTACTTGGAGTAAGCGAGTCTACTGTCGAACGACTGAAAAGAGACGGAGCCCTCGATGGGGCCTATACCCAAAGAAACAGAACTATTATTGCCGATAAAGAAAAGGTTTTGCAGTACTTCGACGATCCTTATTCAAGATGGGGTCTTAGAAGTAAGACAAGGCTGAAATAATAAAAAGAATGTGTAAATTTGTAGTCCCGTCTGCGCAGATTAAGGCGGGACTTATTGTGTTTTCTTTGAAAGGTTCATTTTGGAAGCGTTCCTGCCGAGGGGGGAAGTGACGGGGGAAGTTTAAAAAACAACCCCCGCTGGAACTCATTCCAACGGGGGTGTTAAGTGACTCCAACAGGACTTGTTCGCTTCAAACATTTGCAATCTGGATAAAAAGTATTACCTTTGTATATCAGATGATTACGGTCGCGGGTTCTCATTTGATTTCAACTTGATTTCACTAGATTGCAAGTTGGTGGTACGGAAAACGCGATTCCGTACCACGCTTTATGAGGTTATAATGGAGAAGATAGTATTCCACTTTGACCACCCCAAAGAAAGGGTAAGGGTACGGTTCCGGCTTCGTGATGGGCGGAGAGTACAGATATGTCATACGTCTGATATCTATTGCAGTTTGAAAGACCTGGAGAAACTTGAGCCGGATGGTACCACCAAGCCGAATGTCAAGGTCTGGAATCGGGAACTTTCCAATTCATTAAAGAAGGAATACACCATTATCAAGCAGGCATATGGCAAGATGCTAGATGAGGGGATGGATCTTACCTCGGCCGTATGGGAGCGTGAAATAGCCGCTATCAAGAACCCGATTGAAGTAATCCGCGCTGAGAATCCCAATATCGTTACTCGTTTCCGTAAGGCTGCAGATGATTCTCTCCGAGCCGGTATCATTGGATCCAATCGACACAAACATATCATTGTGGTTTCCGACAAACTGGAACGCTTCCTTATTATTAAGGGAATAAGTGGCATCACCGCTGAGGAGTTCGATATCGATCACTTGTTGGAATTCCGCGAGTTCCTTTTCGATGAGTATCTATATGTCGAGAAGTACCCGAACCTGTACAAGGAAGTAAAGCCTCAGAACAAGCCTGAAGCTCGTTTATCCATGAACACGGTCACTTCTCAGTTGAAGATGTTTCAGACGTTCTTTTCGACGCTAGAAGATAGGGATGAGATTCGAAAGTCTCCATTCAGAAAACTTGGAAGGGAGAATAAGAAAGCCGTCATGCGAACCAAGTATGATGATCCCTTCTTCCTTAGAAAGGAGGAGTTTATGAAAGTCCTTGAAACTGAAGCCCCGGTATCACTTCAGGATACAAAAGACGCTTTTTTGGCTCAGTGTGCTTTCGGGTGCCGGATAAGCGATTTCCGGGCAATGAGCATGTCCAAAGTTGCGGTCAGTGAAGAAGGGATACCTTATGTACATTACATTCCAAAGAAGACGGCCGACTCCCAGGAGGGCAATACAGAGGTTCAAACCCCGATAGTCCGTTTCGCGTTCGATATCATCAAGCGTACAGAGTTTGTCTTTCCGGTATTGAAAAATATCAGTGGGGAGTTTGGATACAATGCTCGAATCAAGGCCTTACTTCAGCACTGTAAGATAGATCGGAAGGTGGCTCAGTACAATGAAGAAACAAAAGAGAACGATTACGAGCCCCTATACAAGTTGGCCAGTAGCAAGTTGGCCCGCAAGACGCATGTGGATAGAATGAGTAAGGTTCAAGTGGACATGTATGCTTCCGGACTGCACAAAGAGGGAAGTACAGCGGTATCCAGATATACGGAAATGGAACTTTCTGACCGTTTCAAGTTGATGAATACGGCCTTTGGGCAAGAAGCCTATAAAGTTGATAATCAGTTAAATGTTATAGAATAAGTTATGAGTTTCTTTGGATTTTTAGGCGGTGTGCTAGTTGTCGGGGCACTCGTATTCCTGTATTATTCTGACTTTGTTCATCCTTCTGCCCCGAACACGCTTTTCACCAAACTGAAGAATGGATATGTCGAGGTGAAAGAAGGACGCATGTCCTATTTGGCATTCAGAGAATGGATGAAAAATGAGTGCTCGCTTTTCATGAAGAAGGATTCAATGGATATGATTCACTTCAAGCAGGAACTTATGAGCATGCTTGAGTATGATGACTTCATGCAACAGGCGCTATCCGATCCGGATCTGACCATGCTTAAGCTTCAAGAGAAGTGGCGCTCATTTGATCCATCTGTTCCTGTTCCGAAAGAGGAAGCTATTCCAAAGGAATTTGCGAGTGGCCCCGGTAAAGAGGCAATGGATATGATGGTTGAGCATGGATATTGTGCGCCTTCTACCCTTGAGTGGGTTTATGAGGGAGAGAATTCTTCATACCTTATGGCCATGTTTGCCGATGCCATAGGGAGGCATCTCAAATTCAAAGGAAAACGTTGGAAGCCATTCATCCAAGTCTGGGGAGACAAGAATTTCCCCGACCTTCTGACTAAAGCCGCCGAATGCGGAAATGTTGATAATTTAGGGCTGAAAGTTAAGGAACTTTTCCCAGAATACAAGGTTCCTGAATCCTATGTAATGAAATAGTACAATTGAACACCATTGTGAAGGGCCGATGACTCCTCTTGAGTTGTTGGCCCTTTATCTTATTGAATATAAGGAAATTACAATATAGAATCTGGGGCGTATATTCCTATATATATAGTATATATATAGTGTTACAGGGTTGCATTTTACTCATCTTTGTCTCGCCAAACAGGCCGAGACCGGGTCGAGATTGGTGCTGTCGCTACACGCTGGTCACGTGGGGATAGTGGCAGGCAGTTCAACATCCAAATCCATGTTAGTTATG
>JAFYYM010000029.1 GCA_017557535.1 Bacteroidales bacterium | reverse complement strand
GTGTAGATGAACTCGCGGTACACCTCGTCGGAGAACAGGTACAGGTTGTATTTCTTGACCAGGTCCCGGATGCGGTTCATCTCGCGCTGGGTATAGAGATAGCCTGTCGGGTTGTTCGGATTGCAGATGAGGATGGCCTTCGTGCGGTCATTGATCAGTTCCTCGAACTTCTCCACCTTGGGCAGGCAGAAGCCCTCTTCGATGGTCGTCGCCACGGTGCGGATGACCGCGCCGGCCGAGATCGCGAACGACATATAATTGGCATACGCCGGTTCCGGGACGATGATCTCGTCGCCCGGATTCAGGCAGCTCAGGAACGCGAAGAGCACGGCCTCGGAACCGCCGGTGGTGACGATGATGTCATCGGCCTTGAGCTTGATCTGGTAGCGGTCGTAATAGCCCACCAGCGCCTGCCGCAGCGACCGATATCCCTGCGACGGGCTGTATTCCAATGTTTTACGGTCGATGGTCTTGAGCACGTCCAACGCCTTCTGGGGCGTCGGCAGGTCCGGCTGTCCGATGTTCAGCCGATAGATCTTCACCCCCCGGTCCTGCGCGGCATAGGCCAATGGCGCAAGCTTCCGGATCGGCGACTCGGGCATCTCGATGCCCCGCTGGGAAATTTGTAAGTTCTGTTGCATATTCGTGCAAAGTTAATAAAAAACCTGGAACAACCGTGCGGGTCGCTCCAGGTAACTTTGCAGTAAGCGTCTAATCCCCTACGCGTCCGGCTTATCCAGCTCCTCGTACACCGAATTGTTGCTCTTGTATTCCGGGACGATTTCTTTCATTTTGCGGACGGTGTCCATGTTGTCGAACTTCTTGGCGATTTCGACCAGGTCGTCGATGTCCTTGGAGACGGCATTGTAGTCGTATTCGCGGACCTGGGCGATGCGGATCTTTTCGTGGAAGGTGGGCTTGGTGCCTTCCATTTCGTTCAGGACCTCTTCGTAGAGCTTTTCGCCTTCGCGGAGGCCGATGTATTCGATCTGGACGTTCTTGGCGTTCGAGAGGGCGATCATACGCTTCGCCAGGTCGGCGATCTTTACGGGCTGGCCCATGTCGAAGACGAAGATCTCGCCGCCGTTGCCCTTGGTGCCGGCCTCCAGGACGAGCTTGCAGGCCTCGGGAATGAGCATAAAGTAACGCACGATGCGCTCGTCCGTGACCGTGACCGGACCGCCGCGCAGGATCTGATCCCGGAAGAGCGGGATCACGGAGCCGTTGGATCCCAGCACGTTACCGAAGCGCGTCGTCACGAACTGCGTGTAATTCGCCCCTTGGGCCTCCTTCTTGAGCTTCTCGTTCAGGCTCTGCACATAGATTTCGCAGATGCGCTTGGAGCAACCCATCACATTGGTGGGGTTCACGGCCTTGTCGGTCGATATCATCACGAACTTGTCGACCCCGTATTTCACGCTCAGGTCCGCGATGACCCGCGTGCAATAGACATTGTTCAGGACCGCCTCGCTGGGATTGTCCTCCATCATCGGCACGTGCTTGTAGGCAGCGGCGTGGAACACGTACTCGGGCCGGAAGGAGCTGAAGATATACTCCATCCGATGGCGGTGGTTGAGGCTGGTCACGACCGTTTCCGCAGGGACGTCCGGGAAATCCCGCTTCATCATCACCCGGATATCGTGCTGCGGAGTCTCGCCCTGGTCGATGAGCATCATCTTCGCCGGCTTGAAAGCCGCGACCTGCCGGACGATTTCCGCGCCGATGGAACCGGCGGAACCCGTGATCAGCACGCGCCGCCCCTGCAGCAGTTCCTCGACCGATTTCAAATCGACACGGATCTCCTGCCGTGGCAGCAGGTCCTCGATCTTCACCTCCCGCACCTGCATATTCTCGACCTCCTCGTCGCTCAGGACGCCGTTCCTGATGCTCGCCTCCTTGGCCTGCTGCGACATATAGATCTTGCAGCCCGCGTCGATCAGGATGTCCTGGACGGCCTGGTTCTCGCGGAACTCCTCGACCCGGAGCGGGCTCACGAGCACCCCCTGGATCCGCTCCCGCCGCACGATCTCGGCCAGGTCCTGATCCAGCGTGTACACCGGCACGCCCAGCATCTGCATCCCCTTGATCCGCTTCTCGTGCGTGATGAATCCCCGCAAGTCGAACCGGGCCGGATTCTCCGACCGGATGTACTTCGCGACGCCCGCGCCGCCGGTCAGGGCCCCATAAATCAGCACCCGCTCCGCCTGCCTGTTGGCCGAGGTGAAGTCATAGAGCGTTTTCACGACCATCCGCATCACCAGCATCAGCATCGCCGCAAGGACGAGGGCCGCGAAGATCTGCAGGGGCCGCAACGCCCGCAGGGCATCCACTCCCAAGTACTTGAAAAGGTAGTAACTGCCGAGCGCCAGCGCATAGGTCAATGCATTGGCATAACACACCTTCAGCAGGTCCACGAACCCGGAAAAGCGCACGACGCCCGAATACGTCCGGAAGACCCTGGAACTGATCAGGCTCAGCACGGAGAACAGGAGCATCGTGAGGATCAAGCCCTCCCGCTCGTAGGTCATACCCGTCCGGAAGAAGGCCCAATAGACGAAAGCGGTGGACAAAAAGACGATGAGCGTGTCGGCGACGACCACGCACCAGTAAGGGAAAACCCGCTTGTTAAAGTGACTGGTGAGGAATCTCTCGATCCGGTAACGATTCTTTTCTATTGACATAATAAAATCTTGTTCGAAGTTATACCGACGTCACAAACTCCCCCATCGCGATCCGGCTCCCGTGCATCGCGGAAGGGGCACTCTCGCCGGAAGGATAGCCCACATTAATCATCGCGACCAGCTCGTAGCCCTCCGTGCCGGGGAGGAGGCCCGCCAGCCCGTCCGGGTCGAAGGAACCGACCCAAAGGGTGTCCAGCCCCTCGTTCTCGGCGGCCAGCATCAGGTAGGTGGCGACGATGGAAGCATCGACCTCAGCGCCATTCTTGTTGTCGTATCGGCGGACCCAGGCATCGGCAGGACGGCAGCCGACGACCAGGATGAGGGGCGCGCCATAGTTGGACCGCGTGACGCCCTTGATGGCCCCCAGCGTGTCCGGGTTGGATACTGCCCATATATGGACCGGCTGCCTGTTCACGGCTGTGGGCGCGATGCGGCCGGCCTCCAGGATCCTATCGACCTTATCCTGCTCGACAGGTTTCGGCGCGAACGCCCGGCAGGAGTACCTGTTTTCGATGACGGTATTGAATTCCATAGGTTGATGATTATTTCCTTTTGTCGTGGCCGAGATGGTAGAAGAACGGCGCCAGGATATACGCGAACACCTCGAAAATGCCGATGATGAAAATCCCCATCACCACCCATTTCCCAATCTCCTCCGCCACCGTCGCCTCCACGACCTTCCCGAAGCACAGGCCGATGGCAGCGATGACGAGCGCGACCACAATCGCAGTCCAAATCATAAATCTCTTGCAATATGTGCGGATATCCATAGTGGTTGATTATTGGGGGCTGGTGGCATTCCGGGGCTGGTTCGGGGGGTCTCGTCAGCCCGGGCTTCTTCTGTCATTCCGGGCCCGCCCCGGAATCACTCCCCCATCACATCCCCCTCCCCTAGAGGCTCATACGCCCCGTCCTTGACTTCCATAATCACCGTCCCAGATTCCAGGACCTCCACCGTATGCCACTGCCCTTTCGGGATATTCAGGCCGACACAAGGCCCGCCAGGGACCAGGTCGATGACCTCCGTCACCTCCCCGGCATCATTGTAAAAGATCTCCCGCAAATGGCCGCGCAAGCACACCACCGTTTCCGAAGACTTCCTATGCCGATGGATGGGAAGCGGCGTCCCCGGCTCCATCGCATTCAACATCCGCTGCGACCCGTCCGCCGGCGAATTCCGCAGGTCCAGGTTCATCCGCAGCCGCGGCGAGGCCTGAGCCTGGGCGGTAAGGGAATCAAGTATGCTTTGATCGATAATCATATCATCCACTTTGGGGTCTATTTGACCGACTTCTCAATCAACCCTCGTCACAAACTCCCCCATCGGAATCCGGGTCCCGTGCTTCGCGGAGGGGGCACTCTCCTCGGAGGGATACCCCACATTAATCATCGCAACCAACTCATACCCCTCCGTGCCGGGCAAAAGCTCAGCCAGCCCAGCAGGATCAAAGGATCCAACCCAGAGCGTCGCCAGACCCTCGTTTTCGGCGGCGAGCATCAGGTAGGTGGAGACGATGGCGGCGTCGACTTCGGCGCCGTTCTTGGCGTCGTAGCGGCGGACCCAGGCATCGGCAGGGCGGCAGCCGACGACCAGGAGCACCGGCGCGCCGTAGTTGGAGCGCGTAACGCCCTTGATGGATTCCAGCGTGCTGGGGTTGGTGACGGCCCATACATGCACGGGCTGCTTGTTCACGGCCGTGGGCGCGATGCGGCCGGCTTCCAGGATGCGGTCAACCTTCTCCTACTCCACCGCCCGCGCCGCGAACGACCGGCAGGAGTATCTTTTCTGTATGACGGTATTGAATTCCATAATGCGCTGATAATCATTTAGCCAACGGCAGTAGTCAAACCTAGTCAGCTCTCCCACTTCCCATGGCAATTCTTATACTTCAACCCGCTGCCGCAGGGGCAGGGATCGTTGCGGCCGACGCGGGGAACAGCGCCGAAAGCGGGGCCCGAACCGGATCCGGGACCAAGTCCAGCACCAAACCCCGGAAAGGTGCTCTGTTGGGGCGGCCGCTCCTCCTTCATCACATCATCCGACGACCGCCCCCGGAACACCCAGGTAGGGATGGCGTTGGAGTAGTCGGTGATGGCGCCCACGAGAGCCTGGACAGACTCGAAACTGTCCACGCGGGCATCGTCCAAGATCCGCTGGATGAGGTCACGGAACCCGCGGGAATCTCCGCCCTCATTTTGCTTCTCCCACCAGATCCAATGCATCCGGAGGGCGCCGGCGTCGCCAGCGAGTCCGACGGCCTTGAGGGCAGAGACCAGCGCCAGGCCCTCCTTATGAGAAACAAACGGGATGTTATAGGGCGTCGTCTTGCCGGCGGAAAGGATATCCTCGAGGGACACCTTGGCGAGTTCCCGCCCATAGTAGCCCCTCGATTCCTGCTCGGTGATAAGGTCGAGCTGATGCAAATCCGGGTACATCAGGAACTCGTAGAAGTCGTCGGTCAGGTAGTACAAGGGGGCATAGGTATCGAGGAATGAGTAGATGGCCCTCAAATCCTCGTCCGGGAAGAACTCCCGCCGGAGGTTGATGAACTCTTCCATTGACAGGAGTCCGTATATGGTCAGGCATCCCCACAGGAAACGCTCGAACTCCACCCGCCCGGAGTCCTCGACTTCCTTGATGGCCGTGTCAATCACCGGTGCGACCAGGTCGAAGATCTCGTCCTCGAGATACAACTTCATCACAGCCCCTTCAGAATCGTCCTCCAGCAGCCCGAACAAATAGGTGAAGAAGGGCGGACGAGCCTCCGGGATCAGCATCCTGACGCCCTTCCCTTGTGAAACGAGCAGCTGCAGGTTCCGCAGTTCGTAGATGGGAAGGCACTTCAGGCAGCGCAGCATATCGGTCCGGAACGCCATTTCAAGTCGATGGACCATCGCCGCCTTCTTGTCCGACTTGCGCAACAAGACACCGAAGAAATCTCCGATTTCATGAAGATCCTCCTTGGTCTGCGCCTGCAGGACGCGGGTCAAAACGCCGGATTCGTTATCACTCATTGCCATACCTCCTCCAATCCCTTCACCCACCCAGGGACGGGACAGTTTTTCTGAATCTCAGCATAAATGCCGATGCTGTAGTTATACACTTTGCATACAGCAGCCTCGATTTCCTTGCTGCCCAAAAGGTCAAAGGCATTCCGAAAGGGTGCCGGGAGTTTCAATTCCATGCCGATGCCGTGAAGCCATTCCCCTCCCTCGAACTGGAGCGACACCTGGGCGATGGGATCGTCGCCGGTCAACATTTGAACCACCTTCGGACACTTCGATGCGATGCGTTCCAGGACTGCCGATGGATTCGCGTGCTGCTGCAGCCGCTTCTCGAAAAAGTCCCCCCAATTGCATACAACCCGCACCATATCCTTCGCCCCTGGAATCACCAGCACCACGGCATACATCCCCGGTTGGTTCCGGACGATGTACTCCAGGTGGTCCTTCATAATCCTCGCCGTGTAGAGCGAGTTGCCGAAGAAGGTCGCCGAGGCAGTTGTGGTCAGGAATTTACGCATAATATGTCAATTGTAGTTTCTTCCGTTATCCCAGGCTTGCCACGTCATTCTGGGCGGTTCCTAAGTGGTCCCTGAGACGGTTGCTGAGCCTGTCGAAGCAGTCGAAGGGCCCGTCGAAGGAGGCCCCGGAATCTCACAATACATCCTCTTCCCCCAACGGATCCCACGCCTCATCCTTACCATGATCACCGTGCCGGACTCAAGGACTTCCACCGAATGTCACTGGCCGACAGGAATGATTTCAAACAGAAAAAATCCCGGAGATTGCTGCATCTAGCTTGGTTCATGGCAGCATCGCTGCGTCTCCGCAATCTCAGGGAAGTATTGCGAAGATACTGCAGAGATTGCTTAAATCCAAATAAATGATCAACTCTTTCTGTCCTCCCGGGTATCACCGTTCCCCCGTCACATTCCGTTGCCTACCATTGGGGGCAACCTTTTGTGTCTAGTGCAAAATCGCTCTCTCATGCGCTCCGGTCTAGCGCAAAAACGCCTTCCTACGCGCTCAATCGCGGCAGATGCCACTTTCCGAACCAGGGTCTGCCGCATTTCAGGCCACAGGTGGCAGATAATGCGCTTGACCAAAGAGCGGAAACTGTCAAATGTGTCGATAGGTATCAAAAATGGACTTGAGATTGGCATTCTCCAGCTCCTCGTCCACGAATTCAAAGCCGCTGTCCAGACAACGGTAGAAGGACTTTTCGTAAGAGATGGTTTCACCACGGAAAGTCACTTCTGCCATTTCTTTGCAGAGCTCCATCTGGCCACCGGTTACGGGGCTGGGTTTGTTAACAATTATACTCATATCCCTTCAATGGTGTTCTTCAACGGCAAGTACATATCTATATCATCTGCCCGGCATCACATCCTCCTCCCCCAACGGCTCATACGCCCCATCCTTCACCTCCATGATCACCGTGCCGGACTCCAGAACCTCCACAGAATGCCATTGGCCGATAGGGATGCTCAAGCCGACACAGGGCCCGCCAGGGGTCAGGTCGATGACCTCCATCACCTCGCGGGCATCATTGTAGAAGATCTCCCGCAGATGCCCGCGCAAGCACACCACCGTTTCCGAAGATTTCCTATGCCGATGGATGGGCAACGGCGTCCCCGGCTCCATCGCATTCAACATCCGCTGCGACCCGTCCGCCGGCGAGTTCCGCAGGTCCAGGTTCATCCGCAGGCGAGGAGACGCCTGAGCCTGGGCGGTGAGGGAATCAAGTATGCTTTGATCGATAATCATATCATCCACTTTGAGTTCTAATTGACTAACTTCTCCGCTTCAGTCAATCTTCGTCACAAACTCCCCCATCGGAATCCGGGCCCCGTGCATCGCGGAGGGGGCGCTCCCCTCGGCCGGGTACCCCACGTTAATCATCGCAACCAGCTCGTACCCTTCCGTGCCGGGGAGGATGCCGGCCAGCCCCGCGGGGTCAAACGAGCCCACCCAGAGGGTCGCCAGACCCTCGTTTTCGGCGGCGAGCATCAGGTAGGTGGCGACGATGGAGGCATCGACCTTGGCGCCGTTCTTGTCGTCGTAGCGGCGGACCCAGGCATCGGCAGGACGGCAGCCGACGACCAGCAGCACCGGCGCGCCATAGTTGGAGCGCGTGACACCCTTGATGGCCTCCAGCGAGCCGGGGTTGGTGACGGCCCATACATGGACGGGCTGCCTGTTCACGGCCGTGGGCGCGATGCGACCGGCCTCCAGGATGCGGTCGATCTTCTCCTGCTCCACCGCCCGCACCGCGAACGCCCGGCAGGAGTAGCGGTTTTGGATGAGGGTTGTGAAGGTCATGGGGTGTGGGGATTGGGGGTTAGGAATAAATGTCGATGGGATGTTTGCGTATTACACCGTTCTTGTTCTCTTCGCAATATGCCACCACCTCGGCGACTTTTTTATTTGTCATCTTGGTTTTCCCTTTTTGATGCAAGGTAGCGTCTGCCGGGCAGTCCTAATAGATGTGGTTTTTCGGAGGCTAACCCGAGTGGACCCTGAGCCGGTCAAATGGCCAATCAAAGCCCCCTACCCTTGTAATAGGTAACAACTTGTAGATTTATAGACAAAGGTAAAAAAAAACGACACCTCAGTCAATTGATGCGAAAGCATCCCAATCTTTGTTGAAATCCAACAAATATTAAGAGTATGAATACCCGATCTCTACAAAACTATCTCTTTTTCTCCCTTGCTAACATATGCTTTTACCATTTCACATAATTGCTTCGCAATATCTACTGTCTTTCCTTTACGATAATCATCAAAAGCTTTGGCAAATAAAGGAATTACAGTGGCGTTGTTCTCTTCGTCATTAAGATAATCCTTCAAATTCTGTGTAGAACAATAATGCTTGGGAAGTTCTGTAATTATGGAAAGGAAGATATTCTCAAAGGCCGTTTTATCATCTTTAGGGGTCTCGACTTCTCCTTCAATACTCGCCTTTTGCATTTTTAAAACCTCAAGCACCAAAGCCCCGTTAGATTTTCCCATAGATGCAAAATAAGGATTCAAAACATTATCATATAGACTACGAATTTTATCTTTCACATTAAAACTACTACTTGCGTAAGCAAAAACCTCATTATTAATACTATCTTTACTTATCTTAAATCTTCTAAAAGCGATCTTTTCTGCTAACTCTCTTGGCTTGAAGATTGAATAGCTGCGTCCCGCTATTTCCATTTCATCTTTAGCCTTATTGCGTAAACTATACAATGTTTGATCCCAACTAACGAGGAAATATTCCCGTTCATTGTTTTTTGTTTCTTTGACCCTCTCGGTAAGATGAACGGACTGACGAACATCAGCCTTAATTGCTAATTCAGACTTATACTTCCCTTTCTCTCGGAGGACCCAATAATAATCCTCTTTAACTTTATCAAAGGTATTATGATTAACATCTACCTTATCCAATGTCTCACACCCTAACTTGTCTAGGAAGAAGCGCAGAGAGGCTATGTTTTTAACGAAGAAATCAGCAGCTTGAGGATTTTGTACCACAAAACCCATCTGCTTTGCAAATGATTCTAATGTAAACTGCTCTATACTATCGCCAACTTGCTTTTTTTGCTTTTTAACTTCTTGATAATAGTTGAAGAAAGTATTGGCCGTCTCCACAGGGATGGGCAGATTAGGAAACTGATTGAACCAATTGAATTGAAGAGCCTTTTTCATTTCGCCAATCGCCTCTTGTAAGTAGTCATGAGGTATATAGAGCTTTACATTATCTTTAGATTCATCTAAATAGCCAAACAAGTCATGGGCACTCAAAAACTCGATATTATCCCACTCGATATGATACTTATCTTGGAAACTGCTCTTGTCACAAATGTAATAAGCAATCACCGGTGTGTCCACATAGATACAGTTTTCTTTTTGCTTGATATAATCTTCATACCTATCTGACCGGAAAAGGTCAAGAAAAGAGTGGATTAGTCCATACTGATCAAGATAATCAGTTTTCGCACAAAGCTCATTGAGTTCTTGACGCAAGGATGTCGCTTCTTCATCGGATAAACCTTTAAACAGAGAATCCCATATGCCTCCTTTCGATCTCGCCTCATTCTCTTGCTCTTCTCCATCATCATCTGTCTTCGATAACAGACTATATTTTGCAAGATACTCCTTTTTTAAAAAATCCAAGAATACATCACAATTAGAGAACCCGAAACTAGTTACAATCCGCTCAAGTTCTGTCCGAAAAGCTAATTCCTCCGACTTCGATTCTTTGCTTGCCTTTTCCAAAAGCCTCATTTCATTATCAGTTAGGCTAAAAACACCTCCTGCTTTAGGTGGGGTAATCTTTCCTCTTTTTCGCAGACTCTTAAGCGCCAGATTGATATCTGATTTCTGCCTTCCATACTTAATTTGACATAAATCATAAATATCATTTTCGGAAACTGGTTGATGACGGTATATTTCCATCAAAACCAATGAATAGAAGAAGCCATTCTTAATATCAGATGAGTCATTGCTTAATGCGAGATAATCAAAAAAGGAAGGATCAATTTCACCATCTGCTTCATGCTGCACATCTTTATCCATCAAATCATGGAACTGTGATATGGTCTCCATCTTCGTAGAATCAAAGAATGATATAGAAACGCCCTGTTTCCTCAGCGGTGTTTCTAACTCCTCCGCACGCGTTTCGGTGATAACACCAGCCGTGTAAAAATCTATGTTCTCAGACAGCGAGACATCCTTAATAATCATCTGCTCGGCCTTTCTGATTAACTCGTCTTGCACAGTAGAAAAAAGACCTGACGGAATTATGATTACCAACTTCGCTCTCCTTACAGCCTTAAAAAGATAGATGCGCTGGACTTCAGACTCTTTGAGAAAATCAGTATTGCGTACTTCTTTTTCGTATCTGCATACTGCATCAAGAAGTTCACTTTGTGTAATGTTTTTCCGTATCATATGGTTATCCAATAAGGGTTTTTTTAAATCTTGTTAAGGTAGTTTCGTCTACGGACATCTGGTATAAGGGGATATTCTTATCGCCAATAGCTTTTTCAATTCTTCTACGGTTAGTGTCCGAACACTTTGCTCCAAGGTAAATGGCCTTTGCTGCCCCTTTACATTCAATGGTCGGAAAATCTTTGTCATCGCCACTAAAATCAAAAGAAATCAGACGCATTTCATTCTCATCTTTCCAAAAATGACTCTTTTCTAGAAGTGCCATAGTAATTGATGGCTCATCTTCAATCTTTATCGACTCCACATATTTAATTCTGTCAATCAGTATTATCTTGTCAGAATTAACATACTTATTTCGATCAAACCAATCTTCTGTAAACTCGTATTTGATACAGAAACCCTTATGACTATCAGCATAATGTGCCCACATGAGGACATTCAAGTCCTCGACAGGAATATCTGAGCCATCCTCTTTTTTACCAGCTATCAGACATCGAATCTTAATGTGCTCAGCAACCTTCTTCATCAAAATGCGATATAGTAATTCAGTGCCTCCCACATTCTTTTTTATCTCCTCATCAAGCCAAAAAACCAGAATAGTATCCAAAGGATCGTTAAACTGTCTGGGATGCGCCAAGCAGACAGTCTCATTATCAATATCTTTCAATGCATAACTAGAAAAACCTCTAAAACTATAATAGGGCATCTTCGCGTTAAATGCGCTATAATGCACTTGGGCAAGAGCATTGTAAAGATAACGTTCCATCGCCTTGTGGGCTCCATCAAAATCATTCTCTTGTAGATAAGTCGTACATTCTGTTTTGAGCAGAACTGACTTCTCCTGAAATAGTTGTGGATACACTCTATCTAATTCGGAATACGATTGACTAATCAAATCCAGAGCCTGTTTTGACCCTTCTTTATACTTAACTTCTTGAAAAGCCCGTGAAATCACTCTCCCCCATAGTTTTCCATCAATACCCTCAGGAAAAGACTGGGCGCTATCCTTAATAGTCTCATACTCATCGTTTGTGAGAGT
This sequence comes from Bacteroidales bacterium, assembly GCA_017557535.1. Taxonomy (GTDB): domain Bacteria; phylum Bacteroidota; class Bacteroidia; order Bacteroidales; family UBA932; genus Cryptobacteroides. The sequence continues at coordinate 155 of JAFYYM010000029.1, read as the reverse complement.
ATATAAGGATTTAGATAGTCAAGCCTGCCAAAGCCCCTCTACGCGACCGCCGCGAGAGCTGAGCAACGGCAGGCACTTTTGTTTTCGTTTCCAAATATCACATTCTCGAGGCGTCCAACCAGCGTCTTCAGCCAGGAGACAAATGAATAAGAGGC
>JAFYYM010000028.1 GCA_017557535.1 Bacteroidales bacterium | reverse complement strand
TGATTATCAATTAGTTACAAATCTTTGGTTCATATACGGTTCAATTTTTCCCAAACTTTTCCGAACTCTGGAAATGCAATAAAAAACGCCAAAAAAGTCCTCTGAAATATCTCAGAGGGCGTTTTTTGTCGATATTTCTCGATACCGAAATTACGGGAGAATTACGGTCTTAAGAGCCGTTTTTTGTCCCAAAATATCAATTTGGACTTATTCTAAATTGAAATTCTTGCAACTCGTTTTCTATCAATACCTTCCGAATTACGGAGAGGACTTTGTTTTTATAAAAGTGCGTTTTCTGGTCAAAAAAGAAAGACTTTATTTCCTTGAAAAGGACTTTGAAATAGAAACCGCATCTCAATCCCTATATTATCCATGCTTCATACTTGTTTACTTGTCCAGTATATCTAATACAGAGGACTACTAAACAAGTTCGTTTTCTTTTGACTCGAATCAATGTGATCATGGCTATTCTGTCGTTCTAGACGTTTCTAAGACCGATTATCGCATATATCGAGTTTTAACTGAGAAGCTCGACGAGGCCATTTTCCATGGCTTCATGTTGCCATTACGGACCCATTACCCCTTTTGAAGTACTCCGTCAGATCTCCTGCAAAACCAGTTCGTCGGTGAGGAGAGTGTGCTCCGTGCTTTTGCCTCTTCAACTCCGGTATGGTGACATCTCCTTTCACTGCGCAAAGTTCTGTCACCCGGACATCCCGGCAAGGTCCGCTTCGCTCTCCACCTTGCCTTGCCGATGTCCTACAGGGTGACGTACTGTATGCTGCGTAAAAAAGATGTCTCACCATCAAACCGTAGCATAATGAAGAAGCAAGCACAGTACACACCCGACACCCCGATCAAAGCATCGGCCCAGGCAGCAGGATTCCTGCGGGAAGACCTCAGGTCACTTGACCACGAGGAGTCCTGGATCCTCCTCCTTAACGGAGCCAACCTTCCGCTGGCCAAGAAAATGATCACCGTCGGCACCATCAAGTCGACGCAAATCGATCACCGGCGCATCATCAAAGAAGCGCTGATGACCAACGCTACTTCGATCATCCTCTTCCACAACCACCCGAGCGGCAATCCCGCTCCGAGTGTCTCCGACATCAACGAGACGAACAAGCTCAAGAAAGCTTGCGACATCTTCGACATCTCTCTTCTCGATCACATCATCGTGACCGACAAATCCTATTACTCCTTCGCAGACGAAACTCAAAACAAGTTTTAGCCATGAAAACCCTCAAGTTCAAAAACACTGAAGTGAAACTCTCCTTCGACACCTACCGTAACAACGGTACCCTGGCCGTCCTGATGAACACCGTTCCGGACGATGACCTCTACGCAGTGATCACTGTCAACCTCGGCAGCCTTCTCCAGACCGACTCTCTGGCGTTCGTCGACGAGAACAACCTGCCCGGCATCGGAGCCTGGCTCAAGAAGAACAAAATCGCCTCTCCGCTGGGCTACAAGGAGCGCAGCGGGTTCTGCCAGTACGAGCTCTACGCCTTCCACCACCACGCGTAGAAACACTTCGACTGAAGTTTTCAATCTCCAAGTCAGCAATGGCTTGGAGATAATTGCGTCTATAGGAAACAGACTGGCGTTCGACGTTCGGTTTGAAAGCGCCGATGATGGCGCCGAGATAGTGGAGTGTTCAGGAAGCGGCCACAAGGCCGAGAATCCTTTTTCTTTTGACCCGACATGATTTCTTCCTATATTTGTTTTTTGCGAAGTAGAAATAATCTGATACTGATGCAAGATTTTGACATTTTTAGTGTTTAATATGTAGCCAAATAGAAGAACGGTATTGCAGATGAAGAGATTTCTATACGTTTTGACCACCATTCTGGTCAGTGTCACCGCTTCAGCTCAGCAGAATACTGCGTGGAAGCGGCTGGAGAGCAACTTCCAGTTGGGCGGAGGTTTGTTCCTGGAAAGCGGATATCTGGCCCGTGAAGAGAACCCGGGGGCCGTGATCCGTCTCTCCTATGGCCTTGATATCCGAGTGAACGACCAGTGGTCTGTAATGCCCGGTGCCGGCCTTCGTGCACAGCTCAGCCAGATCGATCATTTCATGGCAGTGGGCAATGACCCCGACGGGATGAGCCTCGCCGATATCTTCGTAACGGCCCGTTACCATTTCGATTCTGACGGAACCAGGATGGTTGTCGGCCTCGGCCCCGCGCTTTCGTTCATGACCTCCGCCGACACTTACTATGTCGACGCGGACCCGAGCGATCCGCTCAACGGCAAGGAAAAGTTCAAGCGTTATGACATCGGCCTTCAGCCGAGCATCACCTTCCTGCGAGGGAAGCATTTCCAGTGGGGATTCGAAGGCAGCATCGGCCTCCTGAACGCGATGCGTCAGTATCCGGAATACAACCGGACGGGATCGGTCCATTTGCATTACCTCGCCGTGACCTGCGGCTGGCATTTCTAGAAAACCGGCCTCCATTCAGTTCTCGATTGTCCCTGGTCATTACGGCCGGGGATTCTTTTTTTCTTTTGACCTGAGGACTGTCTGGGCGACTGGACAGCCCTGCAGGCGAACTCATCCCCGACGCGATATTCCACCTCATATGCTGCCGTTTCGTGACTTTCAGTCGTCTTTCCACGCCGGTCGGTGAAACAGGGGATTCTGCTCTTGACCTCCGCCTGGAAGGGGAGTGGCATCTTTGTTTCCGGCGCTGGGCCGGTGGTCTCACCGCTTCCTGCGACTCTTTCCGGCCGGCAGCCGCAGGCGTGCTGTTCATCCCGTTCTCGCCTGGGATCCGTGCGTATCGATGTCGGAGGAACTGAAGCTGATCCATGTGACTGAACCGGTTACTGAGACCATTTCTTGATGCAAAGGTATTTCCTTCACGTGGAGTCGGCAAGG
>JAFYYM010000027.1 GCA_017557535.1 Bacteroidales bacterium | reverse complement strand
CCTGTCAGGTAGTCGGCAGGGTGTTCTGCCCCCGCCGGAGCCTAGCCGCTCGTGGCCAGATGAGCCAGAATGTCGGCAGGGTGTACTGCCCCCGCCGGGCCAGGCCGCCCGTGGCCAGGTGAGCGGGAGGGGCCCATCGCTTGCGATGGGAGGGATTTACCCGCCGGGGACAGTACACCCTGCCGACAGTCCTTCCGACTCGACTGAAGCGATTCTGGAGGCATATTCGACGGAAGAGCGGACTCGGTCGTTCCTGAAGGTGCAGGACGGCTGCGACAACTTCTGCGCCTACTGCACAGTCCCCTACGCCCGCGGCCTATCCAGGAATATTCCCATCTCCGCTGCCGTGGAACAAGCGAATGCTATAGCCGCCACAGGAATCAAGGAGATTGTCATCACCGGTGTCAACACCGGCGACTTCGGTCGTACCACCGGAGAAAGTTTCCTGGAGCTGCTGAAGCGCCTGAACGACGTGGAAGACATTGAACGATACAGGATTTCCTCGATCGAACCGAATCTCATCACGGAGGAGATAGTGGACTGGATAGCCTCTGGTACGAAGTTCCAGCCCCATTTCCATATCCCTCTCCAGTCCGGAGCTGATGAGCTCCTCTCCCGTGTCAGAAGGCGCTATACAACCGAATTCTTCGCCGAAAGGATTGACTACATCCGCTCAAAGATGGACCCGAGGCCAGGAGAGCCGCAAGGCAATCTCAAACCGTATGTGTTCTTCGGGATTGATGTGATCGCAGGCTTGCCGGGAGAGACTGACGAGCTTTTTGAGAAGACGTATTCATTTTTAAAAGACCGGGTCAGGCCCGCCTTCATACACATTTTCCCATACTCTCGCAGGCCCGGCACAGTGGCCGCTGGCTGGAAGGACCAAGTCAAGGATTCAGTCAAGACAGAGAGGGTGGCACGCCTGGAAACCCTCTGCGATGAGCTGCATGCGGAGTTCGTGGAGAAGAACCGCGGCAGGATCTCACAGGTGCTTTGGGAATCGGATGTCAAAGATGGCGTGATGGGAGGATATTCGGGCAACTACATAAGGGTTGAGAGGCCTTATGACCCACATAGGGTCAACACTATAGAGGACATTATACTATGAAAGGAAGCAGTGCCAGACTGACTTTTCTCGGTACCGGGACGTCACAAGGCGTGCCGATAATCGGTTGCAAGTGCAAGGTTTGCCGCTCATCCGATAAGCGTGACAAGCGGTTCAGGGCGTCGGTGTTCGTTGAATATGGAGGGCTTAATATACTCGTTGACGCAGGACCTGATTTCCGCATGCAGATGTTGCGGCACGACATCGCCCATCTCGACGCTATCCTTCTGACACATAACCATAAGGACCACACTGGAGGGCTTGACGACGTGCGCTCCCTGAACTATGTCGACCGCCGGGCTGCGGAGATCTATTGCGAGAAGAATGTGCTGGAAGATATCATCCGGGAATACCCTTATGTCTTCAAGTTCCCTAAGTATCCCGGTGCGCCGGAGTGGAAGCTTCATGTGATCGATGAGCGGCCATTCATTATACGTAAAGACTCAGCAGACAAAGAGCTCGTCTGGGTTCACGACGTCGGTTACCACTACCGCCTCCACGACGGCACCCTCATCCCCACCGCCCGTTGCCTTGACGACATGATCGACCATGCGGAAGTCGTCAGTTCTGGCGGCTCTACCGCAATGACAATTATACCGATCAGGGGGCTACATGATAAACTACCGGTACTGGGATTTCGGTTCGATGACATAGCCTATATCACCGACATGAGCTCTATCCCTGACAGCGAATTCGAGAAACTAACTGGACTTAAGCACCTGACACTCAACACAGTGAGCTATAACCGGCACCACTCTCACTTCAGCCTCGAAGAGACCCTTGAGCTCGCCGACCGGATCCAGGCGGAACATACCTGGCTCACCCACCTCTCCCACTCATTCCCTGCCCATGAGGAGTTTTGCCGGGAGCTCTCCCGCCTATGCTCTGAAAAGAATATCCGATCTATAGTGCAACCGGCCTACGACGGACTGGTCATAGAGTGAAACGCGATTTTGTCATTTCCCATCCTTTTTCTCAGGCTCTTGTTTCTCAGCCGTGTAGCCACATTTCTCAATGGCCTTCACCAGCGTCGCCTCGTCAGTCTTGGCGGGATTGTAAGTGATCACCACTGTTTTCTCATCGAGGGAGACTTTCAGATCCTCAACCCCCTTGAGGAATGAGAGATTGTCAGTGAGCTTAGCGACACACTTGTCGCAATGCATGTTCACATTATAAGCCACTGTGACAGTATTGACTTTCTTCTTGTCCAACGAATATGCGGAGCCAGGCTCGGCTGATGTCATGACAGCGGGGACCGCAAGCAGTATAGCGGATAGGACAGAGATCAAAACATTCTTCATAAAACTCTCGTAATTAATTACTTCCAAATAGTCACACGAATACCTGCGTAGACTGTGGTACCCATTATAGGACCCCAGACGGCGCTGGCGTCAAAGCCTGATGAGGCTGTGTCGACCATTCCGTCTGCCATTCTCGTGCCAAGAATCACATTTTTCTGGCGGAAACCTGTCAGGTTCTCTCCGCCGAGATAGACGTCAAATCCTTTGAAACGACGGGTGACCTGCGCATAGAGAAGAGGATAGACTGGCGTCCTGCCTTCAGGATAGAGGAACTCGCCGTCATCTCCCCTCAAATCCTTCATGAAATCATACACCCTCGCTGAACCATTCAATGAGCCTGTCAGATCGAAAATCCAGCGGCTGAGATTGGTTTTATATTGCATGTTTAGAACTCCTTTGAAGCGGCTGGAAAGTGGAACCTCACGCAGACCAGTTGTTCTGTAAGTGGACTTGGCGTCTGTGAACCTCGCGGTCAAGTCCAAAGTGAAGTGGGAAGACGGCTCAATGTGGAGGTCAGCTTGATAACTGTCGCTGAAAGACCTCCCATCAAGAGGATAAAACTCTATAGTGCCCGGAGACTGCTCATAGTCAACAATGAGCTGATCTGTGAAGCGTGTGGAGAAATAATCGAAACTCAAATAGTTATCCCCCGCGATATAAAAGGTGGCGTTCCCGCCGAAGGTCCATGAGTCCTCAAGCTGATGGGAAAGGAAGTCTCCATTGAAGGCTTTCCCTGTAGATAAAACTCCGAAATGATCTATCAATGGAAGGGCGTTCCTCAATCCCCTGCCACCGTTGGCTCGGAGGATGACGGCCTCGACCGGCTGGTACTTAAGGGTCACCCTCGGGGAGAACCGGATACCATAGTCCTTGAACCAATCGGCATTCAGACCGACTATGGTCGAGAACTTCTCTTCCACGTGACATGTATACTCGGCATATGCCCTGACATTCACCAGATTGGTGACAATAGGACTGAATGAGTTATCCACTCCGGTAGGAAGGAATCTTTTAAGACTCTCCGAATAGCTGTCGAAATTTGAGCTTACTCCCACCGTAAGGTCTTGATGCTCCGCGAATGCGTCACGGTACATCAGATTCATGAAGCCGGAGTGCTGGCTGCCTCCATACAAGGACGGTCCAAAGCCACCGTCCATGTCATTGTAGGAGTAATCCCCAATAAAGGCCATGCTGGAAGAATTATCCTCTCGAAAAGGATGGCCTACCTTGATGTAAGCGTTAATCCTGGTATTGGATATGTCAGACTGCCAACCATTCTCCTGCCCTCCTTTCCTGGAGTCATATAAAGCGCCGGCTCCCCAGTGGATCACAAGCTCAGGAGTATACCATAGCCATCGACTTCCGAGATTGACCTGCTTTCTCATGGGATCATCCATGAAACCATCCATATTCATGTCGTGAGACTTGAAATTCCCCTCGGCGTGAACGAGGGTCACTGTAGAAAGCTTATCCCCCATCTGGAGCGATGAGGCGAGGTTGAAATCGGTTTTGGTGTCGGACATCCCGACAACATTAATGAACAAGGGAATCTCGTCTGTAGGCTTGCGGAACTCCGTGTTAAGCTGTCCTGTCATGGATTCGGTCCCGTTTATGACAGATGGAGAGCCTTTAGCGATCTGGATGCTTTCCATCCATGGGCCAGGGACGAATGACAACCCGAAAGGAGAACTCAGCCCCCTCATGACAGGACGATTTTCCTCAAGCATCTGCATATACACACCAGAAAGGCCAAGAAGGCGAATCTGGCGGGCACCGGTAACCGCGTCGGAATAGCCTACTGTGACGCTGGCTGAATTCTCGAAACTCTCGGCTAGGTTGCAGCATGCGAGCTTCATCAACCCGGCTGACGAGACAACCTCAGTGCGCAGGTCCTTTCCCTTAGAGAGGCCGCCAGAATGATGATGGGATGTGAAGACAGTGGCCTTCAAAGTGTCCTGCTTGTCATTCTGCTCAGTGGACTGGGCAAAAGATGGGATAATAAAGCACAGTCCTATCAAAAATGATAACGTTTTATTCGATTTCATATACAACAATCAGGTTGCAATAATATGCATTTAAGATTGCAACCTGGTTGCATTTATTAATGAGCTCAATAGTTGTCTTTTGGTGCCATCCCCATCCCTATCTCCAGCTTACCTCCTGAGACCACGGAACTGAAAGGGATAAAGGGAGTGTGAAGTTCCTTACCATCAAGGAAATAGCTTTGAGCATATTTATTGATGCGGGAGTTGTCCCTCGTCTCTATCTCAAACTTCTCCCCAGGATAATAGCGACTGTCCAAAGAGATCGTAACCTTGTCGAACTTAGGGCTTCCGATGGCGAAAGAGGCGTCCTTATCGCATAGACCCGCCACATCAAAAAGGCCGATTGACGAGATGACATACCACGCTCCGAGCTGACCCTGATCCTCGTCTTGTCCATATCCGTAGCCATGAATACCATCTGTTCCGTAGAAGTTGTCAAGGATAGCCCTTACCCACTTCTGGGTTAGCGAAGGTCTGCCGGCCTGGTAGAACAGCCATGGAATATGCAGGCAAGGTTGGTTTCCTTGATTATAATAAGTCTGCAACCCGGCGAAAGCGTCTATTGTTTTCCCTCCACTGAATATGTTCGCCTCGGAGCGTGTGAAGATGCTGTCAAGGCGGGCGGAGAACTCCTCAGCCCCCATTTTCGCAATCAGGCTTTTGGGATCGTGAGGCACATAGAATGTGTATTGGTAGGCGTTCCCCTCCTGGAATCCTCTCCAGACCTGCATAGGATTGAAGTTATCGATGAACTCCCCTTCTCCGGTTTTAGGATGGATCAGATTCTCCTTATCGTCATAGATGTTCTCCCAGCCCTTTGAAAGTTCCATTAGGCGTACATAGTCGTCGGTTTTCCCAAGCTCCCTGGCCATCTGGGCGACAGCGTATGCTCCGAAACTATACTCCAGAGTATGGGATGCGGAGAACATCCACGCCTCATCCGGCCATGGCCCGGAATCCTTGTGCGGCACATAACCGAGCTCGACAAACTGATCGGTGTCCAGTTTTCCCGCTCCCATAGGACGGTTCTTTCCATCAAGCTCATTCTTACGGGCAGCCTCATACCCAGCCTCAACATCGAATGTCCTTATCCCTCTCATGTAGGCGGCGGCGATCGCGTTGCCGACTTGATTGGTACCGACTCCCGACACATAGCGGCTGCATGCTAAACCGTCACCAAGCCACCCAGAATCCTTGTAAACTTGAATATGCGTATTCACGAAGTCGGAAAGGTACTCGGGATATGCTAAAGCCCAGACTTGCAACAGGTTCCATTGCCCTCCCCAAATCCCGTCAGTGTTGACGAATGAGAAAGCGGGAGCTCCGTCAGGGCCAGAGGGCAATCTTCCAACCCCACCGTCATGCGTGGGATAATCACCATTCACGTCGCTTGCGATTCCCCTGCCTAAGACAGCATGGTACAAGCCGGTGTAAAACTTCACCTTATCCTCCACTGAGGAGGTCTTCACCCGTATTCTCTCAAGATAATTCTCCCATGTCTCCTCTGATCGTGACTTGGCTTCGTCAAAACCGAGGGCGTCGCCCTCTGTCTCGGTCTCCCGGTTCAGGCGCGCATTCTCGACTGAGGTGTACGATAGCCCGACCCTGGCCGTTACAGTTGACGCTCCTTCGGGGTATGTGAGATACACTCCCGCTCCAACTCCTCTAACTGACCTGGCACCCGCCATAACCTTGTTTTTGATGAACGTCCCAGACTCAGAAGGCTTCTTGTCCACATCCGCCGAGAAATACATAGTGACTGTCGCCCCATCCTGGTATTTATCACTATAAGTGGGCAAGGTACGTACCCAGCCTTCCACGGTCCCGTCCTCACGGATTGTCACCTCGGAATCCACCGCGGGACCACTTTCTCCCTGACGATTTCCTATGTCAAAAAGCAAATGAGGAACCTGCCCTTCCGGGAAGGTGAAACGCTGGTAAGCCACTCTCTTCGTGGCTGTCACCTCCGCCTTGATCCCATAATCGTCCAACCATACTGAATAATATCCCGGAACAGCGGTCTCCCGCTCGTGACTGAATGATGAGCGGTAACCTTTTATAGTCCCATCCAGACTCCCGGGAATGGTTTTCAGCGCACCAGTGGTCGGCATCAGCACTATCCCGCCCACCTGGAACTCATGGAGGCAAGGGAAGCCTTCTATAGAGGTGTGGCGATAGTCATAACCGGTAGCTTCCCAACCGGATTTGTTACCATAACTACCATTTGTTGAAGGACCTGGCTTGGCCAAGCCGAAAGGAAGCGCTCCTGGGGCCACATGGAACCAGCGGCAATGAGCGCTGCCAATCAGGGGGTTCACATATTGTGATAGGTTCTCCTTTTCCCCCGCGACTGTCTCATTTGCCCATGCCTTCAGCAGCTTGATCGCTTTACAAAGCACTCCGGCAGAACCTTTGAAGGCGGCTGAACCGCTAGGCACGTCACCTGGACCATACCATTCGTAGAAATCTCCGTTGACGATGACACGGTCTATCATCGGACGTATTTCCTGATAGGCTTCAGCCACGAAACCATTACATACAAGCTGCTGGATCATCCTGCCCCCAAACCAAGTCCAGTCTCCCCCATTCTGGTATTTGAATGGATCAGCCATCCACCCCGGGTAGAAACCAGAAGGATATGTAGGATAAACAGTCAAGCCTATTGAAGGCATTCCGGACTCTTTGACATTGGCGAGCATGTCGGCGTTTACCTTCGCGATCTCTTCCTTAGTCAGCAAACCCGCCTCAATCGCTACCGCGGTACCTCCATGATAATATATCCTGTCCTCGTCAAAGTCAACCTCATCAGGCCTTCCATCAGGATAAAGATGAGGAATGAAACGCCCTTTGCCAGGGTTCCAGAGGTACTTCTTTATATTCTTGGAGAATCTGTCATGAAGTTCCTTCCAACGAGCCTTCTCGGCGGGATCGGCTGTGAGCGCCTGCAAATCCCTGAGAGCTATGACCATCATGGCATTGTCATATACATCAATCGTGACGCATGACCCAGGCCCTATGTCGACACAGTTCACAGGATCGTTCTCGACGTCTCCCCAATCGGCCGTGAGCGCCCCCGTGAGAAGCCCGTACTTGCTGTCGAACTTCTCCCGCAGAAGATAGTCCATGGCATCACAGAGCCTTTGATAGACGGTCTTTCCTGCCATATCCTCAGAGAGGAAGGCTACATCTCCGGTCTTCTCCGCATATTTACGGATCGCTTGTACAAGGGATGTCTCCTGATCTGTCTCAACCGTATTCTTGAATCCGACGTGTGAAGGAGCGTTATCCGAATAATAAGGTTCCGGGTCACCCCAATTAGAGTTATCCTTTAAAACATAGCCATCAATTATCTCACCATTATCTTGTTGGAGAAGTAAAAAATAGCTGAGGGCATTCTTGACATCGGAAGGATCAACCACTTCCAGGGAAGTCTCAATGAAAGTGTTCATATCCCTGATCCAGACCTCGGAATAGCCGCTCCCGGCATTGTACCCTTTGGATAAAAGCACCTTTCCCATATCTACCACTTTGTCAAGTGTCTTATCGGAAAGAATGGCCTTCGCCAACTCGAGGTCGCTATCGTTCCAAGAGGCACCCTTATCATGTGAAGAACATGAAAGCAATGCGGTCAGAATGGAGGCCAGTATTATAGCCCTGGCAGTTATCTGTCTAATAATCATCGCATGTTATTCTATAATATACCAAACGCCATATCAGTTCTGATAAGGCGGGACGATACCATCATCAATCATATGACGGAGAATATCCAGATAATCCTGTGAATAACCCTTCGCCGGATTCCCGAACTCCGCCACCACATCCACCAAACGGTACACCCCACCCCTTTCTTCAACGAATCCAGTCAAATCCCTTGTCGTCTTATCTCTATCGGCTGCCGCTAACTCTGAAGGCACGACCGCCGACTTGCGGCAAATATCACAAGTGCCACAGTCGACAGTATCGGTTTGGCCGAAATAGCGGAGAAGGTAACGAGAACGGCACTCGTCTGTCTCAGAGGCATATTCCAGCATCGCCCTGGATCTCGCCTCGTAATTCTCCCTCAACATATTGTACCTCTCCGGCATGAGGTCCACATTACCGGGACGCAAGCGATCGTGATGAAGGAAAACGACATCCGAATGGGCCGCAGGCACATAAGAGATCACATGCTCTAGGGATATGGAATACAACAACTGTCGGAGCCCGGGTACAGTCGTGCCGATCCTTCCGGAGACATATTCCTCATCGATGGTTTGAAGGAATGAGAATACACCAGGATATGTCCGCATCAGGACATCCAGGAGAGACACCATGTCCTCGCTTGGTAAGTCTATGTCATACAACGACTTCCGATCAACTGATATTCTCACCTTAGTCGGTATGTCCACCTCTTCGGAGTACGTCAGGTGCCCGGCTCGCTCAAGGTATTTCAAGGAATGGAAAACCGGTGCCCTTTGGAAACCGAACGCTTTGCTGAAGTCCTCCAGGGAAAACTTCAGCTGGCGTCCTATACCGGTGTCGTAAGGAATCTCGAAGAAAGCGTGGAGTTTCTGGTATATGTCCCCGATAAACTCCAGGGAAGGGAACGTCACGCTCCCGATCTTGGCCAATCGACGGGTGTCCATCCCGTTCCAAAGCAGTAAAGCGTATGAACGTTTCCCGTCACGCCCGGCCCTTCCCGCTTCCTGGAAATAAGCCTCCGGGCTGTCTGGAAGGTCATAATGGGCCACGAACCTCACGTCAGGCTTGTCTATTCCCATGCCGAAAGCGTTTGTGCAGACCATCACCTGTATTTTTTCCACCTTCCATGCCTCTTGGCGTTCACTTCTGGTGTGGGGGCCGAGTCCCGCATGATAGAATGACACGCTGACTCCCTCAGACTTGAGCATTGCGGAAAGCTCCTCGCATTTGGCCCTGCTCCTGGCGTAGACTATACCGCTGCCGGGAACGCCCCGGCAAATACTCAGAATCTGTGAGTTCTTATCCTCAACATGCCTGACGACATAGGTGAGATTAGGCCTCTCAAAGCCGCTTTTCAACACAAGCTTTTCCTTGAAGGCCAGTTTGTCCATTATGTCTTCGGCGACAGAGGGTGTGGCTGTGGCGGTGAGAGCGATCACCGGTGCGTCAACCCTTTGTCGAAGCTCACCTATCTTGAGGTAATCCGGCCTGAAATCATATCCCCACTGCGAGATGCAATGCGCCTCGTCCACGACTATAAAGCTGACATTCAGCACATCCAGGTAAGACTGGAAAAGACGGGTGCCAATACGCTCCGGGGAAAGGTAAAGAAATTTGCAATCTCCGTAAGCGGCGTTGTTGAGCGCCAAGTCCACCTCGTGACGGGACATGCCAGCATGGATTGCCAGAGCTCTCACTCCCCTTTTCTCCAAGTTCAGCACCTGGTCCCTCATCAAGGCGATAAGCGGGGTGACCACAATGGTCAAACCCTCCGCCATTATCCCCGGAATCTGGAAACAAACCGACTTTCCCCCTCCGGTCGGCAAGATCGCCAGAACATCCTTCCCACCAATGGCCGACATGATGATTTCCTCCTGCATCGGACGGAAATTATCATACCCCCAATAATCCTTCAACACTTGTCTTGGCGTCATTATTAATTAAAATGTTTAAATCGTTTTATAACAACTATTTGCGAGCCTTCGTGGCGTATAATTTGCAGGAAAAACCCTTGCGTTCACAAATGTACGAAATTAATCGCCATCAGGTTTGATGAATGCGCGTTTTTTCAGTAAATTCGCGGGCGTTTGAAAGGAATAAGTTTAACTCAATAAATTATCAATTATTATGTCAAAAATCGATTTGCGCAAGTACGGTATCAAGAGAGTGAAGGAGATCCTTTACAATCCAACCTACGAGGTTCTCTACAACGAGGAGACCACACCCGGGCTCACTGGTTATGACAAAGGACAGGTTACCGAACTTGGCGCCATCAATGTGATGACAGGCGTGTTCACAGGCCGTTCCCCTAAGGACAAGTACATCGTGATGGACAAGAACTCCAGGAACACCGTTTGGTGGAACACCCCGGAGTATCCCAACGACAACCACGAGATGTCCGAGAGCGTGTGGAAAGAGGTCAAGAAACTGGCCCAGGATCAGCTCTCAGGCAAGAGGCTTTTCGTCGTGGACGGTTTCTGCGGCACCCATAAGGACACCAGGATGAAGGTCCGCTTCATCATGGAGGTAGCATGGCAAGCCCACTTCGTGACCAACATGTTCATCCGCCCGAAGAACCAGGCCGAGTTCGACCAGGCTCCTGATTTCGTCGTTTACTGCGCATCCAAGGCAAAGGTCGAGAACTACAAGGAGCTCGGTCTCCGCAGCGACACCTGCGTGGCTTTCAACGTGACTTCACGCGAGCAGGTCATCCTCAACACCTGGTACGGTGGCGAGATGAAGAAGGGACTCTTCTCGATGATGAACTACTACCTTCCTCTGAAGGGCATCGCCGCGATGCACTG
>JAFYYM010000026.1 GCA_017557535.1 Bacteroidales bacterium | reverse complement strand
TCGAAGATGTCGCCCGAAAGCAGGACGGTCGCCTTGCGGAGCGAGGGCCGCACGTGGATGGACTGTACGTAATCGAACAGGATGTCCCCGTCGGGGCTCACGATGACCGTGTCCAGGCGGAGCCCTTCCGTCACGATGGGCGCTTTCACATATTTGCGGAACATCTCGCCCTTGCGGCTGACCTTCCGCCGGTTCCTGCGGACGACCAGCTGGTTGGTATAATGCGCGAGCGCCTGCTGCTGCGTGATTCCGTAATGGGACCGGAATTCATCGTCGGAGACGGCTGTCGAGTCGGTCTTGTACCGATAGATGTCCGGCAGGTTCCGCCGCAGGAACATCTCCAGTTGGAAGCGGTCGACGAAATGCGTGGAATCGGCCGCGATGGAATCGAGGAACCGCCGGTAATGTTCGTATCCCTTCAGCTGCGCCTTCCGGTAGCCTTCACCCGTTATGAGGATTGGATCCAGCCGGAGGCTGTCCTCCGCCACGAACAGGTCCGGATAGAAGCGGAGCTGCCAGTCCCGGTCCTGCATCGCTTCCGGCACGATAATCCGGAAGTTGAGGTCCACCTTGCCGCTCCGTTCCGCCACGTTGCGGAAGCGGGCCGTAACCCTGGCCGCCTGGATGACGTCCGTGGCGACCATCTCTCCGTTCTCGTCCTTCACGGCCCGCATGATCAGCACCTGGTTCCCGTCCGGGTCTTCCACGACCATCGTGTCCCGGCGGGGTTCCCCGCCCATCGCGATCTCCGGCAGTTCCTTCTCGTCGGCGATGACCATCTGGGCCGTGAGGGACTGGCGGCGGAGCCGCTCCAGTTTCCCCTGGGAGCCGCAGCCGGCGAGCAGGAGGACGGCCAGAAAGACCGCGACTGTCAACCGCGTACGCATGGCGTTACAGGAATCTTTGGGGTTGTACGGGGTCGTCGTCGGGCGGGAGGATGGTCACGCGCCGCGCCAGGATTTCCCAGCCGCTCCGTTCGGCGCCATCGGCCATCGTGAACCGGAATGTCCGCACCCGTCCGGCGACCTGGACGATGACGCCCTTGCCGATCAGGTGCAGTTCCGGCATGTTCTTCCCTTCCCAGGCCGTGATGTTGAACCAGGTGTTATCACAATCTTTTGATAACACGTGTTATCCAAAGACAATTATTATCAAAACTTGACATATAACCGGTGTCCTCTGCCTGGTTTTCAGCTTGTTGTGTCCAGCAGTGTTAAGGACTTTGATAACAGGCTATTCTTGAGGTGCGCTGCACCTCTTTTTCTTTTTGTTCTTTATCGTATCTTTTGATAATCTCTATTGATAACATTAGTATGAAAAAGAACATCTCAAAAGAAAGGATCATCCCTCGATGTAGGGAGGTTCTCAATGCAAGTGGCTTCTCGGAAAGAGTCATTGTTGCATACGTTTGGGACGCTAGGCGTCTGATTGAATACATGACAGAAACAGCGTGTCGATACTACACGCCTGCGGTTGGGGAAAAGTATCTCAAGATGGTCGCAACCACGTCATGGAAAGATAGGATAAAGGTGCGAGCACATAAGTTTATAAAGCGACTGAACATAATCTTGAGCACTTCTTCCGACACAATATACCGGCGAGGAGCCTGTCCCAAGACTCGCTCGTTTCCAGGAGAAATTGGGGCAACGGTCCTATCATTAATAAAGTCTATGGAGGGTCGTGTTGGAACGGGAACCATTGCGCAATACAGAAGTTATCTAAGCTACTTCTGTATCAGTATGCATGCGCAGAAAATCACACTTAAAACTCTATCCAGGGATGTTATTGTCCAATATATTGACTCTTCTAGCCATCAAAAGCGTAGAATCTGTATCCTTATCAAGACTTTATTGACCTATGCGTATGAGCAGAACCTAATCAGTTATGAGCAAAAGAGTTGCCTGGATGACATACGTTATAAGGAGCGTCGAAAACTTCCTTCATTCTATAATCCTCAGGAGGTTATAAAGGTTGAGTCTTCCATCGATAAGTCTACTGCCGTTGGGAAGCGCGACTACGCTATGGTTCTACTGGCTTCACGGCTCGGTCTAAGAGCAGGTGACATATGTTCTCTAAAGTTCTCAAATATTGACTGGGACAGGAACGAGATCGACATCGAACAGTCGAAAACCGGCACATATGTCGCACTCCCTTTACTTGAGGATGTCGGCAATGCAATAATAGACTATATCCAAAATGGACGTCCTCCGACCGAGATAAAGAATATCTTCGTAAGCCACACATATCCGGACAGGCCTGTCACAACGAACCTAATTACATCCCGTGTCCATCGTTGGATTATAAACTCTGGGGCGGATATATCTGGAAGGCACTCTGGCCCACATTCTCTAAGACATAGCCTAGCATCGACTTTATTGAACGACGGAGTAGAACTACCTGTTATATCAGAGGTATTAGGTCATGAGTTCACGAGTTCAACAATGCTATACTTGAATACTGACATACACTCGTTGCTGACTTGTTCTCTTGATGTTCCCATAGTGGATGGCAAGTTCTACAATCAATATGGAGGGATATTGTATGGAGAAAATTGAGTACGACTTTGTCAGTCCCATTGCTCCTTATATGAGAGCGTACCTTGCCGAATATGAATCTCAGGGGAAGAATCCCAAATTGGTTGAGTTCGTACTTCGTACCTTTGATCAACACCTCGTTAAGGTCAGCTATCAGGCTGGCCAACTCCTGTCAGATGACATATACAAGGGTTGGTTGGATAGATGGAAAAACCTAAACCAGATCACTCTATATCACGAGGCAGCTTATATGTCAAAGTTCATCAAATACTTGTGCGGTTGTGGAGTTCCATGTCATATCCCGAGGCTCCCAAAGCCCGGGAAAAAAACCTTTATTCCGTATATCTTCTCGTACGATGAGATGGCCAGAATCTTCAAAGAATGTGATGACTGGAGGAATCGTCTATATACCAAAGATAGCCATCAACTTGTGATGCCGTCATTGCTTCGCTTACTCTACAGCACCGGTATTAGAATAAATGAAGCTCTTGAGATAGAGAATCGCGATGTCATGTTTGACAAGCATTGCATTGTCATACGAAACACCAAAAATAATAGTGACAGGCTCGCCCCAATCAACGAATCTCTAGAAGCTGTACTGCGGGAGTACATGAAGAATAGGAGCAGAATCCATAAGCGAGGAATAGAAAACCCGTCAAGTCCCTTCTTTATAAAAGCTAATGGGGCGAAATGTAACTCTGGGACTATCTTATTGCGCTTTAAGGCAATCTGTAGAAATGCCGGTATAGAATATCAGCAAGGCCGCCATGGTATCAGGGTACATGACCTAAGACATACCGCTTGCGTGCACGCCCTGATAAAAATGGTCAACTCTGGGAAAGACCCATATTGCTGTCTGCCCTCGTTGGCCGTATATATGGGGCATTGTGATGTCCACGCCACGGAATACTATCTTAGGCTCGCACAAATGGCGTATCCTGACATAATAAAACTAACGGAGCCACTCTCTTGTTCTCTTGATGTTATAATAAGCAATGCCGTTAAAGCACGTATAAATGGATCAGTATAAAGACTTTGCAAAAGTGCTGGAATCTTTCTTTATGGGATATCTCGTGCAGGAAAAAGGATGTAGCACTCATACAATAAGGGCATATCGAGACGCCTTCACACTCTTCCTGTCATATCTGGAGGACGAACATCATATAAAGCCAGATAGAATATCATTGGCTCATGTCAATAAGGTCAATGTCTTGAACTATCTGGACTGGCTGGAAACTAACAAATCGGCCACCGTCAGGACACGGAATCACAGATGTGTAGTCATGAAATCCTTTTGTAAGTATCTGATGTACGTGGACCCCCTACACATGGCCCAGTGGAAACAGGTATGCTCTATCCAGGGCAAGAAAGGCCCAAAAGGATCAATCCATTATCTGACGATAGATGGTATCAAATCAGTCTTGGAGACCATCGACGTGTCATCCGTAAAAGGGCGTAGAGACCTGACCATGTTGTCTTTGCTCTATAATACAGGAGCGAGGGTACAGGAACTGATAGACCTTACCCCCTCCTCTTTGCGCTTGTCAAAACCCAGCGTAGTCATGATACACGGTAAAGGGAATAAAACGAGAATCGTCCCTTTAGACGATAATATTGTACGCCTTCTCGAGACTTATCTTGATGAGCAGCACTTAAATCTTCTGGGGCGAGAATCACACCCCCTCTTCTATAACACCTGGGGAGAAAAACTGACTACACCTGGAGTATCATATGTCTTGAATAAGTACTATCACCAAGCTCAACTCCTTCATAGTGAACTCTTCCCGTCAAAAATAAGTCCTCACGTCTTAAGACACTCAAGAGCGATGCATCTTCTTCAAGCAGGCGTCAATCTAATCTACATAAGAGACATCTTAGGACACGTGTCAATACAAACCACTGAGATATATGCAAGAGCAGACTCGGATCAGAAACGGAAAGCACTGGAAAACGCATACGCTGAAGTTGGCCTGACCGAGCCGAAGGTGAAATCATGGGAGAAAAATAGCAAACTAAAGGAATACTTAAAGAGCCTGGCCTAATCGTTATCAAAAGAGATAATGGAAAAGAGTTGCCCGTCACTAGCCGTGAAGGGCAACTTCAGTAATGTACTTGTGATAATCTATCTGTTGTTATAACAGGTGTTATCACAATCTTTTGATAACACCTGGCATCAGGTCACCGCCTTCAAGAGCGACCGGATGCCAGACTTCTCCACCCTCGTCAAGGGCGCCGGCGTTGAGGTCAAGGGCCGCCTCCGCAACAACCGATTCACCGACTCGAACGGTGTGGAAAGGACCATCACCGAGATCCTCGCATCTCAG